>CAVQZQ010000121.1:0-25958 GCA_963718435.1 uncultured Acidobacteriota bacterium | reverse complement strand
GCTGAGTGACATTTGCCTGATTATACATTCCTTAACAATGAACTGCGTGCCGGCATCGATAGCTCAAATGACAACTCCTCGACCCTGAAATAAGAGGGATTGGGTGTGAAACTTGCTACGGAATTGAACATGAAACTTGTATTGCCGCGAGAGCTATATGGCAATTCTCTGCTCAGTCACTCAAGCGAGGAAGGTCGGCGGCGAGTGGGCATCCGATGCAGCTCGGCTGTCTTCTGCAATGCGCCTTTCCGACGGCGACTGTGAGGGCGTGAAACTCATTGAACAGCAGTGCATGGTTTTCGGCGGGATCGGCGGCAAAGGCTTCCCCGGTGAGCTGAACCAGAGACGCATAACCTGCCTTGTTACGGGCGGGCGAGGGCGAGACAAGCCGATGGCGTTCGACAATGCGGCGAAGATACTCGTCTGCCACGGGGACGGCGTGGTTGAGACCATAGAGCAGGATAGCGTCGGCGGTTTCTGAGCCTACGCCGGGCAGAGCAAGCAGTCGTTGACGCAAAGGCGCGGTCGGGGTCTCGGCCAAGGCTTCGAGCGAGCCTCTGAATTCGGCGTCAAGCATCGCAACAAACGCTTTGAGCGCCGGTGCTTTTCGAGTGGGAAAGCCGGAAGGACGGATGAGTTTCTGCAAGTCTTCCAGCGCCAATGATCGAAGGCCGTCGGCCGTCAGGGCTTCAGCGTCGCGAAGGTTGGCGAGAGAGCGTTCGACTGCCTTCCACGCGGTATTCTGCGTCAAATAAGCGCCGATCACGACTTGAAATGCTGTTTCCGCCGGCCACCAATGCTGAGGACCGTAGACTCTGGCAAGCTCATCGTGCATGCGGCGCAGGCGTTTGGCAGGACCAGGCCGTTGACGGGCTTTCACCGCTGGGGGTCCTCTAGCGGCGGGGATTGCAACTGGATCTTCCACTCCAGAATGCGGGCGCGCGCCGCGGCGGCCTCGGCTTCGGGTACGTGACCCGCGGATTGCAGAGAGATGGAGAGCGCAGTATGTGCAAGCGGGTCCGACGGTGTAAGCACTGTTAGAGCCAAAGCGGCCGCGATGGATTGCTCTAGTTGGCCAGCGTCCCGCAACGCGCGGATGAGGCCGTGATGAGCCTCATAATATTCAGGGTCGGCGCCAATAGCGGCGCGAAAGGCTTGCGCCGCTTGCGCAGGCGAGCCTGCGGCGAGCAGATCGAGCGCACGCTGCGAGAGGGATTCGGCATTGAGGGCGCTGCTGTTGACCACGGCTATCCTTAGGATAAAGGAAAGCCGCTACGGCTGGCAGGGAGGCTGAAATGAAGAGTCACACCGAATACCTGGTGTTCGAGACAAAGAAGCGGCGCGAGATGGTGCATATCACCCCGGAGAATCGAAGGGATTGTGACTCGCAGCGGGGTGAAGGATGGCTTGTGTTTTGTTTCGCCCATGCACATTACCGCTGCCGTGTATGTGAACGATCTGGAGAACGGGCTCATTGAGGATATTGGAAAGTGGCTGGAGGAACTGGCTCCGGCGCGTCCGGACTACAAGCACCACCAGACCGGCGAAGACAATGGGGACGCTCATCTGAAGTCTCTGCTGCTGCACCATGAAACCACCCTGCCGGTGACGAATGGCCGGCTGGATTTGGGCACCTGGCAGCGAGTCTTCTATGCCGAATTCGATGGCCAGCGCCGCAAGCGGGTGATTGTGAAAGTTCTGGGCGTGGAAGACGATTCGCAGGGCTGATGAGTCTCTCAGGTGCCCTTGGGCGCAGGGATGTGCAGATGCGCAAGGACGCGTAGCAGAGTATTCGTTCAACTAGCGGTGTTCAGTGTCGTCATCGGTGATCCTGCGCCAGGGCCCGGAGGGGGCGGCTTCAGGTGTAGCAAAGTTGAGCCGGGATCGAGGCATCACAACCAGGTCAACACGGCGGTTTTCGGCACGCCCTGCCGGAGTTTCATTGCTGGCTATCGGATGGAACTCCGCATAGCCGGCGGCAGAGAGCCGGTCGGGTCGGATGGCATTTAGGAAGACGTGAGCGATCCGCGCGGCGCGGGCAGAGGATAGCTCCCAGTTGGAATCGAACTCGGCATTGTGGATCGGAACATTGTCCGTGTGGCCCTCGATGCGGATGTCATACGGCGTGCTCCCCAGTGAATTGGCGATTCTTCGCAGTGTGGCCAGCGTGTCAGGCCGCGGATTTGCGGAACCGAAGTTGAAAAAGCCTGCCTCTCGCAGGCTGATCACCAGCCCGTCAGGGCCCATTCTGATGGTGACGATGCGTTGTCCGATCTGGTCGGAGAGAGTCTGTTCCAACTGATGGCGCAGCGAGTCGAGGCCGTCCCTGACGGTGGCCGGAGACACGAAGTTTTCTGTGTCGACAGGGAATTCCTGTCGTCCCGCACCGGATAGAATTCCGGTGTATTCAGATGCCGAGCGGTCAGTATCGGGAAGGATCTCAGAGAGTGAAACGCAGTGTCAATGGCAGCAGAGACTTGTGCGGCCTTCTTCTCGTCCGCCTTGGCGAAAGCGTAAAGGACGACAAAGAAGGCGAAGAGAAGCGTGATGAAGTCGGCATAGGAAACCAGCCAGCGGTGATCAGTAACACGGGTGCGATGCACGCGACGATTCATGCGTCGTGCTCCATCGGCGGCTTTTCAGAGTTGCTGAGAAACCCGGACAATTTGACCTCGAGCATGCGCGGATTCATTCCTTCGAGGATCGAGATGACTCCTTCCAACATCATTTCGCGGCGCAAGTAGTCTTCGCGCAGCTGAATGCGCATTTTTCCGGCGAAGGGCAGAAAGAACAGGTTGGCCACTCCCACTCCATAGATGGTCGCGACGAATGCGACGGCAATGCCACGGCCTACTTCCTGAATGTTGTCGAGGTGTTGCATGACCTGAATGAGGCCCAGCACCGCGCCAAGTATGCCGATTGTGGGCGAGAATCCTCCCGCCGATTCAAAGACGGATGGAAGGCGGTCTTCCATTTCGGCAGTGGAATCGAGACTGACGCGCATGATTTTGCGCAAATCCGCAGGCTCAGTTCCATCAACGGCCAGCATGACGGCCTGCCGGAGAAATGGATCCTGAACGGTTTTGAGATCGGCGTCGAGTGCCACGACGCCGTTGCGCCTGGCCTTGTTAGCGAAAGTGACCAGCAGCCGAATGAGCTGATCATCCTGCTTGCGCGGTGCGGCAAAGACATGTGCCAGATTGCGGAATGCGGCGACTACTGTGGGTAGAGGAAACTGCAGGAGCACCGCGCCCATGGTCCCACCAAAAACGATGAGAGCCGCCGTCGGCTGCAGAATCTGTCCCAAATTGCCGCCTTCGATCAGAAGCCCCGCGACAATGCCTGCGACAGCCAGAAGAACTCCGCCGATACTGCCTTTATCCATCGATGCTCCTCGGCAAACTGGAAACGGAGAACCTGATCTCAACCCTCAGAGTTTCCGAGTTGTGTCGCGTTGACGTGCTTTCTGTGCGAGGTCAGACTGATCCGGCACATCCTGATCCGACGTACCGAGGCTGCTCAGCGATATGATTCGCGTCAGATCGTCCAACGTGGACAGGCGCCGGGCCACGGTTGCCAGGAGCTGCGCCCTGTAGGTCAGTACACGTTCTACGACCTCGCCAAGCTCCTCGCGCACAATCAGCTTCTCTCCGTTGATCAGGGTGAGCATGGTGTCCGGGGACGCCTCGGCAGTCTTGATCAGGTCACTATTCAAAACCATCGCGGTACCGTTAAGGCGAGTGAGTTCGATCATTGTGGACCCTGAGTTTCTAAGCTTATCCATGCTTATCGTCCAGTGCGGCGAAAGAATGATTGGAAGCAAAATTGCTAAGGGCGGGGCGAAAAACCATAAAGTGTTTGCGGGGGACGCCGATGAAGGCAGTGAGCAAAGTGGTTCCTTCCGCAAGGTGACCCGGAGCAGGCCAGCAAACATTCTGCGGCCCGTCCCCGGTCAGGCACCCGAAGCAGGGAACCGAGATTAACTCAACACAAAAGGAGAATTTCCATGGCTTTGGGTGTCCTGAATAACATCTCTGCAATTTCCGCACAGAACAACCTGGCGAATACCCAGGCTTCTCTGTCAAAAACCTTGCAACAACTGTCGTCCGGATCGCGGATCAACTCCGGCGCGGACGACGCAGCCGGTCTTTCACTGGCCAATGGGCTTCAAGCCTCTTCGACCGCTTTGTCGCAGTCTGCAAAGAATGCATCGGAGGGCGTCGACTTCCTGCAGGTCGCGGATGGCGCACTCGCGCAGGTCACCAGCCTTCTCAATCGCGCTGTTACGCTCGCCACAGAAGCGGGTAACGGCACACTTAACTCAAGCCAGACCAGCGCAGCGAATTCCGAATATCAGAAGATCCTCACCGAGGTAGATACGATCAACGGCAACACAGAATACAACGGTATCAATACATTTGCTACGAATGCTGCGTATACCGTTGGCTCTGCAAAGGACGCCATCGGAATCACGAATGCCGCAAACGTCGGATCGGTATTTACCCTGACTCAAGGTGCAAGCACCTATACATTGAACGTGAATGGAGTCGGAGGTACTGCTACAAGCGGCCAGCCCCTTGCTGCCGGCGTGACAGGAAATGTGCTCTTGACCGCTGCCGATACAATGACCTCCATGGCTAACGATATCAATACCGCTTTCTACAATGCGGCTGGAGCGAACGTCGCCTCGATTCAAGGGGGACAACTCGTGCTGACTGGCGGAGTCAAGATGACGACCTCGGCGGCAATGACCGAGACTCACGACATTTTTACGGCCGCCGTCACAAGCCTCACCGTGGGTAATGCGACAGATATCCTTAAACCAGGAGGAGCTTCGCCAGCAAACGATCTTCAAATTACTGCCACTGGCGGCGCAGCGGTTTCACTGGCCGGAGCATTTGCCGGTGCTGGCACTGGTGGCACACTGCTTGACCTTGCGGCGGCTATCAACTCGCAGTTTGGCTCGAAAGGCGTGAACGCCACCATTTCCGGCAATACCCTCAACCTGACCGGCGGCAAGCTATCTCAGGCGGGCGCGGCCGACCTGTCTGAAGCCATCACGGGAAACAAGGCGTCAAACCAAACAGTGGCTATCTTTACATCGGACGGGACAATCTGCAGTCCTATAACAACGCCTCATCCGATATGGTGAATGCCAATAGCAACGCTCTCGGCTTAGCCGGGACAGTGCTTACCAATACTGCCAGCGCGCAGGGCGCTCTGGCGTCTATCAACTTGGCAATCACCGCGATTGCCGCAGACCGCGGCACGATTGGCGCGAATATTAACACTCTTACCGCGGTCGGCAATGTAATGACCACACAGTCAACGAACACATTGGCGGCCATGAATGACGTTACGGCAACCGATTACGGTCAGGCGACTTCGGACATGTCGAAGTTCCAGATCCTCAGCCAGACCGGCATCGCCGCGCTGTCGCAGGCCAACCAATCACAACAGTTGATCACCAAGTTGCTCCAGTAGAGCCTGGAGCAGAAACGTTGAACGCGAACTGGACGGGGAAGGCAGCATAACAGCAGCTTTCCCCGTCTCGCATTGCGGTCGGCAGCGCGGCGATTTGGGATTTCCTGAATGTTCACAATGCGCTTTGGTCATTGATCTGATCTTCGATTCTGCAGGAGAAAACGCGTGGGTACAGTCGGGTTGAATTTTGGTTCCGCAACCAGTGGCCAGGGCTTCGACGTAACCACCACGGTGAACCAGATTGTCACCAATCTGCAATCCGTGGAGACTCCGTGGAAGACGCAGTTGACGGCACTCACGAGCAAGGACACGACCCTCACTAGCCTCGGCACACAATTGTCCACACTATCAACTGACTTGCAGACTCTCACGGACTTCAGCGGCACGATGGCCTATAAGACCGGCTCTAGTTCCGATACAAGCGTGCTGACTCTGTCTTCGGCCAGCGCGATAGCCGTAGCCGGTACCCACACCATCTCAGTTCAGAATCTGGCGCAGACCTCCAGTGCGGCGTCGGATGCGGTGCAAGCATCGGACAAGCTGACCGGCGGCATCACTTTCAAGGTGGGGACAGGTAAGTGGCAGACGGTAAACGTTGGGGATGGTTCCACGGCAGCGACGCTCTCGGGGCTATCGGCTGCCATTAATAACGCGAACCCGGGCGTTACGGCCAGTGTGTTGACCAATGCGGACGGCACGCAAAGACTTTCTCTGGTAAGCCAGACCAGTGGCTCCGCCGGGCAGATCAACATAGCCGACTCGACCAGCGACCCGACGAGCCCGACCACGCTCGCTGACGCGACAACGCCCGGCAAGAATGCCGGCCTGGGGCTTGAGGCGATTCAAAGCGGAAAGGACGCGACGATTACGGTAGATGGAGTGATCGGGATCACCAGCGCCTCCAATACGGTCACAAACGCCATTCCGGGCGTGACGTTTCAATTGCTCTCGACGGGCACCGCGGGTTCCGATGGAACGCCTGAAACGGTGCAGGTAGTGATCGACAACGATACCACGAGCATTGAGGCAGCGATCAATACCTTTGTGACCGACTACAACACCACGATGAAGGCCATCAATGCACAAGAGGGGAAGGATACTTCGGGCAACCCGGAGCCTCTGTATGGTACCTCCGTCGTGGCCCAGCTTCAGCAGGGATTGCAATCGGCGATGAGTTCGGCGTTTGGGACTAACACGATCAACTCGCTGATCTCTCTCGGCATCACCGCGAACGCGAGTGCCGATGGCACGATCACGCTGGACGCCGACACGTTGAGCAATGCGCTGAATACGAACTTTAACCAGGTGGTGTCCTTTTTTCAGGATTCGGGCAGCTTTGGCTCGACTTTCACCGACACATTGAACGGACTGGGTAACAGCAGCGCCGATGGCGGTGCGATCAGCCTGGCTCTCAGCGAAGACAGCAGCCAGGAAACGACCTTGAACGACAACGTCTCGAAACAGGAAGCGCTGATCGCCACACAGAAGACCAGTCTCACCACGGAATTGAACATGGCCAACCAGATACTGCAGTCCATTCCGGAAATGATTCAACAGGTCAACGAAATGTATAGCGCGATCACCGGCTACAACTCCAACACGAACGGATAAGGAGAATCAGAGATGAACCCCTACCGGACCTGCGCGATCGAGGGCGCCTCAGGTGTGGAACTGACAGTGGCACTCTACGACGGCATCATTCGTTTTATGTATCGGGCGATCGATGCAGTAGAGTCCAAAGACGCGGACCAGCGGCGTGCTGCCGTCAAGCGTGCGATGGACATCGTCATCTATCTTCAGGCGACGCTCAAGATGGATATCGGGGGAAAGCCGGCGGAGGCTTTGGCGGAGTTTTATACCGCCATGTTTGCTCTGATGCTGCAGGGTTCGCAGGCAAGCTCCCGCGAGAAATTCATGCAGGTACTCACTTTTGTGCGGAATGTTCGTGATGCGTGGAAACAGGCAGCAAAGGATCCGATGGCCACTGCAGCAATGCCACAGGTCACCGAGCATTTCTCCACACATAACCAGGCTGGGCCCGATCGCGGTGATTTCGGAATGAATTCGGCGGCCGGGTCAGGCTGGAGCGCATGAGCAGCGATCCAGGGTCTACGCTCGGTTGATTTGCTCGGCGAGAGTCGCGGCGAAGTTGGGCGACGAGCTTATCCGGCCACGGTGAGCTCTTCTTCCAATTGCTGCTTTTGGTAAAGGCCCGCGTAGTACCCGTCGAGGGCGAGCAGTTCTTCATGCCGGCCTATTTCGACGATTCTGCCATTGGCCAGCACCGCGATCTGGTCGGCGTTGCGCACGGTGGAGACACGATGTGAAATCAGGATCGTGGTAGCGGTCGAAGTGTAATTGCGCAGGCCGCCCAGAATGCGTTCTTCGGTATAGGTGTCCACACTGGCCAGGGCGTCGTCGAGGATAAGAATCGCGGGGCGGCGCAGCAATGCGCGGGCTATGGCAGCGCGCTGTTTTTGACCCCCTGAAAGGGTGACTCCGCGCTCGCCTACCATGGTCTCGAAGCCTTGCGGGAACTCCTCGAACTCGCGCAGGATGTGCGCAGCCTCAGCGGCCTGAAGCAGGTCTTCCGCACTTGCATGCGGTGCACCAAAAGCCAGGTTTTCACGGATGGTTTCGCTGAAGAGGAACGTTTCCTGGGGAACCATGCCGATGTTGCGGCGAAGCACGGCCAGAGGATAGTCACGCACCGGTCGGCCATCGATCAGGAGGCTTCCTTCCGGCGCTTCAAACAGTCGCGAGATCAGGTTCACCAATGTGGACTTGCCCGAGCCTGTGGGGCCTACAATCGCGAGACTTGAACCGGCAGGAACGTGCAGCGAAATATCGCGCAACACCGGCGTGTCACCATAGCTGAAACTGAGATCGCGAAACTCGATCTCGCCCTGAAGGACGAATTCCGCAGAAATGGCGAGATCGGCGGCGCTGTCGTCGATGGACGGCTTGGCGCGCAGCAGTTCGTCGATGCGCTTTACCGAAGCTGTACCGCGCTGGAACAGGTTGACCACCCATCCGACGGCAATGATGGGCCAGATGAGCAGAACCATGTAGGTGTTGAAGGCCACGAAGTCACCAACCGAGATGCGATGAGCGATCACCTCGTGTCCACCTACCAGCAGGGTGATGATCATCGAAACCCCGAGAATGAACTCGAGCGTGGGCCACAACATGCCCATCAGCTGAACCAGGCGCTGGGCACGGTTGATGTACTTGAGGTTGGCCCGCTCGAACAGGTTCATCTGCGACTCTTCGCGGGCGAAGGCGCGCACCAGGCGAGCCCCGGAGTAGTTTTCCTGGGCCTGCGAAGAGATTTCAGAGAAACTCTCTTGAATCCTCTCAAACCGATCGTGTATCTTGCGTCCGAAGTACTGGACAAGGATGCTGGCCAGAGGCATGGGCGCCCACGCGACCAGGGTGAGCCATGGGCTGATGCGCAGCAGGAAGAACAGCGCGCCTACGGTGAAAAAGACAGTATTGGCGCTATACATCAGCGCCGGGCCCAGGAGCATGCGCACGGCGTTCAGGTCGTTGGTGAGGCGGGCCATGATGTCGCCGGTGCGATAGCGTTGGTAAAAGCCGGAATCCTGCTGTTCGAGCTGGCGGAAGAGATCGTTGCGCATGTCGAACTCGATCTCGCGCGAGATCCCGATAAGAATCCAACGTTGCGCGTAGAGGAAGATGCCCTTGACGAGCGCGATCGTGACAAGCAATCCGGCGTAGAAGAGAATCTGGCGGCGGGTAATGCCATGTTCCAGGCCATCGATGGCCCTCTGCAAAACCTGCGGAAAGAGTACCCAGACCGCATTTGTGGCAATGCACGAGAGCAGGCCCCAGACGTACCCCCAGCGGTAGCGGCGCATATAACTGAAGAGTGGGGCAAGATCCTCGAACATGGTTTTATTGTACCGGGCACGCGGGGCGGGAGGCGTGTAAGAATTGTGGCCCCGGCGTCGGGAAATCAGCCTGCTGCAGCTACGTGGGGGTCCTAAGGAGCAGATAGCCTCCGACAAGGCCAAAAAGGACATCGGCGGACCATGCGGCGAGCGGGGCGGGTAAGTAATTCACGTTGCCCATCGCGCCGAAGAGTCCATCGATGACCCAATAGGCCAGGGCCACGGAAATAGCCACGGCGATCCCGGTGAGCGATCCGCGCCGACCCATTGAGAGCGCAAAGGGAACCGCCAGCACCGCCATGACGATGGCGATGAGCGGGTAGGCGAGTTTGTGCCAAAGTGCGACCCGCAGGCGCATGGTGTCAAAGCCGCTCTGGCGCAAGTCGCTTATGTAACTCTGGAGTTGCCCGAAGTTCATCTCCTGCGATTGCCTGTTTTCTTTGGCGAAGTAGCCAGGCTCCTCATGAATTTCCGCAAACGTGGTGTTTCTGAACTCCTGGTAATGAGTCACGTTTGCGCCATCGAGGTCGCGATCCCAGCCGTTCTGGAAGACCCATGAACCGGGGTCGTCGTCCCAATAGACGCATGCGGCAAAGATGCGCCGCGTAAGCAAAAATGTGGATGGGTTGAACTCGAAGACTGAGAGATTTGCAAACTCCTGGCGGTCGGGATCGAAGAACTGATAGTAGAAAATGCGGCCGGGTTCGCCGGGTCGCGGCTGGCCGAAGATCCAATTGTGTTCCGGGTGAAGAAATGTCTGGGGTGGGCGCCCTTTTATGGTGCTGCGAAGGGCCTCCTGCCGGCGGTTGGCCTGGGGCAGATAGAACTGGTCGAAGAGGAACAAACAAACTGCCAGAATGGCCGAGATGGAGACAATGGGAACCACGAGCCGGTAAAGGCTGATCCCGGTGGCTTTCATGGCGATGATTTCACTATTGCGGTTAAGCACTCCGAAAGTGACCAGCACAGCAATGAGCACGGCCAGCGGTGCAATCTGGTACAGCATGCTGGGGGTCAGATTGATCAGATAATCGCCTACGGTGGTGAGCGGAATGTGATTGCGCAGGATGTCACCGACGAGTTCGAAAAAGGTAAAGACCAGCATCAGCATCACAAAGCCTGCCAGGACGAGAAACAACATAGAAAGAAACTCGCGGATGACGTATTCGTCCAGGATGCGGGGAAAAACGCCGCGTGGGGTGCTCCGCGCTGAACGAGGCTGCAGTTTGTGAAGCAAGCCGGAAAGGTGCAGCTCATTGTGCCTGGAGGCGAATTTTAGGTTCGGCATTCGAGCGGCCCATCCGGCGATCGCGCTGAGGACCCGGCCGCCGCTGGCCATTTGCCAAAGCAGAAAGATGCCGGCCGCGGTGAAAAGCAGGTTCGCCAGCCATACTGCGAGAAACGCAGGGAGCTTGTCCTGGCGGCCAAGAGCGATGCCGGTGTAGGAGAGAACGTAATAGAGCACCACAAGCAAAAGGGTGAAGACAAAGCCGGAACTCTTGCCCCCGCGGCGCGAGATGACCCCTAACGGAACGCCCACCAGCATGAGCACAAGGCAGGCGGCGGGATAGGAAAAGCGCGAGTGCAATTCGAGGAGGAACCGCTTGCTCTCGGGGCCGTGGATGCGCTGCAGAAGGGCTCCCATGGGCAACGCATAGATGGCCGTGTCGAGGCGGCCGAGATGCACATCGCTCTGCTGGTTCAATGCCAACGGCAGGTCGGTGCTGCTGAAGGCAGAGACATTGTATTTTTGCGGGTCTCCGGAAACCGTCTGATGCTCCGCGCCATCGCGCAGGCGCATGAGCAATTCCTGGGTTGAATCGGTCACAACCGTTGCCGAAGCGGCTGTCGTGATCAGGGGGTTTGCGGGGTCGGTGACGTCGGCCATGAAGACTTCGCGCCAGTTTGACGCGCCGGCTCCGCCGCGCACGTCTTGCACGTAGAGCACACGGTTGCGAAAGTCTTCATAAAAGACGCGAGGCTGGATTTCATAGGAGGCCTGCGATGTTTCGAGAGCCTGCTGCATGGCGAGGATGGCCTGGTTGGCTCGTGGGGCGACGTAGAGCGAGTTCACCAACCCGAGAAACGTGCCACCGATTGCCACAATGGAGGCGACGCGGACAAAGTAGCCGATGCCCAGTCCCGAAGCACGCATGGCAATGATCTCGCTGTCGGCTGCAAGACGGCTGAGACCCAGCAGAATGCCCACCAGTACCGCCATGGGAATGGTGACCTTGAACGTGTTGGGGATGGTGAAGAGAAAAATCTCGGCCACGTTGGCCCATGTGGAGCTGTTGCGCACCACCATTTCAAGGATGTGCGGAAGATCGCGCATGAAAAGGATGAAAGTGAAAATCACGCATCCGATGAGCGTGTGGGAGAGAATCTCGCCGAGTATGTAGCGGGTCAGGATGCGCACAGGAAGGCCCTGAAGCTAGTCTATCGTGCCGGCGCGCCAGCCAGGGCGCCGGGTTGCCAGCGGCGAAGACGCAGGCTGTTTGCCAGGACACTGACCGAACTGAGTGCCATGGCAGCAGCGGCCACCCATGGACTGAGCAGAATGTGGTAGGAGGGGTAAAGCAGCCCAGCGGCAAGGGGAATTCCCACCACGTTATAAGCCGCAGCCCAAATCAGGTTTTCGCGCATGACCAGCACGGTTGCGCGCGCCAAGTCAATAGCGGCGGGAATGGAGGAGGGCTGAGCGCGCAGGAGCAGCACATCGCCAGCCTCCTGGGCAAGGTCAGCACCCGAACCCATAGCGATGCCCGCGTCGGCTTGGGCAAGTGCGCCCGCATCGTTGATGCCGTCGCCTACCATTGCCACGTGAAGACCACTTCGCTGCAACGCACGGATGCGTGCCAGTTTGGCAGCGGGGTCGAGTCCCGCTTCCACCTCATCGATGCCGACCTGGTCCGCAATGGGAGCTGCGGCCGCTGCTGAGTCTCCCGTCAGCATGAGTACGCGAAGACCCGCGCTGCGCAGGGATGCAACGGCAGCTGCTGCGTCTGGGCGCAAGGCGTCGCGCGCGTCGAAACAGCCGGCGGGCTGGTTGTTCAGAGCAATCCAAAGCCGGGTGAATCCAGGTTTTGCGGGTGCGATGCTATCGGGCAGGCGGATTGCGAGTTCACGAAGCAGCACCTCGTTTCCCAGGACGCAGTCGAAGCCCTCGACCTTGGCCGTGAGACCGCGGCCCGGCAAGACCTGAACGTCTCTGGCCGGATGCCATTCAATTTGCCTCGCTCGGGCTGAATCGACGATGGCGTGAGCCAGCGGGTGATTTGACTGCTCCTCTGCAGAAGCGGCAAAACGCAGCAGGTCGCTCTCTTTGTATCCGACGATGGGGCGAATCGCGGACAACACAGGATGACCCACGGTGAGGGTGCCTGTCTTGTCCAGTACGACGGTATCGAGGTGGGCCACGCGCTCCAGGGCCTCTCCGCCCTTGAAGAGAATCCCGATCTGCGCTCCGCGACCCACGGCCACAGTGAGTGCGGCGGGTACTGCCAGTCCCATGGCGCATGGACAGGCGATGACCAGCACAGCGACTGTGCTCGCCAAAGCCAATTGCAGCGAATGAGCTGTGTAGTACCAGCCAAGAAACGTAAGAGCCGCCAACAACAAGACCGAGGGCACAAAGATGGCGCTGGCGCGATCTGCCAGCCGCTCCAGCGGGGCTCGTGAGCTCTGCGCCTGTTCCACCATGCGCGTGATCTGCGAGAGTACGGTGTCTTCGCCCAGAGATTGCGCGCGGCAGACTACAGCTCCGTCATAGTTAAGCGATCCAGCCAGCACGCGTCCGCCGGGCTCGCGCGGCAGAGGCTTAGCCTCGCCGGTAAGCATGGACTCGTCTACAGTCGTCTGTCCCTCGAGAATCTCGGCATCGACGGGGAAGCGCTCGCCAGGAAGGACCAGCACGCTGTCGCCTGGATGAATTTCAGCGAGGGGTACGACTTCTTGCACATCGTTGCGGATGCGGCGGGCGGTAACGGGACGGAGACGGCTGAGCGAATCAAGAGCCGCGAGGGCTCGGCGCTTGGCACGCGTTTCGAGAGCTTTGCCGAGCAGCAGAAAGCCAAGAATCAAGAGGACCGCATCAAAGTAGACCTGGCGATCGGCAGCGGGCCAGATGGTAGCGTAAGCGGAATAGGCAAAGGCCACGCCTGTGCCCAGACTCACCAGCGTGTTCATGTTGGTGGCGCCGTGACGCAACCCGCGTGCTGCACTTACATAGATACTGCGGCCGGCCCAAATCACGATCACCGCGGTGAGTCCCAGGAGCGTCCAGCGTATCGAATCCGCCGGAACCGCATAGAGCCAGGGAAGAAGACGCATCAGCAGACGATCAAGCGCGCCCATGTGGCTGCCAAGCGGCATGGCCAGCAACATCGCCGCAACTCCAGCAATGATCGTGGACCACGCTTTGTACTCTGACTTTGCAGTCGAGGCATCTTCCGGCGATTGGGCGCCTTGATCTCCTGCGCGAGGAAGCACACTGTCGTAGCCGGCGGCCCTGATTGCCTCAACGAGTGCCTGGGGTGCGGCCACGGCGGGATCGAATACTATGCTGGCGCGATGAGCCATCAGATCGACGCGCGCGGACTCGACTCCAGCGGTAGAACGAAGAGCAGTTTCAACGTGATGTTGACAGGCCGCACAGCTCATGCCCAGAACAGGCAATGTGAGCGATTCTGTCGGGGTTTTCGCCATCGAATAGATTAAAGTTCCAAACGAGCTGTAAAGCCGGCCTTGGCCAGAGCGGCAATCGCGAGATCGACCGGTGCGTTCTCTGCGGGTGTATTGAGCCGCGCGGCGCCTAGCCGCACTTCCTTTACCAGCACTCCCCTGGTCGATGCCAGGGCCTGCTCGACGCGGCGAATGCATGAACCGCAATGCATACCATCGATCTGCAGTGTGAACTCCGCCATCTTTTCCTCCTCGATACGTTTGATGATACGCCGGGTGAAACGATGCTTTGGCCTCGCTTTGCCGCGGTACCAAGAGGGACATTGCTTGCGCGACAGCGGGGCGAGCGCACTATCGTAGATTGAGCTCGATACAAAGGGAGAATGATGACAAGAGAGTTTCCCCAGGCCCCAATGGTGGGCATAGGCGCAGTGATCGTGGAAGATAGGCGAGTGCTTCTGGTCCGCCGTGGCCATGAGCCTTTGAAAGGCCATTGGTCGTTGCCGGGCGGCGTACTGGAGGTGGGCGAGTCACTACACGCTGGCCTGGTGCGCGAGGTGAGGGAAGAGACGGGTCTGACGGTTGAACCAATCGAGCTGATCGAATTGTTGGATCGCATTCATCGTGAGGGAGATGCGTTCGCTACCATTACGTGATTGCTGACTATCTTTGCCGGGTAACAGGGGGCGCATTCAGGCGGCTTCCGACGCCGATGAAGTGCGGTGGGTGGAACGGGCGGAGTGGAACAGCCATAGCGCGCTTGTACTCGATCCGGTGACGGTGCGCGTGATTGAAAACGGATGGCAGTTGGCGCACAGCCAGCTGGAAAAAGGAGATAGAAAGCAAGTGAAACAAACCAGGAAAGCTTTGTGGTTTGCGGGTGCGCTATTGGCGTTGCTGTTGGCTGCGGTGAGTTTTTGGGCGCGCCCGGTTAGCTTCTATGACGGGTTCAGCGAAATGCGGTTGTATTTTTCCGGCACGGAAAGCCTGTCGGCGACAGTTTCCGGCTACAGGGTTCATTACTATGCACTGGGGCCGAAGACGGGACCTGTTGTGGTGCTGGTGCACGGGCTGGGTGGCCGTGCGAACGACTGGGAGAAGGTTGCACCCTACCTTGTAAAGGCCGGTTACCGCGTCTATTTGCCCGATCTGCCAGGGTACGGGCGACAGTGAAAGACCGCGAAATTTTTCATATTCCGTGCCCGACGAGGCGGCGGTAGTTCTAGGCTTCCTCGACGCTTTAGGGCTAAAGCAGGTTGATCTGGGCGGATGGTCGATGGGCGGATGGATTGTGCAGCTCGTGGCCGCTGAGCACCCGGAACGCGTACGGCGGCTGATGCTCTTTGATAGTGCCGGCATTTACGTGAAGCCTACGTGGGATACGCGGCTGTTCACACCTGACACTCCAGTCGAACTGAAAGAGTTCTACGCGCTGCTGATGCCCAATCCACCAAAGCTACCAAGCTTCGTCGCCAACGACATTCTTCGCCATGTAAAGGAGAATGCATGGATCATTCGACAGGCGATGCAGACGATGCTGACGGGGCATGATGTGACCGACAAGCTGCTGCCGGGGCTGAAGATGCCGGTGCTGATTGTATGGGGTGAGCAGGACCAGATCACGCCCCTGAGCGAAGGCGAGACGATGCACCATCTTGTGCCGCAGTCAGAACTGGACGTGATTCCTGGATGCGGCCACCTTGGCGCCGGCTCAATGCGCAACAGAGATTGGACCCAGGGTTGCGAGTTTCCTGAAACGATAGCAAAGTTGACCGTGCTTTTTCGTAGTCCATCACCGAACTACTTGCATGCGTCTGGACCCAAAAAGGGGGACGGAGTTGGATCCCGTCCCCTAGTGTTTGTGCGGCAGTTCCACTACAAGGTTAAAAACTCAATCTTGCGCTGAGTTGGATTTCCCTCCCGGAGTTGCAACCTCGGTAATGCTGCCAAAACTGGATGTGTTGACAAACCTGTTTGGGGTTCCGAAGTTGGTGTGGTTGAGGGCGTTGAAGAATTCGGCGCGTGCTTCAAACCGGGCTCTTTCACCCAGGCCGATTTCGCGCACCACGCCCAAATCCATTGTCTGCAGACCGGGGCCATAGACCGAATTGCGGCCCACGTTGCCATAGGTGTAGGCGGGCGGAGCGGCAAAAGCAGCGGGGTTAAACCAGGTGGTCGAGTTGCGGGTGCCTGAAGCAAATACCTTTGCACCGGTCACATTGGCGCGGATGGGGTTTTCACCGACCACGGTTCCGGCATTGGCAGTGTCGCCAAAGACGGAAATGGTCAGGGGGAATCCGGTCTGCGCCTGGTATTCGATGGATCCGCGCCAATCCCGGGTGAGGGACTGCACCAGGTGGCTGGTGCCCAAGGCGCGCGAAGTGTAGACGCGCGCTGAGAGCGAAGCGGTGTCGAATGTCGCAGCCAGGACCTTTTTCTGCATTGAGGTCGTCGTTGTTCTGCGGCGTGGCGGCCTCAACATCGGGGAACGGAAGTCCGGCGCGTTTTCAAGCGCCTTGGCAAAGGTGTAATTGGCAAGGAAACTGAGACCGTTCTGATACCGGCGGCGGACATTTACGTATCCTGCGTCGTACCAGCTCTGCGACGTGTTCTCAAGCAGGTTGACGGTGCTTACTGGAAAAGTGGTACTCGCCACGGTGGTGGTTGATGGAAAGACTGTGTTGTTGACGAAGCTAATCTTGGGAAAGGGACGACGCGGCTGAATCAGGCCCGGACCGGGCTGGGCATTGTTGATCAGGTGAGAGCGCTGAAGATGGAAGCCGCCGGCGCCCAGATAACCAACTTCAAGTGTGGTTTCGGTGCCCAACTGCTTTTCGAGCGAGGCGCTCCATTGCTGGATGTATTGTGGCGGCGCATGCAACTGGAGTGAGGTAAAGCTGACCGCGGTCGTGCCCAGCACGGGGGTGGGGAAAGTTGAGCGTGTTGATGCTTGGAGTGAACGGGTCGCTTTGCGCTGTCTCAGGGAAGACGTAGGGCACGTTGTGGCGCTGGTTGCACCATGTGTTCATGTCGACGGGCGTGTAGAAGATGCCATAGGCGAGATGCGCCACCACTCCGATACGGGGGATGCTTTGCGCAAGGCCGAGCCGGGGCGCAAAGTTGATGCGGTTGGGATACATGAGGCCTTGCGGATATCCGTTCTGTCCGCCGATGAAGACCTTTGGCGTACCGCTGCTCAAATCCAGATTGCTGTTGGTGTAGCGGATGTCAGTAAGCGGGCTCATGAACTCGTAGCGCACGCCGTAGGTAAGGGTCGTGGTCGAGGTGAGGCGCCATGCATCCTGCGCGTAGGCATCTGCATACCATTGGCGCAGGTCCATCTGCGGTACACCGGCCTGGCCCTGGCGCGCGGCAGGCAGTCCCAGAATGAAACTGGCAAGTGCCGAACCTGTGCTGCCGTCGTTGAGTGCATACTCGGTGGTGAAGCCGTTGGTGAACTGGTAGTAGCCACGATTCTGAAAAAAGCCCCACATGGGCCAGATGAACTTTTGATACGCGCCGCCGAACTTGGCGCTATGGCGGCCGATTTGCCAGTTCAATGAGTCGCGGCCTTCGACCACGGTGTCCCAGGCATGCATGGGGGTGGCCAGGTAGTTGTCGCCAAGCGGGGAGTAGCCCTGCACATTGAAGTAAGGCGCGCCCCAAGCTGCCGGTCCGCCAAATCCGGTTCCAGTGATGCCGAGTTCAGTAACGATGTCGTTCTTGTTTGCGCTCTCTGTGGAGTGCATCATGCTCAGGCGCGAAATGGCGGCAGAGGCCATGTTGACCATGTGGGTGGAGAAGACATGGTTCCAGGCGAGGATGCCCTGTTGGGATAGGTCGTCGTGATAGAAACCAAAGCCGGGCAGGCCCTCCGGCATGAAGCCAAACTCGCCCGCGCCCGAGTAACGAAAGAAGGCAATATCCCCGTTAGCGAAGTTGTGATCGACGCGAACGGTCCCTTGATCGTCGGTCATCTGTTCTTTGCGGGTGTCGAGGTAATTGTTGGCATCGTTGCCGGCGCCAATCACGGTAGGTTGGCCCATCATGGTCATGCCGCCCATCATCCCCATATCCATGCTGGGCATCGGAGTGTATTTGTTCAACATGATGCTGGCAGCCTGGGTGAGACGGCCAGGGGGAATCACGTTCAAGACGCTGTTATAAGAGAACTGCTGACGGATCGATTGAGGATTCGTTTTGCTGATCGGGAGGCTGGGGTTAAAGTTCGGATTTGGAGCAGTGGTGGCGGGATCATAGATATCCACGCCGCTCTGGCTGAAATCGCCCGAATCTTCGGCTGCGGTGGGAACCGTGTCGACCATCGCGTCGATCTCGACGTGGCGCAGGCCTTCATAATTCACGAAGAAGAAGGTCTTGCCGGTGTGCCAGACTGGGCCGCCGATCGATGCGCCAAAGTTGTTCTGGACCAGGAAATTCGAAGTGCCCATCTGGTTGAAGGAATGAGCGTCAAGGTCGCCGTTGCGCAGGAACTCATAGGCCGTGCCGTGAAAGCGGCTTGATCCGGAGCGGGTGACAATGTTGATCTGGCCGCCTCCGGCCCCGCCCATGTCGGCCGAATAGCTGCCGGTATCCACCTGAAACTCCTGCACTGCGTCGGGCGACAGGCTCAGGTTCTGGGTGCTGAAGGTGGGGTCGGTATTGGTTGCGCCGTCGAGCAGGAAATAGTTGGCGTTGGGGCGGCTTCCGCCGATGCTGACCGCCGACCGTTGACCGGGGCGCCAATAAAGAGGATTCATGTCGCCGGTGGAAGCGCCGTGACTGATGTGCGCTCCTGGGACGGTGAGGACAAGGTCAATCAGCATGCGGCCGTTGAGGGGGAGGGAATCCACGGACCGCTGATCGACAACCTCGCCTACGCTCGCATCCTGAGTCTTGAGGAGTTCGCCGGCCGCTCTGACAGTCACGGTCTGTGACTCGGCGCCAAGGCGCAGTTGCAGGTCCAGGGTGGCTTGCTGGCCGACCTCGAGATCGATGTTCTGCGTGGCTTGCTGGAAGCCCGGGCTATCGACCGTAAGCGCATAGGTGTCGGGCTGCAAGCCGGCAATTTCGTAGAGACCCGTTGCGTTCGTGACCACTTCGCGCGTAGCGCCGGTACCGCCCGCTGTGAGGCGGATGTGGGCGTTGACGATGGGACGGTGCTGCGGATCCAGAATTGATCCGCGGATAACAGCATAATTGCTCTGGGCGTGGGCCGTGATGACTGCGACGGTGAGGCAGAGTGCTACGCAGACAATTCTTCGGGACATGGCTCTCCTTGCAAGGAAGACACAGTGGGAATGCATGAGCGGGCGCATACACTGTGCGTCCGCCGACCTCTTGCGCGCGCCCCTGTGCACCCCTTAATATCGCTGGATTCACAGCGGTAACGCGATTGTTTCCGCTCTAGTGTGGGCTTCGCGACGCAGGAGAGTCTCCCGCCAATGGATGGGGCAAAAGCTCATCCTTTAGGTGGAGACAGCAGGAAAGACGGCGTGCGAAGTGGCCGAGAGACGTTTTTGTTGTTGGCTGTGCATCCGTGAAGCGATGGGTGCAGATTTCACGGATGCGCGGGCGGCCTCGGGTTTACACGCCGATGACGGCGCAGAGCTCCTTGACGGCCTCGGCGCTCTTTTTCAGCGCGGCATCTTCTTCGGGTGTGAGTTTGATTTCGATGATCTTTTCGAGGCCGGCAGCGCCCAGCTTGCAGGGAACGCCGATGTAGTAGCCCTCGATTCCGTACTCGCCCTGCAGAAACACGGCACAGGGAAGGATCTTCTTCTTGTCTTTGAGGATGGCCTCGACCATTTCAGTGACCGCGGCCGAAGGGGCATAGTACGCGCTGCCCGTCTTGAGATATTTGACAACTTCAGCGCCGCCGTCGCGAGTGCGCTGAATGAGGGCCTCGAGACGATCGGGGGCGATGAGTTCGGTGATGGGAATGCCGGCCACGGTTGAATAACGGGCGAGGGGAACCATGGTATCGCCATGGCCGCCGAGCACGAAGGCGGTGACATTTTCGACGCTGACGTTGAGCTCTTCGGCGATGAAGGTGCGGAAGCGGGCTGAATCGAGAACGCCCGCCATGCCGATGACACGCTCTCGATTGAAGCCGGCCTGGCGGTAGGCTGCCTGGGCCATGGCGTCGAGCGGATTGGAAACGATGATGAGAATGCACTCGGGCGACTGGGCAACGACTTTCGCAACCACGTCGGACATGATTTTGAAGTTGGTGTGGAGGAGGTCGTCGCGGCTCATGCCCGGTTTGCGCGGGATTCCGGCGGTGACGACGACGATGTCAGAGTTAGCTGTGGCTGCATAGTCGTTGGAGCCGGTGACATGCACGTCACGCTTTTCAATGGGCATGGCTTCGAGAAGATCCAGCGCTTTGCCCTGGGGGATGCCTTCGACTACGTCGACGAGGACGACGTCGGCCAGTTCCTTGGCGGCGATCCAATGCGCGGTGGTTGCGCCCACGTTGCCGGCGCCTACAATGCTGACTTTTTTCCGCATTTGTTTCTCTCCGTGGGACGGTATTGTCTCAGGGCTAAAGCCTCGTGCCTTAATTTGAATTTTGCGGCAGGCTGAAGTGCCTGTTTCATGACCGATTGAGCGACTCGTAGAAAAGAGCGAAGGATCGGCACCCGTGGTGCTGCTGCAGCTGAAGCTGCCCAAAACTGATCCGACTGATCCGTCACCTACATGTTGCTCGATGATGCGGGTGGCAAATTCGCTGGTGCCGACCTTGGTGGCGCCGGCGTCTGCGCTCGAAGTCATAGGTCACGAACTTTTGCTGGATGGTCTTCTCCATTGAGTTCTCGATCAGCCTGGCGGCTTCTTTCCAGCCGAGGAAGTCGAGCATCATGACGCCGGAGAGGATGACCGAGCCGGGGTTGATGACGTCCTTATCGGCGTATTTGGGTGCGGTGCCGTGGGTGGCTTCGAAGACTGCGAAGCCATCGCCGATGTTGGCTCCGGGAGCGATGCCGAGGCCGCCGACCTGTGCTGCGGCTGCGTCGGAGATGTAGTCGCCGTTAAGGTTGGTGGCGCAGGACGCTGTAGTCGGCCGGGCGGATGATGATCTGCTGGAAGATGGAGTCGGCGATGCGGTCGTTGATGAGCATCTTCTACTTCCATGCGCCGTTGCCGTGGGTTTTGCCGATGGAATCGAGGACGCCCTTGATTTCAGCGTAGAGTTCGTCGCGGAATTCCTGGTTGCCGAATTCGAGGCCGGGCTCGATGAGCGCGGCGTTCTCTTCCACGGTCAGGCCGGGTTGGCTTCGAGGTTGCCGAGAATCCAGCTTTCGCGCTCGGTGATGATCTGGTCGCGGAACTCCTCGATGGCAACTTCGTAGCCCCATTCGCGGAATGCGCCTTCAGTGAACTTCTGAATATTGCCCTTGTGGACGAGCGTGACGGTCTTGCGGCCCGTTTCGAGCGCCTGGCGGATGGCGTAGCGGACGAGGCGCTTGGTGCCGAAGATGGAGATGGGCTTGATGCCGACGCCGGAGTCGGTGCGGACTCTCTTCTTCGTGCCCTTGAGCAGATCGTCATTGAGGAACTCGATGAGTGCGCGGCATCTGCGGCCCTGCTTTGAACTCGATGCCGGAGTATACGTCTTCAGTGTTTTCGCGGAAGATGACGATGTCGACCTTTTCAGGATGCTTCACGGGGCTGGGCACGCCCTGGTAGTACTTCACGGGGCGTACGCAGGCGTAGAGATCGAGAAGCTGGCGCAGCGCGACGTTGAGCGAGCGGATGCCGCCGCCGACGGGCGTGGTGAGCGGCCCCTTGATGGAGACGCGCAGGTCGCGCGCGGCGGAGACGGACTCGTCGGGCAGCCAGGTGTTGAACTGGCGAAAGGCCTTTTCGCCGGCGAAGATCTCGAACCACTTGATGGAGCGCTTGCCGCCTAGGCCTTTTGGACCGCGGCATCGAAGACGCGCTGCGAGGCCTTCCAGATATCGCGGCCGGTGCCGTCACCTTCAATGAAGGGAATGATGGGATTGTCTGGAATTGAACTGCCGTTGCTGTACTGGATGGCTGGCCGTCCGTGGGCAGCGCGAACCCGTTGTAAGTCTTCTGCATGGATTTTGGGTTATCCCTTTCCTCACTACATTTGCAGACTGGGGTATGGGTCGGCAAATGGGCCTTTTCGTCCAGGCGATGGCTTTGCGTGAGGCTGCCAGCCTTGGGCTCAGCTTCCGGTTGCACAGTCTCACAGTTACACAGTTGCAGAGGGAGGGGCGCCGTGGCCTATAGGGTCGTACAGCTTTACAGTTTCACAGCCATTTTTCTCTCTGAGAAGAATGCGAACGACGTATGTGGCTATGGGCCAGAGGTTTAGCTTTTTTAGGGGACTAAATTTGCTTCATTTTGGTTGGATTTGCTGGTCTTTGGGCCAGTTTTGCTCTACATTCATCCGTTTTTTGCTGTGAAGCTGTGAGGCTGTAAGGCTGCAAACCGATGCCCGTCCGTGGAGAAACCAAGGCTCGGGTTTCGGGATATTTCAAGGTTAGCGCAATGCGAGAAATAATCTGCAAAAATATCGATGCGATTTGGTACGGTGCGGGAGGGTCTGACGGCAGGCTTCTCAGCTTTCCCGTCCTGACACAATGCTATTCGCCGTGCCGGCCGCGCAGTTCGTCGCCGTCAAAGCGGGGAATGCCGAAGTGGCCTCGGAGGTGGAGCAGGTCGACGGGATTGAGATTGCCCGCGACGGTGACCAGGGTCAGGCTCCTGGGAGTTTCGGCGAGCACGACGGCACCTCGGACGTTGACGCCGTCCATGACGATCCATACGTCGGTCGTTCCGGTGTGAAGCGGAGAGCCGGATTGGTTAGTTGAAACGAGGTGCTTCCATCCGCGGAGGTAGGCGTCGCGGATCGAAGCGACTTCGCGCTCGTCGGGAATGCCGGCATCGCCGAAGCGCATGAGGTGGACGCTGACCCCGTCGAGTTTGCGAATTACCTGGCGATCTTCCGGCTCGGAGTCGGGCACGAGTCCGGCGGCGAGGGAAAGCAGGTTGCGATCGAGCGTGAAGTTTTCCTTGACAGGGGCGAGGGCGCTGAGCCGCTCCAGCGCGGGCGGAGTCCACTCCAGCGGGACTGGAGAGAGCATGGCGGGGCCGTCGGGCGCAGGCGAGTTGTAAGCCGGTTGAGCGGGATCGGGTGAAGGCTGCACTCCGGGGTCCTGCGCGTGTGCGAATCCGCAGGCGAGCCCGGGCGGCGAGGGAGGCGAATCCGACGGACAGCTTCCAATTCATAACTGCTTAAACGCGGAGTGCCGAAAAAGGTTGCGCGGCAAATTGCAATTTGAAAGATGGCAGGATTTCGCTGGGACGTGCCCCTGAAATTCTTGCGTGATGAAGTTGAGATTCGAATGTGTTTTTCCGCAGCGCGGGAGCCCTGTTAGGACGTTTGGGGGTTGAAGTACACGGTGCGGAAAGGCGCTTCTCCATGAAGTTCCGATGAAATACGAAACCATCCTGTTGCCAAGGGGCAAGATGCGATAAACTCATGCGGGAACATTTAACGAAAGCTCAGACCGTCACTCTGACGGAGGATACATAGAAATTGGGAAAAAGCATGGTCCCGAAGAAGCTCTTTTTCACCAAGGGCGTAGGCAAACACAAGGAGCGTCTGACCTCGTTTGAGCTGGCCCTTCGGGATGCCGGCATCGCCTCGCAGAACCTGGTGCGCGTCTCGTCGATCTTTCCGCCGCACTGCAAAGTGATTCCGCGCAAGGAAGGCCTGAAATACCTCGACCATGGCGAAGTCGTGTTTGCCGTCATCGCGGAAAACTCGACGCGCGAGCCGCACCGGCTGGTCGTCTCCAGCATTGGCGTGGCCATTCCGGCCGACCGCGATACCTATGGCTACCTGAGCGAGCACCACAGCTTTGGCGAGACCGAAGACCAGGCCGGCGAATACGCCGAAGAACTGGCCGCCGAGATGCTGGCCACCACGCTGGACGTGGATTTCGACCCGGACAAGAGCTGGGACGAGAAGAAAGAAATCTACCGCATCTCCAACAAGATCGTGCGCACCAGCAACGTGACGCAGTCCGCCGTGGGCGATAAGCGCGGCCTGTGGACCACGACCATTGCGGCTGCGGTCCTGACTCTCGACGAAGAGTAACGGCCGACTTGAGAGAATAGCGGAGGCGCTGGCAATTCCGCGCCGGCGTTTGTCTCTTGCAGTCAGGAGTACCGGGAAGCAATGACAACATGAGCGCGCAAATACAATGTCGGCCTGGTGCAGATGCGCATGGGCCCGATCCCGACGCAGAACCTTGACCTCGGCGGTGAGCACGTTCGGGAAGCTGCCGCGGCCGGGGCGCAACATCGTCTGCCTGCCGGAACTTTTCCGCGCGCAGTACTTTTGCCAGCGGGAGGATAATCGCGCTTTTCGACCTGGCCGAGCCGATTCCGGGACCATCGACGACAGGGCTCGGCGAGGTTGCCCGCGAAGAGACGTGGTGACTTGGTTGCTTCGCTGTTTCGAGCGCCGGGCGCCGGGGCTCTACCACAACACGGCGGTCACGCTGAATGCAGATGGGACAGCATCGCGAGCGTCTATCGGAAGATGCATATTCCGGACGATCCGCTTTACTACGAGAAGTTCTACTTTACGCCGGGCGATCTTGGTTTCAAGGCCGTGGACACGGCTTTTGGGCGCGTGGGCACGCTGGTGTGCTGGGATCAGTGGTATCCCGAAGGCGCGCGCTGACAGCGCTGCAGGGTGCGGAAGTGCTGTTTTATCCGACGGCGATTGGCTGGCATCCGGCGGAGAAGGAAGAGTTCGGCGCGGCGCAGTACGATGCGTGGCAGACCATTCAGCGCGCGCATGCGATTGCCAATGGCGTGTATGTGGCGGCGTGAACCGCGTGGGCACGAGCATGGCGACATTCACGGCAATCGCGCAGACGGGCCGGGGCTGGAGTTCTGGGGCGGCAGCTTTCTGGCCGATCCGTTTGGGCGCGTGATTGCGAAGGCCTCGCACGATGCAGAGGAAATTCTGCTGGGCGAGATCGACCTTGCGCTGCTTGAGGACACGCGGCGCAACTGGCCGTTTCTGCGCGACCGGCGCATCGACGCCTATGCGCCCATCACCAGCCGCTTTCTCGATCCGGTGACGCCTGGCGACGACGGAGACCGAAATAGGAATGGCTGATCAGCCGGAACGCCGCACGAACTCGGCTACCGCATGCCGGCCGAATGGGAACCGCACGAGGCGACCTGGCTGGCGTGGCCTCACAATCCTGAAGACTGGCCGGGCAAGTTTCAGGCCATTCCGTGGCTTTATGCGGAGATTGTTCGGCTGCTTGCCGCTCGGGAACGAGTGCACCTTGCTCGTGGAGGACGAGAAGGAACAACAGCGTACCGACCGGCATCCTTAGCGGGCGGAAGCCAATCTCGACGACGTCAGCTTTCACGCGTGGTCCACGGATCGGGTATGGACCCGGGATTCGGGGCCGCATTTTTATTCGCAATGCTCCGGGTCAAGTGGCGATCACGAACTGGCGCTTCAACGCGTGGGCGAAGTATGAGGACTGGCGTCTTGATGACCAGTTCCCGGGTCGAGCGGCGGAATTGCTGGGACTGCCGGCGTGGGAACCAGACGTTGAAATTGGTAGCGAGACCAGGCGGATTGTGCTCGAAGGCGGCTCGATCGACACGAACGGGCAGGGGATTCTGCTGACGACAGAGGAGTGCCTGCTGAGCGAAGTGCAGCAGCGCAATCCGGGCGTAGGACGCGCAGATGGAACAGGTCTTCCATGATTTTCTTGGAATCGACACGGTAATCTGGCTGGGCTGTGGCGTAGCCGGCGATGACACGCACGGGCACGTGGACGACATCAGCCGATTTGTCGGGCA
>CAVQZQ010000120.1:0-15949 GCA_963718435.1 uncultured Acidobacteriota bacterium | reverse complement strand
CGGTTTTCTAAGTGAGCAATGCTAATACCAGACTCGATACTTTCAAACCCTTCTTTCGAAAGGAGTGCCTTGACAAGTCGCTGTAGCTGATATGCTCTACCTTTAAGAAGGACCTCATTCGTAGTGTGCCGTTCTAGGTGTGGTATGATGCCAGCGGATACATACGAGGCACTGAGTTCGCCGTCCCGCTGAGACCCGGATCCAACGGCAGTACTCTGCAGGCTGCTAACTGAACTATCGTTCGAATTCCAGTATTGACTACCAACTGCCCACCATGCTTCACACGGTAGTGGCGGCCAGCAGAACGCAGCCTAGGATCAGACGTTGAGCAAGATTGAGCATGTACCGGACTCCGCGCCGGCAAGTTTGAGAAGTGCTTGAACCATTCTCGCGGAAAAGGCCTCATCGCGCAAAATGGCTGCCGGCGCGAACGCCTGAAGGAAGGTTAGGGGACCCGGCAGACGGAGAGAGTGTCGTTGTGCCACAAGCAGGGCAGGTCCGCGGGTAGCGGATAGTTGACCAGGACCCAGTTGACGCCAAATTCTGATTTGAGGCGCTCGTAATCGGCGAGTTTGAAGTTGTTCCATCCGGTCTGTGCGGCCACCTGGTGCTCCCATGTTGGGCCAAGTTCGGGAACTTGCGTCACCATTGCCGTGTCTTTGATGGCGTCGGCAAGTTGACTGCGTTCGGCCAGTGCGCGGAAGCTGTGAGAATCTTCGCCGGGCGCAGCAAGGTAGCGCGGGTCCAGGGCAAAATAGGCGTCGGCGGGCGTGTTGATCCGAATCCATGCGAAGGCCTGGAGCCAGGGGTTGGACGTGCGCATTCCGGGCAGCTCAAGGTGTTCGCTGCTGGGGAACAACGCGCGCTGTGTAGCAAACATGCCGGCGTTGATCACGAGGAGGAAGACGGCCCATCGGAGGACACTCGCTTTGAGCAGAAATTTTCCAAGAAGACAGCCGGCGATGAGCGCCATGAAGCAATAGATCAGCTGGAGAAAGCGCATGGGCTGGAGGGGCGTCAGGCGAATCAGGGAGGGGGAGCCGAGCATGATCATGGCCACGGCTTGCTGAAAGATGCCGTAAGCGAAGACGGCTAGCGCAAACCGGGCGAGGTTCGTTTCGCCGCGCTTTTGGGCAATTCGCCACAACAGCCAGAAGAGAAATAAGGGCGCCAGCGCGCCGAGCCACTCGTACCAGGTCCATTGAAAGAGGAAAAGGTATCTCCGAGTTTGCAGGGCCTGGCGCCAGGTGGGAGTTGGGGATTCGAAGATCCACCCTAATGGAACGGCTGCGGCCAGCGAACTGCGCAGAGAGCGCAGCCACACATGAACCGGATCGAGAAGGGCAATGGTGAGGAAGAAGCAGAAGGAGATGCCAAACGCGGCCATGATAGGGTGCAGCACAAAGCTCAACAGCAAAAGCGGAACCGACTGCAGGTGTTGGCCGACCATGATTCTGGATACTGCCAGGAGGATGAGCGCGGTGGCCAGATTTCGGGGATGCAGATGCTGGTCAGCTAAATAAAGAGCCGTGCCTGCCACGGGAAGTGTGAACATGGCGGCAACCAGGGCAACACCGGCCCACTGTGCGCGAGCCTCAGGAAACAGGCTGCGAGCGATGCCCCAGCAGCCGAGAATCATCAGCACGATGGATGCAAATTGCCAGAGCAACTCTGTGGCAGAGACGGGGATATGGGTCCAGTGGACGAACCCTGCTACCCATTTGTCGAAGAGCGTGGCCTGGAGCTGTACGCGGAAAAACTCTGAATCGTGCGGGTAAAGAGCGGGGTTGAGGTCGCTCTTCACGGCGGAGAGATACACGCCGTCGTCCTCGATGCCGGGGTGATAGCCCATCACCGCGAATCCGAAGATCGAAAACGCGAGGACGAGGAAAATGTTGCGTTTGCGAAGTCTCTCCACCCTGCTCAGCCTTTACACTCCAAATCGAAATCCGCGCATGACGGAAAGTTTGCGAACCGCTTGCGTCTCGGGGGTGGAGAGAACAGAGCAAACCCTTCGCGTAAACGGGAGACCGCTCGCGCCGCCCCAATGGCCAGCCAATGCGGCTCTGCTGCCCGGCGAAGGGGAAGTTTGAATGGCTGTCGGCAAACTATAATCTGAATTGTAGAGGACAAGTAGTCGCTTGTCTGCAACCAAGCGTTACTGTAGTGCATTAAAGTTGGCGGAGCCGGTTGTCGCATATCTTAGTATTTAGACGACCCGCGACAGATTTAGGCGACATGGGGTAGTGGTATGAAGCTACGGACGATGCGGTTAGTCGACTATTGGATCGGCATACCGCTGTGTTTCCTGTTCACGCAGGTGGTGCGCCTGCTAGGCACCCCGAGCGGACCAGAGAAGCCACGCCGGGTGCTCTTTATCCTGTTGTCGGAGATGGGGAGTACCGTAATCGCCAACCCCGCCCTGCAGAAGGCGAAAGATGCGCTGGGTGCCGAGATTTTCTTCCTGATCTTTGATCGGAACGCGGACAGCCTGCGCCTGATGCCGACGGTGCCAGAAGCCAATATCGTTACCATCCGCGAATCGAGCCTCCCGGCCCTCGCACTGGACTCGTTGCGCTTCCTGCGCTGGGTGCGGAAAAGCAAGATCGACACCGTGGTGGATTTCGAAATGTTCTCGCGCTACTCCGGACTACTGACGGGATTGTCCGGAGCGCGGCGGCGGGTCGGGTTTCACAGGTTCCACGCCGAGGGTCTGTATCGCGGAGAGATGCTGACGCATCGGGTAGGCTACAACGGGCACATTCACATGGCGAAAAACTTCATCTGCATGGTGAATGCGCTGCTGGCGCCGAAGCCCGAGGTGCCGTATTCGAAGACATACGTCTCCGACGAGGAGATTCGCGTACCGATCCAGCCGGTTTCAGAGGCAGACAAAGAGTATGTGCGGGGACTGGTACGGCAGGTGTATCCGGATTATCGGCCCGACTACCATCGCATCGTGCTGATCAACCCCAACAGCTCGGAGCTGTTGCCGCAACGGCGCTGGAATCGGGAGAACTTCAATGCGCTGGCGGCCATGGTAGTGCAGGAGTGGGACGATGCGCTGCCTGTGTGTGTGTGTTGCGTTGTCTCTCTCTCTCTCTCTCTCTCTCTCTCTCTCTCTCTCTCTCTCTCTCTCTGTTTCTTTCTCTCTCTCTCTCTCTCTCTCTCTCTCTCTCTCTCTCTCTCTCTCTCTCTCTCTCTCTCTCTCTCTCTCTCTCTCTCTCTCTCTCTGGTGTTGATTTACGGCGCTCCCGGCGAGCGCGAAGAGGCGCTGCAGATGCAGCAGAAGGTGGATCATCCGCGCTTCCGCAGCTTTGCGGGAATGCACAAGCTGATGGCGATCACCGCTCTCTACAACATCTCGACGGTGCTGGTAACGAACGACAGCGGGCCGGCCCATTTTTCGGCGATCACACCGATCCGTTCGATTGTGCTGTTTGGACCGGAGACGCCGCGGCTCTATGGCAGCCTGGGCAACACCGAGTCGATCACTGCCGAACTACCCTGTTCGCCCTGCGTAAGCGCCGCGAACCTGAGAAACACTGCGTGCAACGATGCTGTCTGCCTGCGCCTCATTACACCGGAACGGGTGATGCAGTCAGTGAGGGCAGCGATGGGCGGAGCGAGCTCAAAGCGCGATATGGTACAAATCGCGGGTGCCCGTGAGTAGCAGCCCTTAGCTCGCTGGAAGCTGCGTTCGAGGCAGCCGAAGGCCGGTGCTCCGGGTCTCGCATCGGAGACCTGGGAAGCCCTGATCTCCGGTTTGGCGGGTGATTCGTCTGAAACTCGAGAGATCCCCAGCCTGCGAATGATCTTTAGTTGTTGCCGCCCAACAAAGCGGCGATTCAATCCAGCATCTTGCGATGCTCGTCAAGCCAATTTCTCGCGCCATTGCTCATCTGCCGCATGTTTTCCACCGATTGCATACGGTTCTGAATCAATCTTCGGTGGTCCGGATTCGGCTGAAGCTTCATCGCAGTGGCGAACTCGTTGTTCGCGGCGGCGACATGATCGAGCAAGGCATGATCGATTGCCAGCGCGAAATGAAATGTAGTCCTCTTCTGTTCCGCGGTATAGATGTGCACTGTATTGCGAATGGTCTCATGATCTGCGACGTGCAAAGGGAAGTAGGGTTCGGTCCACTCGCCGCCAAGAAGACGGTCATTGTCTTCGACAGGCCCGTCAACGTAGTTCGCGGCCCACTGGTGCTCCTGCAGTGCAGAAGCAAAATGCCCCAATACCAATCGGTTTCCCGAGATTAAGCATTGTTATCGCCGTAGGCGAGATTTTGGTAACTCTTTTCGAAATCCTGGTAGGCTCCTGCAAAGTCTGTCGAAAGGAATTTGCAAGCGGCGATGTCGTTCAGTACCACTAACGATGGATGGTTCGGATCGTCCGCGCGCGTAAATCGGCCATTCCGCCAGGTCTGGCCGCCCCAGGCTCACCTCGATGACTCCGCTTTCCAGGTAGCATCCAGCAACTTATCGCGATCGACCTCTTCTTGTTTAAGCATTCGTGAATCGCCGTCATCGCTTTGTCATCATCACCCATAGCTCCGTAGCGAAACGCTTTCAGCGAGAATTGAGCCGGTCGTCGTTTTCCGAATTCCTTATTCTCACCCAAATAATTCAATCTGGCGTCTACCACTTCTGGCGCCCAGTGCTTCTCCCCTGGAGGGGGATCGAATACCTGGGTCAGCTCATTTCCCCACACGGCCTTTTCGTTGTCTGGGTTGATTTTCAAAGCCTCGGCGTAGGCCTGTTTTGCGGATGGGAATTCATTCAACTCCAGGAAAGTATCGCCCATTTCCGCGTGAAACTCCGACAGTTCCCTGGTCGTTTTCGCAGTCTCAAATTTCTCGAAATATGCGGCTCCATAGTGAAACTTCCCCCACCCGGCAATCAGAAGTGTAGAAACAAAGGAAAGCAGTACCCAGTTTTCCTTGAGGAAACTGGAGAGTCTTCCGGAGTCGCCCTTTCAACCCTGTAGCTTCGGTGCTGGCTTGCACTGTCTTTTTCAGCGCAGCGATCTCTTGCTCCAGATCGCTTACCCTCTTCTCAATCTCGGACACTTCCATCGATTGGCCTCCTTAAGACCGGGGAACTGAATGGATGCTGCCTGGCATATGATGGCGGATTATAGCAATCTGTTCGAGTTCCTACGATCCGGAAGCGGTGAGAGCATCGATGGCCGAGCACTCTCGTCGGTTACTGACAAGTTCAGACGGCGATCATGGCGGATCAAACGCACCGGTGAATTCCTGCCCTTGCTTAAGAAGCCGAATTCCCGCTCAAAAAATGTTTCAGAAGATTTGGCTAGAGCGCCGGAAGCAGCATTCGCAGCAGCAAGAAGCTGGCCACACCAGGAAGAAAACCAGCGCCATGCGAATGCCAGGCTCGCGATTGACTTCCGGCACCAGGTCCTGGCCGCCGACGTAGAGGGCCACACCGGCAGAGATTGGCAATCCATAGGGCAGCCAACCGGGCGCCAGCTCAATCACGAGCACCCCGGCCAGAGTGGCCGCTGCCAGGCCCACGGCGGAATAGAATGCCGGCGCATGCGGCTGCGCCCGCTGGCCAGCATTACCGAGGCCATGGTGAATCCCTCAGGCGCCTTGTGCAGCAGAATCGCCGAGAAGATGAGCGACGCCGAGCCATTCAGAGACGACAAAGCCCGGACCCGATGGCCACGCCGTCGAAAAGCGCATGCACGCTGAGGCCGCGCCATGACGGAGTTGCCGGTGTGGCGGGAGACGAACTCGCCTTGATGCGTCTCTTCGCCGTAGTGGAAGTGGGCGTTGATGGTGTGCTCGAGCAGATGAACCACGCAATAGCCAGCCATAATCAGTACGGGTGCCAGCCGCGGGCTCAGCTTCAGGCTCTCCGGCGTCATTTCCAGCACCGCCGTGGCCATCAGGAATCCAGCGCCCAGGGCAACAAAGTAACGCAGGTAACGCTCCACTCCGCGCGCCTTTACCAGCACCAGGCCGCCGACCACGTCCGCCAGGGCCGCGATTGCGCCGAGCAGCAGGGAGAGCTTGACCATCGCGCCTACCCGCTGTGCCGGATGTGCATTACGTCGCCATCCTGCACCACGTATTCCTTGCCTTCGAGGCGGAGCGTGCCGCGGGCTGCGGGCAGCCGCCTCCGATCCGGCATCGAGCAGAGCGTCCCAGCGAATGGTCTCGGCGCGAATGAAGTGGTGCTCCAGGTCGGAGTGGATGGCACCGGCGCCTGCGGGGCTTTTGAGCCGACGGGAATCGTCCAGGCGCGGCACTCGTCTTCGCCGGCGGTAAAGAAGCTGATGAGGCCGAGCAGCTCGTAGCTCTTGCGGATGAGGCGCACCAGGCCGCTCTCATGCAGGCCGTAGCTGGAGAGGAAGTCGGCGGCTTCCTCGTCGTCCATTTCGGCCAGTTCCGCTTCAACTTTGCCGCAGATGGCGGTGGCGCCGGCGTTCAGGGCGGTGACGCCACTTCGTCGAGCTTGAAGCGGCCGACGGCGGCGTCCAGATCGTCGCCGAGCGTCGTACTCTCCCCGATGTTAACCGCATATAAAATAGGCTTTTGCGAGAGGAACATGAAGCCCTTGATGAGCTTCTTTTCCTCGTTGGTCATTTCGAGCTCGCGGAGGGGCTGCTCCTTTTCGAGCGCATCTTTGGAGCGGAGAAGGAGCGCCTGCTCGCGTTCGAGTTCGCTGGTGCGGCCTTTCTTCAGGTCTTTTTCGAGGCGCTCAAGACGCTTTTCGACCTGGGTCAGATCGCTGATCATGAGGTCGAATTCGACATTCTTGATGTCGCGGAGCGGATCAACGGCGCCGACGTGGGGGATGGAATCGTCCTCGAATGCGCGCAGGACGTGGATCAGCGCGTCGACGTTGCGAAGGCTGGTGAGGAAGGCGGTTTCCTTGAGGGCTTCCTGGCCGATGGCGGCGACGTCGACGATATTCAACGGAGGCGAAGGTGGTTTTCTGCGGGGAGTAGAGCGCGGACAACTTGTCCAGGCGCTCGTCGGGGACGCGCGCCACGCCAATATGGGCCTCGCGCGGGTTGGAGAAGCCGCGTTCTTCGAGTTTTGCCTTAGTGAGAATTTTGAATAGTGATGTTTTGCCCACCTGCGGCAGGCCGATGATGCCAGTTTTCATTGATCTTTCCGTTGGGTCCGTACAAGATGAACAGCGCGAGAGAGGACCTCCTCGATGATACAGGAGGGACCAAAGCAGGGATCAGGGGACAGGGATCAGCGAATTATACAGGGCTGCTTAATGAATCTGCGTCATGATGGCGCCCAGGATGTCCATTGACCAGTGCGCGACGATGAGGGGGGCCAGACGCCGAGTGCGCAGATAGATCAGCATGAGCACGAACACTGCTGGAATAAATGTAACGAGGCGGAAGAAAAGGTATTTTGGATCGGCGACGAATGGCAGGACGGAATGCTGCGCGGCCCAGAGTAAGCCAACCACGAGCGCGGCGACCCACGTGCGGCCGGTGAGAGCCTGCAGGCGCGGGAGCGCATAGCCCTGAAAGGTAACCTCCTCGGTCGTCGAAGAAATGACCCACCACACAGTCACGCTATAAACAAATGCCCACAGGGGCAGTGAGTGCAATTGCGTGAGGTAGGCGGACGTGGACTGAGCGAGCGAACCATAGAGCAGTCGCTGAGCGAGAACGCTGCCCCCGAGTATGAGAGGGAAGATGAGCAGGAAGATGCCGAGTCCGATGAAGAGGTCGCGGCCGTGGCGCAGGCGGATAGGGACAATGAGGTCGCGGAGTCGGATGCCCTCGCGGCGGGTGAAGAAACGGAGGCCGACGAGGCAGCCGATGTCGACAAAGGTGCCGTAGACGTTCCACCACTGGCCAGCCAGGTGCATTGGAGCGGGGCGATGCAGGGCAAACAAGAAAAGAGCGATGAGGGATTGGAATGTGAGGAAGAGGACCGGGCGGGCGGCTACCAGCAACAAAGGCCCGGCCCACGAGATGCGTCCCGCGGCGAGACGGGACTGGATGGATTCAAGGGAGTTTGGCAGAGCAGGGATGTCGCGGCTGGTTTCGGTTGCATTCGGCATCGGAGGCTTCCTTTGGCGAGCCATCCTACTCCGATGCGGGTGAGATGGCTGTGACGAGTCAGCTTTCTGATAGTGGAGCGGATCCGCTTGTTCTTCGCCTCGGTGAGGAAGCGGTTAAGCGCGCGAAGTTTCTGCGTGCGCCACCAGAACCACTGTTGCGAGGCCGAGGAGGAGGATGACTTCTTCGACGTGTTCACTGCGGTTGTGGAGTTGGTTGAAATGGATGCGGCTGGGATTGTCGAGGGCGGCGGCGTCGATGGTTCCGCCGGCGGCGATGCGATCGCGCTCCATCGAAGGAATGATGACGAACTGCGAGTAGGCTGTACAGGCGAGCATGAGTACAACGAGAATCATGGGGGCCATCACGGCACGCGGCTTGTAGATTCCCAGGCGGGAGCGAGGGCCAGCAGCGCCAGAACGACGATGCCGGAGATCATGCCCATGCGATGGAGAATGCGCAGCAACTCGCCGACGATGCTGCCCGCCGTGTGGGTATCGCCCACCAGGGTTCCGAAGGTGATGGCGGCAACGACGGGAAAGAATATCTCCGCGCCCAGCCAGACGACGAGCGCGAGATAGAGCAGGGTGCGAAGCAGAGTTTTCATCAGGGAAAGGATACAGGAACAGGGACTAGGGAACAGAGACTAGGGATCACAGTGATTTGCTAATCGCTCGTTCCTCATTGGATGTTTCCGTAGACAGACGGGCGGCCGATGAGGCGCTGGATCCGTTCCTGGATCGGTGGGTGAGTCGAAAAAAGATTGGCGAACGTCTGGCCGGAGATCAACGGCTGCACGATGAACAGGTGCGCATTGTTGGGCGAAGCGACGAGAGGAACCTGGCGGCTGACGGCGGAAATTTTCTCAAGCGCGGTGGCCAGGGCATAGGGATTGCCGGTGAGGTGTGCGCCGGTGGCGTCGGCCTCGAATTCGCGGGTACGGGAGACCCAAAGCTGAATGAGCATGGCGGCAATCGGAGCGAGGATCAACATCAAGAGTGCGCCAATGCCGCCGCCTTCCCGATCGCGGCTGTTGCCGCCGCCACCACCGAATGCGCCGAACCAGAAGCCCATGCGGGCAATGATGGTGATGGCTCCGGCGAGTGTGGCGGCGATGGAACTGGTGAGGATGTCGCGATTGCGCACGTGGCCCAATTCGTGGGCGAGTACGCCTTCGAGTTCTTCATCGTTCAACAGGCCAAGGATGCCGTGAGTTACAGCGACGGAGGCGTGCTGTGGATTGCGGCCGGTGGCGAAGGCGTTGGGCGACTCGGTAGGGATGACGTAGATCTTCGGCATGGGCAGGCCGGCCTTGCCGGTGAGACGCTCCACCACTTGATAGGCGCGGGGCAGCTCTTCGCGCGTGACGGGTCGTGCGCCGTACATGGCGAGGGCGATCTTGTCGGAATAGAAGTAGCTGAAGAAGTTGGTTGCCGCCGCGATGATAAAGGCGATCAGGGCAGCCGTTGGTGCCGCCGAAATACTCTCCAGCGAGCACCAGGAGCAAAGTGAGTGCGGTGAGCAGGAAAGTCGTCTTCAAGGTATTCATTGTGAAAGCTTCTAGCCTCTAGCTGCTAGCTCCTGGCTTGTCTATTGGACGCGCGAGGGGTGAGGAAGGACCAGAATTTTGGTAGCGCGGCGCTCTCTCATTCGAAACGCGACTCTTGTTCAAGTCCGCGTTTCGAATGGGCGGGCAGGATTACATCTCAGATTTGTTATCCGGAGGGTTATGCGTTGCGCTTGAGGGCGCGTTTCAGCACAATCTCCAGCGCCGCTTTGGATTCGGAGTATTCCGCGGGCGAGAGGGTGCCGGAGAGTTTTTCGCTTTCCAAGGCGAAGAGCTCTTCTTTCAGCGCGTTCAAGAGTGCGGTGTTTTTCGACGCCGGGGACTGGAAGGCGCCGCGTAGACGGGCGCCGCCGCCATGCCGGGTTCATAGATCGCCGGACCACCTGCCACCGCGGGCACGGGCTTGCGCAGCAGGAAGGCTGCGGCCGTCGCCATGAGGAGAGCCAGCGCGCCTAGGATCCACCACTTGTATTTGCTCAACGGATCGGGCGTGTTGATGGGTACGCCAATGCCACCGCCGGGGCCGCTGGGAACGCTGGCCTGGCTGCCTGCGCCAGCGGCTGCCTGGCCTCCGTTGTCGGCTTGTTGCTCGCGGGGCATGGAGCCGGTCCCGGAGATGGTGAATTCGATGGCCTTGCCGGGGACCGCGTTCTTGGCGACATAGGTCTGGACATTGGGGTCTTCGGGCACGGACTGGAAGGCCGATCCCGCGCCGGCCGCGAAGGTCATGCTCTTCGGCAACAGGACGCCGATGCTCTGCGTGGGCAGCGTCACGCTGGGATGGAAGGTAAATTTGCCGTCGCTGTAGGGGAGGTTGTATTCGACCTGAAATAGCGTGTTCTTGTCGCCTTCGTCAGGTTGAATGGGGAAGTTGAAAGCGTAGTGGCCCTTCGCGCCTGTGGGATCGAGCTTGACGCTGGTGGGCAGACCGGTGGGACGCTGCGCCGCGACTCCGGCGACGGTCGCTTCGGGAGGAACCGCGATCTCAAAGGTGCGCGGGCTCCACTCGGTGCGGGGCGGCATGCTGGTGTTGTGGACGAAGTAGCGCTCGGTAACGCGGAGCTGGCCGTTGTCGGTTTCGATTTCAAAAACGTCTGCTTCGATGAAGACGCCCTCGACCTTGGCAGCGACGTCATATACAGGAATGTCGCCGGGCGCGCCGCCCTGGGGCGCCGCAATAAAGTAGCCTGCGCCTTGATGGGTGACGCGAATGAGATAAGGACCGCTGCCGGGCGCGGTCAAGGTATAGCGGCCTGTGCCGTTGGTGGTGGCGTGCGCCACTTCGCTCATGCCGGCCTGCACGTCGACGAGTACGACGGAATCGTTCGAGGCAGGTTTGCCGGTGGTTTTATCGGTGACCGTGCCGGTAAGGGTAGCGGCCTGCGCCAGGGCGGCGTGCAGAAAGAGGACGGCCGCGGGGTAGAGAAGAGTCTTGGTTACTTTCATGATCTTGGATGAGGTCCTATCGTTTCGTTGAACTCGTAAAGTTCGTGCTTTCCCATGTCCCAACAAAGGGACATGGGGCACCCAGCAATTGTGGGAGGCATTCATTTCGATCAGGCATGCTGCAGGTGCTCGATTTCGGCCAGCAACTGGGCCGTTTCGTTTTCAAGTTGCGCCCGCTGCGCGACGAAATCTTCTTCCGGGTACTTGCCGGCGCGGAACTCGAAGTTCAGGTCGCGGAGGTTTTCGTAGAGCTGCTCTTTGCGCTCCATGAGGTAGTCGAGGCGCGTTTTCTGGCGCTGGCTGGCGAAGACATTTTCCGGCCAGAAGGTGTAAACGCCAAGCGCCAAAGCGAGCATGATGCCGGCGACAAATCCCTGCATCTCAGTCATAGGTCAAAAACCTCCATCGGAGTCCGCGCCGGTTTCGCGACGGACTTTCGCGCGCAGCGCATCCATTTCCGGGTTGGCGGCCGGCGCGGCGATTTGCGTTTTGCCGATGGACCACTGACGCACCAGCAGGATGGTTCCCAGGAGCGCCGCGGCGAAGACGGCGAAGGGCGCGACCCATGCGACCAGGTCGAAGCCGTGAGTCGTGGGAGCGGCGCGGACGGTGGCTCCATACTTAGCCGCGAAGCTGGAGAGAATCTGATCGTCGTTCGCCCCGGTCTGGATGGCTGCGGTCAATTCGGCGAGCTCTGTTCCGCGCGAAGGGCAACCCGCGTGATCGCATTCGCCGAGAACCTGCGCGCATCCGCACTGGCACATCAGGCGGTGATTCAGGTCGTTCACGCGGGAACCATTGTCGCTGGCGCCGATCGAAAAGCAGACGGCTACGGCAAGCAGGAGGGCTTGCGTGGATTTCAACAAGAAGATCACTCGGGGGCTTGTTGCTCTCCCAGGTCCCAAAATCGGGACCTGGGGCACCCATTTTCTCGTCGATTGAAGCGGCCTGAGGTGGATACTCTTTAATTTCATCAGTCGCCTCCCTTGAGCGCCGGCTCGGGTTCCACTGTTCGTGTGGCGGGCACGCGGAGAGAAGCGGTGGCGGGAGTGAGGCTGGGCACGAGCGCTACGAAGGTGCCGAAGACGATGAAGACGACGCCGGCCCAGATCCAACTGACCAGCGGGTTGAGGAATGCCTTGATGATGGGCAGGCCGGTGTCGGGATTCGAGCCCTCATAGACGACATACAGGTCCCAACTGGGAACGGAGTGGATGGCGACCATGGTCTGCGGCTGATCGCTGGCCAGGTAGACGCGCTTTTCCGGAGTCATCTGAAATTCTTTTTTGCCGTTTCTGTAGACATCCAGGAGCGCGTATTCGGAGTTGTAGTTAGGGTTCGTGTCCTGGGTGAAGCCGACGCACTCAAGCATGTAGGGGCCGATGGGCAGCTTGCCGTGGAGAGGCAGTTCGCGCTCTTCGCTGCGGTTGAAGGCCGCGCCGGCAAGGCCGATGACCACGATCACGACGCCGATGTGGATGATATATCCGCCATAGCGGCGGGTGTTGCGGCGTGTCAGAAGATACATTGCGGCAAAAAGATTGCGATGAGTTTGCCGGGCGATGACACCGGCGCCGCGGAAAAATTCTGAGAGGATCGCGGCGAGCACCCCGGCGGAGATGGCGAAGGCGACCAGCGCATAGAAGTTGCCGTTGTCGAAGGCTCCGTCTTTCCAAGGGCGCACACCGACCGCGAGGCACACAATGACGGTAGACCAGAGTGCGATGGACGGCACGATGAAGTTGCGGCGAATGGACCGCAGCGAGGTGGCGCGCCATGGCAGCAGCGGACCAACGCCGGTGAGGAAAAGCAGAAACAGTCCGATCGGAATGGCGACACGGTTATAGAACGGCGGCCCCACAGTCACCTTCGTGCCTTGAACGTATTCGCTGAGGATGGGGAAAAGCGTTCCCCAGAGGATGACGAAGCAGGCGGCGAGGAGAACCAGGTTATTAAAGAGGAAGCTGGACTCGCGGCTGACGAGGGATTCGAGGTGATGTTCGCCCTTGAGGTGGTTGCGCTGCAGGATGTAGGTGAAGATGCAGACCGCGAGCACGAGTCCCATGAAGACCGAAAACCAGGTGCCGATGGAGGATTGAGCAAAGGCGTGCACCGAACTGACCAATCCCGCCCGAGTGAGCAGCGTGCCGAGAAGGGTGAGCAGAAACGTGGAGAAGATGAGCCAGACGTTCCAACTCTTCATCATGCCCTTCTTCTCCTGCATCATGACGGAGTGAAGGAAGGCAGTGCCGGTAAGCCAGGGCATGAAGCTTGCGTTTTCAACCGGGTCCCAACCCCAGTATCCGCCCCAGCCGAGCACGGCGTAAGCCCAGTGCATGCCGAGGAAGATGCCGCAGGTCAGAAACAGCCAGGTGACCATGGTCCAGCCGCGGGTGATCTTGATCCACTTTTCACCGGGGTAGCGCATCATCAGAGCGCCGAGCGCGAATGCAAAAGGAACCGAGAAGCCCACGTAACCCAGGTAAAGCATGGGCGGGTGGATGACCATCTCAGGATATTGGAGAAGGGGATTGAGGCCATTGCCGTCGTCGGGAATCGCGCCCTTCATCAGGGCGAAGGGCGGCGCCGCAAAATTGACGACGGTCAGAAAGAAGACCTGTATCGCGGCGAGTATAGTGCCCGCATACGCGTAGAGCTTGACGTCATGCTTATGCGTGAGGCGAAGGACGAAACCGTACATCCCGAGCAGCCATGCCCAAAGAAGCAATGAGCCTTCCTGCCCGCTCCATAAAGCCGAGAACTTGTAGGCGCCGGGCAGGGCGCGATTCGAATGCTCGAGGATATAGGTGATCGAGAAATCGTTGGTAAAGACCGCATAGACCAACGCAAACGCGGCTGCGGTCACGGCAATAAAGACTGCGATTCCAGCGCGGCGCGCCGTATCCGCCAGGCGCTCGGGCGAGATGGCCACCGATTGCCCGGTGGCAATGAGCCGCAGCGCCACAGCCCCGGCAAACAGGTTATAGGCGGCCAACGCCAATGCAATGAGTAGGGCAAAACTTCCAAAGGCTGCCATCAGGTCTCCAACATGATTCTCGCACGCAGGCCGGCTGAGTCACGGGGTGCGACGAGGTCATTGTTAACCATGATAGGACTTTGAAATGTGATTTACCTCACACTACGGATGGATGTGGAATGAAGCGAGGCGGGCGACACACAGACGATGAGCTGTCAGGCGGCTGTCAGGGGCGTTGTGTGATGGAATTGCTCGAGCATCTGGCGAGCTGCCGCGAGCATTTCTTCCGAGGCGTAAGAGTCGGAGAGATAGCGCACACCTTCGACTGCATAGTCGACCGAGGGTTCTCTCACGCCGCCCAGCACCAGTACCGGCACAAAAGGCAGGCGGTCGCGCAATTCCGCCACGAACGCGGGTCCGCCCACGCCGGGCATGTGCAGGCAACAGATGACCAGGCCCAGGTTGCCGGCAAAACATGGTTGTTCGATCAGACAAAGAGCTTCGGCTGCATCGGCGACGCGTCGCACATCATGGAACCGCTTCTGAAGAGAAGACACACGTGCAAACGCTTGCAAGGGGTCGTTCTCCACAAGGAGTATTGTCGCCATATTCCCCTGCAATCTGGCCCAAGGCCCTCGCCGGCCCGCACGTCTCTTTTGGCTAGCTGAACTTATTCGATGACGTAAATCGACTTAGGGTTGCCTGACTCGTTGCTGTGACGTTTGAGAGAGCGAATTTCTATCTATCCGAAGAGGAATTCCTTTTCGCGAAGTTCCTTGATGCTGTCGCGGATGCGTGCAGCTTTTTCGAACTCGAATTTGCGGGCCGCATCTCGCATCTCCACTTCGAGCTTTGCGATATAGGCATCCACTTCAGCCTGGGATGCGAAGTCGGGCAAGCTCTCGGCCGCCTCTTCGGCGATTTCGCCATATTCCGCTTTAAGAATCTGCGCTAATCCCATGTCAACGTTGCTGATAATCGACTGCGGTGTAATGCCGTTCTCCTCGTTGTAAGCCCTCTGAATGATGCGGCGTCGGTCGGTCTCGCCCATGGCATTGCGCATGGAATCGGTGATGCGGTCGGCATACAGAATGGCGCGGCCCTCAATGTGACGGGCGGCGCGGCCCATGGTCTGGATCAGTGATCCGGTGGAGCGGAGAAAGCCTTCCTTGTCGGCGTCGAGAATGGCGACGAGAGACACCTCGGGGAGATCGAGGCCCTCGCGGAGGAGGTTGATGCCGATAAGGGCGTCGTATTCACCCCGGCGCAAGCCGGCCCAGCAGCTTCACTCGTTCCAGGGTTTCGATCTCGGAGTGCATGTAACGGCAACGGACGCCGACCTCGGTGTAGTAGCCGGCGAGGTCCTCTGACATGCGCTTGGTGAGGGTCGTAACGAGGACGCGCTCGTTGCGTTTGGCGCGGTCGCGTATCTCCGCTAACAGGTCATCGATCTGGCCCTTTACGGGGCGAATCTCAACTTCCGGATCAACTAATCCAGTGGGGCGGATCACTTGTTCAACCACGACGCCGGCGGAGCGAGTGAGCTCGTACGGGCCGGGTGTGGCTGAGACGTAAATGGTCTGGTGGATGCGGTTCTCGAACTCCTCGAATTTGAGGGGGCGGTTGTCCATGGCCGAGGGCAGGCGGAACCCGTAGTCGACCAGGTTCTGCTTGCGGCTGCGGTCGCCGAACCACATGCCGTGGACCTGGGGGATGGTTGCCGTGGCTTTCGTCGACGAAGAGGAGGAAGTCGCGGGGGAAGTAGTCGAGCAGCGTCGGCGGCGGCTCGCCGGGCAGGCGGCCGGAGAAGTGGCGCGAGTAATTCTCGATGCCGTGGCAATAGCCCATCGGACTTGATCATTTCGAGGTCGAAGCGGGTGCGCTGGTGGACCCGC
>CAVQZQ010000119.1:0-63323 GCA_963718435.1 uncultured Acidobacteriota bacterium | reverse complement strand
GGTGAAATCGTCCTTGGATAACCCAGTAACTACAGGATTTCCCTTCTTGTCGAGAACGGTAACGTCAAGAAAGACCAAGGATGAATTGAGTTGAAATGTGGGAACGTCAGAAGGCCGCTTTTGCGCCTGAGCTGTCAGATTTTGCGCAGGGACAACGGTCAACAAGGTAACCGCACCGAAGAACAAGCGGGAAAGCTTCATAACCAAGCCTCACCCCAATCTACTCCGGGCGTCCAGGGTGGGCAAATGGGGCTGCGGCATTGTGAAGCAGAAGCGGCGATTCACTGCTCCTTGCAATGCCTTGCCTTTGCGCTTATCTTCTGTGTAATCTTGGATTCTCAGGCAGACTCGATTTACCGGAAAAACCCGAGATGGCCGATACGTCTGCGTACTTCCGACTTCGGCCCTAAGCGAGCATGCACATGAGCGCGATGAGACTCCCGAGTGCTACAGCAATTGAACGATGGCCTTGGCCGATCCGTGCATTTCTGGGCTGCGGCGCAGCCTGTACAGCGGTGGCGCTCACCTATTCAATCGCTCCACTGCGTGCGTTTCCGTTGCTTCTAGCCTTCCCCACAGTCATTCTGAGCGCATGGTTCCTTGGAATGATGGGCGGCGTGTGCTGCGCAGTCACCGACGTGATTCTCGTGGATCAATTCCTTACCAGGTCCCAGGTGAGATTCTCCATTGGAGATGCGCGCGAAGCAGGCCGGATGGCCATGTTTCTGTTGGTTTCGATCCTCCTGGGATCGGGCGGTTCGGCGCCTTGCCGAGCAGCGGTCCCTACTGAATTTGATGGAATTGCGCGACCGCTTGTCCCGGGCAAATGCGGAGCGCAGGATTGCTGAGGAGCGCACCCGGGCCGTTGAAGAGTTGCGGGATCGAGACGAGCTACTGCAACTTGCGTTGCGTACCAACGGCATGGGGCTGTGGGTCTGGGATTTGGAGAAAGACATTGTGCACCGGTCCGATGAGTTATATCGGATGGTAGGCCGGGATCACAAGAAGCTTTTCATCTAAGCCCGAGACGTGGTTGGAATTCATCCACCCGGACGATCGGCCAGGCGTGATGGAGGCCATGCACAAGATGCGCGACTACGGGGCCGACTATCACAAGCAGTACCGCGTGATTTGGCCGGACGGCTCTGTGCATTGGCTCGAATCGCAGGGCAGTTGTCAGCGCGACAGCGAGGGGAAGATCACACGGCTCGTTGGCGTAATTTCAGACGCAACGCATCGAAAAAAAGCTGGAAGAGGCCATGCTTCGCGCGGAAAAACTGGCCGTGGCCGGACGGCTGGCCGCCTCGGTGGCCCACGGAGATCAATAATCCGCTGGAAGCGGTGGCGAACCTGCTTTACCTGATCACGACGGCGGACACGATTGAAGATGCGCGGGACCGGGGAAACCAGGCCATGGATGAACTGATGCGCGTGTCGATGATTGCACGCCAGACGCTGAAGTTTCATCGCCAGGATGGTGCGCCGAAATCAACCTTGCTTTCAGAACTTGTGGAGTCGGTGCTGGTCATGTTCGGCCTAAGTTGCTCGCTTCGCAGATTGCGGTGAGCACGAAGGTGGTGCAGGAGCAGAGCATCTCCTGCATGCCCAACGAGGCGCAACAGGTGTTCGCCAACCTGGTGTCGAATGCGATCGAAGCCATGCCGCGGGGAGGGCGACTTAGCATCCGATTGAGGAGTTCGCGCGACTGGCGAAATGGTGAAAGACAGGGGATGCGCATCACCTTCTGCGATTCGGGCGCTGGAATGGACCGGAACACGATGCGGCGGATCGAGGAGCCGTTTTTTACCACCAAGCCAGAGACCGGAACCGGGCTCGGCATGTGGGTGGTGGCGGAGTTGGTAAATCGGCATCACGGAGCGGTGCGCGTGTGGAGCACACAGCGCAAAGGGCGGAGCGGAACGGCTTTCTCAGTCTTCCTGCCGTTTAGCGAGGAGGCTCCCGCTGAGGAGCTAATGGACGAGGCTCTCTCGACCGAAAGCTAGAGTCGCACACAAAGCGCTGACAACCTCGGTTCCATCCTGCTCAATGAAGAAACAAACCTGCAGCGAGGCCTGCAATGGCAAGTTTGATGAACCAGCCGGTCGCGTAAGACGCAACAAACACGCGATGCAGCTTGATAAACGCGGCATTCGTCAGGATCAAGGGTAAAGGGCCGATGACCCATACCGCGAGAGACAATTTAAGCGCAACCTCCACGGATTGAACACCGAGCCGGGCTGCAAGAAACGCAAATGCGCCACAGGTGAGAAATGGAAGTGGGCTGGTGAGGGTGACCGCCTTGATTCGGCGCCTTTGCGCCAGACTTCGGGATAGGTGTAGCGGCGATGAATCCAATCGCCGGCAAAGAACCAGTCAGTGAGCGAAGAGACAACGCCAGCGCCAATCGTGATCGCCGCGAGTCGAATCCAGAGCATAAATGCGCCTTCGAAGGGACTGAAGTTCTGAGGGAGGTGGGTTGTTCGATCCCATTCCGCCACTGCGAATGTGGCAGATGGCCCGGCGCAGTCACCCGGGAGCCCAGGGGATGATTCGGGTTCTACGCCGAGCGCAAGCGCGGTTGACTTACTTCCACTCCCACATCTTCGAGACTGTGCTCCCGGAAGCGTCAACGTCGTATTCGAATGCTGCGCACGCGTTGTTGAGGCGCGCGAGCTTTTTTGAAGCGGTGCGGAAAAAGAGCATGCCGCGGTAGCTGACGGATCCACCCGGCCCGAATTTGCCGATTCCAGTTCCCTTCCAGGCGACGGCGTCGCCATCCGCCGTCATATTCAACCCCTGGCCTTCGCCATGAAGCGAGCCATCTGCGCCGATGACCGATGTATAGGTGCCCATGCCTGTAATGGGTATGCCTAACATCTGTCCGCTGTCTTCAAACGATACTTCAGCCGTGGGCGGTTCTGTTGAAAGAACCCGCCTGACGAGTCTCTTGCCTGTGGTTTCGCCGATTTGTTCTCCTAACATGAAACTAACCTCCTCTTTCTCTTTCACCGGGGCTTGAGTTGCAGTTTCCACGGTGCGGAATGTATATCCGAAAAGGCGCAGGCGCGTCGAGCAATTTTATCTGGAGATTCGGAGAGGCGTAGCTGAAGTCGAATAGGGAGCAACCTCGCGTAGATCAAGGATTCTTGAAAGACCCTCGACCCTCCCATTCGAGCGACGAGGCCGCTTCACCCAGGACAATTTCTGCACCAATTGAAAGCGGACTTTAACGTCGGAGACAACCGGGCAGCTCTTTGAAGATTAGCGCGCTCCTGGTTGCCGGCTCTCCATACGGAACATTGCGACAGCGATCGCGATCATCCAGAGGGACACCGGCACGATGGCGACCCGGCTAATGGCGCCAAGATGTACGGTAGCAAGCAATCTCGCGGGATTGGGTCCGCCAAAGACGGCGAAGGGCACCAACGCGAGGCACAGGACCGCCCCACAATAACCGATCCAAGTCGTGATAGGCGGAAACGCCCGGCTGGCGTGCGCGACATAGCTTGCCGCGGAAAGCAGGATGGCGCTGAAGACTAATGCCATGGCGCCGAAGACTGGATACCGGCTGGATAGAAAGGCGCGAATGAGCGAGGGATCGGGGTCTCCCGAAAGAGCGTTGAAGGCGATGACGCCCTGGAGCAGGTCGGCATAGAGGGTAAAAGCGGTGTAGACCACGCCGGCGCCCAATACCTGGGTAGCGAGCCACATGGAGGAGGGCTGTGCTTCGCGAATGAGACGGCGGAAACCGGCCAGAAAGAATAGCAGCAGGCCGCAGATCATTGTGTCGAGGAGCACGACGGTCAGCATGTTGGCGGCGTTGCGCGTGGCATAGCCAATGAGGTTGGCAGACTCATTTGAAGGCATTAGGCCGCGCGTGGCGTAAAGGGGTATTTCGATGGAGAAGAGAATTATGGAAAGTAGGCCGCACACGCCGGCCACTCGGTAATTCGTTTCATTTGTCATCTTCATGCCGCCCTTATTCTGTCCTTATATCACGAAAGTTCGTGATTCGAGCGACTGGGATCGGCTCTAATTCATTCAGAATTCTCGAACGCCGAACGCGCAGAGGCGGCCCACCCTCCCACAAGGAGTGGACCGCCTCTTTGCATTCCGGACTAGCTTGCTTGGCGGCCGGAAACTCAATCACACTTCGCTTCAAATCGTTGCCAAGTCTCGACCTACATTCAGTCTTTGAAACGAACCTGCGCCTGCACGCCGGGTTTCCTTATCACAGCGTCCGCTTGAAGAGCGGAGTGGCGATGAGGAGCGTGCCGATACCGAATACGAACAGGAAAAGCAGGTCATATTGAATGGCCACGAAGCCACCGTCTTTGAGCAAGATGGCTTTGAAGCCGTGAATGGCGTAGGTGAAGGGGTCGACAGCGGCGATGGCGCGAAGCCAGCCGGGAAACTGCGCGATGGGCGAGATGGCGCCCGATGGGAAGAAGAGCAGCGTATTGAGCACGCCGAACATGGCGCGAGGGACGAGAGGATCGTCGACGCGCACCATCATGAGGAACATCATGCCATTGAAGGCGATAGAGGTACCGAGGATCAGCAGGAGAAGTTCGAGGTCGGCCATGGGGTTAAAGATCGTGCCGAGACCGGCCATGAGCGAGCCGATCACGGTAAGTGAAATGCCGGCAAGCACGGCCTTGATCGCTCCAGCAATATTCAAACCCATGACGAGTTCAAGCTTCGAGATCGGCGTGACGAGATAGCCCTCGTGGACACCACGGGCCTTGTCGTCAATGTAGAGCATGCCGCCCCCGATCATGACGGAGATGTACATGGCCAGAGCAATCGATCCGGCGAGTAGGTACTTCATGTACTCGACGAAGGGATAGATTTCGACGATGCGGAGGGCGATATTCTTGACGATGCGATCGGGGATCACGGGCTGATTGAGCGCGTCGACGAGGGACTGCATCTCCGACTCGATGGCTCCGCTCATGATCTGATCGGTGTTATCAACGACGAGGCCTATGCGAGCATCGTCCTTCGCGTAGACGCGGCGACTGAACTGCGGCGGGATGATGACGGCGGCATCGACTTTGCCGGTACGCACGGCTTCGCGCGCCTGTAGCTCGTCGTTGTAAGGGATGGCTGTGAAAGTGGCGATGTTGACAGCGACCGCGTCGAAGGCCTCGTGGACCTTGACGGCCTGCGGCCCGTGATCCTCATCGACGACAGCGACATGCGCGCCCTGGATGTGGCCTCCGAGCGCGTGGCCGAGGATCACAAGCTGCACAATGGGCAGCATCATCGACATGATCATGAGGACCGGCGAGCGGAAGAATTTGCGCATCTCGCGCTCTACAATGGCGAGCATTCTGTTCATTGCTGTGCTCCTGGCCGGGGCGGCATCATGAAGACGGACTTGACCTGTTCATCGCGGAGTTGGCGACCGGTGTAGTGGACAAAGACGTCGTCGAGCGAGGTATTCTGCACGCTGAGCGAAGTGAGAGTTTCGCCGAGCGATGCGGCCATTTCGACGAGCTCGGTAGTGGTTCGCGAACCGTTTGAAGTCAACACGCGGTAGACGCCTGCGGATTGCGACTGCACATCCGTGACGCCGGAGAGTTTCGCGAGCCGGGCAGGCCACTCAGGATCTTCGCGGTTGAACTGAACCTCGACGACGTTGGAGCCGGGAACGCTCTGCTTCAGTTCGACGGGAGTGCCAAGGGCCACCAGCTTGCCATGATCGACAATGGCGATGCGGTCGCAGAGGCGGTCGGCCTCCTCCATATAGTGGGTGGTGAGCAGCATGGTGAGATTGCGGGATTTCTTGAGATTGTTGAGCATCTCCCACACGGCAATGCGGGATACGGGATCGAGGCCGGTGGTGGGCTCGTCAAGGAAGAAGATGCGCGGGTCGTGCACCAGGCCGCGGGCAATTTCAAGACGGCGCCGCATTCCGCCGGAGAGCGTCTTGGTCTGCGCGCCACGCCACTTGGTCAGATCGACAGCTTCCAGCACTTCCGTGATGTTCCGTTCGCGCTCAGCGCGGGGAACGCTGTAAAGCTTGGCATAGATGCTGAGGTTTTCTTCAACCGTAAGGTCCTGATCACTTGTCAGCGCCTGCGGAATCACGCCGATCATGCGGCGAACTTCGTCCGAATCTTTGCTGACATCGTGCCCGCCCACGATGGCCTTGCCGCTCGTCACCGGGATAAGCGTGGTCATCATGCGGATGAGGGTGCTCTTCCCAGCGCCGTTGGGGCCGAGCAGCCCGAAGATTTCGCCATCCGCTACTGAAAAGCTGACGCCCTTGACAGCTTCGAAATCGCCATAACGCTTGACGATATTTTCAACGGCGATCGCGGCCTGCGAATTGCTTTGGCTCGTTCGATTGGCGGCCGGCGACCGCGCGCCGGCTTGCGTTCCGGTCGGATTGTTCGCCGATGCATTCATTGCTTCACCAGTTTGTGCTCGTATGCCGCTTTGTGCTTTCTATCGTGGCCGCGGTTCACTGTTTCACCAGCTTGCTTTTCGGGATATACACTTCGGCGGTCATACCGGGAACGAAGCGCTCGCCGGGGTTGGGAATGAGCAGCTTGATCTGGACGGTTTCAATGTCGCGTTTGCGGCCGCCGTTGATGTCGCGCTGGGTAGCAAAGTCCGCCTCAGAGGCCTTGGCGATAACTTTGCCCTGTACAGTTGCCCCACTGGGCATGACGACGCGGAGACTGTCGCCCAACTGCACGGTGTCCGCCTGCGTCTCGGGCAGAGGCGCGTAGACCCAGGTCTGGGTCAAGTCCATGACGGTGGCGATGGTTCCGCCGGCGGCCAGCACTTCACCCTGACGCGCCGCCAGCACGTTGACCTTGCCGGTAACGGGTGCAAACACCTTTGCGTAGCCGAGCTCGACGCCTGCCTGGTCGGCGAGAAATTTTGCGTTCTGGACCTGTCCGCGGGTGGACGCCACCGTGCGAGCAGAGGCTTCAGCGAGCAGTTCGTGGGCATGCGCCTGTCGCAGGGAGGCCGCGGCCGCGGATACATTCTCGCGCGCCGTTTGCAATGCCGCCTGATCCGCCTGCAAGCTAGTGACCGCGTCGTCCTTGGCCTGTTCGCTCATGATCCCCTGTTTGGCCAGTTGCACAATGCGCAAGGTGTCAGCCTGCTGATGCGCGAGATTCGCCTGGGCCTGGGCCAGCGAAGCCTGGGCCATGCGTACCTGTGCTTCAGCATTGGCGGTGGCGCTGGTCACTTCCCCCTGGTTTTGGCGCTCGGTCTCAACCGTTTCACCCAATTTGTACCGGTTGCTGGAGACGGTGGCCTCGGCGGCCTCGCGCGCGGCCTCCAGGTCCGCACTCTCGATGACTGCGATGAGCTGCCCCTGTTGCACTTGCTGGCCTTCTTCAACGGTCAGGTTCTCAATGCGGCCAGGGATTTTGGCGCTCACCAGAATTTCATTGGCATCCACGGTCCCGATCAGCTTGAGCTCACTCGGTGGACGCGCCGTCAGCAGATACCAGATGAGTGATCCCACGGTGAGCAGGCCCAGGATCATGAAAACTCTATTTCGTGCGTTCATCGTTCCTCCCAAACTGCAATGGATGACCCTTGAATTCGGGCATCGGCGTGTCGGCAAGTATGCGCGCAGCCAACTCAGCCCCGAGCTTGCGATCTGTGAAGACCGCTTGGCCCAGAAACTCGACCAAGGCCTTTCTCCGCGCTGCAAGCACTTCGGGCGCGAATGGTTCAATTGGCATGATCAGCCTCCATATCGGCGCGCTGAGAAAATAAAAGACGTTTGCGCCCAAAGCGGCGAGGGGGATTTGAAACCAGTCCACGTCGATCAACTCCCCTGAAGAGATGCCCTCGCGCACGGTGGCCTGAAACATGGTTTGGATTGGCGCAAAAACGCGTTTGACCAGGATGGGCAGGGCGCCCGATTCACCCTTGTGAAGGCGCATCATTTCCTGCTGCATGAGGCTTTGAAACTCCTGCTGCGCGAGGATACGGTCGAAGTGATCAAGGGCGGTTCTCAAGAGCCGCTCGCCGGCGGTGGCGGCGCTCAGAAATACGGCCATAGAGCGGTCGCGAATCTTGCCGGCGATCATCTCAAGGGCGGCGGTGTAGAGGTTCTCCTTGCTTTCGAAGTAGTAGTAGAGAAGAGCTTTGTTGACCCCGGCAGTGGTCGCAATTCGGTCCATCCGAGCTCCTGCCAAACCATTCGTACTGAACTCGGTAAGGGCAGCATCGAGAATGCGAGCGCGGGTCTCAGTAGAGCGATCGGTCGACGCGTGGGCGGAGGGTTGAGCCATAGTTCTACCAGTTAGTAAACTAACAGGAGAGTGGGCGCTTTGACAAGAGTGTTCCATCATCACGTTCGTAGTGTTGATTGTTATATTGCTTATTATCTTTTATATAAATATATTTTCCTCATGTAACTTCTAGGTGCTTTCGGTACCCTTGCGAGGTTCGTCTCCGACACGTCAAGCAAAAAAGCTGATGCCTGCGCCGCTCCTCGCTCCAGATGACGGAATTTCAGGATCGCCGTCGGCTTCTTCGGCGGCCGAGTCGGATTCCTCGCCTTCCAATCCTCTTTGAGAATGTTGGCTGCCGGAGGAATAGGTCTCATCACCTGCCGGGGCGGATGCATCGATCTCAAAGATTGGCGGAGCAACGCCCTCAGATCGCTGCACACTGAGGAGCGAAATGGCGCGAATACCGTTAACCGGGCCGATCTCCATAGTCGCCCTCAATCACGGACTGCATTCACCCCGTGTATATCGGCCGCCAGGCCCAGAACATTAACTCCTTCCGGCAATCACTTTGACAAACAACGAGCCGGGGCCGGATCAGGATCGAGCAGGCGCGGACCGGAGCCTTGCTCGGCAAGCCGGTCCCAGGGATTGCGAAGCGGACAGACACCGAGCGACAGACAGCCGCAGCCAATACAGCCATCCAACTGATCGCGAAGGCCCATGAGGCGCCTGGAATCCGCTCTATCAAGATGGGCCCGCCAGCGGGTCGACAGCTGTTTCCAGTCTTCGGAGTTGGGTATGCGCGGTCGGGCAGGGCGGCAAGGGCTTCGCGGATGATCGCCAGTGGGATGCCGGTACGCTGCGCCACCTTGATGACAGCGACACGGCGCAGTACTTCGCGAGGATAGCGGCGCTGATTGCCGCGGTTTCGCCAACTTTTGATGAGTCCCTGGGACTCATAGAAGTGGAGCGTCGAGATGGCTACTCCGCTGCGGGCGGCCACCTCTCCGACGGTAAGGACGTTCGAAATTGCACCCGGTTTGGTACCCGGCATCGTCGTTCTCCTTGACCTCAAGTTTACTTGAGGTTTTAGACTATTGGAAGGAGAAGACCGAATGAGTGACCAGTTGAAGGTTGGAGTGATTTACGGATCTACGCGCGAAGGACGCTTTTGCGACATAGTGGCGGAGTGGACGGCCAGTGAGATTGCGCGTAAGGGCGGATTCGAGGTGGAAGCGATCGATCCAGCAAAGATAGCGGATAGCGAAATGGGAAGCCTGCGACGGCGCATGGGCGAGTGCGACGCTTTTGTGGTGGTGACGCCGGAATACAATCACGGCTATCCGGCGCCTCTAAAGTCGCTCATCGATTCAGTGGGTCCGGAGTGGCATGCGAAGCCAGTTGCCTTTGTTTCGTACGGGGGCATATTCAGGTGGACTGCGGGCGGTGGGAACAGTTGCGGCTCGTGTTTGCCGAGTTGCATTCCGTGACGATCAGAGACAGCGTGAGTTTTGCGGGCGCATGGGAGCAGTTTGACGGCGCGGGGTCCTGGTGAATCCGGAGCGGGCGCAGCGGTCGATGAATGCGATGCTGGCGAAATTGCAGTGGTGGGCGACCGCATTGCGAACTGCGCGAGAAGCAATGCCTTACGAGTTGGCTGCCTGAAATCTGGAATAGCGATTTGGTCATGCTCCAGTTCCCCGCGATGACGCGGTGAACGTTTTTCAGACGAAACCGCCCGTTGGGCCGGCTTGCTACACTGGGGCCATGCAGGACGAATTGGAGTTTCGGCGAGTTGCAGAGACGGCGCTGGAATCACTGAAGCGACACCTCATTCTCCGCGAGGAAGAGGACGGCGCTGGATTTGAGGTGGAGGAACAGAACGGTGTCCTGAACGTTCTGTTCGAAGAGCCGGCAGTCAAGTTCGTGATTACGCCGAACACCCCCGTGCGGCAAATCTGGATTTCTGCGCTCTCCACCAGTTTTAAGCTCGACTGGGATGGGGCCGCAGGAGCATTTGTTCTACCCGGACCGGAGAACAGCTTGAAGCGTTGGTGGACCGGCTGATTCAGGAAAACGGGCAAGGGTATACCCGCCGGCGCGGCGCCAGCCACTACGCAGACTTCCGAACCAAGCCTCAATGCGGAGCGACGAGGACCAGGCCTCATTCGCCCCAACCCGATTATGCAAACGCTTTTAACGGAAAGATGGCGGGCGATCTGCGCTGGCACTGCCACGCTGCTTGTTGGGCGTCGCATCCATGGTGAAATGGAGTTGGGTGGTTCCGGGTTGCAATTTGCTCAGCGGCAGCCATGAATTGGAATAGGCTTCGCCATTGAGCGAGACACTTTGCACGTAGATGCCACTTCCCTGCCGGGTAATTACCAGGATTCTTCCACCTGCCAGGCGCAGCATTGCCTTGTCGAACATAGGTGCGCCAAGCACCATGCCGCCGATGCCGGCACGGCAGGATAGAAGCCGAGCGCATTCCACACGTAGACGCCAGAGGTCGCGCCCAGGTCGTCATTGCCGGGAATACCGTCGGGCGCGGCTTTGAAAGTCTCCTGTTCGATGCGGTTGATCACGTCCTGCGTTCTCCATGGCATGCCCGCGAATACATACGTGTAGGGCGTAACGAAGTCGGGCTCGTTGCCCATGTTGAAGCAGGGCTCGCCCCAGCAAATGAGCTTGGAAAAGAACTTGTCGAGCCGCGGCTCGATTTGGGCGTCGCCGCCCATTGCGCGGATGAGCGCCGGGTAGTCAAAGGGAATCATGAAGCTGTACTGGTAGGTGTTGCCTTCCTCAAAACCGAATTGATCTGTAGAGACGGGAGCGTCAGGGCGCTGGGAAGCGAGTGTTCAGGATCGAAACCGGCCAGCCATGTTCCGTCGCTGTTGCGCGGACGAATCCAGCGCGTTTCGGGATCGAGGAGATTCTTCCAGTTCTCTGACTGCTTGAGGAAAGACTTGTATTCGGATTCATGACCGATGTTTCGGGCGAATTGCGCGATTGCGAAGTCGTCGTTCGCGTATTCGAGTGTGCGCGAAGCGTCGATAGCATCCTTGTCGGCAGGAACGTAGCCGAGTCTGAGGTAATCAGCAACATAGGGACGCTCGGAATCGTTGTGTGGGCCAATGCCGGGTGTCGTTCCTGCTTTCACCATGTATTTGAGAGCCGTTTCGACATCGAAGTCGCGCGCGCCGAAGGCATAAGAGGACGCCGGCAGAATCACGGGCGAATCGCCGCCCATCACGTAGGTGACATCGTTGGCAGCAGGCCAGCGCGGATACCAGCCGCTCAGCACGGCATCATTCACAAGCGACTGCATCATGTCGGATTCGCGCTCAGGCTCAAAGAGAGCCTGAAGCTGGACAGTGTTGCGATAGATATCCCAATCAGAGAAGTTCGCATACTGGGCGCTCTGCTTCGAACCCGCAAGAGAATGCACCTTGTCATCGAAGCCCATATATTCACCGTCTTCATCGCTGAAGAGGTTGGGTGAGAGAAACGAGTGGTAGAAGCCGGTATAGAAGATGGTGCGCTGGTCCGCTGTGCCGCCTTCCACTGTGGTGCGGTCGAGCAGGTCGCTCCAGGCTGTACGCGCTTGAGCGTGAACCTGATCGAAGTCCCACGCGGGGATCTCTTTCTGCAGATTGTTCAACGCTCCGGCTTCGCTTGCAAATGAGATGCCGACCTTGAGGACGACTTCCCGCTCGCTGCCAAAATCGAGCCAGGCACCTGTGTGTTTACCCTGCGCGGATTTGGCTGCGCCAAGGATCACGCCATCCTGCCATAGAGCGGCAGTCTTGTAGGGTTTATCGAAGCGGCCCGCAGCGTAGAGCTTGTAATGCGAGTCTGACCCGCAGAAACCGCCAGCGGTAACCGAACCGGCGAAGGAGTCTGCGCCCTTGAGCTCGATGCTGTTGCCATAGGATTCGCTTCCACGCTGCGCATTGGCTTGGGCCGGGTACGTATTGGCGCTGCTGCCGGCGTTGATAAGGAGCCGCGAGGCCGCGCCGTCCGGGAAGATGAAGCGAGCGATACCTGCACGATCAGCGACGGTGATTTCAACGCGTACGCCGTTACCAAGGGTCACAGCGTAGTAGCCGGGATGCGCGGCCTCATTGGTGTGATCCAGTTGTGCAGCATAGGGGTTGAGGCCTGTGGCGGGGCTGGAGGTCAGCGTGCCCGAGGTGGGCAGCACCGCAAAATCGCCATAGAGCGGGCAACCTGCGCCGCTCACGTGCGTGAGGCCAAACCCGTAGATCTGCTTTTGGTGGTGAATGTACCAGGCTTCGGTATTGGTGTCGGGACTCCACTGCATCATGCCGAAAGGCATCGATGCGCCGGGAAATGTGTTTCCGCCACCATCCGTGCCGATAACGGGGTCAACTGCGTCGTAGGGAGAAGTGCTCGATTGAGCGAAAGCTGAGTGGACGACAGGCGATAGAGACAAACAAATGCTGATGCAGAGTGCAAGTGAAACTCGCATTCATGACGTCCTTGAGTGAGAGGATTTCCCGGATGGAATTCTACTCTCAGCCACGGATCAGGAGATGTGAGATTGCAGACAAGCAAAAGCGGACCCGGCAACGGAATGCCGGGCCCGCTTTTACTTTCAATGGATTATTTAAGGGCGTAGACGGCTTGGAGTTCTTTCTGAGCTACTGCCTCTGGGAGTGGTGCATAGGAAAGGGCTGAAACCTCGCCTTCGCCGGACTTGTCAATCCAGCTGAGCATATCCTTGAGCGTCTTCCGCTTGGTAGGATCGTTCCCTGCGTCGGTGGGAATCAGCAGGTAAGTGAAGCTGGAGATGGGGTAGGCCTGGGGGCCGGGAGCGTTGGTGATCGAAACGCGGAAGTCAGCAGGCATCTGCTTGATGCTGGCTGCCGCTTCGGTTACGCCGGGAATGGAGGCGGTGATCCAATTACCTGCGGCATTCTTCATTGCAGCGAATGTGATCTTGTTCTGCAGGGCATAGATCAGTTCGACATAGCCAATGGCGCCGGGCAACTGGCGCACCAGTCCGGCAACGCCTTCGTTGCCTTTGCCGCCAACGCCTACAGGCCAGCTTGGCGAGGTGCCTTTACCCGGCCCGTCGGCCCAATCCTTGCTCACTTTGCTGAGGTAATCGGTGTAGATGAAGCTGGTGCCTGAACCGTCAGAACGGTGCACCACAATGATCTTCTGGTCAGGCAGCTTCGCCCCGGGATTGTCCTTGGCGATCCGTGCATCGTTCCAGCTGGGAATCTTGCCAAGGTAAATATCGGCCAGCACGTCGCCGCTGAATCGAAGGTCGCTGACGCCGGGCACATTGAAAACTGGAACTACGGCGCCGAGCACTGTGGGGAGGTGAATGAGCTTGACTTTGCAGGTGCTAATCATATCGTCGGTCATCGGCATGTCAGATGCGCCGAAATCGACCAAGCCCGAACAAAACTGCTTGATGCCGCCGCCGGAACCGATCGATTGATAGTTGATCTGGACACCCGGATGTGCCGAACTATACTCGCTGAACCATTTGGAATAAATCGGATAGGGGAAAGTCGCACCCGCCCCAACCAATGTCTGGGATTGAGCGGAGCTCAGGGCTAAAAACAACATGATAACTGCAACTAACGCTTTCTTCACTGAAGTTCTCCCTCGCAGGATCGCTGCCGTTAACCATTGTCCACGCGCAATGTTACGGGGATTTGAATTGGGGCCAAGCTTTACGATTTCTTATACTTTGGCGCTAGATTTGACGGATGACAGTACGGGTTCATCGGTTCGCGTCCGCGGCGCGAGCGGCAGGGTGAAGTGGAAGGCCGCGCCAGCACCGAACTCGCTTTCAGCCCAGATGCGACCGCCATGCGCTTGCACGATGTGTTTCACGATAGCCAGGCCCAGACCTGTGCCGCCTGATTCGCGCGAGCGGGCCTTATCCACCCGATAAAAGCGCTCGAAGATCCGTTCAAGGTGCTCTGAGGCAATACCGGGACCGAAGTCCTGCACAATAAATTCGACCTCGTCTTCAAGCGGGCGTGCGCCAACACAAACCCGCTTGCCTGCTTTGCCATATTTCAGCGCATTTTCGATCAAGTTGCCGAAAACCTGGTTCATGGCATCGGGATCGGCCATCACCAGCGCATCGGGCGCGCCGGACGGCTGCAGCTCGATATTTGAGTCGACGACCATGCCGCCGAGCGAGTCAATGGCATCCTTAACCAAAGCGCTGGCACGGATGGGCTGCGCGGCGAGCCGGTAATCGGGGCTTTCCACGCCGGCAAGGGCAAGCAGATCTTCAGTGAGGCGGCTCATGCGGCTGGCATTCTTAAGGATCACCCCGAGAAACTCCCGCGTCGTTGCTGTGTTGGGCGCCGGGTCTTCGACGAGCGTCTCAACGTAGCCTTGGATGGACGTAAGGGGTGTGCGCAATTCATGGCTCACGTTGGCGATGAAATCGCGGCGCGATTTTTCGGCAGCCTCGACGCGTGTCACGTCGTGCAACACAGCCAATGCGCCTCCAGAGGGCAACGGCGCCGCATGAATCTCGAAGATGCGTCCGGGCGCGAGCGAGCTGGAGCGGCCAAAACAAACTTCTCCGGCCTCCAGTGCGCTGCGCACACAGGTCAAAAATTCGGGATCGCGCACGGAATTGACAAGCGGACGGCCAACGCGGATCTGTGTACCGGCAATGGTCTGCATAACCGCGTTCGACCAGCGCACCTGTCCCTCGCGCGTGACGGCGACGACGGCCTCCCGCATGGAATCGAGCATTGTGGCCAACTCGTGCCCGCGGCTTTCGATTTCAGCAAAGTTCTGACCGAGTCGCTCGGCGGTCTGATTCAGAGCGGCTTCCATTGCGGAAAGCTCATCGCTCCCGTCGACATCAAGGCGCGCGCTCAGATCACCCTGCGAGATGCGTCGCGCAAAAGCGACCACGCGCTGAAGCCGTGCGGAAACGTTGCCGGCAGCCCACGCGGCTAACGGCAGGGCCACAACCAGGGCAATCAGCCCGGACCACAGCGCCTCATCACCCAGCCGGTGCAGACTATCGGGGGGCAGATGCTCGATGAACCGGCGCAGGATAAGCTCAATCGCCACCGTCTGGAAGAGAAGGAGGAGAACAAACAGTCCCAGCAGCTTTGAAAATACTCTCGGGGTCAACTCAGGGTCTGCTCCCATCGTCCGGCATACGAGCGCGCTATCGGCTATAACTGATGTTGCTTCCTGGAAAGAGCACGGCCTTGGTCATGTGCGGAAGCAATCAAAATCAACCGGTTTCAACAAACGAGCGGATCCGATTCTTCACGTAACTGAATCAAAGTCTTATTCGCCCTTGGGAATCTCAAAACGATAGCCGGCCCCGCGTACTGTCTTGAGGTAGCGCGGATTTTCCGGGTCGACTTCGATTTTCTCACGGATACGGCGTACATAAACGTCCACCGAACGCGGCGTGACGAAGCGCGCATCGCCCCATACCGAATCCAGCAAATGGTCGCGGCTGAATACCCGGCCGGGATGCCGCGCCAGATAGTCGAGCAGCCGAAACTCAGTGGCTGTGGTTGTGGTCAGCTCGCCGCGCACCTTCAATTGCATAGCGTTGGCGTCGATGATCACCTCTTCAAAACTAATGACCGTGGGCGACGTTGGCCTCTCAAACCGGCGCAAAACCGCCTTGACGCGGGCCACGAGCTCGCGGGTGGCAAAGGGCTTGGTGATGTAGTCATCCGCTCCCAGTTCCAGCCCCAGAACGCGGTCGTTCTCTGCGGCACGCGCAGTCAGAAAGATGATTGGGACGGTTGAGAGGGCTGGATTGGCGCGGAGCCGGCGGCACACATCCAGTCCGTCGCCACCAGGAACCATGATGTCCAAAAGAAAAAGGGACGGGGGTTGCCGCTCAGCATCCGGAATCAGGTTAATGGAGGTGTGAAACAACCGCGTGGTGAAGCCTGCTGCTTCAAGGTGATGTTGCACCAGCCGCGAAATATCAGTGTCGTCTTCCAGCACAAAAACGGTTTGGCTCAACCCGGTCTGCCCTCGCCCGGCGGCCGTTGATTTACAAGGTGTGAAGGCCACACGGAATCATTAACAGACTAATGCAGCCAGGCAAATAGATTGCAAACGTTTGATGAATTTGGCTCGCGGAAGAAGAGCATGGATATTTTGCAAAGAATGGGAGATGACCGAAATGATGCCTTCGGGCGTCATTGCACGATATTGGTATGGTCGACAGCGGGGGCAATGCTTCCTGCTCCTTCCGCAAAGGCACAACATACCGGCGCATGCGGACGGGCATCAGCCGAGACCTGGACTTCAGAATGCAGAACAACCCCAGGCGTGGGGGAATTTCGATTCGTCTTTTGTCCGTTCCCAGGCCCTTGTCTGGCATGCTTCTTCCGCACCTCGTCCCACGCCACCAGAAGCAGCGCGGTGAATGTCACGGCGAGAAGCGCAATGGCGACCGCTCCATGCAACTGATCGAGACCGTCGGAGTTGAAATCGCCATAGAGCAGGCCGAGCCCTACGAAGACGAAGAAGATGTGGGCACAGAAGACGCGAAGCGACGCTTTGCCGAGAGTGAGAAACGGTTCAACGGCGACCAGGCGCAACAGGTACTTTCGCAGCCAGTAGACAACGACCGTAAAAGCAATGAGATTAAGCACGCGCAAGGGGCCGATTTGCCACTTGTCCAGTTGGAGGCCAAGCGCCTGGGTCGTGAGATGCGGACCCAGCCAACCGTAACGGATTCCAATGAAGAACAGGCAGGCTGCGCCCGCAGTAGCCACAGCCCACGAGGGCACTTTGCGGAAAAGCACTGTTTCCGTGGCAGATCTGGCACCAAGCCAGAGACCGACAGTCCAGACCGCCTGCCAGGCAAACAGATTGAACGCACCCGACTCCTGGAGTGGGATTCTCAGATGAGTGAGGTGAACAATCCAGTTATGAACCACGTCTCGCAGGCCGAATTGCGCAAATAGCCAGACGAGGGCGCTGGCGGCTAGAATCCAGCGCCAGCCAAATCGCACCGCCGCCGAGAGAAGCATGGGCGTAAAGAAGAGAAAGGTGACATACATCGGCAGAATGTCGAGCAAGGGCGGGCAATAGATCAATAACACTGATCCGGCGATAGCCACGAAGGGATGCACGAGATAGAAGTCGAGCAGGTTGGTAATTGCCGCCTTATGGGTGTGAACCGCAAAAGCAGCAACCACGGTGAAGGCAAGCGAGAGCATCAGCAGGTGATAGCCGTAGATCTTGAATGAGCGCTTCCACAACCGGGCACGCACGTTCGCCGGGTTCTGGACGAGGTCGCGAATATAGAGCCGTCCGACGAGCAGCGCCGAAATGAATACGAATCCTTCAGCCGAAGATATAAAGCCGATGGGTTGATTCACGAAGTCGCTAAAGCGCGTAGGAAGATGCGTCAGGGTCATCCAGACGAGGAAGAGCCCACGCAGGGCGTCAAGTTCCGGACGGCGTTCAAGTCTATGCAGCATCATTCCTTTCCAAGTGGCGCCAGGGGAAAGCGCGCTGGGATGGACGTTAAGTGATTAGACGCACTCTACAGTGGCCGGTTGCGCAAACCTGCGAGAAATCAAGCCCCTGGTCTAATTAGATGCAAAGTGGCTGCCCCAGCTTTTTCTTGACTCGAATCAGCACATTCTGCCACACTCCCTGCGCATCCGCTTGACCCTTCGGCCGACTCAGGAATCCAGCAGAATGGTCCTCATCCCCCATGGAGGGGAATGGCTCTTGAAAGCGGTCCGCAGACCCTCGCGCCCGGGCGCAACGACAAAAAATCAGAACGATTGGAGGGAACATGAAAAAATATCTGGCGGAATTGACAGGCACCTTTATCCTGGTGCTCTTTGGCTGCGGAACGGCCGTGGTCGCCGGCGATAAGGTTGGCATTGTGGGCATTGCGTTTGCCTTTGGGTTTGCCCTCATCGGCGCGGCTTATGGCATCGGACCCATCTCCGGATGCCACATCAATCCGGCGGTAAGTCTGGGAGTGTGGACCGCCGGAAGGATGAAAACCGGAGACATGATCGGCTATTGGATTGGGCAATTTGCCGGCGCGATTCTAGCTGCAGGTGTGCTCTCGCTCATCGTGCGCGGTGTCGGCGGCGGATACGATATGAGTGCTAGTGGACTGGGACAGAATGGTTGGGGCGCGGGCTATCAGGGTGGCTACAACCTGACTTCGGCGATTGTGTTTGAGTTCATGGCAACGCTCATTTTCGTCATCGTCATTTTGGGCTCGACCCAGAAAGCGGCGCCGGCGGGCTTTGCCGGCTTGGCCATTGGCATCACACTGGTCGCGATTCACATCTTTGGCATCCATATCACCGGCGTCAGCGTGAACCCCGCCCGCAGCCTGGGACCGGCTCTGCTGGTTGGCGGTCAGGCGATGGCACAGGTCTGGCTCTTCTTGCTGGTTCCGAGCCTGGCAGGCGTGGTAGCGGGGCTTCTGTTCCGCACCAAAGCGCTTGAGGTCGATGAACCCGTGGGAGCGCGGCCAGCAGACGCCAAAGCGGTCACGGTTTAGATTCTCTCCGGCGAGCCAGGAAAAGGTGCGGTGAGGTCCGTTCAAAACGACGGCTCACCGCAAGACTGAACCTGCGCTCCCTTCAGGCTCGCGCGATGAACCGCAGGCGCACGTAGTCTGCGATCCAATGCCCTTCCTCGTCGCGAAGAGCGGGCCCGAGCAACTCCACCGTTTCATTCACAACGGGGTCGCGTACCTCTTGCGGCAGGCCTTCGAGCGCGCCGTGACGGAAGGTGCGGAGCCATCCCTCCATTCCACTCTCTGCGAGGAGTGTGGGGCGCGGAATAAGGGTATCTGCTCTACTTCGAAACCATGGCGGGCGAGACGCCGCGCGTAGGCGTCAGCAGTGGGGTAGTCGTTAACGCCCATCCTCGCGATCGCCAAATCCGTGGCGAGCAAGCACAGCCATCAACGCGACGCGGATGGCGGCGATATTGCCATGGCCACCCATCTCCGCCACAAAGCGGCCGCCGGGCTTAAGAACTCGCCTGACCTGGGCCAGGACGCCATCCTGATCGCGCATCCAGTGCAAGGCTGCATTGGAGAAGACGGCATCGAACGTGGCACTTGGATAGGGCAGCAACTCTGCGGGCGATTCATCCACAACGATGCCCCGCGATCGCGCAGAGACAATCATCTCAGGCGAGGCGTCCACGCCCCTGACGATAGCTCCGGTCGCGGCGATCCGCTGGGTCAGTTGCCCGTCGCCGCAGCCGAGGTCGAGTATGTGCTCGCCGGGTTGCGCAGCCAGCCATTCAAGTACGCCCCCGGCAAGTTCGTGCACAAAAGCGCCGTTCTTCCCGTAGGCTTGCGGATCCCAGGTTTGCATCAAGAGCTGCCTCCATCCCCAGTGTCTGCGAATTGGCAGTTCAGCGACAAGAGGTGAGAGAGCGCTCGAAAGCCAACGGAGGCTGACCGGGCGGAGATTGCCCAGGCACTGCCAAAGTTGAGGGAGTTGGCGACGGTTGCGCGCGGAGACAGCTTCTGAAAGACTGGCGATGGTTCTTGACGATGGTTCTTCATTTCTTGATCAAAGGGCGGGTGCAGGGAGTTGGCTTCCGCTGGTATGTCCACCGCGAAGCCAGTGAACTTGAGCTGCGCGGCTGGGTACGCAACACCGAGGAAGGCGACGTGGAAGTTGTGGCGGCGGGGTCGGCTGATCTGGCCGAACTGCGCGCCAGCCTGCGCCGCGGGCCGCGCGGCAGCCGCGTGGATCACGTCATTGAGCACTACCTGGAGGACCGCGAAGCCGCGGGGCTCGATGCCTTCCGGATTGAAGGGGCGTGGTGAGAGAGACAGGGATCAGGGATCAGGGAACAAGAATCAGCTACCGAATCTTTCCCGGTTTTGCGATTCTTATTTCTTAAACCTTGAACTTCGCTAATCTCCAATCCCCGTTTTGCTGACCACTGATCCCTGACCACTGATCCCTATTCCTCTATAATCTGTAGGGAAGACGAACCTCAAACTCACCTGTTCCCTTCCCGCAATCTATTTCTGCCTTCAAGTCAGGAGCAAGGGGACGTATGTCTGGAGCATTCAAACCCGTCGACGTGGAGGCCTTGAAGGCGCTGGTGCGCACGGTGCCCGATTTTCCCAAGCCTGGGATTCTGTTTTACGACATTACGACGCTGCTGAAAGACAAGACCGGCTTTGCCAAGCTGATCGACGCGCTGGCGGCGCATTACATCGAGCGCAAGATCGATTTGGTGCTGGGCATTGAGGCGCGGGGATTCATCTTCGGGCCGGCGCTGGCGTACCGGCTGAATGCAGGATTTGTGCCGGTACGCAAGCCGCGGAAACTGCCCGCACCTGTGGCGCGCGTGACGTATGACCTGGAGTACGGGTCCGACACGCTCGAGATTCACATGGACGCGATCGGGCCGGGGCAGCGCGTGGTGCTGGTGGACGACCTGCTTGCAACTGGCGGCACCATGGAGGCCACGGTGAAGCTGGTGAAGCAGCTTGGCGGCGAAATTGCCGGACTGGCGTTTGCGGTGGAGCTGGATTTCCTGAAAGGGCGCGACCGGTTCAAGGAGTACGACGTCTTCAGCCTGCTGCACTACGACGAATAGGTAGCGCGCGGCGGCGGTTTTTCTCGATTCGCTGCGTCGATGTTCGCTCATGAATCAAGAACTGAAGGTGGCTGCGGACTGTACAGTTTTACAGTTTCACAGCAGTTTTTTGGAATTTGCAGATTTTGGCTCCATCCTGCTTGGATTGTTTAACTTACATATTTCATCCAGGCAAATTTGCTTCGATTTGCTTGTATTTGAGTGCGTTTTACTGCACTTTTACGTACATTTGCTCGCATTTGCTGCGAATGAACGGAAGGACTCTCTCTTTGAGTCGATTGCCCAAACGCGTGGAGCGAAGTTGAGCGGCCTGGACTCTGCGTAGCTGTGTTTTTGCTTTAAGTGTCAGGGTAACGCGATTCAGGGAATCAATCTGCAATTATGCGGTGAATGCTGTGGCTTTGTTTTCAGTGGGTTAGACTGGTGATTGGGGAGCCGGTATTGACAATTTTCTGTCCCGCCCGACCGCGCCGGTAGGAGACGAAAATCTCCGCCAGTCTGGCCGGATATTCGCTCGCAACGACATCCACCTCAGTAGTGTTAGCAGGGCCTAATTGGGGAATTTGATGGAAGGTCTTTATTCGCTGTCTTCAACGAAGAGCGAGCCCATATCGCGCAAGGATTGACCTGCATTCTGCCTGAGAACCTCGGCAACAGTTTCGGCCATTCCCTTACTTGCGGCGAAGAATCGGAAGGTGACGACTTCTTTGCGGAAGATGCAGGTTATGTCGACGCGCGTGCTCACAATCCTGTCGACACTCCTTACGGTCACCAATTCCGGGGAACTCGTAAAGACTTCCTTGCGGGTATCAAATGGCCCAGCGCCCCCTTGAGGCGGCCAACCCGGCAGACTCGACAACAGCCTCATTGAGTACTCCTGAGGACTTGATGGTACCCCAAAGGGCGTCAATTCGAAAGTTTGCTCCGTTCTTAAGGCAATCTGTGAGCTCATTGAATGGCGAATTGGTCGGATCCCAGGCTGGTGTCGGACTGGAGGTGGGAGTGTGGCGATGGAGACCTGGACCGCCGCAATTCTATGGGGTGCCAGGACTGCTAGACCAAAGAATCCAGAGCGAGGCGAGCGGCAACGACGGTGCTCTCTCGATTGCCACAAAGGGGCGGGGTTCGCGCTTGGACTGTCTTTCCCTTACCTCATTGTGATCAAAAGATCGGGCGTCTTGCGGAAGAAGAATCAACTCCCATGGGGCTTTCTGCCGGAGCCTCTCGGGATGAGTGGAATCTCATCCTTCAGCAGGGCTTCGCTGCAACCGCAGCGTGCATTACAAATACATCAGGACTCATCCATCGAGCGAGCGCTCTTGAGAAGGAGTCTATTCCGCGTCCTTTACGCAACGGAAGCCGACCGCGCCGGAGCGATCGTAACTCGGCGCCATCAGGAGCAGTTTGCCGTGCTCGTGGTTTCGATAGGCCTGTGGAAAGTACCAGACGGAACCCTGGGGCCGATAGTGGCTGCCGCCGCGCAGAATACCTGCCCGAGTGTGCTCATCGACATACTCATCCGTCCACTGCCAGACATTCCCAACCATATCCATGACTCCAAACGGACTCGCTCCGTTGGGATGGTCATTGACGTCACTCGCCGCGAGCATCACCCGCCCCTTATCTGGAAGAGGTGCAAATTTGTCCGGGCCACCGGCAACAGAAGCGCAGGACGGGGGGCCATCTGGGATTTGGGGCTGAAGCCAATCGCAGTTTCCCCATGGGAATTGACGGCCATCGCCGCCTTGTGCCGCGTATTGCCATTCCCATTCATGAGGAAGGCGCTTGCCCGCCCACCTTGCATACTCGCGAGAATCCTCAAGGGATACCCAGGTAACCGGCTTGTTTGCCCAGCCATCGGGATACATTCCCCCTTGCCAATCCTTTAGGAAGTTCAGGTCATCCTTGGGATGGTAGTGAGATGCATCGAGGAATTTCTTGAACTCCGCATTCGTCACCGGATACTTGTCCATGTAGAAAGTCTTGATTTGCATTTCGTGTTCATGAAAGCGACGCGGACTGTCTTCCCACGGATACTGCACGTCCACGCCGATATCGTTGCTTCCCTCGATTTCTATGCCCTGTACAGTGAAGAGATAGGTACTTCCCTCAATTCGGACCATGCCCTCGGGAACCGAGGACGCAGCTTTCGCAGGCGCTATTTCAACTAAAGTCTGTGGGGTCTGCTGCCACTCATGAGAGAAACTCGAGAGGGGTTTTGCCGTCATCACCTTCATTTTCTCCAAGAACTCCTGGGTCTTGGGAGTGGGGTCGGTGGTGGCAAGAATCGCACCGTATCCATGGGCCTCGGTCGCGAAAGATAAGACTGCGTGATCGCTCGCCACGGCGGGCTTCAGTTCAACGCCATGGTAAAGATCAAAGTAGCGCATCCCCGGCTTGAAGGGTACCGTGATTTGTCGGCCATCCACGTCATACTCATTGCGATTGACGATGGTCCACAGGGTTTGATCTCCCAACGGCCAGCGGCTGGCAAAGACTCCGTACATGTGCATCGGGGAAAAGGGCTCCCAGTCGGGGCTCACCAGGAAAGGTGCAAATGCACGCTCGATGCTTGCAATTCGCCTAGTTGCTTCTTCGTCCGCGGGAGTGATGCCATTCCAAATTCCCCAGATGTTCTCCCAGCTTTCCCAACCTTCGCCGTTGAAGAAAGCGAATTGCAGATTGTCGTTCTTGTTCTTGTTCCAACGATCACAAACATGAACCATGTGGCGGGTTTCGAGCCACCGATGACGATCAATGCTCGGAACAAACTGGAAGCGGTAATAGCCCCAGGTGAGTACATCCCATGCGATTGCTTCATCGCTTACACCGACTTCTGGTTCAAAGGCGAGCGTATGGTTGACTTTGTCAGAGGCGAGTGAAAAGGCGAGTGGAACCCCGTCCTGTGTATCGCCGTTAATTCCGTCGGCGTCGATTTCCTTCATGAAATCGGCGACCGCATCTGGCCAAGCCTTGCCGGGATCCCGCGTACCCTGATCCCACATCATCATCGGGAAAAGTACTTTAACGCCGCGACGATGGAAGTCTGCGACCATCTGCTTCAATCCGCCGATTCCCCCTGGCATGGAGCGAACCATATCCTGCTGGTTACGATCGTCGATCCCCATGTTTGGATAGGTTGCCCATACAAGCACGGAGTCAATTCCGCCGTATCTCTTGTCCACGTCGTCCAGATATCGATCGACCGTGTATTTTCCTTGAATGGGATCGTAGAAGTAACGATCGTGCACCATCATTTGAGGCTGGATGAAATTGGACTGCGCCCAGGTGAGGCTGGGGAGTGAGTAGCGCGCAGAATCGTACCCGATGCGAATGCGCCGCTCCGCGCGCCAATGAGTAATGTCCGCCAGCCATTCCTGATGTGTGAGTGGAGTGCATGTGCGCGCCTCCACCTTCCCAGGCGTTGTGCATTGTCAGGCACGGAGGCGCAGGGATCAATTCATCCGGAAACGTAAACGGAACATAGCGGGAATCCTGCGCCCAGGCAGTCATCGCCAAGAATGCAATGAGCAGAGGGAAGCTTACCAGCCATCGAAGGCAATCGTTCGTTTTCATGAATGTATCTCCAGGACTATTCCGGATCATGCACAGTTGTGCCCCTTATGTTGTCTTCCGTCATCCAAGGCGGATGGTCGAGTGATCGTTCAAAAACGACTCTACTTCCGGCATGGTTGGCATGGAAGGCTGCGCGCCGATACGGGTTACTGAAATAGCTGCCACGCCCGCAGCGAACTCCGCGCTCGCTCTCGGGGAATTTCCCAACATCAGTCCGACTGCGAAGGCACCATTGAACGCATCGCCAGCGGCTGTCGTGTCGACAGCTTCGACAGCAAAGGCAGGTACATATTCACGGAGCCCCGCCTGCGAAGCGAGATAGGATCCGTTCGAACCCAACTTGAGGACCACGCCGTGGATTCCCCTGCCAAGGAGCCGGTCTGCGACCTCGGCATGACTTTCAGGCCCTGAATCGCGATGATTCTCCGACTCGTAGAAAGCGGCTTCAGTCTCGTTTGGTGTGAACCAAACGACCTGTTCCAGCACCTTCTTCGGGAGTATGGTGGCCGGAGCGGGGTCGAGGACCAGTGGGACATTCTCGCGGATGCAGATGTCGGAAAGATATTCAACTGTCTCGGTTGGTATTTCCAACTGTGTAAGAACCACACCCGCATCTCGAATGATCGGCAAATTCCTGGCGATATCCTCGGGCATCATTTTCGCGTTGGCGCCAGGCGCTACGACGATGCTGTTCTCCCCTTTGCCTGAAACGAGAATGACGGCTACACCCGATGGTCCGTCGCTTACCCCGATTCCGGCCAGATCGACACCGGCACTCTCGAGGTGACCTCTCAGCTGGATGCCAAAGGTATCGCTTCCCAACTTTCCGAGCATGCGCACGGGATATCCGAGTCGCGCAACGGCGACGGCCTGGTTAGCGCCCTTTCCCCCCGGGTGAATCTGAAAGTTGGTTCCGATCACAGTCTCGCCGATAGCCGGAATTCTCTCCGCCGTCGCGACGAGGTCCAAATTGATACTTCCGACGACAACAATTGGCTTTCTGCCGAACATTTTCGTTCTCCCGCAATTCGGAAAAGAAGTTCTGAAAGAAATAGACTTCGAACTAGAAGCAGTGATCCACGGACTCCCCGAGTCCCCCTAAAGCAGCGGCGCGAGCGCAACGGAGGTTAGGCCTGCCAGGAAGAGGAAGAACATCCCCCAGATGAATCTTTTTGCAATTGAAGGCGCGGTCGCGAACTCGCGCCAAACAAACACGCCCCATGCGGCAGACACCATCGTTGCGCCCTGTCCTATCGAGTAAGAAACGGCGGGACCGACGAGGTGTGCCTGTGAAGCAACGAAGTTCAAGAGAGCGCCAGTGCACCAGATAACGCCGCCCAGGATTCCCCAAACGTGCGGCCCGCCTCCTGCGTCCCAATACTCTTTCATCGAAGTAGGCTCACGCCCATCCAGAGGCTTGCGCATCAGCAGCCAATTGAAGGGAATCGCACTGAGCGCAACCCCAAATGTAAAGAACATGACCGCCGCATACGGTCCGACCGGCCTGCTTCCGGTCATCGCCGCGGAAACAAACGGATAGAAGCATCCCATCAAGATTCCCGCAACCAGGCTGATCAGGATTCCTCTTCGGCTCATTGCGGCTTTCGTCTCTTCTCGCATCCTGTAAGCCACGGCGTCAAATACAATCGCCGCACAGACAAGTGCAATGCCGCCAAAGAGAAAAAACGGGTTGCCTTTGGGCGATATGACGTAGTTGCTCACCGCGCCGACGACAAGCGCGAGGCCGATTCCGATGGGAAACGCCACGGCAAGTCCCGCGATATCGATTGCGGCGACAAGCAGCAGGTTGGCGACGTTAAAGATTGCTCCCCCGGCGACTGCCAAGGCTGCGGTTCGCAAGCTCGCCCCTTCGATATCGGCAATGAACGGCTTGCCTGAGCTGCCAAGGGAGCCCAGGGTCATCCCCCAAAAACAGGCACCGACAATCAAGCCGACAACGTAGTCCCAATAAAAGAGCTGGAACCTGAATCCAGGGCAAAGCTTGAGAGTGTTGGCCCAAGAGCCCCAGCAAAGCATGCTGACAATCATGAACAAAAGCACAAGACTGTAGACTTCAGGCTGGTACATGCAATTCGTTCCTCTCTCGAATCGAATCAGGCGTTCGATGAGAAGGCGCGGCTGCCGCAGACGCCTCGTGCAGCGGTTCTCATATTCAAGTTGCGCCAATCGCCTGAAACCTTTTCCGTTGATTCTCGGCCGCATCTTGAAAGCTTTCAATCGACGACCAAAGCAAAATAGCGGGCCGTACCCAAAAAGTCAAGAGAATCCTCGAAAGCCGAAATGGCCATTCAGGACAGGTCATTGTCTCCCGCCACTCTCGACAGGTTCCAAGCGCTTGGTCGGATCAATTCACGGGTCTGTTGCTTCGCCTGAAAAAAAATGATTGAATGCTTTCAGCCGCACATACTCATTTCATTAATTCGCGAATGATGTTTTGGGCTGGGGTTCTTCGGCAAGGAGCGGTTCAGACCTTATGGCAAACATGAAGGACATCGCTCGAACTGCTCGCGTTTCACTCGGCACCGTCTCGCATGTTCTCAACAACACTGCCAACGTCAGGGCTCCACTTCGAAAGCGTGTTCTGGAGGCTGTTCAGGCCGTCGGTTACCAGCCAAGCCAGCTTGCGCGAGGGTTGCGGCGAGTGAAGACGAATGTCATTGGAATGATCATTCCTGACATTTTGAATCCTTTTTTCCCAGCAGTTGTCCGGGGAGCTGAGGACGTTGCATTCTCAAACGGTTCTCGCCTGATCCTCTGCAATACAGACAACGACCATTCGAAAGAACTCGCGCATCTAAGAGAGTTGCGCACGTACCTGCCCGCCGGCCTGATTGTGATCCCATCGAATTTCAGCGATCTCACGGCGCAAGCGGAATCATACCGCCGTGCAGGTACAGGGGTTGTCTGCGTTGATCGCCTGCCACGCGATTGGGCCGGTGACAGCGTCACTGCCAACAACGAGGAGGGCGCCCTGGAAGCGACTCGTCACCTAATTCAGATGGGTCACAAGAAACTTGCAATGATTGTTGGTCCCCAGCACCTGACGAACGCGAAGGATCGCTTGAAGGGATTCAAGAGAGCGATCCGAGAAGCAAAAATCCACGTATCGGCGGAATACATCCAGGAAACCACCTTCGACAAGCAAGGCGGCTACATCAAGACTCTTCTTCTCCTGCGTCTGATCCCGCGACCGACCGCGATTTTCGCTGGAAATGACATGATTGCTCTGGGTGCGCTTCGGGCGATTCGGGAGGTTGGACTGCGCTGTCCGGAGGATGTATCCCTCATGGGCTTCGATGATCTTGACCTGGCTGAAGTAACGCAACCTGCCCTCTCCTCGGTGTCTCAATCCGGATATCAGCTTGGAACAACGGCGGCGTACATTCTCTTTGAACGCCTCCACGGCGACAAATCTCCGTCGAAGCACATCATTCTCAAAACAGCGCTCAGCCTTCGAAACTCGGTAGTGGCCCCTACACCGGAGAATTAGCCTGGAATTCGCCAGATAAAGTCTTCCCGTTTACGGGTTGGCAACCCGTTCTGAACCCCCGCAAGCGCCTTTGCCCGCTGTATCGATATGACGGATAAAGGTCTTGGCCCCTCCATTTGATCGTCCGAGGCATTTCGTCGGAGGCGCCTGATCGGATTCTGGCTCAGCTTGAAACCGTCAAGATTCGCGCCTGCCCCAGAAGGCCCCGAAAAAGTTCTTGACATCGCCGTTTGAAACGATTTATTTTCTGGGCGCCTCACTCCTCGGGGGTTTCCAAGAATTGAAATTGGGCGGATCCTTCCAAACTGGATTACAAGTCCGCACGCAAATTGAAAGCTTTCAAAGTAGCAGGTAATGGGAAATGAGATTGATGAAGTTCCACCTCCGGATTCCTGATTCCTCCGGTCGTCACCGCGGAAATCATCTTCTTACCTGCGCTCGTACAGTTCTGTGTTTCGCCTTGCTCGCTTCGTCCTCTGTGACCTCCTGCCTCGCGCAAGGAGGGACGCGAACCCCTATAAACAGCGACGAAGGAAGGCGACAGTATCAGACGGGCATTGCTCTGGTCAGAGCCGGGCAGATCGACAAGGCGATAAGCGCCTTCAAAAAGGGGCTTGAAACTGCCCCCCAAGACAAAATCTTGCTGGATGCTACGGGCGCGGCCTACAGCTTGAGGGGGCAGCTTGAAACCGCGCGAGACTACTTCAACGCCAGCTTGAAAGTGGACCCTGCTTTCGTTCCAGCCGAGCAAAACCTGGGCATTACGTTGTTTGCCCTCGGGCGCTATGCAGAGGCCGAAGATCAATTCAAGAATCTTCAAGGTCAATCCGGGCGAGCGGGTGCGGTAGCCAATCTCTTTCTGGGGATGATTGCTGAGAAGAGATCCGACTGCAAGGCGGCGGTCCTCGAATTGGAGAGTGCGGGTGCGCTCTTATACCAATATCCAGATGCCGCACTCTCGCTCGGAAATTGTGAATATCAAATCGGAAATCCGCAGCGCGCAGTTCAGGTTCTCTCAATGTTCGATCAAATTCCCGGCAAGTCGACCTCGCAATACGAGCGTGCTGCCGACCTCTACACGCGCCTGGGTCAGGATCGGCAGGCACTTGAGGAGTTGACCAAAGCTCGAGCAGGGAAAGACCAAGTTGCCAGAGCCGAGAAGAAGCGCGCTGAACTCCTTGAGAAGACGGGGCAGTTGGATGAAGCGCAGAGAGCTTTGGAAGCGGTGGTGGCTGCGGAGCCAAGCGCCGATACCCTGCTGAATCTCGCCCGAGTGGCAAACGATCGTGGAGCCCTCGATGTGGCAATGAAGTCGCTGCAGCGCGCAGCTGAGATCGAGCCCGACCGAGAAGACAGCTATTTAGAGTTCAGCTCGATATGTTCCGACCATGGAAATGATTCTCTGGCCCTCAAGACCGCTGAAATTGGTCTCAGCCATATTCCAAATTCCTACCGGCTCACGGTTCAGAAGGGCGCCGCACTCGAAAAACTCGGACACTTGAGCGATGCAGAAGACACGCTGAGAAAGGCCATGAGCATGCAGAAAGACAACAGCATTGCTCTGTTGAGCCTCGCCGTCGTCCAGGCACACAGCGGAAGGACGGATGAAGCGGAGCAGACACTCACGACTGCGATTCGTCGGTTCCCTGACAACTACTACATGTACTACTTCCGGGGCAGGCTTCTGTCGCAGTTTGCCGGAGCAGGGTCAAGCAAGTCTGACCTGAGAGAAGGTGCAAGGCGTTCGCTTGAGGAGTCGATTCGCCTGAATCCAACCTATGCAGATTCCTATTACCAACTCTCCGAACTCTACTTGCCAACCGAATCCAACCTCTCCGAGCAAGCGCTTCAAAAGTGCCTGCGGCTCAATCCGAGCCATCTTCCTGCACAGTACTCACTCGCTCGTCTTTATCTTCGCACCGGAAGAAAGGAACAAGGGCAAGCTTTGCTTGCGAGCTTTAAGACAGAACAACGCTCAGAAGAGCTGCAACAAGAGAAGCAACTTCGTATCGACATCGCACAGAAGTAGCTCAACTGAATCGCCGCAATGTGCAACGGCCAGCTCAACCAATTCAAACAGGAGGCAAGACAATGATCCGTTCAAACAGACCCGGACCGGCAGTTCTCGTTGCTGCTTTCTGCGTCCTGGTACTCTTCCTGATCGCACCTCGCGCATTCGCTCAATTCAGCAGCGGATTTACGGGCAATGTTTCCGACCAAACTGGAGCTGCTGTTGTTGGCGCGAAGATCACTGTGATCAATGAGGCCACGCTCGTCGCCAAGGTGGCTATGAGCAACGACAGCGGATATTTCAACATCCCGTCATTGCCTGGCGGCACCTACACAATCGAGGTCAGCGCGTCTGGCTTTAAAGACTGGAAGCAGACCGGAGTGCAACTGGAATCGAACGAAACAAAGACGCTGCATCCTTCACTTGTTCTGCCCACGCAATCGACTTCAGTGGAAGTGTCGGAAGCTGTTGCTGCGGTCGAGACGGACAAGAGTGACACGTCACGAGAGATTGACGAGCAGACGGTCAGTACGGCTCCGCTGGTGGGAAGAAACGTCTACACCAGCGTCATTGAGCTCGCCCCAGGCATCACGGGATCGGGCCTGCCCAGCGGAGGAGCGCTTGGTTCCGGATCGGCCAACAACGACAGCTTTGAGCAGGAGGCCGGCTACCAGATCAACGCCGCCGGCCAGCGCCAGGAGAATAACGAATACGACGTGGATGGGGCGGGATTGAACAGCGCCTCTCGCGATGGCGTGGTGAACCTGTCGCCGGAGCCGGACTTTATTCAGGCCATTCGAGTCAATGGCGCAACCTTCGATGCGGCGAAAGGCCGCTACAGCGGAGCCTACGTGCAGGTGTTCACCAAACCGGGGACCAACCGCTTCCACGGCACCGCGTCGGAGTACTTCACCAACGACGTGCTGACCGCGCGCACCGAATTCCAATACTGCGCTCCGGGGTCAACGGGCTGCACTGCCATTCCCGCATTCAGCAGAAACGAGTTTGGCGGTACTTTGGGCGGGCCTATCATCAAGGACAGGCTTTTCTTCTTCGGGGGTTACTTCGGGCTGCGTGCGTCGAATTCAACCACGGATACGGCAACGGTAGAGACCCCGCAGTTTGCACAGTTCGTTCAGCAGACCTTTCCGAACAATCTCTCCAATCTTTTCTTTAAGCAGGCGCCGCCTTCGACCTCTCCCACTGCCAATTTGCTCACCCCCGCGCAGGTTGAGGCAGCCAATCCTGGTTTCTTCCCCGCGACTGCATTTCCCGCGGATCTTCCGGTAAAGGGTTCGGTCATTATCCCATTGAATCTGCCGCATGACGCTTACCAGTGGCACATTCGAACGGACTACGACATGCATCAGTCGAAGGACCGCATCTTTTTCAATTTCTTCAGAACCCATGAGACCCAGGTGCAGGATGATCCACGACCCATCTATCGTGTCACCCTGCCCAACGCCGGTCTCTACGCCAAGGTTGACTGGACACACGCATTTTCCAACACGCTGCTCAACGAGGCAGGAATGACGCTGGTTCGCGCCGTGGGCTCCAATCCGGGAACGACCAATAACAAGGATCTGCCCGATGTCAATATTTCGGGCGTTGCGGGTTATAACCAGTGGGGCGCGGCCGATTGGGTTCATGAGAACTTCAACTGGCACGATGTGCTGACCTGGACGCACGGGAAACACACCATCAGCACAGGGGTCGATATCGATCGTCACCATGATGACGATAACTTCACAGTCGCGGTAGACAGACCGACTTTCGGGTTTGGGAACCTGCTCGATTTTGCTCAAGACGGGGTGTTTTCGCAAAGCGGGCCGGGCATCGACGTGAATTCAGGCTTGCTGGCGAAAGATCTCTACCAGATACTTCGCTGGGTGTACGGCGGGGCTTATGTCCAGGATGACTGGAAGGTGACCCCGCGGCTGACCTTGAATGTCGGCCTTCGCTATGACTACTTCGGGCACTGGGGGACCTATTACGATTCGAGCACGCCATTTCCGCTCTTTACTCCTGGGACCGGAAGTGATTTTGCCGAGCAGGTTACCAACGGCGTCATGGGCCTACGGGGCGGGAATCATGCGTATGTGTCGAACAATCGGCCGCAAGGCGTCGGCCCGCGCTTCGGCTTTGGCTGGGACGTCTTTGGGAACGGGAAGATGGCGGTGAGAGGGGGCTACGGCCTTTTCTACAACAACGTCGCGGACGGTTCATGGTCGTTCCCATCGCGGGCCAATCCGCCACACTGGGCGAATCCTTCATTCAGCCTGACGAGCAGCTCGCACCCCTTCACCTATGCAGTGGGAAGCACGGATGGAAGTATCTTTCCTGTTCCGAATATCCCGTATCAAACCACTCCGGCGGGAGGGATCGTGGGGCTTCCCGTTCTCACCTCGGGCGTGCAATCGCAGATCAGTCAACCGCGGACCCAGGTTTGGATGCTTGCGATACAGAAGGACTTGGGTCGCAACTTCATCGTAGAAGCCGACTACAACGGGTCAACGAGCGACGATCTGTTTATCCAGACCGACATCAATCGGTTCCCGGGTGATTTGATCATCAACAAAGGCGAGCAAACCCGCTTGAATTCGAACTTCGGTCCTATCATTTTTGGCAGGACTTTTGGGCCCGCCGCGGGGAATTACGGTTCGTTCATGGTGACCAAACGGATGAGCCACTCATGGGAACTCCGAGGAATCTATACCTTGGGAAAATCGACCGACGATATGAGCAGCAATGACAATGGAACAGCACAGGGAGAGGCCATCTTCAACCCGCTCGACGTCCCATTTCAGCATGGTTTGTCCGACTTCGATGTCTCGAAGCGGTTCACCGCCGACAGCATCGTAATGGTTCCCGATCTCTTCAAGAACCGTCTGGGCAATGCATTGGTAGGGGGATGGAGAATGTCAAACATCGTCGTCCTTCAAAGCGGAATCCCCTTTACCGTATCTACCAGCGCGCCATTCAATCCGATTCTGGATTCAAGTGGGAATGTAATAGGGCTGCAGCCGGGAAGCGGCGATTTTAATGCAGATGGGTATGATTATGATGTTCCCAACAAACCACCTGCACACACGGTTGCGACTGGTAATCGGAGCGATTTTCTCAAAGGCATTGCTCCAGTTTCGGCCTTCCCAATTCCGGCTCTCAGTAGCGAAGGCAATGGGGGACGGAATACGTACATCGGCCCAGGACTTGCGAATGTCAATTCGCAGTTCGCAAAGGAGTTTCACATGGAGCGATTCGCGGTTGAGGTTCGCGCGGATTTCTTCAACATTTTTAATCGCGTGAATCTCACAAACCCGGTGAGCGACCTGTCAAGCGGACAATTCGGACAATCCACGAGCCAGAACCTTCCGCGATCCGAGCAGTTGGGGGTGCACTTCAGCTTCTGACGAAACACTTCACGCAGGTGCGTTCATTCGAGAAACGCACCTGCGAGATTCCGTGGCGGGCAGACAAGCAGGCCACTTCACCAAAGTGAAGGGGTGGGTTGATTATTTTGTCGGCCACGCAAGTACGTTAATGAGCACACTGTCGTTTCAAGCCGGTGCCCTGGACGGGCTCCCGCGGACGAAGCGCTGTCCGTGAGGTGAAGGTCTCGTCCGCCGCGGCGGGAGACCCGGGACATCGCAGAAATCAACCAGCCGACTCGCCCGCTTGACCGGCCTTCATTGCGTCGCGTCTTTATCTTCAGCGGGCAAAAACTGGTAGCACACATAGGCGAAGTGCGCGCCATCAGGAGCCCAGTTGGGCACGTTGTCGCTACCGGCCCCGCCCACAATCTGTACCAGGTCGCGGATCTTTCCGTCGCTGGCGTTGAGAATGCGCAGGGTCACGTCCTTGTTGGCAGGGTGCCCCGTGACATCTTTGTCGTAAGAAAGAATCAGGATCGATTTCCCGTCCGGCGAGGGATGCGGCGTCCAGTTGGGTCTTTCATCAAAAGTGACCTGCTCGGGCTGGCTGCCGTCGGGCCGCATGCGCCAAATCTGCATTCCGCCCGCGCGATCGGAGTTGAAGTAAATCCACCGGCCATCAGCAGAATAGTCCGGGTCGTCGCTGACGCCGATGCCCGAAGTCAGTGCGGTTTCCTGTCCGCCGTCAACCGAGATGGAGTAGATGTTCAACTTGCCTTGGCTGGGCCGCGTGAAGAGGATCGTCTTCCCGTCCGGCGACCAGCTATGGAAGTAAGAATCTGGATTCTCCGTAACCAACCGTGGTGCGCCACCCATGGCAGGCACGATATATACGCGCCGGCCGGGTTGGTTCGGCGTGGAGCAGGTCATGGCGAGCCATTTGCCGTCAGGCGAGAGGCCGTGGCTGCCAGTGCAGTCGGTAGCGTTGCCGATATCGATCGGCCTGGCCTCGCCGAGCCTACCCTCGCCTTCATCTGCAGGTACGCTCCACATCTTACCCGCGCGGTCAAAAATCAGCGTCTTGCCGTCACGGCTCCAGTTGGGCGCTTCCATCCGTCCCTTACCGGTCTGGATGACGATATCCATGGGCACATTAGGGTCGATAGCGATGGTGTGGAGAGTGCTATAAAGCGCCGTGGCCGCAGGCGCCGCCGGAGGATTGAGCGGCTGCAGCTCTACATGTGCGAAGGTGGCCTTTTCGACGTTGTCCTTCTTGCGGGCGCACATACCCAGGCCCGCATAGAACGTACCGTCGAGGTGCAGCTTCATGGACGCTCCGGCCTGATGGAGCGGCTCGCCGTGCATGCTGAGGAAGAGCGTGATGGTGTCGCCGCGCTTTTCCAGGCGCATCCGCCGCGGTGCCCCGATATTGAAGAGAATGGTCTGCATCATGTCGCCCTTGGTACGCCGGTATTGCAGCGCCGTCTCGCCTGAGCCATGGATGGCCGCGTCGGCGTACAAGGCGTCGGAGTCGAGCGTCTGCCGGAACATCAGGAGCGCCTTGCGATGCGGGTGCGAAGTCGCGCTGCCGTCGGCCACCTTCACATCGGCACTGAGTAACACGTCGCCTGAGACCTTCTTCCACACGAAGTGAAATTCATCCACGTTCGCCCACAGGTCCCCGCCCGCCGAGCGGATGGTATACACGCCCGATGCGGCATCGAACGTTGCCGTTCCGGGCGGCGTCACGCTGCCCACATCGGACTGGTTCTCAAAGATGCCCAGCGAATTGCCGGCTGTTTGCGCGGCTGCGATGCTTGATTCTGCGAACCCAAGCGCCAACGCAGAGAATGCGAGCAATCCGGTCCCTCTCTTTTCCGATACACGATGAATGCCTCGCTTGTGGACGGAATTATGGGGTAATGTCCGGATGGCCGACCATGGAAGTCCGGTCACCGTCTCGTGAACAAAATCTTCCGACATCGATGTCTCATGCATCCAGCTGCACTTAGCTCCGCGCGCAATGCTTATGCCGGCAAGGGGAAAATCTTGAGGGCATATGCATGATCCCCATGGACTTCGTTGGGCAATGTCAGGTTCAGGTCTTCACCGCTGCTGGTCCAGTCGAGATTGCCGTTCGCACCGAGCATCTGAACTTGAGACCCCTCATTCAGTTTCAGTGATTCGACTATGACCTCGCGGGACTTGGGTTTCGCCAACAAAATTGCGTAAAGTGCATCACCCTTTTTGGTGAAACGAATAGGTACGTCATCCCGAGTCTTACCCTCGGACCTCACCCATGGGCGTGTATCGTAGATAGCTTCTCCATTCATCCGGAGCCACTTGCCGAGTTCCTGCAACCTGCTAAGCTGAATCTCCGGGATCGATCCGTCTGCCTTCGGGCCGATATCCAGGAGCAGATTCCCGTTCTTGCTAACGATGTCTATAAACATCTCAATCAATTTACCCGCGGACAGCATATATTCCGGGCCTTCGTTCTGGTTGTAGCCGAAGGAGGTGCCCACTGCGTGACAGGATTCCCACTTCTTCTCGACGATCTTGCTCGGCCAGACTCCCTCAGGCGTCGTGTAGTCCGCGTGATCAGGCGGTTGGTTCGCCATTGCAAAACGGTCGTCAATCGCAGCGTCCGGAACAAGGTTATAGTAATCGGCAAGTAACTGGAGCACATTCCCCGTTTTTGGATAGGCAATATCGTTCCATATGTCGTCAGGTTGATAGCGATGAATCAACTCTTCAAGAAGCGCAAACGCGTACTTGCCGTATTCTTCACTTTGCGGAACATGGTCGTAGAGGTCCGGCTTGCTGATGATTGGTTTTTCAGTGAAACTCCAATCCAATCCGCCAGAGAAGTAAATGCCCATGTGTATGCCTTGCTTTCGAACGGCAGTGGCCAGCTCTCCGATAACGTCTCGCTGCGTACCTTGCTGGTCGGCCTTTCGATGAGGGTTGCGGACTTCGCTCTGCCACAGCTTAAAGCCGTCGTGGTGCCTGGTGGTGGGCACAATGTACCGCGCACCAGTATCCTTAAAGAGCTCTGCCCACTGGTCCGGGTCCCACTTTTTGACTTCCCGATTGAAGATGGGAATGAAATCGAGGTAGCCAAACTTCTCCCCATATGTTTCGATATGATGTTTCCACGTGGGCGAACCTTTAATGCTCATGGTGTTCATGTACCATTCGGCGTAAGGGTTATTCGCGAACCATTGGGACCCGTCCGAAGAGAACTCGCCCCAGTCGATCTCTCCAGTTTTTGTAAGCTTGAGCGTTGGAGCCCAGGCGGGCACCGAATACAGTCCATAGTGAATGAAGATGCCCAGTTTGGCGCCTTTGAACCACTTGGGCACCGCATGTTGAGTGAGACTCGCCCAATTCGGCTGATACTGGCGAAGAGAATCATTGGAGGCCAGGACGGCTGCATTCCCCGCAGGAAACGCGGTCCTATTAGCTATTGCCTTCCGTGCCCATGCGGTTGCCACACACGACGCTCCTAGAGAGGTTACAAACTGTCTGCGGTTCACTTCTGGTCTCCCCTTGTCTCCGGTCGTTTCCGGAATCGTTGCGATTTGATTTGCTTGGCGGTGGGGTTCTCAGATTGAGAGTCCATCGCTCCTCATCCGACTCTGGCCTGGCTACACTAAATCGAGAGCGCGGAAGATTCGCGAGACACAGAATCGCGGCAGATCGAGGCCCGCTCGCATTTAAGCCGCATCGCGACGGCCTCTCGATTAAAGACACTTTGTACAGACACCTTGTACGTGCCGAGAACTGAAAAGTCAAGGATTTTCTTGAATCATTATGAATTATTATGGATTCGATGCATCTGATGATATCGCATGCGTTGCTCGGCCAAGTCTCGGCCAAGTAAAGCTGGGGCCTCTCGAAATGGCGAGGGTGCAGAACTTCAATTGACAGACTCGCGCACCACCAGGATCTGGTCACCTTTTACATTCGCGAGAGTCTGGTGTATCCCACTCGGCCACCAGATTTCTAATTTGTCTGCATGGTCGAACCTCCCCAGGCCAAAGTGAACGCGAGGATCGCTGGATGCACCGTAGCCAGTGCTGGTGGTCGCGTGATTGTAGAGAGCGTTGTTATCAGCGAGCGTGACCTTCAGGCGGGCGCCAAGTCCGTCGCGGTTACTCCGCGTTCCGACAAGCTTAACCAATAACCAATGGTTCGAATTCACAGTCCGGTTTATCCAGATTTCGGGCAATGCATGTTGATTTGTAACGACCACATCCATGCGGCCATCATTGCTCAGATCACCCATCGCCGCCCCGCGGTGTGCCCCAGCGACTCCAAATGAGGAGCCGGTCTGTGCGCTGACGTCCACAAATCGGTTACGGCCGGTGTTGCGAAGAATTATGTTCGGCAGCTTCGAAGGAAGTTGGATTACCTGTTCGGAATTATCGAGTATCGCCGCACAGGAAACGAACAAGTCTTTCCAGCCGTCGTTGTCAAGATCGGCGATTCCCGCCCCCCACCCCGTAAAGCGGGCCGTAGCGGCGGCGATCCCGGATTCGCTGGTGATGTCTTCAAAGTCCTCGCCGGTATTTCGGAAAAGGGGAAACGTATCGCCAGCCATTCCAACCACAAAAATGTCGGGGCGTCCATCATTGTCCACATCCCGGAAATCGGTTCCCATCCCCGCAATGGACTTGCCGAACTGGTTATAGGCAACGCCCATCTCAACTCCGACCTCGTCGAATGTACCGTTCCCATTGTTGCGGAAGAGGAAATTCCGATATGTGTCGTTCGAAACGAAGATATCCGTATAGCCATCTCCGTTGAAGTCGGCGAAAGCCACACCCATACCTTTGCCGATGTACTTGCCGATTCCAGATTTCTCCGAAACATCCGTAAACGTACCATCGCCGTTGTTATGAAAGAGCATATCGGGCTCGCCCTTGAAGACGTCAGGAGAACAATACGTAACTGCACTGCCAATGACGCAGACGGGTTCCGTTGCGGCGGACCAGTCTACGTAATTCGTTACGAACAGATCGAGCAACCCGTCGTTGTCGTAGTCAAACCACCCGGCGCTGGTCGCCCACTTCCAATGAGCTTCTGCAAGTCCGGCCTTCGCTGTAACATCGGTAAAGGTACCATCGCCGTTGTTATGGAAGAGCTGACAGCCGTTGACCCCAGTTACAAAGAGATCGACCCACCCATCATTGTCATAATCCGCGGCGGCAACGCCCATGCCGAAATACATGCCCTGAACGCCGGCTTTCTGAGTTACATCGGCAAATGTGCCGTCGCCGTTGTTTCGGTAAAGCCTGTTCCAATACCGGGGATCGCGCTTGTCCATGTCGGGTAAATGGGCACCATTGACAAAGAACAAATCCATCAACCCATCGTTGTTGTAGTCGAAGATGCCCACTCCCGCGATTGCCGTTTCGGGCTGGAGACGGTGGGGACTGGCGCAGTTGTCCAACACAAACGTGACTCCGCTCTGCCGAGCGGCGTTCTCAAATGTGATGGGCCCGGGTACGACCGCAGATTTGCCTTGCGGATGGCTGGAAGGCATCTGCGGAGTAGCGGGATCACAGGACGTCGCGGACGAGTTGGGAAATAAGGAGAAACTGCGTTTTGGCGACATGAAGGACGCTGCAGCAGCGAAAGTGTTACGAATTAACTGGCGGCGAGTTAGGAAGGGACGCTGCTGCTTTGATTGTCGGTTGTGGCGGGAAGTCATTCTTGAGTTCACTTTACTTTCGTGGGCGGGGGGACGGCTGTGGTTCAACTGCGTCGTCGGTGCACCCGGTCGATTTCAATTCTTCTAAGGACTGTATATCTCCATGGGCAAAAGCCCGAACCAGCTCGGCGGCTTCACGCGCCTTGTCGCGGTTGCCGGCCCGTACATAGGCATTGCACATCAATAGCAAGGTCGAGACCTCCTGGGTACGAGACTCATCGAAATAGCGAGCCGCCTCTGCCCATTGTCCCCTCCCATATTGCAGTTCGCCCATACCCACAAGCGCGATTTGATTCAGGGGACTCATCTCGAGCGCCCGTTTAAGATCCACTTCGCTTTGCTCGTAATTATGATCTCTTAAGTAGACACGCCCCAGAAACGCAACTATGTCCGCGTCGTTTGGCGACACTTGCGCGGCTTTGTTCAGCACTCGAATCGCATCTTCGTTCCGTTGCTGCACAGAATAAAGCATTCCGACCATGTAATACGCATTCAATTGCGAATGTGTTTCTGCGGCAACCGAGTTTACATAAGCAATTGCAGCCGATTCACCACTCACTTTCAGCAGCTTTTCGCATTCCCTCCAATGCTCATTCTGCGACGCCTTATCGGGGCTCACAAGTGCTTGAGCGATGTGGGCCCGGTCGCGAATCGACTGGTATAACTCCATTTCATGAAGCGACTCCTCGGAACGCCCCAGATTGCGCAGCGCTCTCCCTAGTTGGAAATGAACGTCCGACAGACTCGGATCGATGTCTAAAGCTTCGTGCAAGGGAGAGAGAGCCTCTTCATTCTTGCCCAAAGCGACCAGAGCGGTCCCCAGGTCTTTCAGCGCGCTCGCGTTCCGCGGTTTCCGCATGAGCACAAACTCGTAGAGTCCACGCGCCTTTTCCCAGTTCCCCTGAAACGCCGCTATCTCACCCAGAATAAGTGCCGCAACCAGGTTGCTGGGATCTTTGCGAAAGACGGCTTCCAGAATCGGCTGCGCTTCCTGTTGCTTGAACAGCCTGTAATAGGCCATTCCAAGATCCATGTCGATATTCTCAAGCGCGGGATCGAGTTTGCGGGCCTTAAGAAGATCATCCAATCCCCTCCCGCAATCGTCGCCATCACAAAGGTATTCGCCGGCCTTCTGAAGCACAGCGGCTTCCTTTGGGGCAAGGCGTACCGCGCTGAGAATTGTTTCTCGTGCCTCGAGAAGCTCACCATTGAGGTATTGGGCTTGCGCGAGATAGAAGAGGACATCGGCATTCCGCGGCTGCAGCGCCCTGCATTTCTCCAAGTACTCGATAGCCTTCGGCCAGTCATCCTGGCGCATGCGCAGCGTGCCCAAATGAAAGAGGATCTCCGCGTTCTTGGGGAAATGCTCTTCCTGCGCAAGATAGATTTGCTCAGCCTGAGCAAACTGGCCGCGGTCTTCCAGTTCCGCCGCGCGCCGCAAAGCGCCGTTTCCGGCCGTTGCAGCCGAAGCCTGCGCGTCGGCCAGAAGCGGAACACAATTGGCCGCAACTGGAGCAATCAAGCATATCCCCAGACACGACCGCAGCACGCTCATTATAGAGACCATCGTCGCGGGAAAGGCGTGGCCCCGCCTACATCGCTCTGCCATCGAGCCCGGTGCGATGCAGGTGGGGCTTCTGTTGGCTGTCGAGTTAGAAATCGTACCTCAACGCAACTTGGCCGATTCTTTGAGCACCGGCACTATTAATCGTACCAAACACCTGACCTGAAGTCATTGTGCTGTTCGGCGCACTAAGGTTCGTCTTATTCAGCACGTTGAAGTAGTCAAACCGAAATTGGAACGCTCCCATCTCGTGCGGTAGGGTGACGAGTTTCTTCATGATAGAGACGTCGTCTTGAAGAGCGCCCGGGCCAATAAGGGAGTTCCTTCCCGATGTGCCGAACGCACCATTAGCCGGTTCTGCAAACGCCGCGGTATTGAAGTATTCGGCTTCCTGCGCAGCGTGCGAGCGGCCCCCTGCCAATTTTGGATTTCCTTTAAGATCTGCTCTTTCCCCTCCCCCCGATCCATTGACGGCGCGGAGGTATCCGAGCAAGGCATTGTCTTGACCCGAAAATACGGAAAAAGGATTACCCGTGTGGTAGCCGACGATGGTAGTCAACTCCCAGCCTCCGGCAACAACTGTCAAAACTCCTTTCCCCTTCAATTCCGGGAGATTCCAAAGCCCGTTAACAACGAAAATCTGGCCGACATTGAATGCGGAAAGACCCCGTTCCGCCTTCAAATTGTTCGGATTTTGGGGCCCAGATTCGTCTCCTATTAACGATCCAGAGTGTTGGTCGATTGATTTCTCCCAGGTATAGGCCGCTTGCACGGAATAGCTGCGTGAGAATCTCTTTTGTAACTCAGCCTGGAGCGAGTGGTAGTTGGCGTTGGCGTTGGAGTAGAGAGAAGGAATGCTGCCGTAGTACTGCGGGAAGATCGGCCGCCGCGATTGCGCGTTGGCTTCTGTGGCACCCGGCCCGAAGACGGCAGCGTTCAGGTCGCTAGCACTGTACAGGTGATGCGAAACAGTCCCCACGTAAGCGACATTGGCAAACAAGTCGTTGCCGAATCGATGCTGGATGTTGAGATTGAATTGTTGAATATCCGCCTGCCTGAAGTGCGGATCGAGGTACGACTGGGTGATACCCGGGAAGGGGCCGAAGCTCGGGTTCTTCGGATTGTAAGGCAGAGGATCGGTTGTACCTGCCCAGGGGTCTTCCGTGTCGGGCGGTCCGCTGCTAAACCCGACCAGGTAGGGCTCGTTGTTTGTCTCGATTGCCTCGACTTCCTGGTCGACTACAGGGTGAAACACTCCCCAGGCCGCACGCACTGAGGTTGTTCCGTTGCCCGTCACGTCCCAAGCAAGGCCGATCCGGGGTTCGAAGCCGAGCTTCCAAGGAAAATAAAGCCCCGGAGGAACTCCTTTGTCTCCTGGAACCACCAATCCGGGAGGCGCCGTTGGAAATACCGTGGATGCTCCGCCAGGCAAGTAGCTCGATGCGCCACCAGGCTTACTTTCCGTCCAGGGCGTCTGGTAGTCGTAGCGAAGACCAAGGTCCAGTGTCACATTCCTTGCTACCTTGTAAGTGTCCTGCACGTATGGCTGGAATAGTTTGGAGCGACCGTGGTCGATGATGGTGGTCGTCACGTTGAAGTTATTGGGACGGCCGATGATGTAGTCCGCTAAAGGATTCCCGGTGAACTGGCCGGAGAATGACCAGGTCATTGGTGGATATGCAAGATCTCCATTTGACTCGGCATTGAACATCATACCGGCCTGAATGTCGTGCTTCCCGTGGAGCCATGAGACCTTGTCGTCAAATTCGCGGAAATAAGAAGGCTCATCCACGAACCAGCCAGAACCGGCCGAAAAAGCACCGCTCACGCTTACGTCTGGAGTTTGAGGATATGGGGTGAAGCCGTTGGAATTGATCCCCAGTTCCGACGGGGACTTACCGGTTTTGGTCGTGAAAGGTAATCCTTCCGGACGCGAGTAGGAAGCCTCGAACTCATTGATAATGTTTGGACTGAACGTGTGCATCTCGTCCAGCGCATAGGTCTGATATTGTTCCCCGCTAGGAGTCGTAAAAAACGGAATGGGATTTGGCCCGGTACTTATAGCCTTGTTCCGGAACAAACGAAACCAAATCCTATCCTTTGATCCCAACGTCTGGTCGATTTTGATAATGAATTGGTTCTCATTCGTCGGACCTGGTTGCAGGTATTGCAGTTGGTTAATGGGCTGATTGGCCGAAGGATTCGGCAAAGGCACAAACGCGGTATCGTATTGTGTTGCGACCGGGTCGAGCATGTCGCTGGGAATCTGGTTGTAGGGGGTGAAGGGCAAGCCCGTATTCGGATTCGTAAGAGGCGTAGATACAGCCGAGAAATCCCCGTTGCGCTCCGCTTGTGTAGGCACAAACGCAGTGGTCAACGACTCCTGATGAATTCGAAGACCTTCATAGGCGGCAAAGAAAAAGGTCCGATTCTTGCCGTTGTATTTGGGAAGAAGGACCGGCCCTCCGATATCGCCGCCAAACTGATCCTGGCGCAGCAACGCCTTGTGCGTCCCAGCGGGCGAGAGTTTAACAGTCGCATCGAACGCGTCGTTGCGGATGTATTCCCAGGCGCCTCCATGGAATTGATTGGTGCCTGACTTCGTTACCGCCAGCATGACTCCGCCGCCCGCCCTTCCATACTCGGCGCCGTAGCTGTCGGTAAGAACCCGAAATTCCGACAATGCGTCGGGAGTGGGAAGATTCTGGGTTGAGTTTGAAAGTGCATCGGTGATCGTAGTGCCATCGAGTTGCATATTGCCGAAAGTGGTTCTGCTTCCTGAAATACTGAACGATGGGCCGCCGCGAGCTCCGGTTTGGTATACCGGTACGCTCACATCCGCCACGCCAGGAAGAAGACCGAGAAGGCTCGCGGCATTCCTTCCATTCAATGGAAGGTCTTCCAGCCGCGCATTATCTACCGTCTCCCCCAGCGTGGCGGTGCTTGTATCGATGTTAATGGCATTACCGTTGACAGTAACCGTTTGAGCCACCTGTCCTACTTCCAGCTTTACATCCACACGAATATCCTGGGCGACTGGAACCAGCACATTGGACTGAGTGAACGACTTGAATCCGCTTGCTGTAACGGAAATCGAATAGTGGCCGATAGGCAGCAATGGAAACCGGTAGGATCCTTCTGAAGTGGATACGGTACTTGTGACAAATCCTGTATCCGTGTTCGTGACACGTACGGTTACCGACGGAACTACGCCTCCGTTTTGATCGGAGACTACGCCGAGAAGAGCCCCTGTCGTCTGGGCCCGTGCGTTGCCGCACAGGAGAGAAAAAAACGCCATCAGAAGAAACCCCTGCCACATGACAAGCTGGGAAGAGCGCAACCAGCGCCTTATGCGACTAACCTGTGTCGAATTAGAGAAGTCGGACACCGCGCCAGAAACCAAGCCGTTTGTGGTCTGGGTGGAAGAATGCTTTGTGAATATCAGGCCAGTAATAACCGACCGCTGGCTGTTGCGTCGTGACATCTGGGCTCCTTTCAGAAGAACAACAACAAAGCTGATCCCAACTGCGCAAAATGCTCATTGCGGTCGAGATAGTATGGGATCCCTTCGATCTGGTCCCGCAAAGTTGCGTGGCGTGTTGTGAATTGTAATGAACGATTTAGAACTTTCATGGTCGAATTGGGCGCATTTTCCCTGCCAGACGGGAATCTTATGCGCACAAAACGAACTTTGTCAAGAGAACTCCGCCGCAATAATTCACATATCTAACCCGGTATGCGCAGGGGGGCGCTGAGAACTCGGGTGCGCCGCCTGAGCAATGGCGCATCTTCTTCCATCGCCAACAATGCGCGTTGCCCAAGATGCATGCGGACGTGCGAATACGCGAGCGCGGTGGCGGCGGCACGGGCAAAAAGACGGCAACTACCGCTGCCATTCGATCCGCTATGCCGCGGATTAGCTCAAGAAGACTGTTCCTAACCGCCGATTTGAAGATTCCCGGCAGCCGGGTCGAGACACCCCCGCTCAATCAGCGCGGCTAGAATTTCGGCAAAAGATCAAGTGCTGCCGAACCGGAAGAACTTGATGACGAGGAGACAAGCGGCACGATCTGGGAAAAGCGATCATGACCTCCTCAGCTCCTCGCGTTCTCGATCTTAACCAGTCATAGACGGTTTTGTTGTACCTCAATTCCGAGGGGTCTGTCCGAAAGGAATTTGAAGCTTTCCATTGCCTAGTCGACCCTCGGAATCCACACCCAATCACCTCAAGTGAGGAATATCTTCAGTGCTGCCGCGTAGTCAGCCTTGGGGTGATACTCATTCGGAAGTTCAACCCGCAAGCCGTCTGCAGCCTGCTTCCACTTTAGCTTTTTGTCGGTGCCCAAAAGCCGAACTTCTTTGATCTTTCCTGCTTGCGCCGCACTCGCCGTGCCGAGCGACTGCGCAACGAACTGACCGGTTGGCCAACCCAGCACCAAAGCATAGATCACGGTGTTGGCTTTGTTGCGCGTGAATCGGATATCGCGGACTCCCAGGTTCTTGATGCTATCGCCCTTAAATTCCTGAGTGTCCAACTTACCCGGTCCCTCGCCATACACTTTCCAGGGCCGCGTGTCGTAGATCGCCTCGCCATTCAGCTGCATCCAGGCAGTAAACGCGTCAAGCACGGCAATTTCCTTGCTATCGATGGTACCGTCAGGCCTGCCGGGTACGTTCAAGACCATGGTCCCATTCTTGCTGACAAGATCAATCAACAAATGAACGAGTTCCCGCGGATGCTGGTAACCGCCAAGTTCTCCCGGGAGATCGTAGTTGGCGCGATCATAGTGCCAACAATTCCCAATGCAGTATTCCGCTTGCCACGGATACTGCATGATATTGTCCTTCAAGGCGCTCTCCCAATCCAATACCGCGGCTTTCAACAAGCGGTCCGGGACATCCTTGATGTTGATGACGGCTTCCATCTTTCCATCGTGGGTCTTCAGGCTGTGGTTATAGAAGTAGGCGCCGATGTTCATTCCGGCCCACCCTAGAGGAAACAACCTGGAATCCGAATAGATGAAATCCGGGTTGTGCTGATCAATCAAGTCGCGTGTCCGATCGTAATAGTCCTTCACATAGGAGATGTCAGGCAGCGCATTATTAGGGTGTTTCGGGCCATACAACCGTTGCGGATCCAGGCCTTCCCACCATTGGCCTTTTCCGTCGGCCAACGTTAAATCACCATCGTAGGGAACGCCGGTCATTGGGCCTGTTTTATCGGCTCCGTGCGAGGTTTGGAACCACCACCAATTACGTGCCTGGTGAACGGAAACCCCGAAATGCATTCCTTGCTTTCGAGCGGCAGCGGCCCAGGTTCCCACAACATCGCGGCGCGGACCCACGTTTACGGCGTTCCAGGGATTATGCCTGGAGTTCCAGGTATCAAAGCCGTCATGATGACCGGCCAAGGCTATAAACAGCCTGGTGCCGGTCTTCTTGAATCGCTCAATGAGTGCATCGGGCTCCCAGTTAAGAAGCGTCCACTGGGCAATAAAATCCTTGTATCCAAACTTCGAAGGGTGGCCATAGTGCTCCAAATGATACTTGTATTGCTTGGAGCCTTCCTCATACATGTGGCGGGCGTACCAATCACCCGCCTCTGACACGCACTGCGGGCTCCAGTGCGCCCAGATAGCCAATTTGGCGTCGAGGAACCATTCAGGAGCTTCATACTCCAACAAAGAATCCCACGTAGGTTTGAACGGACCTTCGCCTGCGAGATTGGTTGAGATTGGGGAGTTCATTGGCACGCCATCCCACGACCCGCCGGGAATCGGCAGAGTCGCCGCCTCGACAACGTTCCCTTGAAAGTCACCAAATTCCCAGGTTTTCTCATCGAGTTTTTCTTCAATAAACCGGCCACCATCAAACGCGTAAAACTGCCTCTCGTTAGCCGGAGTGGCGCAAAACTCGGCATAGTCGCGAACCTGAGTAGGCGAGTCGAATGCCTTGAATGCCGGCGACTGGGCGGCATCGCCTGTTTGGTCTGAAGATTGTTGTGCATCTGCCCCAATGGCCGGCGCGGCTATTGCTGTGGCCGCCGCGGCAACTAATCGGCAAAACTCCCGTCGCTTCATGGTTCCCTCTCCTTAATAACTTGGTATGTGGTCGTTATTACCGCGTGATGTCCACAGGACGGAATCAACGTGTAGAAACAAGAACAAGTTCTGAATCAACATTGGGGCGGTGTTTCGTCCTCATTCGAAACGGGCTCCGTATCTATATATGTGCGCGCGGAATCGAATGATCGGTGGTCCATTTGATTCCCCACGCGGTGCTCATCCCGACCTGGGGTACTGTGATTGGCGATCATACGGAGTTTTCTCAATGCACATTACGCAGCTCTGTGTCGGCGCTGAATACTCATTGGTTGAGCGGAATTGCGATAGTGCTTCCAGAAATTCAATCAGGAAGATCATGTCAACCAAATCGACGGTGCGTTATGCGCCTTCCCTACAAGCAGCAGATGAGGTGAGTCATTAGCAGGAAACTCTAAGTGATTCAAATTGACGCTGTCAAGCCACAGGTTGACTTTTTTGGTTCACTTAAATTCATTATCGTTCTATGGCTTCCGAATTTTCGCTCATTTAGGAGGCCGGATCGAGAGACCAGCGATGCTGGGGTGAAATGCGGGATGGGCCAAGAACCCCGGGCCTCTCTGCTCCAGGGGATTCCCGGATTACCGAATATGAGGCACCCATGACCACCGCAGTTGGAAGCCTAAGTATCGGAGAGATTTGATCCTGTTTCTCCAGCATTGTGGCGAAAACGGGCTAGGAGGCAGCTTGGGGATGGCACCGGTGATTTAGAAATGTACGTAAATCTTGAGAGCGACTATCCGTTACATAGCAATCTCTCTCCGCATCGTCTCGGTGCGGTTGATGTCGCGTCTTGACTGCCACCTGGGATCGGCCATGTTCTGCCGTCCGTTTTGATGATCTGTCTCACACGCTATCGATCGATGCCGCCGTTTTGTCCTGTCTTAAGATGGGGCTAATTGGCAAACTGACACGGGCGTCGACAGCATGCAGCGAAGAAACCAGCGTTCTCCGCGGCACAGCTACCGCGGATTTGCGGACAGCCGGCGTTTCTCTCCCTGGGAACTGACATCTTGGACTTCTCGCGGAAGCTTGCCAAGTCCTGCAAAGTGATAGCAACGCCCCATATTTCAAGCGGCAAAACCTATGAGATCACCATGACACGAGCCGCGTAGAGGTGTACTGATCGTTCTTGTATCGGCTCGAATAATGGGTCGCGAAAGGAAGTGACGCGCAGCCGTGCAATAGAGATCAGGCGAGGAAAACCTCTATTCCCTTTTCCTTCAACATCAACTGGAAATTCGGGTCTAGTTCGTTGTCGCTGACAACCTGATCTACGTCCGTGAGAGACGCCACTTGAATCATGCTATCAATTCCAAATTTCGAGTGGTCCGCGACTAGCACGACCTTTCGCGCGGACTTAATCATGGAACGCAACGATTCGACGATAAGGGTGTTATGGTCGCTAATACCTGAAGTACTGATGCCACGGATTCCCATGATCAACACGTCTGCCGAAATACCATTCAGCATCTTCTCGCAAATAGGTCCTAATTGGACGCCCAGCCGGGGATAGACATAACCCCCAGTCAGAATGACCTCAACCTCTTTGCTCTCCCAAAATACCTGTACGACCGGTATGGAGACGGTGATCACCTGGATGCGCTTCGAAATAAGATTCTTGGCGACTTCGACTACGGTTGAACCTCCACCAAGGATGATGGTCTGCCCCTCGGAAACGAGGGAAGCAGCGAGCTTGCCGATCCGTGACTTCTCCCCGTGCAAGGAACCGGAAAGCCGGTCGAAATCGACGCCATCGTCCCGAATCTGAAGAGAAATCGCACCGCCGTGGACGCGACGCACCGCACCCTTCTGCTCCAATTCAAGCAAATCACGGCGAATACTGGACTTCGACGCATTAAAGATCTCGCAGAGTTGCTCGAAGTCCGCGAACTCCTTATGCATGAAAAGCTCTTGAACCTTCAGAACCCGTTCAGCTTGACGCATTTTCTGTCACCAACCCGTGATATTAGCATATCGTGCGACGCACAAAGGGCAAAACTAACACGATTGTGAATAATTACGACCAATTATAGGCCTATTGTGCCACATTGTGAGGTATAATATGAATCGAAAAGTAACGAATCATTTCATATTGGATGCCACCTTGCCAATTCTTGGTCACGCGGTTCGGGGCTGCGTTGCTCATGTCTTCGAAGACGAGCGCATCTCCACCTCGTCGCCGGAATTGTTGAAATCCGCAGAAGGCCACGCATTCAAGAAGGAAATCGTTTTACCAATAAAGGGTTGCGAGGCCGGAACGCAGTCGGAAAAAGACGTCGATAAGTTTGTCAGGTCTCCGCCTCTTCGGGTGATCAATTTCAATAAAGGGGCTTATGCAAACCGTTGCTAGTTTTCTGGGTGTTGATCTCGGCGCCTCCAGCGGTCGCGTTATCGCCGGCCACTGGGATGGCAGCCGGTTTCAGCTCGAAGAATTGCATCGATTCGTAAACGCCGGAGTCTCGGTCGCCGACCGCACATACTGGGATGTCCTGAACATCTGGGCGCAGATTCTGAGAGGCTTCAGTCGCTTCGGCGCGCTCTATTCTGCGTGCCCGGCGGCGATCGGCATTGACGCATGGGGAATCGATTTCGGTTTATTGGACAAGCGAGGACGGTTGATTCTCCAACCCCGTACATTACAGGGATCGCAGGACCGAAGGTGCCCCCGAGCGTCTTTTCGAAGTCCTGGACAAGAAGTCGATCTTCTGCGAGACGGGTGTGCAGCCCTGGCACATCAACACCCTGTTTCAGCTCTACAGTATGGTGCTCGAAGGTGATCCTCAACTCGATGTCGCACAAACGCTCTTGACTATCCCCGACCTCTTCTCCTACTTCCTTAGCGGAGCCACGGCCGTGGAGTTCACCGAGGCGACCACAACCCAGATGTTTGCCCTCCGCTCCGGTGACTGGGCCAGAGACCTCATCCGAAGCGCCGGTATACCGGAAAGAATCATGCCGGCAGTTGTGCAACCGTGTTCTAACCTCGGAAGTGCTCGGCTCACTGTCCTCGAAGAAAGCCGCTTCTCACACAGTGTTCCGGTAATCGCCGTCGCCTCCCACGATACGGCGTCCGCCGTCGCAGCAATTCCGTACCTGGATGAGGGCAGTGCGTTCATCAGCAGCGGTACCTGGAGCCTGGTCGGAATAGAGTCTTCAGCCCCAAACACTTCGGAGGAGGCGCTCCAACTCGGTTTCACGAATGAAGGTGCAGTCAACGGCAGGTTTCTCTTGCTCAAGAACCTTGCCGGCCTGTGGATAATCCAGGAATGCCTTCGCTGCTGGGAAAGAGTGGGTCTCAGTCATGGTTGGAATGAGGTGATCGAGGCTGCAGCGGTTGCTCCCGCGTTCCGATCACTGCTGGATCCCAACGACAGCGTATTCGAATTGCCAGCGGATATGACTGCGGCTGTGCAAGATTACTGCGGACGGACTGGACAGGCGGCGCCAAGTTCGGTCGGAGAGTTTGCGCGCGCCGTTTTCGAAGGTCTGGCGCTCAGCTATCGAAGAGTTCTGGGGGCATTGGAGCGTCTGTCTGGCCAGCCAATATCAACGATTCGCATCGTTGGCGGCGGCTCGCAAAACACTCTCCTGTCGCAAATGGTGGCCGATGCGTGTAACCGCCTGGTGGTAACGGGACCGAAGGAAGCTACCGTGCTAGGCAACGTATTGGCGCAGGCGATTGCAACCGGCCATATCGAAGACTTTCAGCAGGGAAAAATCGCTATTGCGGAGTCAATCCATTGTGAATCGTATGAACCGCATCCATCCGCGAGGTGGGATGAAGTGTTCGAACAATTCCAGCAGCTTGGTGCCTGGCACTAGGCCCATTCGCTCACAATTAACCCGGCTTGAATTCGAGGAATGCAGGTAGGGCGCTTGCCGCCAATGCTGACGCGATTGCGGAGCAAGGACTACAGGATCTCCTTTGCTGGATCTGGATCATTGGTTGACAGAGTTCAATCAGTGTTGTCGAGGAAAGAAGGTAGCATACATGGCGGTTCGTAACGCGAACAATGAATCCATCGAATCAGTCCCGCAGCGCACCAGCATGTTGCCGTCAGGCGTTTTGATCCCATTCATCCTCGTAACGGCGCTCTTTTTTCTCTGGGGAATCCCCCATAACCTCAACGACGTGCTGATTCGCCAGTTCATGAAATCGTTCGCCTTGTCGCGTTTCGAGGCCGGTCTGGTTCAATCTGCATTCTATTTGGGCTATTTTGTTTTGGCCATGCCGGCCGCGTTGTTGATGCGCCGTTTTGGATACAAGTTCGGCTTCCTGATCGGACTACTTCTTTTTGGAACCGGCGCGTTTCTTTTCTGGCCAGCCGCACTTTCGGGACGATATCTTTATTTCCTGACGGCGCTGTTTGTCATCGCCAGCGGCCTTTCATTCCTCGAGACTGCTTCGAACCCATTCGTCGCGCAGCTCGGTGCTTCAGAGACGGCCGCGCAGCGCCTGAACTTCGCGCAGGCTTTCAATCCGCTGGGATCGATCACCGGTGCCTTGATCGGGACTGTATACATTTTCTCTGGGATCGAATTGAACAACAGTCAGGTCGAGGCCATGCAGGCGGCGCATTCCTACTCCGCCTATATGCGCAGCGAGACCATGCGAGTCGTTGCTCCTTACATGGTCCTCGGAGTGATTGCATTCGTCTGGGCAGCTCTTATCGCCATGACACGGTTCCCCAAGGTGGCTGGCGAGTCCCTGGCTGAGGGGGAAAGCCACGGCAGATTCCGAGATCTGTTACGCTACCCGAGTTTCTTGCTGGCCGTGTTTACGCAGTTCATGTACGTAGGCGCGCAGGTCGGAACCTGGAGCTATTTCATTCAGTACGTTCAGGACTCCACACATCAAAACGAAAAAATGGCCGGTTATCTGCTCACCGGCACGTTGGCCGCCTTCGGCATAGGACGCTTCAGTTCGGCAGCAATCATGCGTTACGTTCGCCCGGACAGGCTGATGACCGCCTATAGCGCCATCAACATCCTGCTGGTGGGTGTCGGTATTGCATTCCCGGGATGGATCGGTCTTTGGGCAATCTTCCTCACGAGTTTTTTCATGTCGGTCATGTTCCCCACTATTTTTGCACTGGGAATCGATGGTTTAGGTCGTAACACGAAGATCGGCGGATCGTTGATCGTGATGGCGATCGTTGGGGGAGGGATTCTGACGCCGCTGATGGGCTGGATTTCGCAAGTGGTTCACCGCATCTCCATCGCCTATTTAGTGCCGCTTGTATGCTACTGCTTTGTGGGCCTCTTCTCGATTCTCTGGCACAAACTTAAACGTGCGAATCCTTAGCGCGTTTCGCGCCAACCATTTATGACCGCGTTGTATTCAACAAGGAATGGTTCATTCAACGTCTGAAATCGTACTCATACACAACGTGATCGTGATCTGTGGAATTGCAATGAACACTCAAAAGGGTCCAGCGAAATCTCTGGCACAATTCGTCCATGATGAGGTGCGGAATGTATTTGAAGTCCCTATTCGCAGTATTGCTGGCTGTATCTGGCGTTGCCGCGGCGGCTCAATTGCCGTCTCCGTCGATTAAGCGTCCCGAGATCACCGGCATCTCGCATCTAGCCGTCTATACATCAGATGCGGCTGCCGCCGACCACTTCTACCGACACCTCGTAGGCGCGGTCAGGATGACGGACCCTGAGAACCCGCTGGGCGTTCGCTACGCCTTCAGCAATGTGCAATTCGTTGAGGTCTTGCCGCTGCCTGCGGGCGCCGGCATCAACCGCCGTGATCACATTGCGTTCAACACCGACGACGCTGAGGGACTGCGCAAGTATCTTGTCTCCAAGGCGTGGAAAACGCCCCCCGAGGTGACCAAGGGGAACGACGGAAGCCGTTGGTTTAGCGTGAGCGATCCGGAAGGCAATGAGGTTCAATTCGTCCAGCCTCCCAGGCACGCTAAAGCGATAAAGGCGCCCAACGTGATTAGCCACCGCATTATTCACGTGGGCATTCTGGTGCACCGCAGTGCGGTGGAAGACACCTTCTATCGCGATCTGCTGGGCTTCCGCCCCTACTGGTTTGGCGGCATGAAGGAGGGCAGGGTGGACTGGATAAGCCTGCAACCCCCCGACAGCCACGACTGGATCGAGTACATGCTGGAGGCAACCCATGGCAACGATGATTCCGGCTCGGGCATTCCCGCCAATATGACCCAGAACTTTCTCGGAGTGCTCAACCATATGGCGTTGGGTGTGGAGTCGGTTCCCGATGCCTACAATGTGCTTGAAGCCGGGAAGCGGCTCGAGGAACGACACGACGGTCGCCCCACCAAAGTAGGCCTGGACGGCAAGTACGAGTTCAACATGTACGACCCCGACGGCGTCCGCGTAGAACTGATGAATTTTAAGGCGACGGAGAAGCCTTGCTGCTCGCCGTATACGGGGGAACATCCGGCAGAGTAGTCGGCAGACACATTTGCTACGGCATGCCATGTCCTGAGGCCAACGCCGAGTGCGCGGCTTCGAACTCACCGGTTGACCATACTACGCAGATTTGGGTGCAGCCTCGGCATCGAGCCGTTTGCCAGGTTCGGCAGGAGTCTCGCCCCATGGAAGCCATACCTGAAAACGAGTGTCTCCCGCTGTGGAGGTGACATGTATATTGCCACCAAGCCTTCTCACAATTGTCTGTACTGTGTTCAGCCCGAGGCCCGTTCCAGCGCCGACGTCCTTCGTCGTAAAGAATGGATCAAAAATATAGGGCTTTATTTCTGGAGGAATTCCCGGGCCCGAATCGCCAATCTCGACCACGACGTAGAGGTCGTCGCGGAAGGTTCGCACCCGGAGTTCACCTTTCCCTGCCATGGCTTCGATCGCGTTCTCGATGATGTTGGTCCAGACCTGATTCAACAGGGTTCCCACCGCGTTAACGAGCAGCGGCACCGGTTCGTAAGCACGCTGCACCTGGATTCCAGGTTGCAGAATGTGGACCAAAGCGCCAAGTGTCGTCTCCAAGCTTCGCGTCACGTCAACGTTCTGGATTGGCGCCTGATCCATATAGGTATATTCCTTAACAGTTCGAACCAAATCTGATATTCGGGCTGCGCCGCTTTCTACGGCGCTGAGAAGAATCGACAATTCTGCGGAAGCCGCAATTCGTGTCAGCGCAGCACGAGCCGCGATTAGATCGAGACGCATCAGCAGGGACCTGAGCGCATCGGGGGACATATTGCGCTTTGCAAAGGCGGCCGACAGCTCCCATAAGTCAGCGTGGCCATAACCCCTCAAGATCGACTCCAGCCTTTCTTCCAGGTCGCCGAGAGCGATTCCGTCCAGCTCAGTCAATCCGGATTGCAGCAGCGAAGCTTCCACCTCTTCGATTCTGTCCTTGTCCGAGTCATCGAGGGGAAGTCGCCACAATTCCGAGTTTGCACTTTGCAGTTTCTCCAGCGTCCCGCGCATTTGATCGCTCGCTCGCTTGGCGGCGGAAGCGGGGTTATTCAATCCATGAGCAAGCCCAGCGGACAATCTGCCCAATGACACCAAACGGTCGCGTTGTTGCTCTATTCGGGTTCCTTCACGAATCCGGTCCGACATCGTGGCGACTAATCTCGCCGTCAGTTCCGGCAATCTTTGTATAAGTTCTGAAAAACGAGCGGCCGGAAATTTGATGAGATGCCCATCCGTCAGGGCTCGCCCGGTCACAGTGAACCGTTTCATTCTGGAGAATGGAAACATTCCACTGATTTCGCCCGCTTGTACCGGGAGAGAAACAGTGTCGCCACCAAATTCCCCTCTCCATTGAAAGAGTCCCTCAAGAAAGATGAACATCCAGTCTGCCGGATCGCCCTGTCGAACAAAGGTCTCTCCCGCATGGAGGGAGACTTCCTGCACATGATGCAGAAACCACTCAATTTGTTCCTCCGGCAAGTCCGAAAATTCCGCGACGCGTCGCAATTCAGATGAACTGATCACTTTTCAAGCCCCCATGAAGCTCCAGAATCGCATCTCGGCGTCGACCTGAAGCATCCGTGAATCACAAAATGTCGATATCGAAAACTGCGCTTCATTAAGAAGTCGAGCACAAAGCGTTCGACCTCGCGAGCAAGCGGAAAACGGTAGGTAGGGTGTGGCGAAGCGCAAGCGCATCCAGTCTGCCCTTCTCAACATTCCCTGAGATCCCGATCAAGCTGATGACCTGTTTGCTTCACTCAGCGATGCTATCGAGCGGGGCGTCAAGTGACCACTTTCGGTGAGGCTTATCAAACATTGCCTCACATCCGGTGAACCGAGAGGGCGCCGCTTTGTGCTCAAAGCTTATGCGCCAGTTTTGTTATGAACTCATGACGGCGTTCCTACAGTAAATCAGGGATGAACTCCAACGGTCGTTGCTTATCAGGCTGTCACGATTCGTCGGGCATCGAGGTTCCTCCAATTCTGGATCTGCGCGAGCGATCCCGGCACCGCTCCCAGTTCATCGCCAGGACGGTGCTTCGTGCCACAGAATGAAAGGAGCCTCAAGCGGCACGAACGCTCCTGCGTGCCGTGGGACCAGGCGCGGAGTGTAGTCAGCAGCCGGACGACCTGTCGGAACAGAAGCACTGTAGGTGAAGCCACTTGTCTCTCCGACCAGGTGTTCGCCACGATTCATAGGGTGCGTGATTGGGTCCTCATCTTTCTGCGCCTCCGCGTAGAGTTCGACCCTCACGGCATCAGGATCGATGTCATCAAGAAAAACCTGAACGTGAAATAGATATCGCTCTCCCAGTCGCTCGACGGCCGCGGGGCCGAATCGCAGGGCTGACCAATGCTTCGCCAGTTCGACCTGCCAGGCGAGCAGATCGGCTCCCACTGAGCCTCGATTCTCGGCGCGCTCAAGATAAGCTGCTGCCGCCGGGAGATAGTGTTCTTCGGTATATTGGCGGACTGCGCGATTGGTCGAAAAGGCCGGAGTTAACCGGGCCATACTTTCGCGCATGCGGGCAACCCAGCCGCCGGGAATTCCATCCTTGTCGCGCGAATAGAACTCTGGGATAACTTCTCTTTCGAGTACCGCATAAAGACTCTCAGCTTCAGCCGCGTCCCAAGATGGGTCATCCCCATGTTCGCGCCCGTCACCAATCGCCCAGCCTACTTCCGGGGAATACGCCTCCGCCCACCAGCCATCGAGTTCCGAAAGATTTAACCCGCCGTTCACCAGTACCTTCATGCCGCTTGTGCCGCTTGCTTCCCAAGGCCGTCGCGGAGTGTTCACCCAGACGTCCACACCCTGAACCAGATGCTCCGCCATGAGAACGTCATAGTCCGAAAGGAAGACCACCCGGGATCGAACTTCAGGGCGGCGAGCAAACTCAAACCACTGCCGGATCATTTCTTGCCCCTCGGTATCCTGGGGATGAGCCTTGCCTGCAAGCACGAGTTGAACTGGGCGCTCTCGATTCATCAGGATGTTCAGAAGCCGCGCCGGATCGTGCAGGAGAAGGTTCGGGCGTTTATACGTGGCAAAACGACGGGCAAATCCCAAAGTCAAAATATTGTCATCGAGTATCAGTGCGGCCTGCTCGAGGTCTTCCGAAGATGCTCCCCGAGATGCTAATTGACGGCCGTAAAGTCTTCGGACGTACTCAACGAGAGTCTTGCGGCTATCTGCGCGGAGTTGCCAGAGGCTGGAATCGCTGGCTGCGCGAATATCTCCTTCTGTGTCTGCCAGTGTTCCGCGCCAGCATTGTTTTCCGCAGGAAAGTTCCCACAGGCGGTCTGCTTCAGCAGAGTCCCAGGTAGGGGTGTGCACTCCGTTTGTCACGTGCGTTACCGGCACCTCTGTTTCAGGCCACCTGGGAAAGAGTGGCTGGAAGAGTCGTCGGCTGACTTGACCGTGCAATTTGCTGACGCCGTTGATGGCGCCGCTGCCGCGGATCGCCAAATAGGCCATATTGAATGGTTCGGATGAGTCCTGGCGATCGCGTCGCCCCAACGCCAGAAGATCGTCGACCGAAATCGACAGTTTCTCCTCGGCATACTTCCTGAGGTATCGCTCGATCAGGCTGGGAGAAAAGCGGTCAAAGCCCGCTTCCACGGGAGTATGGGTCGTAAAAAGGTTGCCGGCACGGGTGACGGCAAGCGCGACGTCGAATGGCTTGCCATTGTCTTCCATGTAGGAACGCGCCCGTTCCAACACCGCGAATGCCGCGTGACCTTCATTGAGATGACAGACCTCGGGCTGCAATCCCAAGGCTCTCAGGAGCCGCCAGCCTCCAATACCGAGGACTAACTCCTGTCTCAAACGCAACTCCGGACCACCTCCGTACAGTTCAGTCGTGATGCCGCGGAAGGCCGGAAGGTTTGCGGGATCGTTGGTATCGAGCAAATACAATTTGACTCGGCCCACCTGTACTTGCCAGACTCTGATCCACAACTTGAAGCCAGGAAAAGCGACGGCCAGGCGCAGCCATTCGCCGTTTGGCCCGCGTACCGGTCGAATCGGAAGCTGGCCAGGATCATTGAAGGGGTACAAGGCTTGCTGGTGGCCCTGCGCATCAATTTCCTGGCGAAAATAACCTTGTTGATAGAGCAAACCAATTCCGGTCACCGGGACGCCCAAGTTACTTGCGGCTTTGAGCTGATCGCCGGCGACGTTGCCGAGTCCGCCAGAATAGATCGGCAGCGCCTCGCTCAACATGAACTCCATCGAGAAATACGCAATTGTCGACACGCCCGAACGCGGATGCGCCTTTTGAAACCAAGCTTCCGACTCTTCCGTTTCCGTTTTCTCGCGGTGGAGATCAGCCAGGAGTTTTTGAAAACCTGGGTCGGAGGTAACAGTTTGCAGTTTCTCCTGGGAGACGGTTTGCAGCAGGACCCAAGGATTGTGGGTCAGTTCCCAGAGTTCGGGATCGAACTGCTCCCAAAGTTGGTCCGCCGAGTGATTGAACGACCATCTAAGGTCCAAGGCCAAGTCGGTAAGAGCATCTGAAATGGCTGTGTCGAGGGGACGATCAACGATTTTCGAGCTACTCATAAACAAACTCCTGTCATGGCTCATGTCCTTAGGGTTATCGGCTCGGGACGCCTGGGCACTGGGAGCCAGCGTTGCCGAAACAATGGTTTGGGCTTCTTCCTCGATCCGTCGTAGATGGTTCTGACCGAGGAGACCCTCGGGGTAAATCTTGTAGATTTCAACCGTGCACGAAGGACGTGCTGCAAACCAGGCATCCCTGGCAACCACTGTGATTCCTCCAATTGGATTGCCGTCTCCCGGAGCGGTGTTCAGAATCTTTTGAATCGGCTGACCAGCAACGTCGTAGCGTGAATGTCGGACGGGGATAATCTTGCAAGAGCGGCTTTTTTGTTCAGGCGTTGCGTCAGATCGGGCCGCAACTCGTAATACGCCGTGACAAGCTTCGGGACGTTAAGAAGAACGGATGGGTCAGCCGGCTTCCCGGCAACAGCGTTAATTGTCACCAGGCACCTCGCCGCCATCCGACAAGAGAATGGCGCTTGATCGAGGTTCGAGCAGAAAACCGATTTGGCCCTGGACCGGGAGCTCTTTCCCGGAGTGGAAGAGATCGTCAGGGGCGTTTCGGGAAGTATCAACCGCCAAACGCCAGATCTTGCCGGCTGGCAAGTCAGGAATCGAAAAATCAACGGATCTGGTGTCGGCGTTAAACAGGAGGAATAAGTCGGGTTCTGTCTCTCCTGGGATTAGACACGCAAAGGATTTCTGCCATTGATCCGCCCAGTCGGGAGTGGCGCCACTGGGCGCGAACCACTTTATATCTTCATCCGTGTAGAACTTTTCTTTTCGCAAAACAGGATGGGCTCGACGAAAGGCGATCATTCCCCGAGTAAAGCGCTGGATCTCTTTATGCGTTTCGAGCAGGCTCCAGTCAAACCAGCTCACCTCGTTGTCCTGGCAGTAGGCATTGTTATTGCCGCGCTGGGTTCGTCGAAACTCGTCGCCGCCGAGTAACATCGGAATCCCGCGAGAGATAAAGAGGGTTAACAGGAAGTTTTTGATCAAGCGGTTACGTATGCCCTCGATACTGGGATCCTGACTCGGCCCTTCCACGCCACAATTCTCGCTGTAGTTAGCATCGGATCCATCGCGGCTGAACTCGCCATTTTCGTCATTGTGTTTCTCTTTGTAGCTCACCAAATCGTTCAGCGTGAAGCCGTCATGACAAGTAACGAAGTTGAGACTGCTTGCGGGGCCCTTGCCTGAGCTCCGATACAAATCCGAGCTTCCACAGATTCGGCTTGCGAACGATCCGATCATGCCCGCCTCGCCAACCCAGAAGCGGCGCATATCGTCTCGGAATCGGCCGTTCCATTCCGTCCAACGCTTGGTGGAGAAACCTCCCACTTGATAGGCACCGCCTGCGTCCCAGGCTTCCGCAATAATCTTTACGTCACGCAGGATGGGATCCTCGGCAATGCCTTCGAGAAGCGGGGCGTCGCGCAGAATGTTCCCGTGCTCATCTCGGCCCAGGACCGAAGCAAGGTCGAAGCGAAAACCATCCACGTGCATGTGCATGACCCAGTAGCGAAGCACATTCCTGACGAACTCCCGCACAACGGGATGATTTGCGTTAATGGTATTGCCAACGCCGGAAAAGTTCTTGTAGTATCGGCAACTGTTCTCTTGCAGCATATAGAAGATCGAGTTCTCAATACCGCGCAGGGAAAGCGTGGGACCTAGTTCATCGTTCTCAGCTGTGTGGTTCAACACGATATCCAGGATCACTTCAATGCCCGCGCGGTGAAAAGCCTTTACCATCTCTCGGAACTCCTGGATCTGCTGACCGTGCGGTCCTCCAATGCAGTAGGACTGCTTCGGAGCGAAAAAGGCGACGTGGTTGTAGCCCCAGTAGTTCTTGAGTCTCTCTTGTGATTGGATTCAGCCGGCTCGATTCGTTTTCATTGAATTCGAGAACGGGCATCAACTCAATGGCGGTCACTCCCAGCTCTTGAAGATACGCTATCTTTTCGGTCAAGCCAGCGAAGGTTCCGGGATGCGCCACACCCGAGCTGGGATGGATTGTGAAACCGCGAACGTGTGTCTCGTAGATGACTGTGTCGGAGGCGGAATGCTTTGGAGGCGAATCCAACTCCCAGTCGAAATGGTCATCGGTAAAGATGCATTTCGGTGTGGTGCCGGCGTTATCAACAGTCGAAATGCTCAAGTCAATCAGGCTGCTGGATGAATCGTAACCGCGCGCGGCTAGAAAATCCCAATTCTCGACCCCGGCAATTGCTCTTGCATACGGATCCAGAAGCAGCTTATGTGGGTTGAAGCGATGGCCCTCTTCGGGTAGATACGGCCCCTCGACACGATAACCGTAGAGTTGACCTGCGGGAATGCCTCGCACCCACACATGCCAGACGTCGCCTGTCCGATGACGCACCGGATCTAAGTCAATGATTCTGCTCGGAGAAGAATCGTCAGCGTTTTGATAGAACTCTAGACGAACACCGGTTGCGTGACGGCTGAACAAGACAAAATTGACTCCCCTTCCTTGTTCGTGAGCACCTCCAATCGGGAGGGGGTTCCCCGCCTGAACCTCGCCCACCTCAGACGGTGCTTCGAAACCATTCGCCAAATTCCGCGCTGTCGCTAATTCAATCATCGACATAAGTTTCCACCCTCACTTCTCAGATCCGAGAAGTTTCGAGGGCATTTCCACACCTGCCTGCTTGTTCCACCCATGGAAACGCGAGAAGTCACCCGCATTCCACGCCTCGCGGAGTCCAGGAGCACTCAGATCCCAGTCTGGGCGGATTTCACTTGTCACGGCGCGCAGGTCGTGCCAAAGATCAATGACCGATGGACGGCCCCAGAACCAGTAGCCGTTATAGATGCTGTGAATCACGAGGCCCGGCTTGAGCACGAGCGTATAGGGGATCATCGGATTGTGCTCGGGGTCGGTGTACTCCTGGATATCGAGATCCTTCTGGATCGTTCTGCCGGGGTCAGAAAGGAAGGTCCACTGGGCTCCCACTGACGCACGAAATTCCTGAAGAGTATGGTGATCGTCGGTGGCGATCGTGACGATCTGAGTGTACGCCACGGCGATCTTCGGGTAGAACGCGGCGAGTTCCAAATGCTGCTGGTGTTCCTTTGGGCAATAGTGCCCGCGCGCAAGGGTAAGGATGAGCGGATCGTCGCCCTGTAGCTCGCTGAGCTTGCGCACTTTGCCCGCGTGATCGGGCAGTTCGTAGTCGGGGAAAATGCCTCCGGGCACGATATCAGAACGCATGATTGAACTCCTTCTGTTTTCTCTCAAAGATCCAGGGTGACACCCGCGGTTGGCTGGGAACAGCATACGAGCACGTTCCCGGGAGCGGGCCTCTCCAGCGGCTCAGGGTTATAAATAATCGATCCGTCAATCAGACCAGTCATGCAGGTATGACAGACTCCAGTCCGGCACGACCATCTGACCGGAACGTCGCACGCTTCCGCCAGTTCAAGCAAGCTCCCGAATTTCGGATCCCAAGTGGCGGTAATCCCGCTACGCGCGAATGAGACTGGGGGGCCAGATCCGGGCGGCCCTTGTGGCAGATGAGGAGTGTGAACAACCTGCGCCATACCAGGGGTAATAGCCTCGAGAGAACCGAAGATTTCCGTGTGCACATTCTCGGCGAGCACACCCCAGTTTCGCAGCCCATCGCGCATATTCTGCAGGAATGAAGGCGGGCCACACAGATAGAAGTCACTACCCTGTGACACGCCAATTCTCTCAGCAAAGCTGTGTCAATGTGCCCGGGAGCATCGAAGTCTGCCCCTACCTGGTCGGTTGCAGCGGGCCTGCTGTACACGATGTATCCTCGTCCGCGAGAGAGCTGTTTCAGCAATGAACGCGATTCTTCTGCGAATGGATGGTCGACGCGATTGCGCGCTCCATAGATCCACCAGATCTCTCGTTGCGATCTTTCAGCAGCGAGTGCGTGCAGCATCGACATCACGGGCGTTGCGCCCACTCCAGCGCTCAGCAGAACCACAGGATTCTGGCTGGGACGCAGAGTAAAGCTTCCTCGCGGCGCACTAACATCCAATAGATCGCCTTCTTGCGTACGGCTGCACAGAAACGAACTTCCAATCCCGTTCAATTCGCTCTTGACGCTGATGCGGAAATGATCGGCTCCGGGCAGATCAGACAACGAATAGCTGCGAAGAACCGGCGGTTTGTCCGGATCGAGAGCAACCGCAAAACCACAAATTGACCTGCCTGGAAGACAGGAAGAGGCTGCCCGTCGATCGGCGCCAGAACGAAGGAAGTTACACTATCGCTTTCCTTTTGGATACGCGCGACTCGCATCTGTCGAAATCCGGGCCATGCTGGCGCTTGTTCCTCAGTGGCAAGTCCCGGATTCCCCACCGTAGTTTTGGAGCTCAAGTCTTGTTGGAGCATTGCCTGGAACGAACTCTGCCAACCCTTGCTAAGTGCAGGAATCCGTAGCGCCCGTTGCAGTTGATCGCTGGAATGTCCCGGCAAATACAGGAGGGCGTCAACCTCGGCCACGCTGATTCGCTCTGGACCGTCAGTAATTTTTACAATGTCATCGTCTGCACCAACTTCTCCCTCCTGCAACACGCGAAAGTAGAATCCTGGTCTGTGATGTTCTACGAGAAGGGCCGGCATCCGAGGTTCATTCATGCGGATGCCGACGCGGTAGCACGTTACGCGCGGCTGCGTCACTTCAAATTCAGCACCACCGATGCGGTATCGATCGCCGATGCACACCTGGGTCGAGAAAACCGATCGGGTGACGCACGATGAAGCCGCTGGATCCCCGGGCGTGGTGCCCCAGCGAGACCCGTCCTCGGCCAGCGAGACCGTGTTGTAGCGACGCCCGTCGATGGTCATCCAGGCGTGGCCGGCGTTGGCATAGATCGTGACGTACTGGCCTGGCCCCGGGGCCCCGTAGCTCTCCAGGGCACTCGAATCCTCGGGCACGCTGAGCAGGCCGGCCGCGTGAAGAACGTAGGAGACCGAACCCGAGCAGTCATAGCCCGGCGAGACCCACGAGCCGTGCCCGCCGCCCCAGATGTAGGGGAGCGTTGCGATGTTCTCGCTGGCCGTGACCATCTCCGAGAGCGCGGTCGACACGCTCGCCGACGGCCCCGTCGTGGTGGTCCAACGGTCGACGTCGCCGGCGTCGAGGTCGTGGAACTCGTCGCGTCGGTCGTCGCAGTCGCGTCGGTCGTCGTCGTGTCGGTCGTCGCGGCGGGGGTGGTCGCGGCGGGGGTCGCCGCAGCGGTGTCCGCCGGGCTGGTGGCTCCGCCGCTCGCCGCCGCCTGCAGCGTCGGGCCGTCGCCGAGGCCGAGCGCCGCGCGGTGGCCGGCCCGACGACGCCGTCCGCGGTCAGGCCATGCGGGTTTGGAAGGCCGACACCGCGTCCGTGGTCTTGGTGCCGAAGTCGCCGTCAGCGGGGGTCCCAGCTGCTGCTGAACGGCGATCACGCCGGACGGGTGGGGGTGCTCGTCGCCGGCTGCATCCCGAGGCCCGTGCACGCTCGGGGCGCCGACGCTCGCGACCGATGCGAGGGTCGTGGCGGCCACGGCCTGGGCGTGTTTGTCGGCGGCCTTCAACGCGTCCGAGGTGGCCGGACCGATATCGCTGTCGACGACGAGCCGGGCTCTGCTGAAGGCCGAATCGCGGCGCCGGTCTTGGTC
>CAVQZQ010000118.1:0-6202 GCA_963718435.1 uncultured Acidobacteriota bacterium | reverse complement strand
TGCACACCGGCGCCCCTCCCGAGAGCAGTAAGGAACTGACTGCCGCCCCCGCCCAAAGCAAAGCCGTGCAACCGCCGCCCGATGCCGAAGGTGCCGCCGTCTACCGCGACCGATGCGCTATCTGCCACGGAGATCACCTGGAAGGGAACCCTCCGTCATTTCCCATGCTGGTTGGACTGGGGAGTCGGCTCTCGGCGGCCCAGATCACCGACCTCATCCACTCTGGCAAGGGAAGAATGCCTCCCATGCCCGCATTGCAAGGCAATGCACTTGAGGCTTTGCTCCGATTCCTTGCGAGTGAGACAGCACGCCGAGCAGCGCCGATGAGAGCGTGGATGTTCCCTACAACTTCACCGGTTATCGCAAGTTCCTTGACCCCGATGGTTATCCCGCTTTCAATCCCCCGTGGGGAACGTTGAACGCCATCGACCTCAAGACCGGGAAGTATCTCTGGAAAATTCCCTTCGGCAAGTACCCAGAGCTGGTTGCCTTGGGAATGAAGGACACCGGCTCCGAGAATTATGGCGGTCCCGTCGTAACCGCCGGCGGGATACTTTTCATAGGCGCCACCGTGCACGACCGCATCTTCCATGCATTTGATTCTCGCACCGGCAAGCTTCTATGGCAGAGTGAGTTGCCCTTTGCAGGCATGGCCACTCCGGCAACTTACATGGTGGATGGCCGCCAGTTTGTGGTGATTGCCTCGAGCGGTGGTCGCGACCCGAATGGACCTGTTGGAGGCGCCTATATCGCCTTTGCGCTGCCTCGCTAGAGACCTGTGGAAAACAATTCAAATATTATCGCTGTTTCTTCGCCTCTTCGTGGAGGAATCGGATATGCTTGCTGGGCAACTCGGAGGTTGCACGCATGGATATTCAAAAGGAACTCATCGCCGAATATGACCGCGAGACCGCCACGACACGCAAAGTTCTTGCCGCAATTCCGGACGATGCCGACTTCAGCTTTAAACCCCATCCCAAATCAATGGCCCTCGGCCAGTTGGCCGGGCATGTTTCTGATACCAATGGCGACTGGGCGCTCCATACCCTCACCCAGGACAAGCTCGAATGGAACCCGGAAATGAAGCCCGACACACCAGCGACGAAAGCCGCACTTCTGGAACGCTTCGAGAAGCAGGTAGCCGAAGTAACACCGGCCTTGGCGAAAATGACCCCGGAAATGTGGGATTCGAATTGGAAGTTCGTGGCCGGTGATCAGACCTGGATCGATGACCCCAAACACCAAGTCTGGCGCACCTGGGTTCTCAGCCATCTCGTGCATCACCGCGCGCAACTGGGAGTGTACCTGCGGCTCCTCAACCAAAAGGTCCCAGGCTGCTACGGCCCGTCAGCCGACGAGATGTAAAAGAGCAGGGAATCGGCAACCGGAGTCAACCCGGGGCTTCCCTCTCCTCTCCGCCTTCACCCGGCGCGGCGGAAAGGCGGGAAGCCCCACATCCAAAATAGATTGCTCGCCGCTGACAACCAGCCGCCTCGTCCTCTACGCTGGTGATATGTCTTTTAGTTTCCCCAAGATTTACCCCATTCTCGACTCGTCGATCATTCCATCCGCCAGCCGCTCCGAGTTCCTACGGCGACTGGGAGGCTCCCTAGCCGATGCCGGCGTAACTCTCCTCGAATACCGCAATAAGACTGGAACGGATACCGAGTTACTGGCCGATGCGGCCACTCTGCGCGAGGTCTTGGCTGTGGATCAGGTGAAGCTCATCCTTGACGATCGGGCCGATCTGATTGCAGAAGCGTCATTTGACGGCGTTCACGTGGACGCCGGAGACGTTTCCCCATCCGAAGCGCGCGGCCTTCTAGGTCCGATTCGCATCGTCGGCACCTTCGGCGGCAGTGACGCGCTCTTCCCGGCATTCTCGACGAGCCGGTGGATTATCTGGCTATAGGCCCGGTATTTCCGACCACGACGAAGCAAACAAGCAAGCGCCCCATCGGCCCTGAAGGGGTCCGCCGCCTCCGTGCACAAGCCGGCCCAGACATCATCCTGGTAGCGGTCGCAGGAATTACCCTCGATACCGCGCAGTCGGTCCTTGACGCGGGAGCGAGCGTCGTCGCCGTCTCTGCTGCGATCTTCCGCGTACCAGACCCGGCCGCTGAGTTTCTTCGCTGGTCAAAACAATTGCGCTAAACGTGAGAAATCTGCGGCAGATTCGCTGCTGTCAGAAAAAGAGAAGACAATCTTCTGTATTTCAAGTAAAACCGAGCCAGGTGAAAACCTTAGACCCCACTCCCGCCGCCGAATCCGCCCCAGCAACGAGCTCAACAGGGTTGATCCAGAGCCTTGGTCTGTTCAGCTCTACGGCGATCGTCGCGGGATCCATGATTGGTTCCGGCATTTTCCTTGTCGACGCTGATATCGCGCGCGGCACCGACTCGCCTGCGCTCTTTATGGGAGCATGGGTGGTCACCGCCCTCATGACGATCATCGGCGCGCTGAGCTATGGCGAACTCGCCGCCATGATGCCCAAAGCCGGCGGCCAATATGTTTACCTGCGCGAGTCGCTTGGGCCGCTCTGGGGTTTTCTCTATGGCTGGACGCTCTTTCTCGTGATCCAGACGGGCACCATCGCCGCAGTCTGCGTAGCTTTCGGCAAGTTTCTCGGCGTGTTCTTTCCCCACCGTCTCGACCACGCATTGGCTTTGGCACATTGCGCATGTACCCGCGATTCCTATCGGACCGATGGTGCTGGGCAACATGGAGATCGGCGTCAACACAGCCAACCTGGCCGCCATCGTGATTGTGATTTCGCTGGCCATCGTCAATGTGTTCGGCGTGAAGCTCGGCGCGATGATTCAGAACGTCTTCACTTCGGCCAAAGCACTCTCGCTTGCGGCGCTGATTCTGCTGGCCTTCACCGTCGGGCCGCAATGCGACGGCATGGAATGCGAACTTTGGTCCCGGTTGGAGCGAGTTCTGGAAGAATGCCGGCTGGAGTTCGATGCATCCCGTGCAGGTGGGCGTCGGCGGACCCATTGTGCTGGTGAACCTGCTGGTGATTCTGGCCGTGGTGCAGGTCGGTTCGCTGTTCTCGGCCGATGCCTGGAACAACATCACCTTCACGGCCGGCGAGGTGAAAAATCCCCGGCGCAACATCCGCTCTCGCTGATCTTGGGTACGGGGTTCGTGCTGACGGCGTACTTCCTGGCATCGCTGGGCTACCTGCTGGTGCTGCCCATGCATGGCGACCCGCACGGAGCGACTGCCCTGGCGCGGGGCGTGCAGTACGCCTCGGAAGATCGTGTGGCGACGGCGGCTCTCGGAGCCATCTTCCACTCGGGCGGAGCACAACTGATGGCGGCGGCGATCCTCGTCTCCACCTTCGGCTGCGCCAATGGCTTGTCGCTTGCCGGCGCGCGCGTCTACTACGCGATGAGCCAGGATGGGCTGTTCTTCAAGTCGGTCGGGAAGCTTCACCCGCGGTATCGCACGCCGGCTGCAGGACTGCTTGTGCAGGCGTGCTGGACGGTCGTACTCTGTGTTTCCGGCTCCTATGGCCAGTTGCTCGACTACATCATCTTCGCTGTGTTGGTGTTTTACATCCTCACCATTGCCGGACTCTTTGTCCTGCGGTTCAAACGACCGGATGCACCGCGGCCCTACAAGGCGCTCGGTTATCCGGTGCTGCCAGCGCTCTATATCGTGATGGCCTTGTGGATTTGTATCGTATTATTGCGATACAAGCCCCAATACACTTGGCCGGGCCTGGTGCTCGTTCTGCTCGGGATTCCGGTGTATATCTTCTGGTCACGGCGCTCTGCGAGCCAGCTGCATTCGGGAATCATCGATTTCAACCATCTGAGGAGGAGTGTCCCTCATCCATGTCCAGGCTCCTTCGTATCAAACCGATGTCGATGCTCATCGCAAGAGGCGTGTGAAGAGGGCGAACACACGCTGAAACGCTCGCTCGGCGCGCTGAACCTGATTACCCTCGGCATCGGCGCTGTCATCGGCGCCGGCATCTTTGTGTTGACTGGACAGGCGGCCGCGCTGCACGCCGGCCCTGCCGTGGCGCTGAGCTTCGTGTTGGCAGGTTTCACCTGCGCATTTGCAGGATTGTGCTATGCCGAGTTTGCCTCATCATCCCCATCGCCGGTTCGGCCTACACCTACGGTTACGCGACCCTGGGTGAATTCGTCGCCTGGATCATCGGCTGGGACCTTTGCTCGAATACGCCTTTGGCGCAGCGACCGTCGCATCCGGCTGGGCGGGGTATTTCAACAGCCTTTTGCAGCAGTTCCATATCTACATTCCCCCGCAGTTGACTGGACAACCGGCAACTCTCGTTTTCTATCAGCAGCAGTGGCTGCCGCTAATGTCACTGCCGCCGGGCGTGAGCGACGCCGGCCTGCCTCATGCGACGGGCTTTTTCAATCTGATCGCGATGCTCATTGTCATGGTGATCACCACCATCCTCGTGATCGGCATCAAGGAATCGGCAAATTTCAACTCCGCGATCGTGATCATCAAACTCGGCATCGTCGGCATTTTCCTGGTGGTCGGAGGCTACTTCCTGTTCCGTCATCCTGAAGTGGCCAGGACGAACTGGCATCCCTTCGTTCCGCCACCCGATGGGCACGGCAACTTCGGTTGGGGAGGCATTCCAACTGCTGCCGCATCAATCTTCTTCGCTTACATCGGATTCGACGCCGTCTCCACAGCAGCCCAGGAAGCGAAGAATCCCCAGCGAGACATGCCCATCGGCATTCTCGGCTCCCTGGTCGTCTGCACCATCCTGTACATCCTTGTCTCGCTCGTGCTGACCGGCCTGGTGAGTTACAAGACGTTGAACGTTGCGGCGCCGGTGGCGTTGGCCATCGATGTAACGGGTGTAGGCTGGGGATCGATGCTGGTCAAGATCGGCGCGGTCTTCGGACTGGCAACCGTCATGCTGGTGATGCTGCTGGGCCAGTCACGCGTCTTCTTCTCCATGTCGACGTGACGGCCTGTTGCCGAAATGGGCTTCGGCGATTCATCCAAAATTTCGCACGCCATGGGTCACGACCATCGTCTTCGGAGCGTTCGCGGCCATTATGCCTGCATTTCTGCCGATCGAGAACCTTTCGCAGTTGGTGAACATCGGCACCTTGCTCGCGTTCACCATCGTGTGCGCGGGCGTGTGGGTGCTGCGTGTCCGTCATCCTGAAATGAAGCGCCCGTTCAAGACACCCCTGGTGCCGCTCGTGCCGATCCTGGGCATGATCTCTGCGCTTTATCTCATGAGTCGCCTGGCGATGATTACATGGGCCGTGATGATCGGTTGGCTGTTGATCGGCCTCGTCATCTACTTCAGCTACTCCATCAAGCACAGCAAGGTGCAAAAGCTGACCCCTGTGGCCAAAGGCAGTTAAGGGGTCCTGCAATTGAACCAACAAAAAGGCCTCCCGCTTGAGAGGCCTTTTGTGTCGCAGGAGTATGAGCGATGTTCAAGCCGGAGTCTTGGCGCAGAACTCATCAAAAGCGCGGACCAATTCGCCCGCGATCTGCGGGGCTGTGGCTTGCTCGATGACGTGGCGCTGCATGAGGTAAACCAGCTTTCCATTGCGCAGAATCGCAACTGCGGGAGAGGTGGGCGGATTGCCCTCAAAGTAGCTGCGGGCGCGCTCGGTGGCTTCGCGGTCCTGTCCGGCAAATACAGTGATCTTGTGATCGGGTTGATTGGCGGCATTCGCCAGCGCCAGCCGCACACCGGGGCGCATCTTGCCCGCCGCACAACCGCAAATGGAGTTGACGACCAGCATGGTTGTGCCCGGCTCAGCCAGGGCGGCGTCGACCTCTTCAGCAGTTGGGGTTTCCTTGATACCGGCGCGAACGAGCTCCTCGCGCATGGGAATAACCATCAGTTCTGGATACATTGTCGCCTCCGGCAGGGAAAGCTGCCTGTCACCATTCTATCGTTAAACCGGGTAGTGTAGCCTTTATCCCGATGCTTCTTGAAGAAAACAAGTCACTGGCGGCCTTCACAACCTTTGGCATCGGCGGCCCGGCGCGCTGGTTCGTAATGGCCCGCACTGAAGATGAAGTTGACGAAGCGACGGCGTGGGCTCGCGATCGCGAGGTACCGTTATTCGTGCTCGGCGGTGGCAGCAACCTGCTGGTTTCTGATGCCGGATTCAGTGGCATGGTCTTGCAGGTGGGCTTGCGCGGTTTGTCTGTGGCCGAAGAATCGAAACAAAGA
>CAVQZQ010000117.1:0-69788 GCA_963718435.1 uncultured Acidobacteriota bacterium | reverse complement strand
GTGCCGCCGGGTCAACCGATGGCGTGCCGACGCACATAACCGGCGATACACATCTAAATATTTCAAATAAGAATTAATTTGGGTTGACCGGCAGGATATTGGCCTATATATGTTTTATTATTGGTCAACCAACAAATTCAGAATCCAAACCGACGTCAGATTCATGCAACCCGGCTTGGGGCCGGCGAAATAAGTAGCACAAGGGTCGCCGCAGCGGAACGAAGTGGTTATTCGGATTCGTCGTTTCCAGATCGTTTCCGGTTCGCAGTATGGCACGAGGGAAGGGGCCTATATATGGAAGATAAAGGGAAGACTGCAATCCAAGATTCTGATGCACCAGCTATTCGGTTGGCAATGGACGGTGGAACGCCTGTCCGGGCTGGGTCGCCGCTCCCTCTTGAATTCCCCGGTGTACATCACATGGGCCCGGAAGAGGTGGAAGCCGCCGCCCGAGTGGTTCGAAGCAGATCGCTGTTTCGCTACTACGGCGTCGACCTGCAGCGTGAGGTCGAGAAATTCGAATCTGAGTTTGCTGCGTTTCTCGGCGTGTCGCACGTGGTCGCGGTCAGTAGCGGCACCGCTGCATTGAGCGTGGCACTGGCCGCGCTGGGGGTGGGGCCAGGTCAGGAAGTGATTGTGCCGGCCTATATGTGGGTCTCGGTGGCTGCAGCCGTGGTGAATCGGGGCGCGATTCCAGTGCTGGCGGATATCGATGATACTTTCTGCATCGACCCGAAATCACTCGAAGAACGGATCAGCAGCAAGACAACCGGCATCATTGTCGTTCATATGAGTGGCGCTCCGGCAGACATTGAGGCGATCCGGGAAGTCGCAAATCGCAAGAAGTTGTTCCTGCTGGAAGATTGCGCCCAATGCATGGGAGGAAGTGTGCACGGCCAGCGCGTTGGTACATTCGGCGACATGGGCATATACAGCTTTCAAATGAACAAGAATATGACGTCCGGTGAGGGTGGCGCCGTGGTTACCAATACCCGGCGACTCTACGACCGGGCATTTGCCTGTCATGACCTGGGCTATGCGCGGAACGAGCAGGGACGCCTAAATACGAGCGATCCCGATCTATGTCTTTGGGGGCAAGGGTGCAGGCTTGATGAGCTTCGTGCCTCGGTGTTGCGGGTGCAATTGACGAAGCTTCCTCAAATCACGGCGAGCATGCATCGCAGCAAGTATCACATCAGGCAAGCCCTGGAGAAGCTTCCGGGAATCAGCCTGCGCAGGATTGTGGATCCGGCGGGGGATACATCTCCGTTTCTGATCACCACATACAAGGATGTTGATACCGCGAAGATTGTCAACAAGGCGCTACGGGCGGAGGGCATTGTCACCCATCCCCAGGGACTCTCAAATATTCTGATGACCGAGTGGGGATTTCATCTTTATTACAACATCGCGAGTCTCGTTCAGCGCACGAGCGTCGATCGAGGCGGTTTCCCATGGACCCTCTCGGAAAACCGCGGCCTCAAAGTTGAATATTCAAAGGGCACCTGCCCCGTGGCCGATAGTCTGTTTGAGCGCAGCATTCTTCTCGCGATTCCCTCATCGCTGACGGAACGGGATGAAGATGATGTGATCCAGGCATTCGAAAAGGTGCATCGTGTGCTCCTGGCGCACTAGCGCGAAGGAGCACAATCTGAGCGTTCAGCGGCTAAGAGGAAAGCGCCGAACCAGTCTTGAAACTTGAATGCAGCTGGGTTGATTCGGGACAGAATCTCATGGTCGAAATGCAAGAGGTTCTCGTCTTTGACTACGACGGGGTGATCGCCGACACGGAGCGGCTGCATTGGAAGTCGTGGGCCGCTCTGCTGTCGCAATATGGCTTTCAGTTTAGTTGGGCGGAGTACTGCAGCCTGGGGCTTGGCGTCAGTGATGACGAGATATATAAGCGACTGCGGAACCGGACGCCACTTCCGGACCCAACGGAGTTTGCTCATCTAAACGACGCGCGCAAGCGACTGGTTCGCGAGTGGTCACTGACAGAGATTCCCATCTCGCAAGAAACGGTTACATTATTGAATGCGCTCGGTAACCGGTGCCTCGGATTGGTAACCAGTTCGGAGCGATCGGATGTGGAACCAGTTCTTCACGCTGCGGCGATTTATGGTCGATTCGATGCCATGGTCTTCGGCGAAGATGTTCCGGCAATGAAGCCGGCACCCGATCCGTACTTATTGATTGCGCTCAGACTGGGAGTCAGCACGGGGATTGCATTCGAAGACTCTGAGGCAGGCCTCGAGAGCGCTCGGGCTGCGGGGTTCAGTGTAGTGAAGGTCGAGCGGCCGCGAGATCTATCTCTGATCGTGGCGCGATCCCTGAGGTGAATGATGTCGAAGCACGCGCCGACAGAAATGACGAAGGGGTCTTCTCCCAGACCGATCGATCGCACAGGCCGGCGATCTGCAGGATCGATGCGGATTAGCAGAATTACGAAGATCGTCAATTTGTCTTTCGTCATCGGAGCATGGGCTCTTGTCGCGGTGCTTCCGGCTCAAGAGTCTGGCGCAACGCGCGCCGATTCGGGCCACACATGGTGGAAGTCTGCCGTGATCGACGAGATCTATCCGCGCAGCTTTGCCGATTCGAATGGCGATGGCGTTGGTGATCTGAACGGCATTGCTGCGCACCTGGATTACCTGCAAGGGCTCGGAATCGACGCGATCTGGATTGCGCCCATGTATCCATCACCGCAGGTGGACTTCGGCTACGACATTTCCGATTACGAAAACATCGACCCGCAGTACGGCACGCTGAAAGATTTTGACCGCCTCGAGGCAGCCGCGCGCAAGCACAACATTCGCATCATCCTCGACATGGTGCTGAACCACACTTCGGACAAACACAAGTGGTTTATCGAGTCCTCCAGTTCACGCGACAATCCCAGGGCGGATTGGTACGTGTGGAATTCCGGAGTTCCGGCGAACTCGCCGGGGGTTGGCGAATTCCAGAAGAAGAACGAGCACGATGGAGTGGTTCCTCCGAACAATTGGGAATCATTTTTTGGCGGTTCGGCGTGGGAGTGGATCCCCGCCCGTCGGCAGTTCTACTACCACAAGTTTTACAGGCAGCAGCCCGACTTGAATTGGCGCAGTCCGGCGGTGGTGGACGCCATGTCAGAGATGATGAAGTTCTGGCTTCGCCGCGGCGTGGCCGGCCTCCGATTGGATGCTATTCCGACACTCTTTGAGGACGCCAAGCTTCGGGATGAACCGGAACTCGGCGGGACCAACGATCAGGGAGACCCGAATCTCAACGAGATTTATACGGCGAACCTGCCGGAAGTTCACGACGTGCTGCGGCGATTACGCGCGATGGTCGACGAGTTCCCCGGGGACCGCGTGCTGATCGGCGAAATCTATTCGCCGAATATTGCGGCCCTCGATACGTGGTACGGCGGGGCGGCGCACGATGAATTGCAGCTGCCCATGGACACGCTGGTTGGTTTTGGCCAGGGCGCGAGTTTCAACGCCGCATATTTTCGCCGCACCCTGGAAGAAGCGGAAACCCAATTGCATGGTTCACAGCCGCTTCTGGTTTTCGATAATCACGACAACGTTCGCTCTATTGACCGCTTTGGAGATGGCGCGCACAACGTTGAAATTGCGACGGCAATTGCGACGATCCTGTTCACTTCTCGCGGTACGGCGATAACATACTATGGCGCGGAGATTGGCATGACCACGCAAACTCCCGCGCGCCGGGAAGATGTCAAGGACCCCATCGGGATCACGGGCTGGCCAAAGGAAAAGGGGCGTGACGGCGAGCGAACGCCGATGCAGTGGACGTCGGGACCGCAAGCGGGTTTTTCCAGCAGCGCTCAGACCTGGCTGCCGGTTGCTCCAAACTACAAACAGATCAATGTCGAAGCCGAAAGCACCGATTCGAAATCTCTCCTCAACTGGTATAAGCGTCTCATCACCCTACGCCACGGCAACCCCGCATTGCGCGACGGCGAGATGGTCATGATCGATCGCGAAGACGCGAATGTGTTGTCCTTCTTTCGTAAAGGGCCAATGGGTGCTCCGTCAGTATTCGTTGCGGTGAACATGTCGTCTGAGGAGAAAATCGTTTCGCTTGATTTCAAATCACAGGGAATCGGGGGGTCGACCATTCGCACTCTTGCGTCGAGCGATCCGTCACTTCAGTCGGCTGGTTCACCCAAGTCGATCACTCTGCCGCCTTTCGCGTCGTGGGTCGCATCGGTGCAGTAGGGTGCGTTCGTGTGTCTCGGGGTTCGCCGCGCGAGAAGAGGATAGTTCTCATGATTAAGACAAACAGCCTTCTGAGTCGCGCCGCTTTCACCTGGCTGTCCGTGCTCGTTCTGCATGGGTGGACGAGCACAGCTCAATCGACTCTTCTCTATCTCGATCCGAAGCAGCCTATCGAGGCGCGAGTGGACGACCTGCTGAAGCGGATGACTCTCAAGGAGAAGATCGGGCAATTGAATCTTCCGTGCGGCTACGTGGACGCATTGGGAAAGACGATCCCGGAGAAGATGGCAGCGGCGAAGAAGTTTGCCGCCGGAACTTACACTTCGGAAATCGGGCCGGGCTCGGGTTTCTTCACCCTGGCGGACACGCTCCACCTGAACAATCTTCCCGAGCAGGCAAAGTACTTCAACGAACTGCAAACGATCGCAACTACGCAAACCCGGCTGAAGATTCCTCTTCTCGAAGACGAAGAGGGAACGCACGGCGTGATGTTCGCCGGCGCGACGGTCTTTCCTGAAGGGTTGTCGATTGGCAGCACCTTCGATATGCCCCTGGTGCAGGCAATCTATGCAGCGGCGGCGCAGGAAGCCAGGGCTTCCGGCATTCATATGCTCTCCACGCTTGTGCTGGAGACGGATCGCGATCCGCGAATGGGACGCAATATGGAGGGATACACCGAGGACCCATACCTTGACGCCCGGATTGCAGAGAACATCGTGCATGGGGCACAGGGTTCGAGCGTCGACGCCCCCGACAAGGTAGGGGCGCTGATGACAGATTTTCCGACGCAGAGCGAGCCTACGAACGGCATGGAACGCGGAGCCATCGAGTTATCGGAGCGCTATATTCGCGAGAATTTTTTGCCGCCGTGGATTGCCGCATTCCGAGCCGGCGCACTTGGAGTTATGGCCGGTTATCCCGACATTGAAGGCGTGCCTGAACATGCATCCGAAAAGTGGAACACGGAGATTCTCCGCAAGGAACTGGGATTCAAGGGAATCGTCGACAGCGAGGGCGATGGATTCGACACGCTGATCTACGAGCACATCGTTCCCACGGAGAAGGAGGCGGGCGCACTTGCGCTGCGCGCCGGCGTTGACGTGAATATCACCTACGAACCCGCCTACATGGGGCCGATGGTTGAAAACGTCGAGGAAGGAAAGGTCCCCGTTGCGCTCATCGATCGTGCGGTGCGGCGCGTGCTCGATTTGAAATTCCGCCTGGGACTGTTTGAACATCCGTTCGCCGCTGCGGAGCAGGCGGAGCGCGCGGTTCACTCCGCGGACCATCAGCAGCTTGCACTCCGGGCAGCGCGGGAGGGGATCGTCCTTCTGAAGAACAGCGGTGATCTGCTTCCACTTAAAAAGGATGTCGCGTCCATTGCCGTGATCGGCCCCAACGCAAATGATGGATGGAGCCAATTGGGAGACTACTCTCCGCAGCAGGCCCCGCAGAAGATCGTCACCGTGCTCGATGGAATCCGGCGAAGCGTCTCAGCTGGAACAAGGGTCGACTACGTCAAGGGATGCGATGTGATCGGCGGAAAACTCGACACTGCCGCGGCAGTGGAGGCGGCGCGCAAGGCCAGCGTAGTTGTGCTTGTAGTTGGGGAACATCCTAACAACGACGGGAAAGGTGATGTCCCGCCCACGGATGGAGAAGCCTATGACGTGGCCAGCCTCGATCTGACGGGATACCAGGAAGACCTGGTCCACTTGATTCAAGCGGCCGGAACTCCGGTTGTTCTGGTGCTGATCAACGGCAGACCTCTTTCGATCCGCTGGGAGGCCGAACACATTCCCGCCATCGTTGAAGCCTGGGAACCCGGAGAACGCGGCGGCGAAGCAGTTGCGGATGTGCTATTCGGCGACTACAACCCGAGTGGGCGACTGGCAATCACCATCCCGCGCAGCTCGGCACAACTTCCTGCTTACTACAACTACAAGCCAGCCAAAGAGTATTGGATGAAACAGGGCTGGAGCCATAACGGCGGATACTCCGATATGCCTGCATCGCCTCTTTTTCCATTTGGGTTCGGACTGAGTTACACCGAATTCAAGTACAGCAACCTCCGCGTGACGCCTGGGCGGGTCTCCTCGCAAGGAAGCACGGAGTTGAGCGTGGATGTCACCAATGCGGGGAAGCGTGCAGGCACGGAAACGGTGCAGCTTTACCTGCATGAGCGTTTTGCTCCAGTGGCGATTCCGGTCAAAAGCCTGCGCGGGTTTGAGCAGGTTGAATTGAATCCGGGCGAAACCAAGACGGTAACGGTAAGGCTGACGCCCGACGAATTGCAGTTACTTGACAGCGATCTACATTGGAAGGTCGTGCCCGGGATATTCGACGTCATGGTCGGAAAATCGTCAGAAGACATCCTGCTCACGGGATCGTTCGAAGTGAAATGATCCGCGCATCCAGAATTGAAGGGAAGGGCCATGAAGGGGTTCAGCAGAAGAGAGTTGCTACAGGGCGGGAGTGCGCTGGCGGTGGGAACCGCATTCACGGGATTTCGTCCAAAACTGGCATTTGCGCTTCCCGATGAGATGAACAAGCCACTTCCCGAATGGGTTCGTTCCTTGCGGCTGATGATTGCAGAGGGATATTGCTCGCCCTTCTATCCATCTCTCGACTACGAACCGGAGAAAGCGGTGGCGATCGCTCGCGAACTTGGGTGCAATGCATTCCGGTTTCCCAGCTTCTCCTACGTGGCCTATTTCCCGACCCGCACAAAGTTACCGCGACATCCCGAGCTTCAATCGCGCGACCTTCTGAAGCAAACCGCTGAACTGTGCCACAACGCCGGAATCAAGTTAGTCGTCTACAACCCGCTCAATCACCCGTTTATGGATGTTCAGTCGGACGACCCAAACTACAAAGACTGGGCGCGACGGTTCGCGGATGGTCGGCCCATGATCACGACCCACTTTGGCTGGGGCAGCTATTACGAGGGCTGCCTGAATAGCCCGGTGCGCGAGCAGACCAAAGAATGTGTTCGCGAAGTGATCACCAACTATCCCGTCGACCTGATGTACTACGATGGCGCCTACGAAGGCATGGATCACGAAGGCGATTTCTGCCATTGCAAATACTGCAAGGAGGCGTATTGGAAAGCGCGGGGTAAGGATATCCCGAAGCAGGACGGGACTGCGGCCCTCGAAGATCTCATTGAATATCGCCGGTGGATGGAGCATGACGTGGTGGTTGGGTTCATGCAGGAAGTCTGCACGATGGTGCGCAATGTGCGAGACGTCCCGCAGACCTATAACAACGGAGAGATGATGCGAAACGGCTGGACTGCGAAGGCCTGGCTCATTCCCGAGATGAATACGTTCATGTTTGAAGCGGCCCAAACGCCGGAACAAAAACTGTTCAACATCCGTGCCGGGCAATCGACCGGGAGGAATATCTGGACCTATATCGGGTCGCACACTGTCTATAACCGGGAACATATCAAGGATGACTTGCTGGGAGGCTGGTTCAGTCATCCGATTGAAGGGGAGCAACTGCAACTCGATGCGGCCATGGCAACGGCTGCGGGAGCGGGTTATTGCTATTGGGGCCTGAACCGGCTGTTCTATGAGCCCGAAGCCTTGAATCGTCCCTCGATCCGCGGCCTCAAGGCGTTCTTTGACTTCCGGCGGAATAATGAGGCGCTATTGAGTTCGTTGCGTCCCGCACCGCAGGCAGGCATCCTGCTTTGTACACAGGCGATCGGCTGGTATCACGACGATAAGTTCGTGCCGGATGCTTATGGGAATTACTATTACGGCGCGTTCCAGGTCCTGAAAGACATGGGCTACGATTCGGAGCCGTTTCTCGATTACCGGATGACGGCCGAGTCCCTGGCGAAGTACAAGCTGGTCTTTGTGCCCAACGCCCCGTGCCTGAGCGATGCGCAATGCGATGCGCTGGCTGGTTATGTCGAGCAGGGCGGCACGCTCATAGCCACTCATCTGACATCGACCACCGACGAATACGGAAGGCCGCGCGGGAACTATGGCCTCTCCGAGATCCTCGGCGCCAGGCTCAGCGTGAGCGACCCGATTGTTCAAATGACCGATTTGTATCTCCGCCTCATTCCTTCCGGAGCGCTAATCCCGCAAGATCCGCAAGTGATGCGATTCGAGGCTGGTCCGGGAGCCGAAGTTCTGGCAGAGACCTATGAACGCGGCTATCGCCGCGTGTTTGGACCCGCAGTAGTCCGCAAGAATCACGGAAAGGGGCAGTCGATTTACATCGGGTCCGGGTTGGAAGCAATTTACGACGAGACTTTGAACGATTCGGTGCTGGACTACTTTCATACGCTGATCGATCCGATTCTCGCGCCGTCGAAACCGTACGAGGTGGACTTCCGACAAGGGCTGATGCCGGAGTTCGTCGCTTCAGAAGATACCTTGGTGCTGCACCTGATGGCGGACACGGGGAATATCTGGAAGAAACGGCTGGTCGAAGAATCGTTCCTGCCGGTGGAGAATGTGTGCGTACGCATAGAGTTCCGGCACATCGCCGGGTGCGCGCCGTGAAGCTGATCTGGGGCGGAACCGTTGTGCCGTGGGAGATGAAGAACGGCTGGGTGGAATTGACGGTTCCACGCGTGCGAATTTATGAGGTTGTGCGCGTAGATCTGGCGTGAAGAAGCGGCTTGCGCCTTACTCGTGGCGTCCGTCGCAGTCTGGTCGATCATTTGAGGAATTCGCGAATGAATCGATCGTCTTGCGTGTCGGTTTCGTCGGTAATGTCGCCGAGAACATAGCGATACCGATAGGGCGGTCCGAGCTCGACCACGCCTTGCATCCAGTTGGTTGGATCAGTCCAGAAAACCCGACGCGTTCCCATGGCATTTACGAGATCCTGAAGGTCCCAACTGAGCACGAATCCGGGGATGACCGCATCCCACAATTCGATGGTCAAAGAGCTATCGAACGCTGACCGCAGGCTGTAGGGCGTCTTGTCGAGCCAGATGGCCTTGACGCGATTGTCGGCGGCAGCAGCGAGAAGAAGCCAGATACCCGGAACACCCCGGGCGGCGCCACGAATCGAGTCAGGATCCACATCGGGTAGAGTGCGCAGCAGGTCCACTCCGCGGAGAATGTCATGCGCTCGCATGGCCGGCAAGTTGCGCCCGATCAGATTCGCCTGCATGGCGGCGATCCAATCGCCGGTGTAGCTCCCCTCGGAGTTTTTCATTCGAGACGTGCGGGGTTCCATTTCCAGGACAACCCGACCGCGCTCTGCCGTCTTCTCTGCCAGGGGTGACGTTCCGAATTCATCCGAACCTTTCCCGTGGCGGACGATCACCACGGCTGGTTTCCGCCCGGGCAAAAGCGGCACGTACAAGGTAGCGTCGAGCCAAATTCCCGGCTCGCTTTCAAATTGGAGACTCCGCCGCACGCCATGATCGCTCTTCGACTCGTCAAGGAATTTCACCTTTGGCGCCGAGCCGTCTGTTGCGATTCCCAGCCACCCGAGTTCGGCTCGAAGATCCTGAACTGGTTGGTCTTTTGCCCTCACCTGCAGCTCATCCGCGAGCAACTTATAGAGCTTGCGGGCACCGGGTTCATCCTCCACATGGCCTGTTCTGGTCACTCTCAGTTCGCCGTCGGAAAACATCTTTACCGGCTGCTCGTGGAAATCGCCTTTGCCGTCTTTCAACCAGCGAATCATCCATTGATACACAGCTTCTCGACTGGCAAGAGGCATGCCGTGATCGCCGGGTGAGACCAAGAACTCCACATTGTCGCGCGCATGATAAAGACCGTAGAAATACTGGGCCTCTTTATAGACGAGCTGCACGCCCTCGTGACTGAAGCCGAACTGGTCGCGCTCGGTGGCCTGGAGCAGCCACGGCTTGGGGGCCGACAGCTCGACGAAATCGGCCGTGTCGAGACCGCTCGCCAGGAAATGGGGGAAGGTCATTTCTCCGTGCGGACCGGACGTCGAGAAGAGGGTCTTGAAGGAACTGGGATAGCAGGCCGGAACAACCGCCTTTACGCGCGGATCAAGAGCGCCAATGAACGTAGTCAACGCGCCTCCCCCGGAGCATCCCGCCGCTCCGATGCGGGAGGCATCAACTTCGGGCCGGCTCACCAGGTAGTCAAGCGAGCGCATTGCGTCCCAAATGAAATACCGCGCCAAGCCTTGCCATAGCAACTGAACTTGAGCGTCGAGTTCAATGTGCTCCGGAACGGACCAGCCGGCTAACGGCGCGTCTAACTGGCGGCTGTAGGTTTGAACTCTCTCGCCCTGCCCGATCGGATCGAAGCACAAAACCACAAAACCTTTCATTGCCAGGTTTGCGGCAATGCGCTGATTCTCTGGCTTGCCCTCTTGCGTGTGGCCCGCCTGGAGCAGCACCGCCGGATAGCGTCCGGATTGGTTCGGCCGATAGAGATTAGCTGTGACGTAGAATCCCGGCAGGCTTTCGTAGATGACTTTTTCGATATTGTATGAATCGGCATGAATTTCGCCGGTGACCCTTGCGTTCAAAGGGCCACGATAGTCGGGTAGCCCTCCGAGGTCCTTCAGAAGCTCCTGGCGAACGAACAGCTTTCGATCTTCCGCCTCGGGCACAGTGCGGATTCCACTTATAGTTAATCCGCGCTTCTCGAGCTCCTGCTGGGCAATCGCATTCATCCAGTTGAGGAAGGGATCTTGGGTGGGATCTCCCCCGAAACCGTTGAATCCGGGAGCAGGCAAAGTAGCACCGACAACGGCACGCGCCAGCCGCGTATACGGAATACAGGCTTCGATATCAGGTTACTTCGTGACAACGCATGAACCTCTCAAAAAAAAGTCCTTAAACATCAAATGTGAAATAAAGATCCTCAATTCGGTCGCAAACTACCCAAGATAACACTAAAATGGAGTCTATGCGTAAGTCGCCGTCCCAGACCTTAGAGCCGCTGGAAAAGCTCGAGCAGCGAGAACTCCATATTTTGCGTTTCATTCATTCCGGAATAAATAATTCTCGACTTGAATTGGCGAGGGTAGCCGACCTGAGCCCGTCGTCCATTACTGCGATTGTGCAACGCCTGATCAAGAAGGGCTTGGTCATCGAATCCGAACCCTCAAGTTCCCAATTAGGAAGAAGGCCGATTCCCTTACAGATCCGCAGCGACGCCGCCTATCTGGTGGGCGTGGATCTTGGATCTTTCTTTCTCCGTGTCGTGATTACCGATGTGAATGGCGAAATTGTGTACAAGTCGCAGGCACGAATGGACATGAACCTCGGACGCGAACGCGTTCTGGAGAAGACGTTTCTTTGTATCCACCAGGCCATTCGCGAGTCCAAAATTCCGCAGAAGTCGGTCAAGGGAATCGGGATTGCCCATTCGGGCGTAATCGATAGCGATGCGGGTGTGGTGCTTTCGTTCCCCCGGCCGGGTCAGATGGAGGAGTGGAGAAACGTTCCGCTGAAAGACATCTTTCAAAAGGAATTCAATCTCCCCTGCCTGCTAGAAGACAGCGTTCGCACTGCCACGATCGCCGAAAAACGCTATGGCGCGGGGAAGGATCTGGATAACTTCATCTATATTAACGTGGGCATGGGGATCGGTGCCGGTATCTTCCTGGATGGAAAGGTCTATCGTGGCGCGGGGGGGAAGGCCGGCGAGTTTGGACATATTACCGTGGATGAAAATGGCCCCCTCTGTTCATGTGGAAATAACGGCTGCCTGGAGACAGTGGCGTCAAGCGCGGCAATTATTCAAAGTGTTCGCACCGCCATCGAAGCCGGGATTGACTCCCGCATCCGTGAGTTGGCCGACGGAGATCTCGAGAACATTTCGATTGAACTCATCGCGCAAGCGGTGATGTTGGACGACAGCCTCGCGTACCGGGTTTTGCAGAAGTCTGCGTCTTATATAGGCATCGGGCTGGCCAACTTGGTCAACCTTCTGAATCCAAAGGTGATGGTTTTTGGTGGCGCATTGTTTCGCGAGATTCCCCAACTGATTACCGATCCTGTCCGGCGCATCATCAGGCAGCGGTCGCTTGAACGATCCGCTCACGAAGTGGAGTTGAAGGTCTCCACGCTGGGGGGCGAAGCGAGCGCGCTCGGAGCGGCGAGATTGATCGGCGAGAGGATCATCGGAGACCTCTATGTCCACTGGAACGCGAAGGCCTCCGAGCCGACGTCGATCTCCGCTGTGAAGGTGCCCAAAGTCCGGCCTGCTCCAGCGGTCAGAGAAGAGAGCAAGTTGGCAACGGGCTGAACCGACCGATTTTCCTGGATAACCACATCACGGGGCGGGTGGCAGGTTTTTCCAGTTCGAGTCCGGCATATCATGTAACCGACCCATCATGCGATAGATTTCGATGAGGCCGAAGTTCTCCATCTCCTCGCCCGCTCCTACCTCGACCCACGTGGTGGTGCTCACCGCACCATAACCGCCCTCGGTAGCGGCTTTGATGGTAGGGAAATACCCGTAATAGCCGTTCGTATATCCCAGAAAGAAACAGTCTTGGACGGGGCAGCGCGCGCGCAGGTCTGTTTGAAAATCCACAAACGGTTCACCGGGCATTCCCACAATCGCAATCTTCCGGTTGATGAGCGCCGTGGTCACAGGCAAGTGCATCGTCTCCTTGATGGGTGACGCAAAAATCTCAAACGCTTTTGGACCGAGTTCGCGCATCATCTCCTTACGGAATTTTTCGGGATCCCACCGAAGTTTGAACTCCATTGATCCTTCCGCGAAATCGATCCGTGGATCGGGATCCGAGGCGGTCCGAATCTGTTGTGCCGTTTCGACCGCGGCCTTGCCGAGCGTTTCACCTGCCCAATTCCGCCTTCCGATGACGTCAAGATTGATCGGCGTTCCGGCATCGAAGACGTTGATATCGCCGGGGCGCCCTGGACAAAGAAGGCCAGCGGCTTGTCGCCAAAAGCTCGTTCCACCACCTGGCACATTATGCCCGGGAAATCCGCAGAATAGCGGAGATCATCGGAGCCGAACGTGACCGGATGAGTAGCATAATTGACGAGAATGGCGAGAGGCTGCCCGTCCAGCTGATCGACCCGCAGTACGGCAACCAGAGGATCGACGGGCCAGGTAGGGGCCTTGGTCGAATTCGACCAGAGCATCGAAATGGCGCCATCGCTGGCAACTTCTCTGCGGTTGTATCCGATGTACGCTGCCCCGTAGCCGACACCGATGCGAACCGGCACTGCATGCTCTGCCGCATTGGCGATGGCTCGCGCAATCCGGTCTAAATCGTCAGTTTCCCATGTCGGCGTGCCGTTGGGATATTCATCCAGGATCACGGGCCCGGCATGCGTGTGAGTAGCCTGCACAATCAGATCGTCAATGGCGGCGGTTTGTTTTGCGGCGGTGCGGAGGCGGTCGAGCGAAGCTGGGCCGAAGGTGCGGCCAAGGTCAAGATCCACATACGCCAGCCGTTTGTCTCCCGTCTCGAGCACGAGAACGCGGGCATAGAGCGGATCCAATATTCCCTCTGCACCCGCCAGGCGGTCGAAGTACCCCCACATCCGGGTTCCCAGAGGAGGTGTGATATCAACCTTGGCAACGCCCGCCTTCATTTCCGCGCTCGTCAGAGAAGGACAAGCGCACAAGACCAGAACGGCAACCGAAACCGCGAGTGCACGGCGGAAGCAAAAGAACTTAGTTGCTTTCATAGCAGGCCGATGTGTCTCCCTCATTTCATTCTTGAAAGAAGCCAGCAACGATACCTCTCGATAGTGGCACGACCAATATAAGTTCTCCAAATGACGAGTGGTTGATCACTCCAAATCTAATCTCATATTTCATTCAGAGTCAATTGTTTGCCTATGTGTACCGAGGTTCTGTCAATCATCTGTCTTTTGGCTCCCTGCTTTCATCTATTTGTAATTCATTGAGTGAGATACATCACAAGTGGTCCTTATTAACTGTGAATATAAAAGATATATTGACAATTATGGATCGAAAAGCATAGCGTTATTTCTTATTTGAATTGACAATGCATTTCAAGTAAATCTCGCGTTGGGAGGGTCCTGGGCATGACTCTGAACTACTGGGTCTTTGGCGGATTCACCGCATTCAAGCAATGGACATCGTCGATTATTTCCGCAGCGAATAAGACTCAGCTGAGGATTGCAGTAATGCTTTTGGGGCTGGCAAGCTGCTCACTATTTGCCGCCACGACAGGCAGTATTTCCGGTACCGTAACCGACGCGCAGGGCGCTGTAATCCAGGACACAAAAGTCGAGCTGCGGAACACCCTTACTGGCGTTGTTCAGACCATCACGACCGATTCGGCAGGCTTTTATAATTTTCCGTCGTTGCCAGTGGGACACTACGACGTCACATTCGAAAAGGATGCATTTCAGAAGTTCATTCAGGCGGACGTAGTAATCGACGTGGACACGGCGAGACGCATCGACGCGTCTCTCAAGCCCGGTAGCGTGCAAGAGCAGGTCACCGTGACATCGACGCAAGCGCAAGTCGACACCGAGAGCCCCCAGATGGGTGAGGTGATTACCAGCGCGGAGATCGAAGACATGCCGCTGGATGGCCGTTCCTATACCGACCTGCTGGCATTGCAACCCGGCGTGGTGCCCATCAGCACTTCCGAGTACAGCACCATATTGCCGGGCAACAATTTGAATTCCGGTGTGCAATCGATCAGCGGAGCACAGGACGTTCACAGCGGCTTCACGGTCAACGGCGCCAATGTAGTGGATGGAGCAGGCGAAGGCACGTTCCTGGTTCCGGTGCTCGACTCCATCGCCGAATTCCGTATCGTGACCAACAACGCGGGCGCCGAGTATGGTGGCTATGCCGGCGGCCTGGTTAATGTCGTCACCAAGTCAGGCACGAATCGATTCCACGGCAACGCATTCGAGTTTTTCCGCAACTCCGATTTGAACTCTAGCGGCTACTTCGAAACTGGTATAGCTCCGCCGAACCTCAAGCAGAACATTTACGGCGGAACCGTAGGCGGTCCCATTCTCCACAACAAAGTATTCTTCTTCGGCGATTATCAGGGGTGGCGGTACTCTGAAGGCGCCACCGTGCGTGCTACTGTCCCCACGAACGCCGACAGGACCGGCGATTTGTCCGACCGCGCCGCCGTATTCACGAATTCTCCTCACAGTGTAAGCGGACCCTACTTCGCTCAATTGTTGAACCAGCGCCTGGGCACCACCGACATATATCAGGGCGAGCCCTACTATTTTTCGGGCTGCGAAAATACCACGCAATGCGTCCTCCCGACCCTTCAAATCCCGCAAAGCGCGTGGGATCCGGTCAGCGCGAATGTGTTGGGGCTGATCCCCAAGGGGAACGCCGTTCAGGGCGGCGAGAACCTATATATTTCGAACGCAGCCGCCACAACCTTGGATGACAACAAGGGCGCAATCCGAATCGACGCCACGACCCGCTTTGGCAACCTTTTCGGCTACTATCATCTTGATCCATGGTCCAATCCCAGCCCGCCGACTTTCGGCACCGCCGTACCCGGTTTTCCGAACGAAACGATCGGCAAGGCCCAACTGTATGTAGTCGGCCTGACGACACCGCTGGGATCCAGCGCTGTGAATACCTTCACTGCCAGCTATACCCGTAACAGTAACGTCACCGGTCTTACCAGCGGCGGCGGCGTGACCCTGGCCTCTCTGGGTTTCGCCTCCCCTGCCAACGGTGGCCCTGTTCAGTTGGCATCTGGCCAATATCAGAATTGGCCCAACGTCTACGGTGTCGGTGCACCTGGTTCCGTCGTAGCCCAACACAACAACGTGTATGAGGGGCAGGAGGATTTCTCCAAGGTCGTCAGGACTCATACATTGAAAATTGGCGGATCGTATCTCTGGCAGCAGGTTGACATTTCGCACCCCAACAATGGCAGCAACGGCCAATTCAACGTCGGCGGCGAGACCGGTGACTCTTATGCCGATCTCCTGCTGGGAGCTGTGTCCAATTTCTACCAGGGATCGCCCGCAGGCCTGAATCTCCGTACCTTCTACGCGGGAATCTATGCAGAAGACAGTTGGCGCGCCACCCACAATCTCACCGTCAACTACGGCGTACGCTGGGAAGTCAATCCGTTCTGGCGCGAAGAGCATAACCTGAACCCCGTTATCCTACCCGGAAAGCAATCGGCCAGGTTCCCCAGCGCTCCACTGGGATATGTGTTCCCTGGAGAAGACGGTGTTCCGACGCACATGTCGAAGATTAACTACGACAACCTCGGGCCTCGCGTCGGCCTTTCCTACTCGCCCGATTTCACGAACCCGGCCCTCCATGCCATCTTCGGCGATCACGGCAAGAGCAGCCTTCGGGTGGGATACGGACTCTACTTCACCAATATTGAGGGCTACAACACCTTCAATTTTGCTGCGCCTCCGTTCTCCTTGTTCTATGGCAGCTCGCAGCCCGTGCTGCTCTCCCAGCCCTTTATCGGCCTGAGGTCAGGCCAGGTCCTCCCGCAGCCGTTCCCGATTAACCCGAGCAACTTCAACTGGGCGTCGGTGGAGCCTTTGAGCGCGAGAAGAAGCCCGCTCATCAACGAGGCAAGCCCGTATGAAGAACATCTGGACTTCGCGATTGAAAGAGAGCTAACCTCGAAGACCCTCCTTACCACCGCCTATGTGGGGACTTTCGGCCATCACCTTACCGTTGTGGCGGACGGCAACTCCGGCAATCCTGCGCTATGCCTCAGTCTGAGCGATCCCAGCGAGGTGACAGATGGAAATACCTGCGGGCCACGCGGCGAAAACCGCACCTATTCCCCCATCAATGGCCCCCCAGTCAACGGAACGCGCGGACCCCTGGGCGGCACTTTCCAGGGTGTAGGTTACGAACTCAACGTAGGCAACTCCAACTACAACGCACTGCAAGCCTCGCTGCGGCACACAACTGAACGGCTGTCCTTCCTTGTGTCCTATACGTTCAGCAAGGCGATCGACAACGGCTCGGGGCGCGGCGACATGATTTTCCGAGACGACCCCAATCACTTCCGCAGCTTGTCTGACTTCGATATCCCAAACATTTTCGCGGCCAGCTATTCCTATGAGCTGCCCATCGACAAGTTCATTCACGGCAACGATCGTTTCACTCGTGGATGGAAAGTGTCGGGAATTACCCAGTTCTCGCAAGGTGTACCGATATGGATCTTCGAACTGGACGACCAGAACCTCCGGGGCGATTTGCGCATCTCCTCGTGGGGCCAGAGTGGTACCGACCAGCCGGTCCTCGCTCCCGGCAATATCAAGGGTGATCACAACCCGCGCCATCTCAACCCTTGGATCAACGACAGCCTGTTCAGCGAGGAGCCGCTTGGAGGACAGGGTAACGCGCCGAAGCGTGCCGTCATTGGGCCTGGAATCGACAACACCAGTCTTGCCATGATGAAGGACGTCAGAATACGAGAAGGCATGACGGCGGAATTTCGTATCGAATTCTTTAACGCTTTCAACCACGCACAATTCGCAGGCGTCAACAATACCGACGGTAACTTCAACGACGGTCCCCCGGTCATTCAGAACGGCCAGAACGTCGGCGGCACCTTTGGAATGGTTGGGGGGGACGACGGCGGGCGCGTTGGCGAACTGGCTGTCAAGTTCACTTTCTAACACGTTATCTGCACAAAGCTGCTCACGCCCGGGAACCATCGGACGTGAGCAGCTTTTTTTGCGGAGTTCTCGAATGGATCAATCGAGGTAAGATTGCCCGCCCGTGCTTCTTGATTGATTTGCACCGTCGATCCTTCACGCCCTTACAGCAGCCTATCTTGAAGCGTCCACTCACTGTGGTTAGATACTGGAATAGGAGAAATGAACTCATGGAGTTCGATCGCCGAACTGTCTTGAAGAGTCTCGCGGCGGGATTCGTCGCCGCTGGAGCAAGCATGGAGGTGCAGTCGTCCACTCCGGTTCTCGGGCTGAACCGTTCCTTCCGAATCTGGGACGTTCACAGCCATCTCGGCGCTCTGCCGGGAGTCACGCCCGAAGAACGCATGGGAGTCCTCGTCCGGCATATGGACCGGCTGGGAATCGAGCGTCTGATACTCTCCCAGGGATATGAACAATACGGAAGCCATGCGACCCCTGAACAGGTGACGATCGAGAACGATCGAGTGCTGCGCGCGATGCAACAGTTTCCTGATCGTGCCTATGGATCGCTATACCTGAATCCCGAACATGTCGATGCGAGTTTGCAGGAATTTGATAGATGCGTGCGCGACGGGCCCATGGTATGCGTGGGAGAGGTGCAGGCAGATTTGCGCTGCAATGCTCCGCAGCTGGATCCGATTGTCGAGCGTGCAGTCGCAATGAGTGTGCCCGTCCTGCAGCACACCTGGCTCAAGAGCATGGGCAACGAACCAGGCGAGTCGACTCCTTACGATGTTGTGGAACTCGCCCGGCGCCACCCGCAGGCTCAACTGATCTGCGGACACACGGGTGGCAATTGGGAACTCGGCATCCGCATCATTCGCGACTCAAGAAACGTCTATGCCGATATCGCCGGATCCGATCCCACATCTGGATTTGTAGAAATGGCTGCTCGCGAACTTGGAGCGGAACGCGTCTTGTATGGAAGCGATGTCGGCGGACGAAGCTTTGCTTCCCAGGTAGCGAAGGTACTGGGGGCTGACGTTCCCAATGACGCGAAAAACTTGATCCTGGGGGGAAACATTCGACGTTTGTTGGAGCCGGTGCTGAAGGCGAAAGGACTCGCGACATGATCGACACCAATGTGAACCTGTTTCGCTGGCCTTACCGTCGCCTTGTTGGAGACGATCCCGAAACGCTGGTAGCGAGGTTACGCGAGAAGGGAGTAACCCAGGCATGGGCGGGCAGCTATGAAGCGCTATGGTCTCGAGATATGGCGGGCGTGAATCTTCGTCTTGCGGAGGCTTGCCGTCGGACGGGTCTTCTTTTGCCGTTCGGCTGCGTCAATCCCAAATTGCCGGATTGGAAGGAAGACCTGCGGCGATGCCATGAGGTCCATCACATGAGGGGAATTCGCCTGTTTCCGAACTACCATGGGTACACCCTGGCTGATCCCTTGTTTGCCGAATTAGTTTCAAGCGCAGCAGACCGGGATTTGATTGTGCAGATTGCGCTTTCGATGGAAGACACGCGGACGCAATCGACGGTGATTGAGCCAGTCGACACGACGCCGCTTGCGGATTTGCTGCCACGCCATCCCCATTGGCGCCTGGTCTTATTGAATTGCGGCAGTTGGACTGATGATGACGCCGGCGAGAGCATCGCGAGAATCCGAAGAGCCGAAAACGCCTATTTCGATATTGCCATGAATGATGGAGTGGGAGGCCTCGCGCGCCTCATTGCCGAAACCTCGCCCCGGCGAGTAGTGTTTGGTTCTCATTCGCCGTTTTTCTATTTTGAATCGGCACGGTTGAAGGTCATTTCGGAGGCCCTTCCTACTGACCAGGAGCGAGCCGTGTGTGGGGGAAACGCGCAGTCGCTGCTGCGTCCGGGATTGTAGAAATACAGTGAACCGGGCGAACGTTGTTAGTGCCCGGCGTGCTCATCAAGATGCGCGACTTCCTCACCAGCCAGCAGAAAGCCGCCGACTCCGAAGTTATAACTTGAACCGGGAAGATAGTAATTGGGAGCACCGTCTGTCTGCTGAATGTTACCCAGGCGTCCATCGGCATATATCTGATTCACCATGCCACGCCACGCCCTGGCGACCACTGGTGCGTAAGTGGCGCGATCAAGCACTCCGTGGTTCACACCCCACGCCAGTCCAAGCGTGATCAGCGATGAACCCGACATCTCCGGTTGGGGATAGTCCGCTGCGTCAAGAAGATCGGAATGCCATAGCCCTGTCTTCGGGTCCTGGATGGATGCAAGCTCCTTCGCCATTTCCTTCAACTGTGCTTCGAAGCGGCGTCGATTGCGATAGTCCCTGGGCATGTACTCAAGAGTGCGAGCGAGGCCGCCCATGACCCAGCCGTTGCCGCGTGACCAGAAGATTGGCTCTCCGGCCGGGTCCTTCTGATTCATGAACGATTTGTCGCGATAGAACAGGTGGTAATGCGTGTCGTAGAGCGCCCCGGATGTCTCCCACCATCGTTGGTTGAGATAGTAAAGATATTTGGGATCGTTCGTAACTTTCCACATTCGCGCCCATGTGGCCGGCCCCATAAACAGCGTGTCGCACCACCACCACAGAATCTGGAACTGGTCGTCGGGGATGGGTGGCATCTTCGCATTGAACAAACTGTCGAGCCCATTCTGTGTCGGAGCGATCTTCTCCGGCGAAGGATCGAGAAAATAAAGCTCCAGATAAGTTTGCGCAAGGGCCTGATCGTTGTTGTCAGGCCAGCCCCGGCCCACCGGATCTTCGGCTCCGAGTTCCCAGTGATATCGCTCCGCCACGGCATTCATCGCGTTGCGGTACCGAGGATCTTTGAGCTCTCGCGACGCAGCCATGAAGCCGGCATCGAGAATGCTCCAGGTCCAGTTGCGATCGAGGTAAGGTAGGACGCGTTCGAGTTCCCAGTCCGCAACCTTTCGCATGGCGGCGCGGACAGCAGCCGGGTTCGTCGATCCGGATAGGTTCGCTTTCGGGCCGGGATCCTTGGGGACGTCGCCGAAGTGGCGCGCGATATCTACGTCAATGCCAGCTTGCTCCTCGGTGCTGATATTTGGAGCGGTTGGGATGCCATGCGGCGAAACCATCTGCGCATGTATAGACGCCGCCCCCAAGACGAGCGCGACTGCGGGAAACAGCCGCCCGCAAGCAATTCTACGAATAGGTGCTAATCGATTCATCGCAACACTCCAAGCTTCACCGCGCCGCGATCTTGTCGCCCAGCGCCGAAATAGCTTTTTGTTCGAGTGAGTCCATAAGTCGCTGCCGGTCCTCAAGCGACCAATCGTTGGAATGCTGCACGAGAAACACAATAATCAGGCCGCGCTTCTGATCGACCTTCATGTCGGTTTTGTAGGCTCCGCTATGTTCGAAGTAGCCATCGCCGACATTCCAGCCAAATCCATACGGCTTGGCCACGCCATTGCCTGTCTCTTTGGTTGTAATCAGCGAGACGGCAGCTTCCGATAGATATCGCTTCCCGTGAAAGGTACCCTTGTTCAACATCATCTGGCAGAAGCGCGCAACGTCGTCGGCAGTCGAGAATAACCCGCCGGCCGGAATGGGATATCGGCGCTTGCGATCGCCCAGAGGGTAGGTAAGCTGGTCAACCGGCACCTCTCGCAAGCTAACTGTCACACTGCCGCTCTCGTACGATTTCGCGAGCCGCGGGAGTTGTTTGCTGGTCGGCCAGAATGTTGTGTCTTTCATGCCAAGCGGCGCAAACAAGCGCTGTTCAAGGAAATCCTCAAAGGACATGCCGCTAACGACTTCAACAATCCGCCCCGCGATGTTGAATCCCTCGTTGCTGTAGCTGTACTTCTCTCCCGGTTGCGATTCAAGCGGCTCCGCCGCATAACTTTCCACCGCCGTCTTAAGGGGAAGAAGATCAAGCGCTCCGGGTTCGCGCTTCGACCGGAACGTAAGGCCGCTGGTATGGCTGAGAATCTCCCGTATTGTGATTGGGTGCGCTGACGGTTCGAGCCTGGCCGGAGATGAGTTTTCCTTCGCCGGCTCGGGAGTCGAAGGTTGCGAGGAGTCGGGAACACGAGAGACCATTTCCGATTTGAATTCCGGCAGATATTTCTCCACCGGATCATCAAGTTTGATCTTGCCTTCATCGACGAGCATCATCACGGCAGATGCTGTCATAGCTTTGCTCATGGATGCGATCCAGAACAGGTCGCCCGGCTCCATGGGGTGATGTCCAGCGATGTCCGCGAAACCAAGGGTCTCCCGGTCGATGACCTGATTCCGATCAGCAACAAGAACAACTGCCCCTGCGATTTCATGGCTGTCAATGTACGGTTCGACCACGCCTGCCAACGGGCCTGGGGGCCGTGCATTCGGGTCATTTGTCTGCGCCGACGCAACATTGGAACCGCAGAAACTGGCGACCAGCACCGCTAGTGTCGCGAGTCGCAGCCGTTGATTGACGAGTGCCGTTGCGTCGATGAATCCGTATGAATTCTGGGTCACTGCTGTCTCAAGTATTTTCATTCCTGAATTCCCCTGGAGTGAACCAGATTGGCGATCCGCGCCGTCACGGTTCGGTGAAGTCGATCAACTTCGGTGCGAGGCGAAATCCTCTCGTGGTGATTGCTATATAAGTCAGGCCAATGGCGAACCAAACTCCGCCAACAACTTTCGCAAGCGGATTAAGGTTCCACCAGATCAGCGCGCAGAATGCAAATCCGACAAGAGGCAGGATCATGTCACCGAGGAGATTTCTTTTTTCGTTCGGCACGCATGACGATACTGAAGTGCCAAAACGTAGAAAAGTTCACTCCCATGAAGGCGAGAAATGCCCCGAAGTTCAGCAACTCTCCGGCGTGCTCGTAGGCATTGCCCACATAGTTAAGTCCGATTGCGCCACTCACGGCGATAAGTCCAATGAGGATGATGTTATAGGTCGGGGTGCTGCTTCCGCTGCTGAGGTGGGCAAAGAACCTTTTCGGCAGCACGCCATCGCGGCCCATTCCAAAGAGCAGGCGCGCCGCGCCGAGACCTCCTGTAAGCCCGCTTCCGATCGCGGCCAGAACAAGGATTGCTCCATAGCTTGAAACAGCGGCATTCCGCCGACACGCTGGCAAACATCCATGAACGCCGTCTCGAGGTTGATGAAGCTATGCCAGTCAGGCCAGACTCGTTGACCCAGGTATACCTCCACTCCGCTGAAGATGCCGGTGAAGAGACACACAAGTACGGTGGCGAGAAGGACATTGCGCTTGGGGTCCTTCACATCTTCTGACAGCGTCGTGATTCCGTCGAAACCGATGTAGGTCAGTGCGGCAAACGATGTGACCATCCAGATCTGGTGACCGTTGAATGTCCTCGGGTCGTAGAACGGCTGGGTTGAAAAGAGCGCGCTCCAACCGCCCATTCGGAAAAGATAACGCACGGCCAGCCAAAGGAATGCCACGATGATGACACTCATCGCGGCCAGCATGATCTTGTTCGCGCGAGCGGACGACTTTGATGCCCCGCAGATTGAATGCGGTGATGAAAGCTCCGACCAGGATCGCGGCAACGGGATATGGCAGTTGGGGAGCGTAGCGGCTATGAATTGCCGCAGCGACCCAAATAGTACAGAGCAGGGGCTGCAGGATGTAGTCCAGCAGCATGGCCCATCCGATGAGAAATCCCACATGCGGGCTGATCGTCTTGCCTACGTAAGTGTATGCCGAACCCGCCGACGGATAGACGCTTGCCATGCGGCCATAGCTGAAGGCTGTGATCATCATCGCCAGCATGGCGATCAGAATGGTCGTGACGGTGTGTCCGTTGGAGAGTTTTTGCGCAACGCCAAACAGAGGAATAGGAGCCGTGGGCTGGATCAGGATCAGACCATAAAAGATCAGGTCCCAAAGCGTCAGGACTCTTCGCAGGCGCGGTGCAGTGCCGGGTTGCGTGAGGACATCAATAGCCATGGTTCACATGTCTGACGGTGATATTTCGCAAGTCAATGAATTGGGTGTGAGGCGACGCTCCCCTCAAGCCATCAGAAAGCCGCCGTTCACCTCGATCACCTGCCCATGAATGAAGCTGGCCTGATCCGTGCAAAGGAACAAGATTGCATCCGCAATTTCGTCTGGAGTACCGAGCCTTCCCACGGGCGTCGCCGCGCGGACTCGATCCAACCCCTCGGAGGTAGAGAAGGACCGGTGATAGTTTGTGTCGACCGTGCCTGGTGAAACTGCATTGATTCGAATATTGAGAGGCGCGAACTCGCGCGCCAGCCCCTTGGTCATGGTGGACATTCCGCCCTTGGCGGTAGCATAGGCCAGCGCTCCCAAGCCCCCACCGAAACGCGCGGCGACCGACGAGACGTTCACAATGAACCCGCGTTTGCGCGCCGCCATTCCTTTCAGCACCGCCTGGGAAACAAAAAACGCGCTCGTCAGGTTGAGCATCATGACTTTTTCCCAAAGCTCCGGCGTAAAGTCCAACACCCTTGTTCTTGCTATCAACGATCCGGCGTTATTGACGAGGATGTCGATTTCACGATCGCGGGCAAATCTGGACAACGCCTGCGTCCCTTCCGCGGTGGCGAGATCCGCCTGAACCAACTCCGCCGAGACGCGATGCTGCTGAACCTTCTCGCGCACGGCCTCAGCCTCGCTGCGCTTTGCGTTGTAATGAATCAGAACATTGGCGCCGTGGCGGGCAAGCGCAAGCGACGCCGCTTCACCGATGCCGCTGCTGGCGCCGGTGACGAGGGCTGTCATGTTTTGGAATGGACGGTCGCTTGTCATAACGAAATAGCTGTTGACTCCTTGAGAAATTGAGATTCGGGCTCGAGCGAGCCCATAAAAACCCACAGAATCGCAACACCAATCAGAGGGATAAGACCAAACAGCCAGAAGACCGGCACATACGAATAGCGATCCACGAGCCATCCAGTGAGGAGCGCGAAGACCATGCCTCCGAATCCCGATCCCATGCTTGCCAGCCCGTAAATCGTAGCTGCGCCGCTGGGAAGCACATCTGCGGGCATGGCCAGCATGTTGGCAAGTGCCGCCGTGTAGCCGGCCATGGCGACGGAGACGAGCCCAATCGAAAATGCCGACCCGCGCACGTGCACTGCGGGAATCGCCGCCATCATCATTGCCGCGGCAACGGTGACCGCCGCCTTGCGCGCGCCGCCGGCTGATACTTTTGCATTCAGGAATCCCTTCGCGATCAGGCCGCCGCATACGCTGCCGAGACCGGCGACGAAGAAAGGGATCCAGGCATAGCGTCCGATGGCCGCAATGTTAAAGTGTCTCGCGTCAAAGAGGTATTCGGGGAACCAGAAGGTGTAGAAATACCAGACCGGATCAAAGAAAATCTTGGAGAGCGTAAAAGTCCAGACGAATCGCGAGCGAAGAAGCAAACCAAGCGGCAAAGGTGGCGCTGCTGGGCCGGCAATCTTCCTCGCGGGAGAACGGTAGAGAACACTCCACGCAAGCAGCCAGATAAAGCCAAAACTGCCCACGACAACAAAGGCCGATTGCCAGCCGAATTTCAGAACCAGGCCGGCAATGATGGGCGGAGCAAGAATGGCACCAACCGATGAACCACTGTTGAAGACACCCGAAGCCAGCGAGCGCTCTTCAGAGGGAAACCATTCTGTGACCACCTTCACGGCGCCCGGCCAGTTTCCGGCCTCGCCGATGCCTAGCAGAAAACGAAAAAAATGCCCAGCGACCACACTCCTCGGGTAAATACGTGCAACATGGCCGAGACCGACCACCACCCGACAAACAAACCGTAGCCGATCCTGGTTCCACACCTGTCAATCAGCAGTCCGGAGAGTCCGTTCATGATGGTGTAGGCCAACATGAAGGCGAACAGCACTCGCGAATAATCGATGCTGCTCAAGTGAAACTGTGCTTTCAGGATGGGTGCCGTCACGGAGAGTGCCTGACGATCAAGATAGTTGATAAGCGTGGCAAAGAATGCCAACCAGATCATCAGCCATCGAAGTGATGATGATGCCGCTGATGGTCCCATAGGCAGCCCGCTCACACGTTTCAGTCAAATGCACATACGGCGTGAAAAACCCGCATCGAAGGCCTGCCTGATTGCGACAGGCGGTCGTCGAAATCCATCGACGATTTGCATATCCTCCAGAAAGTAAGCTTCTGAAAGAATAGTAGCAATAGATCAGGCATTTCGCGCGATTAATATTCAGATTTGAAATAAATGCTTTCGCTAATTACGCCCCCGCACTCCCTTCCGGGGGGCAGAAGTTCGACCTTATGCGTGCTATTGAATCTGTATAGCAATCTTGCCTGATCATTTCAAGAAGGTGAAAATCGATCCCATACCTACTGAAGGAGACGGTTATGAGTGATGGTCGCGAAGAACGCGAGGAACGTGAGAAGCGCGGCGAGCAGGAAGAGCGAGAGGATCGCGAAGACCAGATCGATCGCAACCGCCAAGATGAATGGGAGCCGGAGCGAGTTGACTCCTGAATCACCGGTTCGATTCCAGCAGCCTCTCGCCGGCGGCCTCAGCGAAAGCAATCCCGGCGTGTGCTGCCGCCACCCCCATTGCATCCGACAAACTCGTTCAATGAAGAGCGCGTCCTAGTCCAATGAGAAGAGTACTCCGCGCACATTCTTAGAAAGTCACCTTTCCTCCGAGTTGGACCTGACGAGGGGTGTTGGATGTGTAATTGATCACCCCGAAGTTAGGGTCGTCAACGGACGTATCCGGTGTTCCGAAGACAGGATGGTTGAGTGCATTTTCGGCTTCGAGGCGGAGCTCAAAATTCATCCCTTCACGCAATTTCGCCAGCGAAAATTCTTTCTCCACCGACATGTTGGTATTGAAGGACGTCGGTGTCCGGACCATTCCGGTAGCTCGGGGAGCATTGCCGAATGTGTAGATGGGCGGTAACTGGAAAACCTCAGGATTCGCGAAGTAGTTATTGATCCAAGTGGAGTCGGACCCCTTGGTGCGCCTCGGTGTCCCGACGATGTTGGGCCGCTGTGCTCCATAGGTGGGTAACGACGTGCCGTCGTAGGTGGAAAGGGTAATCGGCCGGCCATAGGAGATCCGCCAGACGCCGTTGGTCTTCCATCCGCCCAGAATCGCATCCAGGGCCGCCGGCATGTGGCTCATGAAAGCCTTGCCACGCCCGAAAGGCAGATCGTAGGTGTAACTGAATTGGTAGACGAAGGGAATGTCAAAGGTGGACAGACTCCGTTCCAGCCACGGTTTGTTGGGGTCAACGAGACTCGTGAAGCTGCCCAGCCACGTGGTGTTGTCGTCCGGGGCCGAGGCATCGTCCATTGACTTCGACCACACAAAGCTGGCCAGAAACTGCAGGCCGTTGGAATAGCGCTTCTCCGCGGTCAGTTGCATGGCGTGATATTCCGATGTGGCGATCGGGGGCGGTTCGATTGTGACGCCTCCGGGAAATTGGGGATAGGGAATCTGCAGCATGTACTGCGGTATCTGCTGCTCCGAAAGGATGCTGCCCGAGTCAGTGTTAATCCCGTAGAAAGGATTGTCCACCATGGTGGTCAGGTCGTTGATCTGATCGGCAGAGTAACCCTCCACCTCAGGTCCTAGATGATTAATGTAATTGTCGCCGGAATAATAGAGATGGGTTCCCTTCTTCCCTACGTACATGATGTTAGTCAGAATCTTGGCAGGAGCTGAAACTCGATCCCGAAGCTCCAACTCTGCTCATAGGGAGTGTTCGTCACGTTGCGTAGCGGTCCATTTGCGGCGTAGCCATAGTCATTCATCAAGCCGAGAGAGTTGCCCGGCGGCTGGATCAATCCATTGGGGAATGGGTCGCTCAAGCGCAAATAAGGGGTTGCGCCATCGTTGTTGTATGTCGTGATGGCGTTGGTGTACTGATTAAACCCCTGCGCACCATAGGGTGCGACGCCCGTTGCGCCTGACCGTGGCTGCGAATAATAGATGCCGTATCCACCACGAATCACAGTTCTGGGATCGAGCAGGTAGGCAAAGCCAAAGCGCGGCTGAATATCTTTCCAGTCGCCGTTCACAATCCGGCGCTGTTTGGAACTCGCGAACACTTCGCCTCCCGTCAAGGTCAGCCCTGGAACTGTGACCGGAAATGGCGTGTTCAGATCCAGCCAGTTCTGGCGGTTGAAACGATCGGTCCTGGGTATGGAAACGTCGTAGCGCAGACCGATGTTCAAGGTGAGTCGGTGATTCACCTTCCAGTTTTCCTGCGCAAACCAGGCATACTGGTGGTCTTCGGTGGCCGGCCGGTCCTGGATTTCATAGAAGGTGCTGCCGTTTGCATCGTTCGCCATCTGGCCCATCATGAAAGATGCCATACCGTCTCCGCCACAATCGGCAAAGTCGTTAGGACATTGCGAATTGCCGAGATGATCGAAGTTGAAGATGCCATTCGGCGCATTGGTCTGAATGTAGTTCATCTGGTGCTGACGGGCTTCGAAGCCGATTTTCATTTCATGATCGCCAAGCACTTTGTTCAGAGCGACCGTGAGCTGCCCCGTATCCTGACCCTGCCTGTAATTGCCGTAAGGGTCGCCGCCAATAGTGGTGTAGCCGGCGGAATAGTAAGCGCCCTGATCGATAAACATGGATGGGACACCTTTAAATCCGTTCGAGTTCAGATAGGAGGGAAACCCGAGTTTGTTGACCGGATCGGTGACCCCGCCGGCCCCGTTGTAGGCCAGGATCTCTTCCGCGCCCCTGGTGAAACCAAGCGTCGTGGTCAGCAGCAGCGTCTTGGTGAAGGTATGTTCATCGTTAATCGTGAACAGGTGAGCCGTGCCCTTGTTAGGACCGCCGGCACAGGGGTCGGCGAAGTTACCGAAGCAGTTATACGGGACGGCGCTGTTCCACTCCTGTGAGTACTTCGCGCTCATCAAGTTGTTCTCGTTGAATCGATGGTCGATCTTGATGTCGAATTGGTCGTTGGGGTATCTGCTGGCCCCGGACGCAATCCAGTTATCATAGATGGTTGGATTCGTCATGTTCGGCGTCGGCTCGGGGAACAATTTCATCATCGCCTGAGCTATGGGGTCGATCAGGTCGCCGGCGGCTCCCGACAACTGGTATGGCGTCCCGGCGAGATTAGGGTTTCCAGAGCTGGCGTAGGCGCCGACATTGTTATAGGGAATGAACGTGCTCCGATAGGCTCCGGCGCCCCCGGAACCATCAGAGGCTGAAGCTTGATACACCCCGGAGTATGGATCCCAGATCTGTCCTGCCGCAACGGTGCACAAGCCCGTGTCGTCGAATGTTCCACCCTGTGCAGTGCACACTTCTCCAAAGTCGCCGTTGTTGCGCTCGGCGTCGGTGGGTACCCCGGCCTGATAAGTGGCCATGGAGCTTTGCCGCGTGGCGTCGTAGTCAAAGAAGAAGAACGTCTTGTTCCTGAAGATGGGTCCCCCGACGGTCCCGCCAAAGTTGTTACGATGCACCGGCGGAATCGGGATTCCATTCAGATTGTTGAACCAGTTATTGGCATCGGTGATGGTGTTGCGGATGAAGTCATAAGCGCTGCCATGGAATGCGTTCGTTCCGGAGCGCGTAATCATGTTGACCACCGAAGCGCCGGAAAATCCATACTCCGCGCTGAAATTCGATTGCTCAACGCGGAACTCGTCAACCGCCTCAGGTGACGGGGTATAGGTGATCTGCGTGACCCCGCCGTTGGGCTCATAGTTCGTGACCGTTGCGCCATCGATCAGTACGTCGGAGGTGGAATTGCGGCTGCCGTTGGAGACAAAATTGGTGCCCGTGCAGCCGACGGAGCACTGATCGTCCGCTTCGGTCACACCCGGCGTCAGCAGGGTCAGGTCCATTACATAGCGGTCTACTAGCGGCAGATCGTTTATGAATTTCCTGTCGACCACTAAGCCGGTGGTTGCGTCTTGTGCGTCGAGCACCTGCGTTTGCGCATTCACCACGACGCTCTGCGAAGAACTGGACACTTTGAGACTCAGGTTGGCCGTCGCATTCTGGTTCACGTCCACCCGAATACCAGTGCGCACCGTTTTCGCGAAGCCCGGCATCTCCGCCGTTACCGAATAGACACCCGGAGGAATGGAACGGTAGAGATAGCGGCCGTCGCCGTCCGAAGTCGCATTGAACGTGTAGCCTTTTTCCTGATCGGTCAGGGTTACCCTGGCCCCTGGTATCACGGCTCCTGTCGGGTCAGTCAGCACACCGGTTACGGTCCCAAAATAGCCTTGACCAAACACTGCCGCCGGCATTGCGAACAGGAATGCGAGCAACAGCAACCAGCAAGATTGCGACAGGCACTTCTGTTCCTGCCCGGTAAAAAAGCTTCTCATCACGCCCCTCCAAGTCCAAAGCAATCCAAACGGCAGGGTCTCCTGGTACACGGCCCTTCTTTTTTTTGAAGCTGCCTCGAGCCCAGTTACCGCCCGTGTACAATCCCTTCATTTGAGCGAAACCGGATTTCAATCAGTGATCGAAATCAAGTTATCTGACAATATACCCCCATCCTCAGCCAAACTGCCGATTCTTTAACCGCTCCCGGCTCCTTCCCTGGAATCACATGAGACATCTTGGAGAGACAGCAGGAAAGGTGTACCTTGCTGAAGGTGGGGGAGAGAGTGGTTGCGCGCCAAATTATCGAAGCGAAATCCCGCCCTCTGTTGAGTGCATGCGCGCTTGCTCTCGCTTGCCTTTGCGGTTGCCCTGAATTGTACGCAGGAGCAGCCACCTCCAGCCCAGTGATCGTTGCCTATGTCTTCCCCAGAGACAATCCAATTCGCCCGGGGGAAATAGCAGCGCAGAAACTGACCCGCATCAACTATGCCTTCGCCAACATCAAGGATGGCCGCATCGTCAACGGCTTCGCCCACGACGATCAGAATCTGGCATCGCTCGTCGCGCTGAAACGGGAAGACCCCTCTTTAACAGTGCTCATCAGCGTCGGCGGTTGGCTCTGGTCGGGCGCATTTTCCGACATGTCTCGGACCAGCCAGAGCCGGGCCCTTTTTATCGCGAGCGTTGTCGATTTTGTAGGCCGCCAACAACTCGATGGGTTGGATATCGACTGGGAATACCCGGGAATGCCCGGCGCAGAGAATCATTTTCGTGCCGAAGACAAACAGAATTACACGCGACTGCTGAAAGAATTGCGTTCGCGGTTCAACAAGTTGGAGAAGCAGCTTCACCGCCCGCTTTACCTCACCGTCGCGACCGGCGCGTCATCCAAGTTTCTCTCCCATACCGAGATGAAAAGAGTGAAAAAGTATGTCGACACGGTCAACCTGATGGCCTACGACTACTACGAACCAGACTCCGATGCAATGACTGGCCACCACGCGCCCCTCTACACAAATCCGGCTGACCCCAAAAAGATCTCCGATGACAATTCGATTCAGGAGTATGAGAAGGCCGGCGTGCCTGCCGCGAAGATCGTGCTCGGCGTACCCTTTTATGGGCATGTGTGGGGGCAGGTGCCCGCTACGAACGACGGGCTGTTTCAACCTGGGAAAGAAATTCCTCATGGCAACGCCTCCTACGGCGATGGGCCTGAGGCCATGCTGAATAACGGCTTCATCCGCTACTGGGACCCCATCTCTTCGGCTCCGTATCTTTACAATGTGGAGAAACAAATCTTCTTCTCTTATGACGACCCGGAGTCGCTCGCGCTGAAATGCAAGTACGTGCGATCTCATAATCTCAGGGGCATCATGTTCTGGGACTATGAGAGCGACGCCACCGGAGCGCTGCTCAACGCAGTTAATGACGGACTCAAAAAGAGTCTCATCTCGCAAGGCGGGATCAAATGACCACTACGGCAAATGCGCCATTTGTCGCGATCGCAGGACGGTCAACCACCGCGCGTCTGGCGTCGATCGATATCTTCCGCGGCCTCACCATGACACTGATGATCTTCGTCAATGAATTGGCCGGGGTCAAAGGGCTCCCGTGGTGGAATTACCACATGAAGGCCAACGTCGACGCCATGACCTATGTCGATATGGTCTTCCCCTTCTTCCTGTTCATTGTCGGTCTGTCAATGCCGCTCGCGATCGCAAGCCGGCTCAAGCGGAACCCATCACTCCCCGCGCTCTGGATGCATGTTGCGCTTCGCACCGCAAGCCTGATGACCCTTGGACTTATTCTGGCCAACGCCGATGACGGCGATGCGTTGCGGATGATTCTCACCCCCGCGGTGTGGGCGATCCTCGCCCTCACTGGCCCGCTCTTTTCCTCAATGACTATGGCGAGTCCAGTCGCCATGCCAAACTGATCCTCGGGCTGCGCATCTTTGGCGTTGTCCCGGTCGTCGCCATGTTCGCGACCTTCCGCCACGCTCCGAATCCGGAACACACCTCATGGATCGACATTCTTACCCGGACATTCTCGGCATTATCGGCTATACATACCTTGCCGTTGCCATCGTCTACATCCCGACGCGCCGCTGGCTCTGGGCTCCGGTGGCGTGGTTCGTCGCGATGATGGCGTTGAATGCCATGTCCGGCGCAAGGTGGATTACTCTTCACCCGGCACTTCCGCACCATGTTTGGCCATTCAGCAACGGAGCGATGGCGGGAATCACCCTCGCTGGCATCGTCACCTCCGTCATCTTTCTCGGGGCTCATCGCTGGCAAACGATTCGCCAGAAGGCATTTCTCGGCCTGTCCTTCGGCATCTTGTCACTGATAGCGGGCTGGCTTCTCGCCCCGCTCGGCATCTCCAAGATCAGCGCGATGCCCACCTGGAGCCTTTATAGCATTGGCGCTGCTGTTCTGTTGTTCACCGCGCTCTATTGGATCTGCGATGTCAAGAAGAAGACCGGGTGGGCCTTTTTTGCCCGTCCCGCAGGTTCCAATACGTTGACGACCTATCTGCTACCGGACTTCTGGTCTTACATTCTCACCGCGGCATGCATCTACTATTTCGACACGCACTTTAATTACGGATTGCCGGGAGCGATACGATGCGCTGTATTCACGGCATTCATTCTGGCCGTCGCCGGTCTGCTGACTCGCTGGCGGATCCGATTGCGCCTCTAATCAGATCGCTGTAGCAGCCGTATCTCTGGTGAGCCAATAAACATACCAATCCTCCAGATTTCAACCGTTTTTCTCCCAAGCGACTTGGTTTGTTCCCACTACTCTGGAAGTGGCCTTCGGCGAAAAGATGAATGATCTAACGGTCTCAACCAGAAAAACGCCGCAGGGGCTCCGCTCGATCCTGCTCGAGAATCGCTGCCTGCGCGTGGAAATATTGCCTGAGGCTGGGGCAAGCATTTGGCAGATCACTTATAAGCCCCTGGACGCGAAGCTATTGTGGAACAGCCCTGGCATTTGTCCTACGCGCCAACCCCTGCACGCTTCCTATGACGACAACTGGAGCGGCGGTTGGGATGAACTATTTCCCAATGACGAAGCCACTACATTAGATGGTTCTGCCCTTCCCGATCACGGTGAGTTGTGGACCGGCGAATGGCAGGCAGAATCCATTCAGAATGAAAGCTCAGTTGGTGTGTATCTGAGCTTCAGCACGCCCATCACCAATTTTCTGGCGGAAAGGACTCTGTTGCTGCGGCCTCAAAGCGCGATCATGGAAGTCCGATATCGCCTGACTAACCGGGGCTCAAGCACGGTACCCTTCCTTTGGAAGCTGCACCCGGCCTTTGCCGTCTCGTCAGAACATCGCATTGATTTTCCTCCATGTCGGTCTTGCTTGAACCGGAATTTCCCGGAACCCTGGAGGGAGCGCCGCCTGTCTTCCTCCGGCCGCACGCGACGGTGAATGGCACTGTAGTGGATTTGCGCCAGGTTCCCGACATATCATCGCGCGCCGTGCATTTTTTCTACGGCACGGGTCTGGCTTCGGGCTGGTGCGGTGTCACCAACCAAGGCAGCGGGCTGGCCGCGGCACTACGCTTCGATGCGGGTGTCTTTCCCAGTTGCTGGCTGTTTGCCACCCATGGCGGCTGGCGTGACCTGAATGTTGCGGTCCTCGAGCCCGCCACGGGTTACCCGTTCCGAATGCTGTCGATGATCGACAGCGGCCGGGCACGCCGCCTTGCTCCTGGAGAAAGCCTCGAGACGACTGTGCAGTTTTCAGTGCAGGAAGGGCTCAAGTCGATCGGCGGAGTCGAAGAAGACGGACTCATCCTCCCGGGGAAAGAGAACTAGCGGGCCTCCTCGACTGCCAACTTCAAACCTCCGTCCTCGGCGCTCCTTCAAGGGACAACAAAATCGCGGCCGCAATGGCGACAAGAGCGCCGGTTATTTGCATTACGCTGAGTCGCTCGCCCAGCAGAACCACAGCGAGCAAAACCGTCAACAGCGGATACAGCGAAATGAGCGAGATGACGATGGAGGCTTTGCCGCCGGATTCGAGAGCGCGAAAGCTGGTCCATGCGCCCAACCCGTTCAGTGCTCCCCCTGCCAGGGAGCAGAGCACAACCATGGCGCCCAATCCCCAATGGGGCCGCGCCAGGCCCAGCACCGCCAACGACAAAGCAACCATGGCCCAGCAGAACCACAGAAATGAGCGAGCACTTGAGATGCGGTTCGTTGACAGCTTCTGGGTTACCCCGGTGATGCCCCAGAGCACAAGAGCAAGTAAGGCAAATCCAAGCCAGATGTGCATCCTGTCCTCTCTCGCGAATCAAGCGCTCAGCAGATAAATGGCGACGAAGGCAAGGGCCAGCCCGACCCACTGCGTGCGGCCCAGCCGTTCTTTTAGAAACAAAAGTGCCAAGACCACCGTGATCATGGGAAACAGCGCCGTCACGGGCGCAACTACCGATGCCTTGCCCCCCTTGACCATCGCTTCGAAGAAGGCGATGTTCCCCACACCGCCCAGAATGCCGGTCAGGAAAGCCCAGAAAATGCCGGCCGCGCGGCCACTTCGTTCCTCAGTTGGACGCTCCCGATGCACAGTCCAGGCAACGAAGACCAGCAGCGGCGCCAGTCCCACCGTGTAGAGCAACTGGTTCACATAGGCATCCACACCAGCCGAGGCGATCTTCGAAACCAGACCCCAGGTACCCCATAGCACGATGGTTGCCAGGGACCAAAATAGCCACGCAGGCAGCTTTCCCAACCCGACCTTTTCCTTCACGCGCCCGCCTTCAGAGTTCTTCGCCGAGCATACCGGCCTCGCGGACTATGGAGCAATGGCTGGGTTGGCCCGCGGCGCCTGTTTTTCGGTTCATTCTTTCGTTCTGGCCGTTCTCGTATTACGCCCAGGGGCGGCGGCGCTTTATGATCAGCCCGTCGACAGGGGAGCTCGCGATGAAAATAACTGCCGTTGAAGCCATCCATTTACGTGCGGAGGATCCGCTGATCGAGTTATTCGACGGTTCCTACGATGACTGCGTGCTGGTTGTCCATACTGACAGCGGGCTTACCGGCATTGGCGAAACCGAATCGATGGCACCGGCCATTCAGGCCATAGTTCGCGGCCCCTCGGCGCACAATCACGCGCGGTCTCTTTCTGCCGTCCTTGTGGGCGCCGATCCTAGCGATCCCGCCGAACTCTGGCATCGCATGTATGAGTCCACTGACTATGTGGGACGCTGCGGCTTGGCCATGCATGCCATTGGCGGCGTGGATCTGGCGCTCTGGGATCTTCGAGGCAAGATTGAGGGCAAGCCGGTCCACGAATTATTGGGAGGCGCAAAACGCGACCGGTTGCCGGCGTACGGCACCATCTATCCCATGGCGCGAACGCCCGACGAAGTGCGCGCCCAGGTTGCGGAGGGACAAGCCAAGAACCTGCGCAACTTCAAATTCGCCGCTGACCCATGGTGGCTGGAAGACATTGCATTGACGGGGAAACTGCTCGAGGCAGCCCGCGATCAGGCTGGCGACCAGGCCCATTTGATCATTGATGCGGCGCTCTCGTACCGCACCGCGGCGGAAGGGTTGCGCCTGTTTCCCATCTTTCGCGCGGTTGGTATCTGGTTTCTTGAAGCGCCGCTCCCCCTGGATGATGTGGAGGGTCATCTGGAGATGAGCCGTCACGGATTACCGATCGGCGTGGGCGACCTGGGTTTGACTCACGTACGCGAGTTCATCGAAATGATGGACTCCGGCGGCGCCAGCATCTGCCAGCCGGATATCTCGCAAGTGGGCGGATTCACCGGCATCCTGCAAGTGGCGGCGGCAGCCTACGCCCGCGACAAGCGCGTAATCACTCACGGCTACAAGACCAATATCGAGATTGCCGCCAATCTTCACTTCCTGGCCGCGCAACCGAACGCGGAACCGCTGGAGTTCTCGCTGAGCCATTCGCCGCTACGCTGGCACACCACGCGCGAGCACTTCCCCGTGGAAGGCGATGGCTGCGTCCTCACGCCGCAAGGAACTGGCCTCGGCATCACGCTCAACGAAGAGACGATCGAGCGCTATCGATATCGGCAATAGGACTCACGATTCCTTATCTGGCCAGCAGCGCGTCTGGAACCTGCGCGCTGGATTCGAAAGCACCCCAGCGCTGGGGCTGGCTCGCAAAAGCGCGCGGGGTACAGTGCATGTACTTCTTGAAGACTGAAGCAAAATAGGCCGGATTGCAAAAGCCGCAGCGGTCAGCCACTTCGGCCACATTTAGCCTCGGATCGAGAAGGAGCCGCTTGCTCATCTCCAGCTTTTGCCGGATGAGGTATTCCTCCAGCGTGTGCCCGGTCGTTCGGCTGTATACGCAGCCCAGATGCCCTGCCGAAAGTTTCAGGTCCAGCGCCAGTCTCTGAATCGTCGCTTTTTCCGGCCCTATTTCCCGAACCAGGCGCGGCGTCTCACCCACAATTTTCTTTTCATAGCTGGCCGCCTCTGAGCATGTTGGGTTGGCGGAGCAATTCTATGCGTGGGAACAGAGGCTCGAATACTGGAAAATCGACGTCAACTATTCTTTTATCGTCAAGTCTATTGAAATTCAGGCGAACATCTTCCCGCCCAAACGACCTTTCACCGCCAAAAGAGCTTTCTCAAGGATGAGTGCGAATCGTCAGGCCTCCGTCTACCACCAGGCAGGTGCCCGTAACCCACGCTGCCTGTGGGCTTGCCAGATAGGCCGTCGCCGAAGCAACGTCGCCCGGTATTCCGCGCCTCCCGAGGGGATGCAGTGCTTCCGTCTGGCGCGCGAGCGCGTCCGGATCGCTCGTTGTGCGCAGCCACTCCTCCCACATGGGCGTATCGATGTATCCCGGACAGACTGCATTGACGCGAATATGACGGGGCGCGAGTTCGAGCGCCAGGTTACGGGTCAGCGCCAGCATTCCAGCCTTTGAACAGGCATAGGAGATGGCGTTAGGGAATGCATGCTCAGCATGAATGGAACTGATGTTGACTATGGCGCCGCCAGATTCAGGAAAAGCGGTGCCAAGGCCTGGCAGACCAGCAGGGGAGCTCGCAGATTCACCGCAATGACTCGATCAAACAAACCGGCAGTGATTTTTTCAAAGGGCATATCGTGCTCGATGCCCGCGTTGTTTACCAGAATATCGACTTTGGATTCGAATGCCGCCACCTTCGCCGTCAACTTCTGGATGGCCTCGGGATCTGCCAAATCTGTAACCACGAAGTTCACACCTGGGCCATCCGGAGTGCGCAATGACTCCGCCGCGGCGGCGACTCCTGCAGCATTGCAATCCACCAGGAACAAGCGTGCGCCTTGCGCATGTAACTCGGAGGCTATCGCGCGCCCAATGCCCTGTGCAGCCCCGGTTACAAGGGCAACCAAACCAGCAAATTCATCTCTCATTCCGGTTTCCCCGAGCCACACCCGGCTCAACTGAACTCCGCTGTGAGGCTGAATCTTCCAGAAACACCAGTTCTGAACTCAAGGGATCTTGTAAATGGACTTCAAGCCCCGTTCCCATCAAGTCGCTGCCGGTTGCCTCCTGATCCGGCGCGCTTCCATCCTGGAAATGGAGTCGATAGCGCTTTGCGGCGTTCAGCCCAGCAAGCACGAAGCGATGCTCGGTCTCGTCTGGAGTTGTCCCCCGAAAGGCGAACACAACGCCCAGGCCCCGTGCCGGGTCCCAATACTCCATGCCATCCCAGCGCACGCCATCCGGTCTCGAAGAAATGTGATATAGCAGCGCGTCGCGAATGAGCGGGCGCAGTTCCTGCTTGTAAAGCGCAATAGCCTTGCGCGCGGCTTCATGCTGCTGAGCAGTCCAGGCTGTCGTATCCGTCATGATCGTTACCCATCCCATCATCCCACTGCGCAACATGTAGAGAAAGTTTCCCGGCCGGGGCGTCGGCCACTTCTCCACGTAGCTTTCCAGCATGGCGGGCGGCAACAGATGGCTGGCGTCGTAGAAAGCGCGACGGTTTGACAGGGGATCGTAGCTGTCGGTGATCGAGAAGTAGTCCCCATGCGCCGCCGAGCCGAAATCTACCATTCGGCCGCCGTCATTGCATATCTCGAACAGCAGGCCCGGGTGTTCGCGGCGTGTTTGTTCATAGATGCCGTAGTAGGCGCGGACCGCGTGGTAGCTCACGTCTGTCGAGTTGGAATCCAGCACAAAGTCGAAACCCGAATCGTGGACCACGTGCATTGTGCTCTGGTTGGGTGGTGCGTGAGGATGGTCCTTATGAACGCAGCCTTGAGCTACGAGGTAGCCATCGTGCTCCAGCATGTCAAGGTGATAGTCATCGACAATGCGCTTGACCTCTTTCGCGGAATAATCGCGGGCAGCGGGAACTCCCAGATCGATAGTCTGCCCTTTGAATTCCTCCGGCTTCCAATTCGGCCCCACATCGGCGACCAGCCAATCGCGCACCTTGGGATCGCGGACATTCAGCGCGCCCGGCCCGGAATCCAGGGCAGCCTGCGTCCAGTCCACCCAAATGCCGAAACGCAAGCCCTCTTTGTGCGCCGCGTCTGCAATAAACGCGAGGCCGCGGGGGAACTTCTGCGCATCGGGGTACCAATCGCCCACTCCGCGGAACCACCCTGCATCTACGTGAAACATTTCCAGGCCTAGTTCCTTCGACTGTGCGATCATGCGCAGCGCCAGCACCTCATCGACTGCCATCCCGCTGCCCCAACTGTTGTTCACCGTTAGTGGATAGTGCGGATCCTTCCATGTCAGCGGATTGCCAAGCACCGCGCGGACCCAGGGCCGCAATTGGTTTCCCGCGCCGTCAGGGCCACCGGCGAACGCGCCCATAAATACAGTTGGCGTATCAAAGCTGCCACCAGGCTCGATGCGGGTGCGGAATGGGCCCGGATCTGGATTGAGGCTCAACACCGTCTTGAGACTACTGCCACTGCGTTGCAGTGAAATGCAGGTGCGACCGCTGAATTCAATTCCGGCGTACCAGCCATCTTCCTCATGCCCTGCCCGGTAACAAATTCCGCAGGGATGATTTCGCGCGCCTCACCCGTCATGGGGTGCGCATAGGTTGAGGATTTGCCGGTCCATCGATAACCGTCGCCGACTGTGTCGAGGTGTGTGCCCTGCGCCGATGGAGCATCGGCGCCTTTTTCGACGTAAAGGTTGCGTAACTCCTCGCCAGCGGATTCATGCCAAGCGAGCAGAAGCGAGTCAACCATGGGGAGCCATATCTCTTGCCCGCCCAGGTTTTCGATTGTGATGACATGTTCGATAGGGCCAAATCCAGCTCGGGCCTCCCATTGCCAACGAAGTCGCAGATGCGGCTTCGCCGACTCATAAAAAAAGACCACGTGATGCGAATCAGCGGCGCCCAACTCAGGCCTCAAGCGCCAGGTGATGGGAGTTTCCGCTCCTTCGACCTCAATGGTTGAGGGCAGCTTTTCTTCGAGCTCGTTATTCCACGCAGCACCGTTCGGGTTCACCAGCCGACTCAGCTTTGGCGCGCTCTCTCCTGCGCCCAGTTCCAACCGAATATCAGAAGTGGCCAACACGACGGACTTTCGCGCCCCACTCGCTTGTCCGCATGGAGGCAAAACGACAATGAGACCGAAGACCGCCCAAAATGCAGCCCGCAAGGCGCATGATTTCATCGAATCCGCCATACTCTCTCCGCGCATGTGTTTCATGATTTTGTCAGTTCCAACTGCGGCAATGGTATACACGATCGCCGTGCGGACAAAGACCAGCCCCAATCTTCCTTAGGACTGTCAGATTGCAAAGGCTTTGGCAGAGAGGCCGGCCGTCGCAGTCGTAGGAATCCTGCTGCCGGGGAACTGAGGACGCATCCAGCAACTGCCTTGCTCTGTGTATTGTTCGGCCAATGGGCCACTGCAATCAGCGGTATTCGAATCGAGCGCGCCATAGGCCGTAGTTCTTTTGCCGGAAGTCCTGGCGCATGTTGTTGTCCGTCCAGGTATTGCTGTTCAGGTTCTGGCTGCGCATGTAAAAGAAGGCGCGGCCATGGTAGGCATTGGTGCCGCCCTGGGTTTGCATGGAGATGATGCCACCCGAATACCGCCCGTATCGGCCGTCAGGACGCCGCTCTCCACTCGAAACTCACTGATCGATTCCGGGGTGGGAATCGCCCGATTGGTATTGTTGAATTCCGCCTCCTGAACCGGGTTGCCGCCCACACTGATGTTGGTGCCATTCACCTGCCCGCCTGAGACCGAGAGCAGCCTCGCCGGATTTGACATTCAGACTCCAAGCCTGGGGAGATGGCAGGCTCATGGTCCCGCCGCCGATCTCTACTGGCATCCATAGATAGCGAGAATCCCACAACGCTTTGGGGCGCCAGATGTCTCCCATATAGATGACCGTTGTCTTCCTGAAACCGACGACCTTCAGCAACATCGTGGATTGCGCCCCATACGTATTCCTCTCCGGCGGAGCAATGTCCTTGAACTCCGTCCACGGACCACCCAGCGAAGGTGCAGTTGCATACACGTTAGGGTTCGGGCGCCATCCGGTCATGTGAGAGCCGATCGCGTAATAGAGACCGCTGTACTTTACGAGTGCGCCGCCCTCGAGCGGAGCCTGAATAAAACTCACCTTCTGATCCACGTTGAGATAGTCGTCGGAAAGCTTCGCAATGAAGAAGCCTTTAGTCGGCCTCGCTTCAAAGATGAGGTACGCCGAACCGTCATCGTCGATGAATTGGCCGATGTCACGGCTCTCCTGGCCGAGCGGCCGAAAACTTCTTACATATTGATAATTCCCGTCAATGCGATCACTCACGAACACCGCCACTCGGGCCACACTGTAATTCTCATTGTCCAGGTGAGCGTACATCACAAATTTGCCGGTACGCGCGTTGTGGAAAACCTTTGGCCGCTCCAGTACCCATTTCGGCCCCAGGTGTTCTGGATCTGCAAGGGACACAACCTGGCGTAGAAACTTCCAATGGACAAGATCCTTGGATGAATAACTGGCAACGTAGCGCCGCTCTGGATCGTTACCGACGGAGCGGTCTTCTCCAAACCAGTAGTACTCGCCCTTCCACTGAAGAATTCCGCCACCGTGAGCCTGAATCTGTTGGCCGCGATTATCGCGCCACACATCGCCGGGTCGAATCAGAGCCGGTTCGGCACAAAACAATGTCGTGGCCACTATGAGTCCGAAAGGTGCCGCTCTATGAAATTTGATCACTTTCCTCCGTAATTCTGTTTCCAGTGAAACGAAACAGTCTTCCACTGCCCGGCGTCGCATGTAGGCGCATATAGTTGTACCGGGCGGCGGTTTGGCTGCGCAACACGTGCTCTGCGATAGCGCTGCTACTCGATCCGTTGAAATATTCAACGAAGAGAATAATCCAGCTGATGATGAACCTGTAAACAGAGGTTGATTGTGGCGATAAAGATTAGCCGGCGCGAGGTTCTGAAATCGGCGGCCCTTGGCGTAGCGGCCATTGGCCTTCCGCAAGAAGTTCTCGGGATCGAATCCACCAATCCAGACAGAGTGGTCAGTGAGTTCATCCAGCCTCCAGACGATGCACGCCCGTGGGTCTACTGGTACTTCATGGATGGGCATCTCACTCGCGAGGGCATGAACGCTGACCTCGCCGCGATGAAACAGGCTGGCATCGGCGGCGCGATTTTTCTTGAAGTGGGCATTGGGATTGAACCGGGTCCCATTGAGTTCATGAGCGAGCCCTGGCAGACGCTGCTCGGTCATGCTTTCGAGCAGGCCGATCGGCTCGGTTTGCAGATGGCCTTGGCGGCCGGCCCCGGCTGGTGCGGCACAGGCGGTCCGTGGGTGGCGCCAGATAGGTCGATGCAACACCTCGTGGCCAGCAAAGTTGCCGTGCAAGGACCGGCTGAATTCAATGCGGTCCTTCCTCAGCCGCCGCCGCGTACCCCATTCTTCGGCGTGGACACGCTCTCGCCCGAACTGCTGAAACTGTGGCGTGAGTTTTACCGCGACGAGTTTGTGCTCGCCTTTCCCACTCCTGCCGCAGGCGGTTCAATTCCTGATATCGATGAGAAGGCACTCTACACGCGGGGGTCCTACTCTTCGCAGATTCCCGGGCCTTTCACCACGCGCCCATGGGTGCGCCCATTTTTGCCCAGCGAACCCGCCGATGGTGCGATCCCCGCCGAGCGCTGCGTTGCTTCGCGCCACGTGCTGAATCTAGCCGGCAAACTTGCGGCCGATGGAAAACTCACATGGAATGTGCCGCCAGGCAATTGGACGATCATGCGCTTTGGCCGCACGCTCACCGGTCAAACCACGCGCCCCTCACCAAAACCCGGACTCGGACTGGAGTCAGACAAGTTCGATGCCGCCGCGATGGACGCGCACTTCGATGCGTATATCACTCCGCTTCTCAAGAAGACGGGAGCACCTCAACATCCCGGCCGCGGACTTGTAGCACTTCACTTCGACAGTTGGGAGATGAGTTCGCAAAACTGGTCACCTCGTTTTCGCGAGGAGTTCAAACGCCGCCGCGGTTATGATCCCCTCGCGATGCTGCCCACGTTTGCCGGTTTCGTAGTGGATACCCCCGAAGCCTCGGAACGCTTTCTTTGGGACATTCGCCAGACCGCCAGCGAACTCGTCTGCGAAAACCAGGCAGGCCGGCTTCGCGAGAGGGGCCAACGCCACGGGCTCTCACTGCAGCTCGAACCCTATGATCTGAATCCTTCTGCCGACCTCGATCTCGGTGCCACAGCCGATGTCCCGATGGCTGAGTTCTGGTCAAAGATTCATGATGATCCGCCGACGGATTTCAGCCTTGCGGAGGGGGTTTCAGTTGGACACACGCAAGGGCACAAGGTCATCGGCGCGGAGTCGTTTACAGCTGTGATGGAAGAGCGAGGACGCCAGCACCCCGCCTTGATGAAAGCGCAGGGCGACTGGGCCTTCTGCCAGGGGATTAACAAGTTTGTAATTCATCGTTATCAGGCGCAGCCTTGGCTCGACCGATTCCCCGGCATGACCATGGGCCCCGATGGCGGCTACGGCGTGCATTGGGAGCGCACACAGACATGGTGGGACTTCGTGCCTGCCTATCATCTCTATCTCGCTCGCTGCCAGCAGTTGCTGCGCCGTGGCCTTTGCGTGTCCGACATCCTCTATCTCACGCCGGAGGGTGCCCCCAATGTCTTCTTTCCGCCCCGTTCAGCTTTCCGGCCCGGCTTGATGGCCGATCGGCGTGGCCATAACTTCGATGGGTGCGCCGCGGAGACGCTTATCACGCGAGCTTCCGCAAAAAACGGACGCATTGTCTTTCCCGACGGAATGTCGTACTCGCTCCTGGTACTGCCACGAGTTAAGACCATGACTCCGCGCTTGCTTCAGAAGGTGATCGAGTTAGTCGAGAACGGCGCGACCGTGTTAGGTGCGCCCCCACTGCAATCTCCAAGCTTGTCGAACTATCCCGAATGCGACCGCCAGGTTCGCGATCTGGCCGCTAAGCTATGGCCGCAAGGAGAGATGCAACTCGAGCGCCGCGTGGGCCAGGGGCGGGTGATCTATGATGCTGGCGCCGTGCACGCCGGCCATGCGAATCCCTTGGCGCCGGCGAAGTGGATCTGGTCTGCGCAGGACGATGCGGGCTCTCGCCGTCTCTGTTTCACAAGGGAGTTCACAGTCCAGGTGACTTCAAGGATCGACACTGCAGTCATCGCGATCACTGCGGAGAAGAGCTACGAGCTGTTTCTGAACGGCCGCTTCATCATGGCTGGCAACACCAGTCAACGCGTACGTCGCGTCGACATCTCGAGTCTGATCCGCCCCGGCGCCAATCGCTTCACCGTGTCAGTCGAGAGAACCAAAGACGCGTCAAGCAAATCCGGCTTGATCGCGTCGCTCGACGTCCACCTTCGCGATGGAAAGCATGAAGTCATCGCCACCGATCGCCAATGGACCTGTTCCTTCACCGAACAAGGCTCGGGATCCCCGGCAAACGAGCTCGGTCCCTTCGATGTGTCGCCGTGGAATCTGAATGACGCCTCGATCGAGCAAGATGATATCTATCCGAGTTATGCCGCGACTGCGGAGTTACTCGAGCAAATGGGCATCAAAGACGATTTCGAATCGGATGCAGCGTTTCGCTTTATTCATCGCCACGAGGAAGGCGAGCATTTCTATTTCATCGTGAATGGTGAGGCACACGCGCAACGTGCAACTTGTCGCTTCCGCGTGGCCGGCCGCCAGCCGGAATGGTGGAATCCTCTTACAGGAGAGCGCCGCGATCTAACCGAGTTCAGCCAAATCGAGGACCAAACCGAAATTCCCATTCGGCTGGAACCATTGGAGAGCGGATTCGCTGTCTTCCGCAAGACGACTTCACGACCCTCCACGGTGCGCGCCACTAACTTCCCTGAATTCGAGACGGTAACGACCCTCGCCGCGCCCTGGGAGGTCGCCTTCGATCCGAAGTGGGGTGGCCCACAAAGAATTGTCTTCTCTCAACTCCAGGACTGGACTAAGCGACCCGAGCCTGGAGTCAGGAACTACTCCGGTAAGGCAACCTACAAGACCACCTTCGATTGCGATCCGCTCGATTCAAATCGCCGGTTCTTCCTCTCGCTGGGCCGTGTCGCGAACATTGCCTCAATCAAGTTGAATGGTCGCGACCTCGGCGTAGTCTGGTGCACGCCATGGCGTATGTCTATTCCTGCGCGGCTTTTGCGGCTGCGCGGCAATGCCTTGGAAGTCGTGGTTGCAAACCTCTGGATCAACCGCTTGATCGGAGACAGCAATTTGCCCGAGGAAAAGCGACTCACCTGGATCACAGGGAATCCATTCCACCCAGACGACCCGCTACTCGAATCAGGTTTGCTGGGGCCGGTATCGCTTCAAGCGTTTCGCACCATGCACGACGCTTGAGCCATTAGACATCCAGGCTGTTCGGTCACGCTTCGTATCAGAGCGCGTACACCATCGGGTCAGAAAGCCGCAGAGCCGTAGGATCGAGTTTGTTCTCATTCTCCCATGGCATGAAATATGCCAGGAGCGACCACCCCCAAAATGGGTTCAGGCCACAGCCTCCGGCAGAATCCGATGAATAATATTCGCGGTCGCCAATCTTCAAGACCATCTGGTAAGTGATGTTCGCAAGACGTGTTGCAATCTCGTGATAACCATACGCATTCAATCCATGGAAGACGTAGTAGTTCGTTGGGATCCAGGTATTTGCACGCCACAGTGAGCCCCTCACATCGTCAGGCAAATAGCTCTCTGTGTAATGTTTCTCAGTGGCTGCCAGCGATGACAACGGGAACTTGCGCCAGAACTCATTTGTGTTGGTCAAGTGTTCCTGGACGAGTCGCGTTGCCTGATCTTCAGTTGCAATGCGAGCCCACAGGGGAGCGAAGCCGGCGATCGACTTAACCAGAATCCGTTGCCCGGAGCGGTTGTCGACGTCATAGTAAAAGCCGTCTTTCTCATCCCAGCAGTGCTTCTGAATCGCTTTCTTCTTCTTTTCCGCTTCCGCCCGAAAGAACGCGGCATCTGCACGATTCTTTTTCGCTTCGGCCAGCAAAGCGAATGCAAGGCAATCCCGATATAGATAGCAATTCAGATCGACACCATTGTCATAGTCCGCTCTCCAGTGCCCGGCCCTCTCGTGCTGCGTGTCCATGCCCGTATGAGGGGCGGATCTCCAGTACGACAGAGCGCCATCGTCCTTAGTCAGCTTAGTCAACCAGTGAAGCAGATACTTATGCATCCGCTGATAGTAGTTATCATCCAACCAATACGTATTGCCTAGCTTTCTGCTGATCAGCACGGAGATTTGCGCCAGAAATGGCTTCACCATCTCCCCCTCTTCTTCGCTTAGTCCTGGGGTATTCACGCGCCGGATAAATCCGTCGTCTCTTTGCATATCAAGAAAGATCTTGACTCCATTGATCATGTAATCCGGGAGCCATCCGAGTTCCAGTTGAACTATCCCCTCGAAGTAGGAGTCCCAGTCATACAGGGACTTATAGGAATATCCTGAAAAGTAAATGCGGCCCGTGGCCGGATCATGTTGGATTCCGCTCGATTTCATCACCTGGTCAATCCTGAGCAGGTTGGCGCGTAACTCAGGATCGGCAGGATGCTCCGCTGCAATCCCGTTCGGTGAATGATCTGAAGTCCCCCACAGGCCTTTTCCAGCGACAACTGCGACGCAAGAGGCCATTGCCCCTCCCACAAACTTTCGACGCGAAGAGCGCATCCCATTCCTCCCCAAACGACCACAATACTTGCTACCAAACTACCCCAGATCAGTGACATTTCCCCAGATAATTGAGCCCGCCGGAGACACTTCTGACAAGGAACGTCACAAAAGCGATTTCAGATGCTAGGGTACAATTCGAATCATGATCGAAACATTCTATCGAACAAAGCTGCCTGTGAAGGGATTGTCGGAATGTTATGTGCTGGTTCTGACTTCCCGCGCCGCGAGCGGACGCAAAGTTTACCTCTTCATGGAGGAACATGGGCAGTGGGATGAAAGCTCGGAGCGGTTTCATTACAAGGTCTCTTCGACGAGTCACGAGGATGGAATGTTATACGAAGATGCGCTCGCGATGTACGATTCGGCGCGACAGCGGTTGGCGGAGCTCGGCTTTATCTATTCATTTGTAAAGGAATACAAGCGCAAGACGCTACGCCAGTATCAGTTGCTTGAGCAGGAATCGATGAGCGCGTAACAATTTGTGTGGCCGTCCACTTAAAAACGGCCAGCTTTCCACGTCACGCGCGGCTTAGGTCAATTTCCGTGCCCCTCGATTCCATCGCGCATGGCGTCTCTCTAGCGTGATTCACATCTGCCGAATCCATGGGGGCCTGTGCGGATTGCTTCGCATTAGATCTCGCCGATGGCCGATCAAATGGATTCAATGGCGCTGATCTTTCGGGAGACTTCGAAGGTCAGGGCCCCGATCTCGGTGTAAAACACCTTGCGCTCGCGAGCGGGAAGTTCCTCGAGCAACTCCGCGAAGGGAGCGGTATGGCAAAAGGGAAAGGCAGAGAATCCGGCTGCATCGGCCATGCGGCAGCTTACGTTGACGAGGTCCGCCATGCTCCAGGTACCGGCCGCTTGCCTCGGAGCATGGTGCTCGGCCACAACGGGTTCAAGATCCTCGGGCAACCGCCAGTCGGCGACAAGCTTTCTGCCGATTTCGCAGTGGTCTTTTCCGAATAATTCCCGCTCGCGCTCAAGGATGCTTCCGGATGTGCCGTTGTATGTTCCGAGCAGGTCGATGTACTCCTTTGGTCTCACAACTGCCAGGGCCAGTCGGCCAATGTCGTGCATCACGCCGCAGGTGAATGCGGTGTCGCGATCCATGAATCCTGCCAGAGCAAGTTGTTCGGCGATTGCCGCGCAGGCAAGGTTGTGGCGCCAGAGCCCGCGCATGCAGGGATGTGCGAGCGTTTTGCCCATATAACCCCTGATGCCGACGGTGAGGCAGAGACCCTGCAGGTGGTTCGCGCCCATCACCGCAATCGCCTGCAGAATGCTGCTGATGGGAAAACGAGGCGCATACACGAGCGAATTCACAATGCCGAGGACTTCACCGGCGAGAGCGGAGTCAGACGAGATTAATTCACTGAGCTTGTGCAACTGTATGTTCTCATCGCCGACCAGTTGCAGTACACGAAGCGCAACCTGCGGAAATGGCGGCAGGCGGAGATGCGCCCACGGTACCTGGCACGTTTCGCTCATAGCTGGCGCTTCAGTCATCGGCCACATCCCCTCGAACCCCGCACCACCGTGAGGCAGCCTGCCCATGCCGCACCGGCGGAGGTGGTCCACCGGAACGTGGACCAGCCGCGGATATCCCATAGAGTGTATGTCGGCAGATGTGGGCTTTTGATAGACCGATCCGGGAAACCGAAGTCACATGCCGGGCGGGTGAAAACGTTCGAGCCGAGTTGCTTGCTGCCTGCACCCTCGAGACGGGACCGGGCGTAATGGCGAACCGGAAGAAGGATGGGAGGGCAGTGTAAAGAGGCGAATGAAAAAGGAGTGGTGAGTCGAGGCCTGCTTACGGGCTAGGCAAAGTTCATCGCGAGCGCTTCTTCGACGATGGCCAGGCGTGTGAGCGTAAGGACGGTAATGTCGTCATCCTGGCCGAAGTTGACGGCGGCCTGCGTGGCCTGCGCGGCGCTGGGATGGGTGGCGAAGAGCCTCTCAAGGCGCGCGAAGCTGTAGAGTTCGCCGGCCGGGTTGCGCGCTTCGAGCAATCCGTCGGTGTAGAGAGAGAAGTGATCGCCGATCTCGACGCTGAACGAAGATTCCTCATAGTCGACCATGGGAGAGATGCCGAGGGGAAGCGCTCCCGGAAGATCGAGCTCCCGGTTGTTGAGGAATGGAGCGGGATGACCAGCGCTGGCGACGGCGCATTCGCATCGGGCATCAATGCGGAGAATCACGCATGCGAAGCCCCCCTGGAGTCGACCACAGAGTCGGCGATTGAGCTGGGTGAGCAGTCTGGCTGGAGAAGGATAGTCGTCCGCAAGCGCGCGCACGGCACCCACGATGAGCGAGACCGCCATGGCCGCCATCAAACCCTTGCCGCTCACGTCGCCCAGGACAACAAGTGTCGATCCGCCGTCCAGCGGGATGATCTGAAAAAAATCGCCGCCAACTTCCTGAGCCGGACGATAGGCGCTGGTCAGCGTGAAGCCGGGGATGATCGGCAAAGATGAAGGAACAAGCACCCGCTGCAACTCCCGAGCGCTCTGGTACTCCTGTTCAAGGGCAGTCGTGCGGCGACGATGTTCAATGGAATAGCGGATGACTGCATAGAGAATGGAGAAGAACAGCAGTGTGCGGAACAAGAGGATCAGGTTAATCGGATTGTCGCCAAAGTGGAACAGAGGCGCGCCCATCTTATCGCCCAGGGTCCAATGGGTGTACCGCACGCCCTGCACGGCGATGTTTTGCACGAAGTAGATCATGCCATTGCAAAACGCGAAGGCGGCAACGACCCATCGGGCGGATTCGAGCGCCTTGCCGCGGAGGAATGCATAGCCTACCAGCAATAAGGGCAGGGCCTCAAAAAAGATAACCAGCGGAGTGAGCGCAGCGTCGACGATCTGCACATTGATTTCACTCAAGACGGATGGGAAAAGGAAAATCAGGATGCCGTCGAGAGTGCTGGCGGTCACACTGACGAGAGCGGCCTTGCGGACCAGCACGACGATTCTGCGATTGTCCTGGAGTTGGAGAAGCCACAGCAACAGGAACCACAGGGACATTTCGCGAATCGATATTTCTATCTGGCTGAGGCAGGTGAGGACGGCGTAGGAAATGTGGAGGCGAAGGCCGCCGAGGAACAGTTCCATGACCAGGCACGAGGTGTACATGGTCATCCAGAACAGAACCCACTCCTTGCGATCGCGGATCCAGGTGAAGAGGCTAAACAGCGCCACGAGCGCGTAGAGAAACGTGAGCGCGAAGCTGAACTGCCGGCCACGGAGCCATTCAAATTCGAGATTCCCTTTAGTGGCTGAGATGGCGTCGGGGCTTCCGATGCTGGGCAGAGATTCAAACCCGCCGGCACTGCCGTCGTCGGTAGAAAAGAGAGGCGCTTTCCACACGCGCACAGCGAGCACACCACTCCGGGCCTGCCCCATACCGAAGGTCTGAGAAGGCACAGCGGCATACGCGACCCAATGGGGTGGCACCTGACCGGAATGCCCTATCGGGACGCCATTCCAATAGACCTCATACACGTCATCGATCGCTGGGATCAGCAAGGCGACGTCCGGAGAGACTCCGGGAGCCTGCGAGAGAGCAATGTGCCGGCGATACCATGCGTAGCCCGAGTAGCTGGCGTGACCCTGCTGACCCCATGGCTTGTCCGCTTTGATCTGGGACCAGAAAAAATCATCGAAGGAGGGCGAGGCCCAGGCTGGGTCATCGCCCAGGTGAAATTGCCAGGGGCCGTCCAGCGGTGCGGTTCCCTTGCCCAAGCCGTCTAAAACGAGCACCGAAGCCGGCTGAGTCGAGCCGGCCGCCCTCTGATCTGCTTGTGACGTGGTTGTGCCCAGCGCGAAAATTGCTGCCAAGACGAGATAGGCAAAGCGCAAGCTGCGGGGAAGCATTTACCTAGCATACTTGGAATCGGCCTGTTGAGGAACGGCAAAAGCCTCAAAATAAAGGTCACACACGTTATAAAGGTCACATATTAAGGCCCCGGCCGGGTCGAACTTCCGTTGAGCATGAAGAGCGGAGCAATCAAAACTTGCCCGCCAGTGCCCAATGCGTGAAGAAGCGAGGTGAAGCGCGTCCAGCGGGGAAGCAGGCCGCAAGCACACTCCGGGAGTGATGTTGGAAGTCGAGGGGGATCTGCATTTTGCACCGGCCTAAAGGCACCTTTCGGTGTGCAAGGCGATAGGATGGGAATTTGGAGTGCACGATGCCAAGAATTCTCGACGGCGCAGCGATTGCCGCGGCAATCAAGCAGGAGGTGGCGGAAGAAGTCAGCCGGCTGGCGGCGCGGGGCATCCGCCCCGGGTTGGCGGCGGTGCTGGTGGGGAACATGGCCGCATCAGAGATCTATGTGCGCAGCAAAGTGCAGACCTGCGCCGAACTGGGCATTTACAGCGACCTGATTACGCCGCCGGACTCCGTCACCACCGAAGAAATGATGGACGTGGTGAATGCGCTCAATGCGCGCGACGAAATCGACGGCATCCTGATCCAGTTGCCCCTGCCGAAGCAGGTGGATGCGAAGGCGCTGCTCGATGCCGTCTCTCCGGCAAAGGACGTGGACGGATTTCATCCTGTGAACGCGGGACGTCTGCAGGCGGGACGGCCGGCCCTGGCGCCCTGCACGCCCGCGGGCATTATCGAAATTCTCAAGCGCAGCGGCATTCCGATCAGCGGACAGCACGCGGTCGTGGTGGGCCGCAGCGACATTGTGGGCAAGCCCGTGGCTATGCTGCTGTTGCACCAGAACGCTACCATCACCATTTGCCACTCGAAGACGAGCGATTTGAAGGCAGTCACCCGCGAAGCCGACATCCTGGTGGCCGCGATCGGGCGACCCGGTTTTATTACGCCAGAGATGGTCAAACCGGGCGCAACCATCACTGACGTGGGTATCAATCGGCTAACCACGCAGGAAGAGTTTGACCGGTACTTCCTGGGCGACGCCAAGCGCGCGGCGGCATTTGCCAAACGCGGTTCAACCATCGTGGGCGACGTGCATCCAAAGGCTTTTGAAATCGCCGGAGCCTACACACCTGTTCCTGGGGGCGTGGGTCCGCTGACCATAGCCATGCTTATGTCCAATACCGTGCGCGCGGCCAAAATGCGCCGGGGATTGTAGGGCATGCTTAGGGTCGGCCTCACCGGAGGGCTCGGCAGCGGCAAAAGTACCGTTGCAGAGTTTCTGCGCGACTTCGGCGCCGAAGTCATTGAAGCCGACGAATTGGGCCGCGTATTGATGGAACCGGGACAGCCGGTTTATGCCGAAATTCTGCGAACATTTGGCCCGGAAGTTGCCGGATCTGACGGGCGCCTGAACCGGGCGCGGCTAGCTGATTTGGCTTTTCGCGGCGGGCGTCTCAACGAATTGAATACCATTGTGCATCCCGCTGTGATCGAGGCCCAGCGACTTTGGATGAATCAAGTGTTCCAACGCGATCCGGCGGCCGTAGCCGTGGTTGTGTCCGCCTTGATCTTTGAGGTAGAGCGGGACGCCCGCGCCCGCGGCGACCGGAAATCTGTACTTGCCGACTGGCGGCGGCGCATGGATCGTCTGGTGGTGGTCACGGCGCCCGACGAAGTGAAGATCGCGCGCTATGTGGGCCGGCTGGGCCTTGCCGGGGTGGGTCGTGATGCCGCCGAAGCCGACGCGCGCTCGCGGCTGGCGCACCAGGTTCCCGATGACTTGAAGGCTGCGAGAGCCGACTTTCTGCTTGAAAACACGGGCGATGTCGCCAGTCTCCGAGTCCAGGTGGAGGATTTGTGGCATCGGCTCAAGGCAGAGAGCAACAAACTTTTGCAAGATGAGTCATTAAAATAGGTACTGGCACCTGCGCCGTGTCTCCCGGTGAAACCCGTATGGCGCACGGGCCGTATTTGTATTGAAAGGCTTTGTCAGGTCTGCGAGATATGAAATTGCGTCGTTTTGTTCTGGTCGTCCTGCTGGTTGGTGGATTCTGGTATCTCACATCGCATCTTCCGTCAAAACTGAGTGATCTTTCTCTCAGTCGTCTTTCACTGGTAGGGGCGGAGGGGTCCGGCTCGCCGCTGGAGCTGACCGAAGCTGAGGCAGCGCCCGCTTACAACTCCAACGAGCAGAACAATATTTCCGTCTACAAGCGGGTGCTGCCCTCAGTGGTGAATATCACGTCGAGGCAGGTGGTATTCAATTTCTTTTACGGCACGGTGCCCCAGGAAGGGCAAGGTTCGGGATTCATTCTCGACAAGGCCGGCCACGTGCTGACGAACTACCACGTTGTAGAGGGCGCGAACCGCGGCATCCAGGTGATGCTGAGCAACAAAAGCTCGTATGCAGCCAAGGTGGTGGGCACAGACAGAGTGCATGACTTGGCGCTGTTGCAGATCAACGCGCCCAATCTTCAGCCGGTGACGCTGTCCAACTCGTCCGATCTGGCCGTGGGTCAAGAGGTCTACGCGATCGGCAATCCATTTGGGCTGAACGGAACGATGACACGCGGCATCATCAGCTCAATTCGTTCCATTCGCAACGGCGACGGCGCACCGATCGAAGACGCGATCCAAACCGACGCAGCGATCAACCCCGGCAACTCCGGCGGGCCGTTGCTCAATTCGCGCGGGGATGTCATCGGCATCAACACAATGATTGCGTCGAACGGCGCGGACCAGAGCTCGGGAATCGGATTCGCCATCCCCATCAACACGGCAAAAGCAGTGCTCGGCGATCTGACTCGCTACGGACGAGTGAAGAGGCCCTCGCTGGGTATTGTCTCTTACGCAATCGGGCCGGATCTTGCCGGGCAGATGGGCTTGGCTGCCGACTATGGAGTCCTGATTCAAAGAGTGATTCCGGGGGGCGCGGCGGAGCGGGCCGGTTTGCATGGCGGAAATGAGCAGGCCTACGTGGGCAATACACCCATCATGCTGGGAGGCGATCTGATTGTAGGAATCGATGGCCACCAGGTCACCGAACCGCAGGACATCAGCGCCATTATGGATAAGCATCAGGCCGGCGATACGATTAGCGTGACGATTTTGCGCGGCCGCAAGCAGATAACCCTCAAGTTGATTCTGGGCGAGGCGCAGGAAGCGACTACCTGAGAAACCATTCTGAGGGAGTTGATTGTGTGGGCCGCTCCGGAATCGGGGCGGCCCATCTTGTTGGGCTCTAGAACTTGACGCCCAGCGTCTTGAGAAATGCCTGGACGTCGGGCCATGCCGCCCTGAGGTCGGTTACGGTCTGGATATCCAGAGGGATGTTGAGCGGGTTGGCGGCAGCGCCGGCAAGTTCCGCCATTGGCTTCTCTACTGCGCCAATGAGGGTGGCAAGTGCCGCCACAACGGCGGGTGCCGCGGTGAGTGCCTTGTTGGCGCCGGTGAGCCATTTCAAGGCATCCTCGGCCCCGATTTCAATGCCTTTTTCGATGTTTACCAGAATCTTAGCCATTCGCGATTGGTCCTTTTCCGGTCTGCGGCCGGCTTGTTCCACGCCGGCCCTTGACCTATGTTCGGACGGCTCTCCAGAATCAACACGCCGTGGTTTCGGCGAGCTGAGAAGCGGAGAACCGCTCTTGCACAGACAAGCGACGGCCCACGCCCCGGCGCCCTTCGCAAAGATAGAAGGGCGTACCCATTCGCCGGGCGCGGCACTTCCGTTTGCTTGTCTGGCTTATCTCTTAAGGTTAGGCAATCCGAAGATATAAAACGCAATTTGGCGCAGGTGGCTACGTCGTTCGCAATCAGCTATTTAGATTGGAACATTTCTTACGGGGGCTTGACACACGATTGGGGTGAGCCCTTTCGGTGAGACAGATTGTAATTTGACAGTTCGCCGTGTGACCACTCAGGAGTTCAGCAGATCGATGTCTAGCCCCTGTGGCGACTATGGCTTCGATAAATGGGACCCGACAGCCAATCCTTTGAATTGAAAAGCCGCCTTGAAGCGCATTTGAAGCACGTCTGGTGGGCGTCGAATCCCTTGACACGCTCCTCGCGGTTGGTGAGCGGCCAAGCCCATTCATGTCGAGGACAGCTCAGGAACAGCCGCAGCCAACTAAGACCCTCCACCGTCTGAATTGATTCGAACTCAACCTGTCGCGGGAGGATGCGCCCGATTTTGCGGCTGATGCCGGCGAAGGTCGTAAATGCTTGCGTGGTGGCCATAATGAAACCTCTACTAGGAGAAGATGCAGACTCAATCGGCTTCCGCCGGAAGCTTCGACACCCAGAGCTCTCAGGGTTTTGGTCGAGCCTTTCGTGCGAATCGTGCTGAGAGGATGGGGAAGTCTGATTTAGTGACATGAGGCGGAAGAACTAAAAGAACAACCCAAGGGCCCGGAGACGTCTCCCGTCCCATGTCAACGTCATATTGGCAGAAAATGTGGATTGAGGAAGTGATTTAGATCACACCATTCGTTCGCTTGACGTAACGTCGGCCGCGGATCTCGTACTCCCCGCTGGCTACCCGGGCGATGGCTTCGGTGTAAGCCAGGTGTTCCTCGATAAGGATGCGTCCGGCGAGAGAGTGGAAGTCGTCGGATTCGAGCACGGGGATGGCACGTTGCAGGATGATCGCACCGTGGTCCAGATGCTCATCGACAAAGTGGACAGTGCAGCCGGCCACCTTCACGCCGTATTCAAAAGCCTGCCGCTGTGCGTCGAGTCCGGGAAAGGCGGGCAGCAAAGAGGGATGGATATTCAGGATGCGATTGGGAAATGCGGCGATGAACTCCGGCGAAAGAAGGCGCATATATCCAGCCAGGCACACCAGTCCAACCCCTTGCTCTCGCAGGCAGGCGGTCACATCAGCATCGTGTTCGGCGCGGGGGCGGCCCTTGGAGACAAACAACGCCGTAGATAATCCGAGTTCGCGAGCAGCGATGAGGCCTGGAGCATCGGCGACGTTGGAGATCACGACAGCGATTTCGACGCCGGGGAGGCGGCCTTCTTTGATTGACTTGGCGATGGCGAGGAAGTTGGAACCACGGCCTGAAAGCAAAATACCCAGGCGCCGCTCCTTACTTTCCTCGCTCATGTGTACTGCACCCGCCGCTCGCCCTTGACCACGCGCCCAATCACGTAGAACTTCTCTTCGGCGCGATCCAGCAGGGTTTTAGCGCGCGTGAACTTGGCGGCCGGGATGGCTGCGATGAGCCCCACGCCCATGTTGAAGGTGCGCATCATCTCTTCTTGAGACACTTGGCCCAACTGGCGTAGATGCTCAAAAATAGGCAATACCGGCCAGGAGCCCAATTCGATTTGCGCCCCCGTATTTTTTGGCAGGATGCGAGGAAGATTCTCTGTAATCCCACCGCCCGTGATGTGGGCCATGCCCGTGGTCATCCCCGCCGCAACCAGTTTTTGAATCACGTGGAGATAGCTGCGGTGGGTCTTCATCAGGGCCGTGCCGGCTTTCTCCTTGATCGCGGTGACATATTGGGTGGGCTTGTAGCCAGCCAACTCAAACATGAGTTTGCGGGCGAGCGAGTAGCCGTTGGTGTGCAGCCCCGTGGATGGCATGCCAATGAGCACGTCGCCGGGTTTAATGCCTTCGCCTGTCACCATTTTGTCGCGGTCCACCACTCCCACGATAAAGCCCGCCAGATCGTATTCGCCATCGACGTAAAATCCGGGCATCTGGGCCGTCTCGCCTCCGATGAGGACACAGCCATTGGCCTTGCAGCCTTCGGCCAGTCCGGTCACCACGCTCTCAGTCACTTCAGGGTCGAGTTTGCCGCTTGCCAGGTAGTCGAGGAAGAACAGCGGCGTCGCGCCCTGCACGCCGATGTCGTTTACGCAGTGGTTGACCAGGTCCACTCCCACGCTCTGGTGTAAACCCAGCTCGAACGCAATCTTGAGTTTGGTGCCCACTCCGTCGGCCGAGCTGACGAGGATGGGATTCTTCCAGCGCTGCAGATCAAGTCGGAAGAGCGCTCCAAAGCCGCCGAGGCCGCCCAGCACGTTACGGTTAAAGGTCTTTTGGGCCAGGTACTTGATGCGATCCTTGGCGCGATCTCCGCCGCTGATGTCGACCCCGGCATCGGCATAGGTTACGGATTTGGATTTGGGTTCGTCAGGCACTCTATGGACTTTCTGCGCGTGAAATCGCGGACGGCATTGCTGGCCGGAAAGGTCGATTCTAGCAGGATTTGATGGCGCCGGCGGTGAGGCGCCGAACAGGGAATATGTTCAAAACCTGAGGAAAGCTATAGGAAATGTGCTCGCTCCTGCGCGCTTGGAATGGGGCATGTCGCGAACCGTCCCCAGATACGGTATCTCAAGCGCGCGATGAGCCGGTAGGCCAAATCGCGCAGCTGGCGAGGGATCCACTCGAACACCTTGCCGATCGCCGGCCACGGGCCTGGCAGGGCGGCCAGCAGCGCGACGGCCGCATTTGAGCGGATAAAGACTTCCTCCGATGGACCGCCTGGATCGCGTACGACGAAAATCGTCGTGGAACTGAGAGCATGTTCGGGTACGCCAGAATCTTGCCGCACGAGCAACTCGGCTACCCTCGGCGAACCGGAAGACACGAAACGCAAGCGGTCGCCACGGTCGCGGCGCAGGAACCAGCGCACCGAGCGATTGCAAAAACCGCAGCGGCCATCGAAGATCACCAGGAGACGCCCGTCGAGTTCATCAAAACTGTTCACTGCCAATGGGATTCTGGCGCTCAATCCCCCGATTCAATTCGGCGGGTGTGACAGCGCGAAGCCTTCTATACTGAACCCACCATGAGCACGAAGATCTCAGCTTTCAACCAAACCCGTTCCCAGGACCTTCAGCAGCGCGCCGAGCGCTTTTTCCCGGGTGGCGTGAATTCGCCGGTGCGGGCCTTCAACGCGGTAGGCGGTGCGCCGCCTTTTGTCGAACGGGCCGAGGGCGCTTGGATCACGGACGTCGACGGCAATCGGTACATCGACTACTTCGGCTCGTGGGGTCCGATGATTCTGGGCCACGCCTTTCCCCCGGTGGTGAAGGCGATCGAGCGGGCAGCCCGCAACTCTTCCAGCTTCGGGGCCTCGACGCCGACTGAGGTCGACCTGGCCGAACGAGTCGTCGCCTGTTATCCCGCCATTGAAAAGCTGCGCTTTGTCAGTTCCGGAACCGAAGCCACGATGTCGGCCGTCCGGCTGGCCCGGGCCGCGACCAGGCGCAAGATGATCGTCAAATTTGAGGGCTGCTATCACGGCCACGCGGACGGGTTGCTGGTAAAGGCTGGCTCCGGCGTTGCAACTTTCGGTATTCCCGGTTCGGCAGGCGTCCCGGAAGAGATCGCTCACCTGACTCACGCGCTGCCTTATAACGACATTGCCGAGGCTGAGGCGGTTTTTGATGCCCATCCCGACCAGATTGCGGCCGTGATTCTGGAGCCGATAGTCGGCAATGTCGGCTGCATTCCACCGGCTCCCGGCTACCTTGCCGGCCTGCGCGCTCTTACCCAGCGCGAAGGAGCGCTTCTGATTGTCGACGAGGTCATGACGGGCTTCCGCGTGGCGCTAGGCGGGGCGCTGGAGCTATACCACCTGGACGCCGACCTGGTCACGCTGGGCAAGATTGTGGGCGGCGGCCTGCCCGTGGGAGTATTCGGCGGGAAACGCCGTTTCATGGATCTTCTTGCGCCTCTTGGGCCGGTCTATCAGGCGGGAACGTTGAGCGGGAACCCACTGGCCATGGCTGCCGGTATTGCGACGGTCAGTTATTTACAGGAGCACGCAGAGGTGTACCCGCGCATTGAGGCAACGGCGAAGGCGGTCGCTGAAGGAGTCGCCGCTGAGGCGGAAAAGGCCGGCGTTCCCCTCACATTAAACCGTGTGGGCGCGATGTGGACGTGGTTCTTCAATCCCGGGCCAGTCACGAACTACGAGGAAGCCGCGAAGTCCGATACGGCAGCCTTCGGGCGCTTTCACCGCGCGATGTTAGAGCAGGGAGTATGGCTGCCGCCATCTCAATTTGAGGCTGCTTTCGTCGGCACCGCGCACGGAGAAGCCGAAGTGCAGGCGACGATTGAAGCGGCGCGCAAGGCCTTCCGGGCCACTTAGCTTGCCGCAAATTCCGCGCAATAGCCAGGGGTTAGGCCCTGAGATTTGTTGTGTGCACAGTTCCATGCCCCAGAGGCTACTGTCATCCTCGGCGAGTGCGCGCGGCGGACGAATCGAAGAATCTGCGGTCGTTATGCTTACTTGTCATCACTCCTATTGACATTCTTTATGAGCATTCTCTAGTCTCCTATCGTCATTCAATAGGAGGACGGCCGTGGACCAAAATCAGGCAAATCTTCTCAGGGAACGCTCGACCTACTCATCCTCAAGGGGATTGGCGAAGGTGAATTCCATGGATTGCGGATTGCCCGACGTGTCGAGCTGATCACTCGCGCCACGTTTACCGTTAGACCCGGTTCCCTCTTTCCAGCACTGCGCCGGAATGAGGAAGCTGGTTGGCTGACCTCGTTCTGGGGCAAGTCGGAGAATCGGCAGCATGCGAAGTTCTACCGGCGCACCAAAGCTGGCGAGCGCCAATTGGGAATTGAAAACCAAACATTGGACGACAATTTCTCATGCGATTGGACACGCGCTGAAGGCCACCCAGGAGGGCTGAACAAATGTGGTCACGAGTCAGGTTCACGCTCCGTAATTTGATGCGCAAACAACAGATCGAATCTGATCTGGACGCCGAAATCCGCAGCTACGTTGATGTCGTGACCGACGAGAAGATCCCCGGCGGTTTATCTCACTACGAGGCCCGTCGCCATGCGCTGGCCGAAAGTGGCGGAATGGAGCAGGTGAAGCAGGCGGTCAGGAATAGTCGTGCCGGCACGCTCGCGGAGTCCCTTGGGCAGGATATTCGCTATGGACTCCGGCAATTGCGACTCAATCCTGCTTTTACGTGGACGGCGGTGATCACGCTGGGACTAGGTATCGGCGCGACAACGGCGATTTTCTCGGCCGTGTACGCGCTGTTGCTCCGCCGGCTTCCCTATCCGGACTCGAACCGGCTGATGAACATATCGCAGACGTGGCCGAGGGATGTCTCCAGCCTTCCGATGATCTCGCCGGACTTTGTTGCCACACAATCGACTTTGAAGTCATTCCGGTCTCTTGCGGGATTTGTGGACATGGGCGACCGCAACCTGATCGGTAAGGGCGATCCGGTCCGGGTAAAGGTCGTGGAGATGACCGCGAACTTCCTTCCGGAACTCGGTATTGTTCCGGGACCGGGGCGCAACTTCCTTAACAGTGAAGATCGCGCTGACGGACCGGCGGTGGTGCTCCTGAGCCATCGGCTGTGGGAGAGTAAATTCCAGGGCGACCCGTCGGTTGTGGGCCGCTCGGTTACGCTCGATGGCAAAAGTCAGACCGTGGTTGGGGTCCTGCCGGCACACTTCCTTTTTCCCGATCCCGGGATCGAGCCCGACGTATATATTCCCGCCGATTTCGATTCCGACACGAACCTTTCCCGCGATAAGAACATTCTGATGGTGAACACGACGGCGCGGCTGCGCGATGGCGTAACGGAACAACAGGCTCTGGCCGAGTTGCAGACTTTCGCGGAAACGCGCGCCAAAGCGTATCCAGCAATGTTCAGCGGATTTTCTGATGGTCGCAGGATGGTGATGGAGCCGCTGCAGCGCTATCTGACCGGCGATAACCGCAAAGGCCTGCTGCTTCTGCTGGCCTGTGTCGGGGCGGTGCTGCTGATTGCGTGCGCAAACGTGGCCAACCTGCAACTGGCGCGGGCCATGTCGCGGCGGCATGAAACGGCAGTGCGCGGGGCGCTGGGCGCAGGAAGGCGACGACTGGTTCGGCAGTTTTTGGTGGAAAGCCTGACACTGGCGATGCTGGCAACCGCGGTCGGGCTGGTGATTGCGCTGGCCGCGACATGGCTCATTCGGCAGGGCGGAATGCCGGGCGAGTTTGCCGCGACTTCGAAGATGGCTCAACTGATCCGGACGCCCTTTGGAAAGCTAAGCGCCGCAGTCGAGGTGGATGGAGGGGTGCTCCTGTTTGCAGCTGGGCTGGCATTGTTGACGACCATTCTTTTTGGCCTGGCTCCGGCAATCAACGGTTCGCGGACCGATTTGCGAACGGCGCTGCAGGGGACAGCGCTGCGCATGTCCTCAGGACGCGAGCAACGGTTGTCACGGCACGGATTGCTGATAGCGGAGATTGGATTGGGAGTGGTGCTGCTGGCGGCTGGCGGCCTGCTGGTTCGCAGTTTTGCGAACGTGCTACACCACGGTTCGGGATTCGACGCCAGTCAAAGCCTGACCGGAGTGGTACAGCTTCAGCGGGATACGCCGAGTGCGACGATGAAGAATTTTGCTGATCAGCTGTTGCCGCGTTTACAGGCAATTCCAGGCTTGCGTACCGCAGCTCTGACCAGTGCGCTTCCACTGGATGAAACGTTCTTCTGCCCAAACACCATGATTGCCTTCGGAGATGGCCCGCTCCCGCAGCCGCTTCACCGGCAGGGCGGCTGTGCGATCAGCATTACTCCGGACTACTTTCGCGCTGCCGGTACGCTCGTTCTGAAGGGACGCCCGTTTAATGATCAAGATAATGCAGAGTCTGTTCCGGTGGCGATCGTCAACGAGGAATTTGCCCAGCTCTACTTGAAGGGAGATGCGCTAGGCCAGCGATTCCGAACCAACATCCTGGCAAAGAACCATGACCGTGATTTCACGCCGAGAACCATCGTCGGTATTGTGCAGGGCGTTCGCTATAAGAGCCTGGAGGGTGAGGTTCAGCCTGCAATCTATCTCCCCATGGATCAGGTTCCGCTGCCGAGAGTCAGTCTCTTGCTGCGTTCAGACGTGGAGCCAGCATCGCTGGCCAGTGCAATGCGCAGAGCGGTGACGGCGACGGATGCGGAGCAGCCTCTGTTCGATGTGGAGACGATGGAGGAGCGCGTTGCAGACGCTGTGGCCCCTCGAAGGCTGGTCATGCTACTGACGGCCTGTTTTGCCATACTGGCGGTCGTGCTGTCGGGCGTGGGTGTCTACGGAGTCTTTGCCTACTCGGTCAGCCGACGCACGCGGGAGATCGGCATCCGGCTGGCTCTCGGCGCCTCGCGCGCGCGGGTGATGCGCCTTGTGTCTTTGCAGGCATTGCGGCTGATCCTGGCAGGCGGCGCCCTGGGTGTTGGGGCTGCGTCCCTGCTCAGCAAATTGCTCTCGAGCATGCTGGTGGGCGTCACCCGGCACGATCCCGTCTCTTTTTCGGTAGCCTGGGTACTTATGACGTCCATCGCACTTCTGGCGAGCTTGGTCCCGGCGGCACAGGTTGCACGAACTGATCTGATTTCGGTGCTTCATTCGGAATGAGGGGTCGGTGACCTCCCGCGGATCCGCAGTCCCAAGCTTCGCGCGATTCTGTTTCGCGACGAGCGCCGAATCGCCAAGTCCTCGTCGAGCGGCAGGTTAGTACTGAAATCTCGGCATCTCACCACGGCAGGGCCACATTCCCCCTCAACGGTGGCCAACCGTCCGAGTAGATTTCGATTTGAGGTGCACCATCGAATTGAGAATCGCCCTTTCGCCTCCGTGCAAAAATCCTCCCAAAAATCTGCAGATCATTTCGCCGAAACGCGCACACTGGTCGTGGGGCTTGAGAAAAACACCGCGCATCGCCTCCCGGCTGCACTCAAGCAGTCGCAAAGAGCACCACTAACCCCTTCGTCGTGAGGATTTTGCGCATAGCTTTCAATGCGATGAGGATTTTAGAACGAAACCATCCCTGTAACCCATTAAGAATCAGGTATTTTGCCTAAAACACCCGGGGGGGGTAAGGGAGGGTATAAACCGGGTGGATATCCGACGTTTTAGACCGGGAGCATCTCCGACACTGCAGCCGGAGGGATGAGGACGTAGAAGTCTCTCATGCCTTGCTAACACCAGGCTGCACCACCCCGTTTCTTCTGGCCCGAACCCCATCATGGAGGACACCTTTTGAAGGATCGCTGGTCCATCCAGCTCGCGCTCACTCAGATCTTTTGGCGCTTCTTTCTTCGCGCCCATTCGAAGAGGATGAAGACGACGACTAATCCCTGACCAGCGTCCCCTCTCCGCTGACCCCTGACGACTGATGCCTGAACCCCGTCCAGGCATCAAGAGTGACGAAACGATGCGCTGCCTTGCAGCTCACGATGAGCTGCCCCGCAGCAGCAATGGACGGGCCCCGGTTTGCGCCGAGCCCAAGGTGACCACCGTCGTGGAGCACGATGTTGGCAGCCCAACCGCGCTGTTCAAGATGATCGGCCTTGCGCTTAAGCCGAGCCGCGATTCGCTCCGCCGAAGGATCTCTCCAATCGGCTGCGATGGCGTTCCACAGCACCGGGAACATACCCATCAGTCTCGCCGCGTCCAGCACAAAGGGCCTGCGCGCGCCAAACGGCGGCCGGAAGTAGCGGACCGGCTGCCCGATGATCTGGGCCAAAGCATCGCTTGTGTGGCGAAGTTCGTCGTGGATGCGGCTGGATGTGGTGAGCGCCAGGTTCGGGTGGCTCCAGGAATGGTTGCCGATCAAGTGACCCGCCTGGACGATCCGCCGCACCAGCTCCGGTTCAGCTTCGGCGAACCGTCCCACTAGGAAAAACGTTGCGCGCACGTCGTGCGTTGCCAGAATGTCGAGCAGACGCGGCGTCCAGGCCGGGTTGGGGCCGTCGTCAAACGTGAGCGCCAGTTCGCCTGCACGGCGCGGGGCAATCAGCGCCTCGCCAAAAATCTGCGAGGCTGGCCACATGGCAGCGTAGGCGTAGCCGCCTGCTGCCAATCCCACGGCGCCTGCAGCGCCGATTCCGGCATAAATGCCCGTGGCCAATGGAGAAAGCATCGTGCCTATCAGTGTGCGGCGCGAAGCCGGCCAACCGCAAGCCTTCACTGGTTTTGGCGTGCATCAGCGCACAGAAATGGGACGCCGCCTTTGCATTCTCGCCCGGGATCGGGCGTATACTCGCATTGTTCGGGTCGCATCCTGAGTGAACGGAGCGGCACTGGAGACAACATGAGCCTTACCAACTTCCCCGGCGGTGGTGTTTCCCCACCGGCACTCCCATCGCAAAAGTCACAATCCCTGCACTGGCTGAAATGAAGCGCCAGGGCAAGCCCATCTCTGCGCTCACCGCATACGACTACGCCACGTCGCGCCTTGTGGACGAAGCCGGCATCGACCTGGTGCTGGTGGGCGATTCGCTGGCGATGGTGGTTCTGGGCCACGAAAACACGCTGGCCGTCACCGTGGACGAGATGCTGCACCACACGCGGGCGGTGCGGCGGGCAGTGCGCCGCGCGCTGGTGGTTGCCGACATGCCTTTTGGCAGCTACCACGGCACGGTCGCCGAAGGGCTGACGAACGCAGTGCGCTTTGTGAAAGAGGCCGGCGCAGAAGCGGTAAAGATTGAAGGGCCGCGAGTGGAGCTGGTCGCGTGCACTGACCGAGGCCGAGATCCCCGTCGTTGGCCACCTGGGGCTGACACCGCAGAGCGTTCATCGCATGGGCGGATACCGCGTGCAGGCCCGTACCGTCGAAGCCGTCGCTGCAGCCTGAAGCAGATGCCCACGCGTTGGCCGATGCCGGAGCAGGCCTGCTGGTGCTTGAAGGCATTCCGCGGGAGGTGGCGGCGGCAATCACGGCGGAACTGACGATTCCTACGATCGGCATTGGCGCCGGGCCGGATTGCGATGGGCAGATTCTCGTCTTCCACGACATGCTCAACCTGACGTTTGCGCCTCAGGCCAAGTTTGTGCGCCGCTATGCTGACGCGGCGGGGCTGTTTCGCGGAGCGGTAGAGCACTATCGCGAAGACGTGGAGCATCAGGCGTTTCCATCCGACGAAGAGAGCTACCATTTGCCGGATCGGCGCGCAAAGCGCAGATTGAAGCCCGAAGACCGGAAGACGCCGGCTCAATCGACGCAGCATAATCCTGCGCAAAGCCTGATGGAAATTCTCACGACACCGTTGCGGAACTGCGGCAGTGGTCGCGCGCGCCGGCAATACCAGTGACGACAGGTGACGCGATTGGCCTGGTGCCGACCATGGGCGCGCTGCACGCGGGACATGCTTCGCTGATTCGCGCGGCTCGGCAAGCGCCCGTGCGACACGTCGCCGTCACTATTTTCGTCAACCCCACGCAATTTGGACCGAATGAAGATTTCGGCCGGTATCCACGCACCTTCGACGCCGACTGCGCATTGGCCAAGCTCCGAAGGCGCAGACGTGATCTTCGCGCCGACCGTTGAGGAGATCTACCCCGCGGGCACAGCCACCTTTGTCGAGGTCGAAGGGCTCAGCAGCCGCCTCGATGGCGCATCGCGGCCGGGCCACTTTCGAGGCGTCGCCACGGTAGTGACCAAGCTGCTGATCGCCGCTGAACCGGATCTAGCATTCTTTGGCCAGAAGGACGCGGCACAGGTCTCGGTGCTGCGGCGCATGGCGACAGATTTGCGTCTCGGCAACCGAGATCGTGGTTTGCCCGATTGTGCGCGAGGCGGATGGGCTGGCTCTCAGTTCCCGCAACGCCTATTTGAACCCAGACGAGCGCAGCCAGGCGCTGATGCTGAGCCGGGCCGTTCGCCGGTTGAGTCGCTCTTTGCCGCAGGCGAGCGACGCTCCGGCGCTTTGATCGCCGCTGCCCGTCAATATCCGCGGCCGAGCCTGCTGTACTCGTGGACTACGTCGAACTTGTCGACTGGGCAACGCTGTTGCCGGTGGAGAAGGCCGCGCCGGGTACGCTATTTGCGGTTGCGGCCTGGGTTGGAGCGACGCGCCTGATCGATAACACAGTTCTGCGGTGAGCCTCCGCACAAGACTGATTGCGCCAGCGCATATCCCGGCTGCAATCTAAGAACAATGCCGGAACTTCCTGACATCTCCGCCTACATCACCGCGCTCGAGGCGCGCATCATCGGCCAGACGCTGGAACGCGTTCGCCTGGGCTCCGTATTCCTGCTGCGCACCGTCGACCGCCGCTCGCGAGCGTCGAAGGGTCGCGCGGTCGCGAGCTACGCCGCATCGGCAAACGCATCGCCATCGGCGTCGAAAGCGATTTCTGGCTGGTGCTGCACCTGATGATCGCCGGCCGGCTGCACTGGAAGCCGCCGCAGGCCAAACTTGCGGGCCGGCAGATGCCTGGCCGCATTCGATTTCCCGAACGGCATCGCTGGTGCTGACGGAAGCCGGCAGCGAAGCGGCGCGCATCGCTGCTATGTGTTGCGCGGCGAAGCAGCGCTGCACTCGATCGATCCCGGCGGCGTTGAGATTTCTCGAACCGACTCTCGAGGACTTTCGCGCGGCGCTGACGCCGGAAAACCGCACCCTGAAGCGGGCCCTGACCGATCCGCGGCTCATCAGCGGCGTCGGCAATGCCTACTCCGACGAGATTCTGCACGCCGCCCATCTCTCTCCGATCACGCTGACCCACAAACTGAAGCCGGAGGAGTGGGAGCGGCTGTTTGCGGCCACGCGCGACACGTTGACGCTGTGGATGGACCGCTCTGGAGCGAAGCGGAGAGAGACTTCCCGGAGAAGGTGACCGCCTTTCGCCGGAGATGGCGGTGCATGGCCGCTTTGGCCTGCCCTGCCCGCGCTGCGGCGAGAAAGTGCAGCGCATTCGCTATGCCGATAACGAAACCAACTACTGCGCGCGTTGCCAGACCGGCGGCAAGGTGCTGGCCGACCGCAGCCTTTCCCGCCTGCTGGGTTCTGACTGGCCACGGACGCTCGAAGAACTCGAAGCGTTGAAACGGCACTGAGGCAACGCAGCTTTTCGGTGATGGTCAAGTTTTCAAACTTTACAATTACCGAAAAGCTGCTGGATTTGACACTGTAACCGCCATTTGCGAGACTTGAAGATGCTGCCGATCTGGCCGAATGCGCTGGATTTGTGTCTTGTGCCGAAGTGGCGGAATTGGCAGACGCGCGTGGTTCAGGTCCACGTACTCGCAAGGGTGTGGGGGTTCGAGTCCCTTCTTCGGCACCAATAAATATCATATAGTTTATAATCAATAACTTCCACCAAGCTGAAACCAGGTAGCGTTAATTTAGCGTTATTTTCCGCGGTATAGTTCCTATGAGAGGATCTACTGTGTGAAATGACGTGTAGCACTTTTGCGATATGTGAAACTTCATCTGAATCCGGCTGGCGGCGTGTTGCGGTAAAGCGCAATCGCCGGGGTGAGGACCTAGCTGTCAAGGGGTGACACCGCGCTGGAGCGGGGCCAGTATCAGTTGCGGTGGTATGAGGAAAAGAAAGCGAAGTTCATGGCTGCTGGCCGGTTCCGGTTTATTTGACGAAGCTGAAGTCCTCGTGACAAGAAGGAAGCTTGGCTCGAGGCTCCCGAATTAGCCGAAGCAGCCGGTGGCGAGTTTGCCCTGAAGACCCCGGCCGGAATACTCTACAGCTATGGAAAACCGAGTTTGTCCGAAAAAGCAGCTTGCCAAACGAGACGCCGAGACCGTCTCCGGTTAAGAGCACCTCATCACTGAGTTCCTGACTGTCACGGGCAAGCGATACCCAGACCAGATACAGGAGCTGGACCTGTTGGAGTTTTGTGACGCACTCCGGCAGAGAGGATTGAGCGAGCGGACACTCCAGAACTACTACGGGTCCATCACTGCCTTCATGGCCTACATGGGACTTGACCACAAAGAAGATCATTCCAAGGAGCACCGTCCCCACAAGGAGGATGAAGACCCCGTTGCCTACTCGGAGCAAGAAGTTTGGGACTTCATGGCGGCTTTGACCAATCAACGACATTCGTTGTTTTTTGAGTTTCTACTGAAAACTGGCGCTCGGGAAAAGGAGGCCGCCTTCCTAGAATGCACTGACCTTGACTTCACCGACCAGTGTGTCGTATTTGCTGGCGAGAAGAACATCCAACTGACGGTTCGGGGTCAGCAAAAGGACGTTAAGTTTCAGAGCAAAACTCGCCGAGGAAGAACCGTTCCTCTGGGAAGGTGCCCTGCTGGAGAAGCTTAAGTTGTGGCGCAAGCAGAACCCGACCACCCGGTTTGTGTTTGGAACTCGGAAGTGGCGCAACTCCCCAGGCGATCTGCCAGACGGTCACATGTTGGAAACCGTAAAACGGCGCAAAGCGTCATGCCGGCCGGATTGACTTGCAAAGGATGTGCCTCGTGCCGGAGGACTGAGGGCAAGGAATGTGCGAACTGGTATCTCCACAGGTTCCGGGACATACATTCGCCAACATGGAGCCTGCAAAAGGGCACAGATGTTCGAACAGTGCAGCGATGGTTGGGGCATACAAAGCTGGAGATGACAGCCCGATATCTGGGACACCAGCGCGGTCAACAGGCACAGGACAAACTCAACGCCGTCTTTGCGGGATTTTAATTGTGGTGCGCTGCTCCAGCCAATCGGCAGTCTGAACAGGGTCTAAGCGGATGGAGGCTCCTGGATGAGACTGCTGGAAGGCCACGCCGGATGAGCTTGTATACCGAGAATTTAGACATGCCGTATAACTCAGCGAACTCTGCAACTGTGAGTGCCGTCTTCCTTGCGCGAATTGATTCAGCTATAGTCATGCTAATCATTACTGACGGAATTGAGAAAACGGTAAAAGGAACTAACTAGAGCTAGAAGAAACTAAGGGCCAGTCCGCCGGAAACTAACCCTTGGGCTGGTCTGTCAGTAGATTTCTTCCAACATCTGCTGAAACAAACGTTGTAGGGCAATCTCCACAGTGCCTCCGCTTGTTGCAGCCGTCACAGGCGATGGTTGTGGTTGTTAGTCTTGCGTGCGCATTGCTTGCTCCTTGAATTGGGCCGCACACCAATTTCTGCACAGGTGATCTCGCCGAGACAGCCAGAGCCATCCCTGCGGATCCGTTGGGTTATTCAATTGCGCTTGCTGCAACTACACAGCCCGACCTAGTCTTCTTTCGGGACCAGCATGTACCCCAGCATTGCCTCATCGTCTGTTTGGAATGTTTGCATCCTAATGGTGGCGCGTTGCAACCATTCCGGAATTCCCGGATTTCAATTTCCGAGCCATCGATCCGCCCTTTTGACTGCAAGTGATCCACTCAGTTCCTGGATATGTTGAGCAGGCGCGGACCAACCCGAAGCATAATGGGTTCACCGTACCAGGATATTGATATATACTGGTATTCCAGATGGAGGATACCTTTTTAATGGTTGCGCGACTCGGAATCCGCTTTTCTGTGCACAAGCGTGCCAGCTTTCTGTACAGTTTGGCTTTGTCTTTGAGCCATTTCCTAACTGGGGGTGAACGTGCAAATCGGCGCCAGTTGGCAGAAAAGTGACGGCAAAGCTGCCGTCCGGTAGTGGGTTGGGTAACCCACGGCAGAGCAAACGAAGGTGTAACTGTCTTCATGCGACCTAACAACCTTTCGTGTCTGCTTTGCGAGGTCGTACAGTTCCGTAGCCCAAAACGGAGGGTAATACGCGGGCAACGCACGCGCGAATGCAAAGGTATCCAAAAGCGTCTTCTTGTCGCAGCCCCAGCGCACAAGTTTGGCAACGTCCTTGTTGTCGTCCAGTGATTGTGCGACAAGCCCCCCTTGCTGCAGATGGCCGTTGCGTCGTGCAGCATAGTAATGACCATCCAATACATTACCTCGTCGCCAGCGTCACTTCCCTCGGCCGTCTTCGTCTCCCTTTGTTGACTCTTGTTGCATCTGTCCATCTGTAAGCCCTCGCTTTCACCTTATCGCACAAATGATGATCGGGCGTATCATGGCCTGGGATAAATTGTCCAGAAAAATGTACACAAAAACGGACCTAACATCGTGAGGGAACACTACCCCTTAGCAGCATGAAGCTAGGTGTATCACTGAAGAGCGCGGAGAATGTTCTCATGTACTCTTTGCCGAACGAATACTCCGATTGAGAGCCGAAACCGCTGGAGCAGTTCCCGGCCCGAGTGGCTCTGTTACGGACACGCACGCCATGCCTCAGGACAGACAAGAGCATTCATCGACAGACACGCGATGGCCGTGATCGATTAGGCCAAATGGAATTGATCGGTTTCCGACAATTCGGTCGCAAGAAATCACTGCGGGAGCATTCCGCCCCTGCGCGACATCAACCTTTCAACCTGGGCCGGAGGTATACCACTATGGACGAACCAGCATCGTCTGTGCACAAGAAGTTGAGCGCCATGTCCGCACGCTGCTTTGCAGCCGAGGAGGACGTAAAGCGGATTGTGGCGCAGGCTGGATTGATGCTGCTGGCCGATGGTTGGTGGGCTTGGCCAATGCAGCATCAACGATGGCAGAGAAGCATAACATCACCCTGTTTGCAGCGGCCACGAACTCTTCAACGAAGCCGAGACTGAGCAGGACGTCGCGATTGACGCCTTATGATCCGCAGATGGAGGCGTGATGAAAGCGAAAGCAAAGCGCGCGAACATCCTGGCTGATTGCCGCGATTTAGAAGGGGCTTCAACCAGCAAATACCCCAGGGCCGGATCTCAACGCAATGCCTGGAATTCGAAGCCTTCTCCACCGCCTTATCAGCGATCTGGATGAAAACTCCGAGAG
>CAVQZQ010000116.1:0-7758 GCA_963718435.1 uncultured Acidobacteriota bacterium | reverse complement strand
GATCATCGCATCACCGCCGTGCTGGCTGATTTCCCCTCTTCGCCTTGCTTCCCAGTTATCTTGAGGACCTTGCGCTGGCGGTTTCGGTCCCAACAGGTTTTGGAACGCAAGGTAAAGTACGCCATTGACAGAGATCATCCCTAGGCCTCTTACCCGCCCTTGAGGAGCCCTTGTAGTTGGGACATTGGATTGACGCGGCTGATGGTGTAATCCGGTGGTCCACCGCGAACTTCTCGATGTCGAGGCCGTCATCCTTTCCTCCCCGAATTCGGGTCGCCGGCGGTCTAGATTTCGTCGTCATCCGCCCCGACGTCATCGGAAATGTATCCCCGTGGATCTGGGGCCGCTCGTCGAGAACCATGTGCTGACTGGGCCAAATTGAGCCGGGTCCTCGCCTGCCTGGGTGATGCGGTACTCTGTCTGACTCCCCAGCCATGTAAACCCATCACGTTAAATCGCTCTTTTTTCTTGCTGGATCGCGCCGCCTGTCCAGGCAAACCCCGCCAAAGGTTATCACAATCAAGACAGCCACGATGGTGAAACGAGCCCATCGCGAGCCGTCAATCTCGCGCGCGGTTCCGAAGTCGCGATTCGGCCGCACATTGCCATCAAGCTTTGTCAATCCATCGACTCTTCCCTTCATCGCCCTCACTCTGTGCACTGCTGTTGCGATTCCGGTCAGTGCACTCGATGAAGATGTGCGGGCCGGAGCACGCCAATGGTCGATCGGCTTTAACATTCACCGACGGTTGATTTTAACTGGCGAACATGGGATCGGTAATACGGGCTGTTTCTTCGCCAACTCCCGGAAAATTGAATCCACCCCACCAACTCGTCATTCTTGAATTGCAACCACTTCAGCGGCAGGCGCGGACAATACGCGTTCATCTCAACGGATTCCCAGATCGATTCGCGATGTACCAAGGTGGAGGTCCCCATGGATGCGGCGCATCATAGATCATGAGTTCCGAACCATCATCCGACGAGAAGTCCTTTTTCAGCCTCCATGTCAGCAGAACGTACCGCTTGATCGGAGCGATGTAAACCATGTCTGGCAGGCTGATGCTGCGATCGTCATCGAGGACGGAGAGCGCCTTTTGCATCTCTCCCGTCCAGAGCGGATGGTCCAAATCTTTCAGCTCCGAAATCCACTCCCAGGCACTCCGGTCCTGGATTCGATTGGAGGGAACCCTGCCCACGCGAAGCGTGCTGCCGTTATCCCACTGATCGGTGGAAATGGCATAACATACTTGTCCGGAGCGCCGGCGTTATCTTTCCCGGTGTTCACGAAGGCGGGGCCTCCAAAGATGGCTCCGGGAAACATGCGGCTCTTTAATCTCCCCAATTGCCGGGGTCCAGGTCTTTCCATGGTCCCGAGACGAGACGATGGTAGCGTCCGTCCATTCTGGCTCGTGCCATGCTCGGGAGGTTTTTTACCGAGGAGGTTCTGAAATGCAAAGTAGAGAACCCCGTTTACGCTCATCATTCCGGAAGGTTTCGGCCCACCACTACCCTCTCCAACGTAGCCAGCCATGAAGTTGACGCGGCTGATTTTGTAACGAGGCGGCATTCCGGAAAATTGCTCCACATCGAGGCCCGAGTTCTTGGGAGGGTTTCCCCAGCCCGGGTCCCCTGCTGACGCGTAGATTTCGTTGTCATCCGCCCACGTCATGGGGAAGGTGTCACCGGTCACTCCTGGTCCGACCTTTTCGAGATAGGGGTTGGTGGGGCCGATCTCCTTAAGATCATCTCCGGGGCCCGGCGGCGGATAGGAGATCTGCGTCCCGATCCATTGGAAGCCGACAAGAACCCGGCTCGGCTCGACTTGGCGGTGCGAAGACGAAGTAGATTCACGACCTCCCAGGCTTTGTTGGCACAAAGCCCGCGCGCTGAAACTCAGCCCGAACACAGTGAATACCGCAATTCGAAGCGGGAATACTACCAATTTTCGCAACGTTTCGATTTCGGACAGCCCAATGTTCACGATGTCTTCAGCCCCTCATCTCATGATGGATTACCGTTCTACACACTTGGGGTCCAAAGTGTCAAGCGAAACGTTGTGATTCGAACAAGAACTACCGGATGCGCAGCTCTTTCGAGCACTGCCAGAACCCCGCAATAGACGCGGTCACTCAGATACGCCAAAGTAAACAATGCGCGCTCAGGCTCGCTGAAGCTGGCAGTGATATGAGCAAATCCCCCGGACAGCAACTGCACTTGAGTCGCGCCACTACTCCAGTGATCTCGGCTGACGCGATGACGGGTCGCGTACTCGTACGTTCCCGGTGCAGTCGCGAACAGCGCAACAGCTCCCCGCCCTGTTTCGCTGGAGATCTTCTCGTGGATCTCAGGACTGCCACCAAGCAGGCCTGTCCAATCGGATCACTATCCACCATGTCATCGCGCACTTGTTTGTAACAGCGGATCAGGTCCGACATGGTCTGTATGCCTTCTTCAGAAATGGCCGTCAGATCGCCCCATATCCCATACCTGGCCCAGGATCATTGAAGCGATATTCAACTCCTGCAAATTGCGTGGATCATCCGGGAAGTAATGGGTCAGAAACAGAGTCGACGGGATCCACTTGTCAAAGCCAAGGGGTGAGCGAGCGATCCATGTGCGAGCCTGCCCTGGATAAAAGAAGAGATTCCAATTGTCCTTCTCCTTATTCATCGGAAGGTCGTAATCGAACAAGTATGGACCATTGTTGACCAGGAAGAACTTCCCCGCAGAGAGGAAAGCCAATCCCATTGCACGCCCCGTCTCTGTGACGTCCATATCGACGATCGCGCCTGGAATCGCACTCTGAGATGCGCGCCGCTGCTTCTGTCATGCGACCAATCATCTGGAATGCGTAGGGTCGTCCCGCTTGTCGGGTGTGTTCTGTTCTGTCCCGTGATCATGATGCGGATCGTTGCACGCATGTTGTCCGACCGCATCCCATTTGAAGTATGTGGCCCCCGTAGCACGGGCCGCTTCGATCACTGTATCCGCGAAAGCTCTGCCGTAACCGCTCACCATGCACATCTGGTACGAGTCTTCTGTTCCCCAGATCTTTCCCGGAGGTACAACCGTTCCGTTCCACGAGGCTCGCCACTCGGGATGCTGTCGCACAACGTTGCTTGACACCGCGGCGGAAGTCGGGCCGAACCAGAGTCCGAGACGCATTCCGTAGCCCTGAAGCTTGCTGCGTATTTGCTGAAGCCGGTCCGGGAAACGCTCCTGACTCACCTTCCAATCGCCCGTGGATTGATACCATCCCGTGTCCAGAACATAGACCTCAATTCCAATTTGATGGGCAACATCAATTTCTTTGAGAGCTCGTTTCAGGTTGATAGATTCAAGGTAGTCGTGGTTGGCTGACCACTTCTGACGCTCCTGATAGTTCCAGGTGTTGTAGAAGATGTACGGACGCCGGGATTCTCGGTGCGTGGTCATACCATGCAGAACAAACCTACGGAATACGGGGCGAGTCCGTCTAAAGAACCTGAAATCGCTCCGGCATCCATCCACACTGATTCCCAGGGATGTTGCGCATCGACTGTGAGGCCGGGATACACATTCCCTTTCACCGCGTTCAGTTGAAGCTGGCTATTGACCACCGAATACTTCAGAAATGTCTCGGGCACGGTGGAACCGTGCTCGTATGCCAGTACCAGGCTGTGTCTTTCATCCGTGACGCCGAGAATGGGCCCCATCACGCTCTTGTACCTTACGATTTCCGCAGCCGTAAAATCATTCTCCTGGAGGTTGTAGCTATGGGTGAGGCCTTGGAACTGTGACAGCTGTACCTCTCTTGCACGGGTCAGTCCAGGAAACTTCACATCAAAGTAGTTGAGCGGACCGCGACCGAACGCATCGCGGCCGCCAGGGCCCGCTGCTTCCAAAACATAACGGAATCGGACAATGGGGCTTTCTCGGTTCATGCAAATCAGAATCTGGAGCACGAGATCGGGGTTTGCTTCGAGTCGGCCGTGGATTGCGTATTGAATGATTCCATTACCCACCTGCGTCGAAGCGTCTTCGTGGATATCCCGCAACCCGGCAGTCACCATGCCTTCTCTCAACGGAAACACTGGAGGGGCGAATCGATAGCTGTCTCCGCCTGCTGGATGCAACTCCCAGAGGACCTTCTTTCCGCAATGGAGGTCGATGACGACCAGTGGCGAGACGACGTGCACAGCAAGACAGGGCTCAGAGCACAGAGCATTCTTTCGAGCAATCAGGATCAACACGCATGCTGAGAGCAGACGAAGATATGATCGAATCCGCATTCCGCCTCTCTGGGTTTTCAAGTTGAAGCTTCGACTTGCAGGAACCATGCGGGGCTTAGGGTTCGCTGGCGTTTTCACCGCCGTTCGTGGGTCGTTCCATGATCTTGTAACGTTCGCGAGCTGTAGGTTGCTCAGAGCTTTTGTGTTGGAGGGCCAAAAGCCGTTTAACCAGATCTTGCAGTTCCGCCTTGTCGCCACTCCTTCGCAGGGCACTTATTAAGTGATACAGAGCACTCTGATCGGAAGGATCCGCCGCAAGCGCAATCCTGCACTGTTCTGCCGCTAGGTTGTTCTTACCCGCATCCAGATAGAGTCCCGCAAGCAGATCGTGCCCCGAGGCGAACTCCGGCCTCATCCTGACAGTCACAGATACAGACTCCATTGCCTCATCGAATTGCGAGCTTCCCGATTTCGCTCCCTGATCTACGAGTATCTTGGCGAGCATGTAGCGAAGCGCAGGGTCGTTTGGATGACCCTTGAGTTGCTCACGCACTGTCTTCAGCGCCTGATCCAAATCTCCGTGCTGCATCGCCGTCGCCGCTAATGCAAACGAGCTCGTCGTTTTGGACGGGTTCAGCTTCTCTGCAGTTTGCAGGTCACGTTCCGCATCCGCGTATCTTCCAATCTGTCCGTAGAGGAGCCCCCGCGCAATGTACAACCCCGCGTTATTTCCAATGCGTTTGAGCCCGGCATCAACGACGTCCACGCCCACTTCGAAAGAATCGTGACTGAGGCAGAGACCGGCGAATCGGACGTAAAGGTCGGGGTTGTCGGGATTCAGATCAATGGCGTGACGCAGCAGACTGACCGCTTTCGGAGTGTCACCGACCGCCTCATATGCTTCCGAATCCAAGCTGAGAGCGTCCACGTTGGGGGCAGGAGCCATGACCAATGGCTGCAACGTCTGGATAGCTTCCGAGTTCTGACCCGCCATCGTCTGAACCAGGGCCAGATTAAATCGGGGACCCACTTCATTCGGAGCAAGATCCACCAGGCGGACGAATGCCGAAATGGCCTCAGAGAATTGCTTCTCTTGTGTCAAGCAGTACCCATACCACTGCAGCGAATCAGGATGAGAACGGACCGCCTCCCGAATTGATTGGAATTCTCCCAGTGCGGACTTGCAATCGTTTTCCCTGGCTTCGGAAACGGCCAGCATTTCGTGCGCCATCTGGTCAGATGCATCCAGCCGGATGAGCTTTTGCAGTACCCCGACCACCTGATTGTCACGAGATTGGAAAAGTAGGCGGGCTTCTGCCTTGAGCGCCGGTCCGTAATCGGGAGCGATGGAGAGTGCATGCTTGAAGACTGTCAGCGCCTGGGCGTTGTCTCCTTTTCCCACAAATGCCATTCCTTCCAAGGTCCATAACCGGTAATCGCGAGGGCTATCCTGCAGCGCCGCTTTGGCTGCTGATAACGCTTCGTCGTATTGATGGTTTCGTATCGCGGAAGCGATCTGCCTGATCGAGTTCTGGGCCGTCGGCGTCTGGGCCGGAACCGCCGCGGCTATCGAGAACCAGACCAGCACAATGCCGCGGACCACGAGATCCAACCTCAAATCCGGATTGGTGAGCGCCCGCATTCACCTTCCGCTGATGGCAAAGGATCGGCGCGTCTTCCTCTTGGAGGAGACAAGAGATTCGGTCTGCGGAGCCGGTCCGGTGGAATGCCGGATTCGAAGCTCGGCAGGAAGACGAACATGCATTCCGTGAAATTCCTGTCCGGCCCCGGGTTCAATCATCTGAAGCAGCAATTCGAAAGCCTTTCGTCCCATCTCGTGCGTCGATTGCGCCACCGCGGTAAGGCTCGGATGGAAATACCTGTTCCAGAGATAGTCATCGAAACCAAGCACGCTCAGGTCGTGTGGTACTTTGAGTCGCCTTTCTGCAACTGCCTGCAGTACCCCCAGCAATAGCTTGCTATTGCCGGCCAAAATCGCTGTTGGCCGATGCGGCAAACTGAGTAGAGCGTGGCCCGCTGACGTTCCATCTTCGACTTGGATCCCGCCCGCAGCGAGATACTCCTCAAGAATGGGAAGATGGAACTCCTGCATGGCCTTTCGTACACCTTCCAGCCGATCGTGGTGAGGAGACAGACCCAGGTAACCGGCAACGATCCCGATCCTCTGATGCCCAAGATCGATCAGGTGCTTCGCTGCCATGTAGCCGGCCTGAATATTGTCGGTGGCAATCGTACAATCCGCACCCGCGTTGGGCAAACGGTCCATGTAAACCAGAGGGAAGCGCCTGCGGGCCAGTGCTTCTTGAGCGCGCGAGTCGACACAGCACGCAAGTAGTATTCCATCCACTCGCCTTGAAAAAAGAGCATTCAGATGGTTCTCTTCGTTCTTGCTATCCTCGCTCGAGTCGCACAATAGAACCGAATAGCCGGCCTTTGCGGCGGCGTCTTCGGCGCCTCGCACCAACTCGGGGTAAAACGCGTTCGTAATATCGGGAACGATGATTCCGATAAAGTTGGATTTCCCTGTCTTGAGGCTTCTGGCAATCGCGTCGGGCTGGAAATCCAGAGCCGCCATCGCCTTTTCAACGCGAATCTTTCGCTCGGGACTCACAAACACATTCCCGTTCACCACCGCAGAGACGGTTGAGGTGGACACTCCAGCGAGTCGCGCCACATCACGCATTGTGCATTTCGGGCGTGTGATCATCGATCCTTTCAAAACGAGACATTCCGCCGGGCAGCACCCAGACAGGTTGCGCGTCCGTTTTCGGCCCAGTTCGGACTTACACGGATTCTACAACGTTTTTGTTGGTATCGGAACGTTTCGATGGAAAATCTGAAACATTTCGATGGAATCCGCGGCAGATCAACCTCGGCGCCGACGTGTCCTCGGCCGCGTGCGAATGATCCCTTCGCTGGCTTGAGATGTCGACGGAATAATCAACACTTCGCTTGCGCGGCCAATCGACGGGATCATTATCAAAACTGCGGCGAGCGCGACATGCGCGACCAACCGGTCGAAATGTTGCTTTGGCATTTTTCCCCAACTACTCGAACTATCCCGGCAGGCATGACGAATACGGGGGCTCATAGCCGAGCCTTGGAATCTCCTGACTCACAAATGTCTCCGGCCCCAACATCACAATGACGAGCATCACGAATGCAGAAATGCGCAATTCTCCGGGGAAGCACTGTGTCCGAGCCTTCGCGGGTCAAGATGCACCAAATTCGTATCGTTTCGATCCCGGTGTTCCTTGACCAGATCCCCCGTATTGTTTCCGATGACTTCTCGCCCCCCTTTCTATAGCCTCTATGCTAACTTTCAATCGAAACGTCAAGCGAAACGTTGTGATGCAATTTCAGGATCTGTTGGTGGGCGCAAAATCGTGTGCATTTTTGGCCAGCGAAACTGAAGTCGATTTTGCACGCGTTTTTAGAGGGGGCATGAAGGCCTCCTTGTGCCTCCTTGTCAGAACCTCATCGCCCCAATTTATTGGGCCTATTCAGGCAACCGTGATGGCGA
>CAVQZQ010000115.1:0-59120 GCA_963718435.1 uncultured Acidobacteriota bacterium | reverse complement strand
GGACAGAAACAACCGGGCAGCGGAACACCTGATGATTACGAATTATTGATTACCATATTGACAGCTATGGTATAGTGATTTTGCGGAATATTCATGCCGGTGCAACAAAGTTGCAGTGATATTCTGTGTTAGTGTCGGTATCTCTTCGGTACAACTTCATATGACACTTAGGCCGGTGTAGCTCAGCGGCAGAGCAGCGGTTTTGTAAACCGCCGGTCGTCGGTTCAATTCCGACCACCGGCTCTTTTTTATTACAATTCATAATCCTTCGCCCACCGGACGTTCTTCTCCTGGTTGTTGTGTGTTGGATGTAATCGCAACCTCATACTATTCGTTGTCGTCTGCTCAATAGGTATAAGATATAGTCCAGCTGCGTTTTGCCATGGGCAAGTATTGCGACGATATCCAGGATTATGAACGCGCGTTCGCGAATTTCCACCGCGGCAACGAGCTGCTAAAGAGCGTGGCCGGCCGATATAACCGAGAAGCCCATGCCAGCTTCGCGGACGACTTGATGCGCGTCCACACGCGCGAGACCCTGGCTTCGATAACTGAGGCGGGCTCTGCTTCGGCGAAACCCATCTTTGTGCTGGGAATGCCCCGGTCCGGTACTTCGCTGACTGAGCAGATCATCGCGTCGCATTCGGCCGCGAGCGGCGTGGGCGAACCGGACTATTGGCTCAAAGCCGCGCGCACGTATCACGACGAAATACGGCAGAAAGTCCTTGACTTGCCGGCCAGAAAAAAGCTCGCCGAGGATTACTTGCGCCTTATAGAGCACCGCTTTCCGGATGCACTGCGCATCGTCGATAAGACCCCCACGAACTCCGATTTCGTGGGCTTCATACACAGCGTATTTCCGAACGCGCGCATCATCCGCATGCGCCGGGATCCCATCGACACCTGCCTGTCCTGCTATTTCCAGAATTTTTCGACCGCCCAAACATTTACCATGGACCTTGCCGATCTGGCGGATTATTACCGTACTCATCAGCGCCTGATGAATCACTGGTGTAAGGCGCTGCCCGTGCAAACGATTCTCGAGGTGCCTTATGAAGGGCTCGTGGCCGATCAAGAGATCTGGACGCGCAGGATTCTGGATTTCCTCGGCCTCGAATGGGATCAGCGTTGCCTGGCATTCCACGAGACCAAGCGCATAGTGACTACGGCTAGTGCCTGGCAGGTGCGGCAGAAGATCTACCGACACTCTGTGGAACGCTGGCGCAACTACGAAAAATTCATCGGTCCGCTGAAGGGATTGAGAGATTAGAGAAATCCGTTTTCGCTTGTGGAGAGTCATTCACGGGCTGACCGGCAACGTTTTGGTGGCGTCAAGATCCTCGCCGTCTTACCGCGCGCTCATACTCCTTTGGTCCAGAGCCAGAGCGTCGTTACCTGGCCTGATGCTGAAGCGCTGCCCTGACAAATTTTGTCACTCTGCGACCTTGCATGTCATAACCGCCGCCGGTCAGCGACGGTTCTATGTCAAGCGGAGCCGACGCTATGGCACTTAGCCCTTGATTCTCATGGACTTAGCTAATCAGCTGAACGCTGGCACAGCACTTGCTTCATCCCGACTACCGGCGCAAGCCGTTGCTTGAACTTGAGAACTTTTAAACTAGGAGCTACGAATGTTTAAGAAAATGCAACAGGGCTTCACGCTCATCGAATTGATGATCGTGGTCGCCATCATCGGCATCTTGGCGGCGATCGCGATTCCGGCTTATCAGGACTACACCGTGCGGTCGAAAGTGACGGAAGGCCTGAGCCTTGCGGATGCACAGAAGGTCGCGGTGGCCGAGGCTTTCCAATCGAATGACACCGCCGGTATCAAGTCGGCTTCAAATGCGCTGGCTGCCCAGATACTTGCAGCACCCATCGTGTCGAAGTACGTGTCCGCTATCACCATCGGCCAAGTTGCCGGTACCATGGGCATGATCACTGTCACGTTTCAGAACGTGGCGCAGATCAATGGCCAGACCCTCAAGGTGACCCCGTACATCAATGGTGCGTTGCTGGCCGCCGGTGCACAGGGCAATATCGACTGGGCGTGCGCGTCCACGTTGAACACTACGGCGGCCTCGCAGGGTCTAGCTGGTGCCCCTGTGGGTACGCTGCTGCCCCGCTACGCGCCGACGCAGTGCAAGTAACCGTCTAAGCTTCGCAAGGAAGCATCGGTGGAAGCCCCTCTTCGGAGGGGCTTCTTTTTGGTGGCCGTCCCCGCGGCACTCAAGAAGCCCTATTTTGCGATCAATGTCACGAGTGAGATGGTGCCAATGTGCGACTATTCGGCGATGATTTGACAATTGCCCTTCTAACTACCGATGGTAGACTACCGGGGAATATGAGGTTTAGCGTAAGTCCATGAATGACAACGCAATAGCGTCGGTTAGCAGCACTGGTCGCGTGGCATTGGGCGGTCTTGCCCAACGACTCGTGCAGGACGGTCTGCTGGATGAGAACGCCATGCAGGACGCTATTGTCAAGGCGAAGGAAAAACGCGCCAACCTCGTTACCCACCTTGTTTCCTCCAATCTCGCGAGTGCACGCGACATAGCTATTTCCGCCTCCAATGAGTTTGGCGTGCCATTACTCGACTTAGACGCGGTCGCCATCGAGCAGGAAGCGGTTCGAGCCGTCAGCGACAAGCTCATGCAGAAGCATCGCGTTTTACCGTTGATGAAGCGCGGCAAACGATTGTTCTTGGCCGTGGCCGATCCAACCAATTTGCATGCGCTGGATGAGATCCGCTTTCAGACTTCGATGAGCATCGAGTTCGTTGTTGTCGAGGACAACAAACTACAAGCCGCGGTAACGAAGGCGATCGATCAGGCTGACTCGATCATGCCGAGCCTGACCGATGATGACTTTGATCTCGAGAATCTCGAAGTCACCGGCGGCGACGAAGATCCCAGTGCCGACGCGCTGGGTCGAGACGACGTTGAAGACGCCCCTATCGTCCGTTTCGTCAATAAAATCATGCTCGATGCCATCAAGAAAGGCGCCTCCGATATTCACTTCGAGCCCTATGAAAAGCTCTTCCGCATCCGTACGCGCTTGGACGGCGTGCTGAAAGAAGTAGCCGTGCCGCCGGTACAATTGGCGGTCAAGATTGTCGCCAGACTCAAAGTCATGGCACGACTGGACATTGCCGAACGCCGCGTACCGCAAGACGGTCGCATCAAAATGCGATTGTCAAAGAATCGCGCCATCGATTTCCGCGTCAGCACCTGTCCGACACTATTTGGCGAAAAGGTCGTCACCCGTATTTTGGATCCCTCCAGCGCGATGCTGGGCATCGATGCGCTCGGATACGAACCCTTCCAGCGCGAGCTGTACCTCAAGTACCTGGCCAAACCGCAAGGAATGATATTGGTTACGGGGCCCACCGGCAGCGGTAAGACGGTCTCGCTGTATACGGGCCTCAATATCCTCAACGTCGAAGACACAAATATCTCGACCGCGGAAGACCCCGCCGAAATAAATTTGCCGGGCATCAATCAGGTCAACGTCAACAATAAGGTTGGGTTGACATTCGCGTCAGCACTTCGAGCATTTTTGCGACAAGATCCGGACGTAATCATGGTCGGCGAAATTCGCGACTTGGAGACGGCGGAAATTGCCATCAAGGCGTCGCAAACCGGCCACTTAGTTCTCTCGACCCTGCATACCAATGATGCTCCTCAGACGCTGACGCGATTGGTCGACATGGGAGTCAAGCCCTATGCCATCGCAACGTCGGTGAGCCTTATTATTGCGCAGCGTCTCGCCCGAAAGCTTTGTAGCAACTGCAAACAACCGATCGATATCCCAACAGAAGCCGCCAAAAAAGAAGGCTTCGAACCGGCCGACATCGCGAATGGGATCCGCGTCTTCAGAGCAGTCGGCTGCGCCCAATGCACCGATGGCTATAAAGGGCGGCTCGGCATATATCAAGTTATGCCAGTCACCGAAACAATCGGCCGGATCATCATGGAAGGCGGCGGCGCGATGAATGTTAATGATCAGGCTGTCAAAGACGGAGTTTGGAATCTGCGTCGGTCTGGATTGGAAAAAGTGAAAGTCGGATTGACCAGCCTGGAAGAAGTAAACAGCGTCACCATCGAATAGGCAGTGACAGCGAGGGACTGATTTATGGCGATATCGGCAACGGCAAGCAAGAAAGACGTCCAGTTCATCTGGGAGGGTAAGGACAAGCGCGGCCATAAGGTGCGCGGGAAGGCCCTTGCCGCAAACGAACAGGCGCTTTCGCGCGGATCTGCGCCGTCAAGGTGTAGCACCGACTCGCGTACCAAGCTCAAAACAAAGTAAGAGGCGGCGGGAGGTTCAGCCGCAGAACATCGCTGTATTCGCCCGCCAGCTCGCGACAATGATGTCGGCCGGTATCCCCATGGTTCAAGCCTCGATGTAAGCGTAATGGCCGTCCCCGTGATGGGCCAGCCGCTCCATCGTGGCGTCCTTGAGGTTGCCCATGCCGAACCCCAGGATGGTCAGGAAGTGCGGTCCTTTTTCTTCTCCTCGATCAGCCGGATCAGGTCGGCCTGGCTGACCACGCCGACGTTGAAGTCGCCGTCAGTGCCCAGGATCACGCGGTTGATGCCCGCCCGCGATGATGTCTTTCCTTGGCCACCTTGTAGGCCAGCTCGATGCCCTGGCCGCCGTTGGTCGAGCCGCCCGACCTCCAGCCGGTCAAGGGCCCGGGGATGGCGGCGTGGTCATTACCCGGCGTCGGCCCCAGCACCAGCCGGCATGCCGGCATAGGCGACGATGGCCACCCGGTCGCGGGCACCCAGCTGTTCCACCAGCAGCCGCAGCGAGTCCTTGAGCAGCGGCAAGCGATTGGGGGCGTTCATCGAGCCGGACGTGTCGATCAGGAAGACGAAGTTGCGCGGCGGCATGGCGGCCGGGTCGACTGCCGGCCCTTGACGCCGACGCGGACCAGGTGATGCTTGGACGTTCCAGGGGCAATCGGCCAGGTCCAGAGCGTGATCGAATACGGGATGGTCGTCGGCGGGCTGGGGATAAGTGTACGGGAAGTAATTGACCATCTCGGCGATGCGCACCCCATCCCTGGGCGGCAACTGGTTTTCATCCAGCAGGAAGCGGCGGACATTGCTGTACGACGCGGTATGAACGACGCCCAGGGCAAAGGTGGACAGTGGAGTGGTCTGGGCACTTCTGGAAGGTGTTCTCGACCACCAGGTTGTAGGCTTCGTTGGGTGCCGGCATTTCGCGGGCCTGCCGGCGGCACCCTTCCTGTCCTGGTCGAGACGATCCCAGGCAATATCGCGGGGGTCACCCTTCCTGGGCTCGTCCTTCTTGGGTGAGTCCTTCTTGGTTCGTCCTTCCTGGGTGCGTCCTTCTTGGAGGAGACACCCCACCCCTTGTCAGCACTTTTATCGGCTCCGCAGGCAACGACAGACAGCAGCAGCAAGCCCACGGAGAAACCAACGAGGGGCCGACCGAGCACCGGGCCGGCACATCAGGGAGATCCGGTTTTGCACAATCCACGAGTGACATCCTTTCGTTGAGCCCAGGCGCAGAGTATCCGCGCCGCGGGCTCGCAGGAGTTGAGGAGGGTGTGTGACGGAACACGCTTGTCAGCAGACGATGACAGCGATGCGTCAGGCGTCCGGAACGCCCAGAGCAAGGAGATCGATCTGAGAGAATTGATCCTGCGAGCCGGGAAATTATTCCCGGAAAAATCGGCAAGTAGTCGGGGAGGTAAGGTCAAGGACCAGGGCCCTTCCGGTTGCGTGTCCCCAGGGCTTGAATCCATAGTTTGGCAAGAGAGCCCTGGGGTTGCCGGTCGGTGTTATTTCCCGCCAACTTCTTTCTGGGAATGGACCGGCTGGAAGCGGACTCCATCAGGCCCGACCGAGATCAGCCTGTCGGCCGCCCCTTCTTCGGGGGCAGTGCCCGGCAGCGGTTTGGCGAAGGCTGCTCCGCGCCTGTCCCCGCGGGCGCGACGCAGCGGTCCAGCCGCGCCGTTCGGGTGTGGGCGGCGAGTCTCGGTTTCGGCGGGCACAGGGGCTCCGGCACAGGTCGCAGCCGGGACCGCGGGCACAGGCGCCGGCTCGGCCGATTTCGCGGTGGGCAGGGAACGCTGGGCCTGCTCGAGAAGCCCCTGGCTGACAACCAGGTTGCGGCGTGCCTCGGCGAACAGCCCGTCGGTCGATGCGTCGGCCGGCTCGTAGGCCAGGCAGACCCGGTACTGCACCACGGCCTGGCGGAGCAGCTCCTGGTTTGGCGCCAGCTTCGCCTGGCAGGCCTCGTCGAGCAGTCGGCTGGCCTGCTCGAAGACGCGCATAGGCCCTGGCGTTGGGGTCGTCCGGCTCCTCGCTCTCGCGCGGCGGTTGCACCGTTTGCGGTTGACCGTGGACCACACCCAGATAATATCCAACCGCCAGGGCCGGCGGTAAAGCGAGCAGCGGCAGCCAGACCAGGACCTGCTTCATCGGTTGTTTCTCCGTACCTCGGCAGGGCGTCTCTCAAACCTAGCTCACGTCCTGGCACGGAGCCGGCAAAAGACTGCCACGTTGGGAGCCTGGGCGAAAACCCCTCCCCCAACCCCTCCCCGAAGCGGAGTGGGGAGCAAGACAACCGCCAGCCCTTCTCCCCCTCTCCGCTTCGGGAGGGGGTCGGGGGAGGGGTTCTCGCCCAGGCCTGGGCGAAGGAGGCGTTCATGCGTCAGCACCTGGGCAAAATGACCGGTTGGTTGAAGAACGTGGACCTCTATGTCCTGGTCGCGGTGCTGATCCTGCTGGGCGGAGTGCTGGCCTTCGTCAAGATCGCCGACCTCGTCGAGGAAGGTCGATCGCGCAGCTGGGACGAGCGCCTGCTGCGCGACCTGCGCGACCCGGCCAACCCCGCGCTGCTGATCGGTCCCTGGTGGCTGCAGAACGCCGGCCGGGACGCGACCGCCCTGGGCGGCGGGCTGGTGCTGGGGCTGGTGATCGCCGCCGTGCTGGGCTTCCTGCTGATCCAGCGCGCCTACCATGCCGTGCTGCTGGTGCTGGCCGCCACCCTGGGCGGCTGGTTCCTCAGCAGTCTGCTCAAGGACCTTTTCGTGCGGCCCAGGCCGGAGGTGGTGCCGCACTTGACCCAGGTCGCCTCGTCCAGCTTTCCCAGCGGCCACTCGATGATGTCGGCGGTGGTCTACCTGACCCTGGGAGCGCTGCTGGCCCGGCTGGTCAAGCGGCACGCACTCAAGCTCTACCTGGTGGCGGTTGCCCTGGTGGTCACCTTCCTGGTCGGCATCAGCCGGGTGTACATGGGCGTGCATTACCCGACCGACGTGCTGGCCGGCTGGTGCGCCGGCCTCAGCTGGGCGGTGCTTTGCTGGCTGACGGCCCGCTTCTTGCAGCGCCGTGGGGCGCTCGAGCAATCGGCCGATCCACCTCAGGAGGGACCCGCCTGATGTCACTCGAACCACAGCCGGTCGCGCCCGGCCTGTCGTACCCCTGCTCCCCTGGCTGGTGATCCTGACCTTGGTCGTGCTGACCATCCTGCCGCCTCCGGCACCAGGGCGTGGAAAGGCACCACGGCGTCGAGGTCCAGCTCGAGGACATTCAGGACCGTTACCTGGTCGGCTCGCTCCTGGCGGCGGGGAAACTGCGCGACCAGGTCGTTCAGCAGGTCAAGGAAAGCTTCGCCCAGCGACTCCTGCTCCCAGAGGCTGCACTTCGTCCTGATTCAGGCCGTCGTCGCGGGGAACGACAGCGCCGCGGAGCGCTGCGTGCGCTCGGAACGAGTGGCAAGGGGAAGGGCGCTCGATTGACGTGGCGGCCAAGGTGCTGGCCGGCCAGCCCTTGACGCCGGCCGAGGAAGAGGAGTTTCGCGTCTCGTTCGGCTGGCTGGCGCGGCTGACCCAGTCGCCGTCGGACAGCCCGGAGCGCGAGCAAATGCTGGCGGCAGCCCGACGGACAACCGTGGTCTGGCAGGGCCTGCTCTTTGGAGGCATCGTCGGATGCGGCGTCGGAGTGGGCCTGCTGATCTTGCTGGCGCGGCGACTGCGGCAGGGCCGGCTGCGCAGCGGGCTGGCTCCCCCCTCGGGCTGCGGCGGCATTTACGCGGAGACCTTCGCCCTGTGGCTGGCCCTCTTTTTCGTGGGCAACGAGGTCGCCGCCCGACTGCCTCGACCTTCTCAGCCGCTCGGCTGGGGGATCGCCCTGATGCTGGGCAGCCTGGTGGTGCTGCTCTATCCCTTGCTGCGCGGCGTCTCCTGGGGACAGCTGCGCCGGGACATCGGCCTGACCTGGGGGGATGGTCCCGCCAGAGGGGCGCTGTACGGTCTGGGGACCTATCTCGCGGCACTGCCGGTGGTGCTGCTGAGCCTGCTGCTGCTCAACGCGCTGCTGACCTTGCTGCGCCGGCTGACGGGGCAGGCCGAGCCCTTTGGGCCGGGCTCGACGCCGTTCCATCCGGCGGTGGAGGCGTTGCTGCGCGGCAGCGCCTGGCAGAGGCGCTGGTGGTGCTGGCGGCAACCGTGGTGGCGCCGCTGGTGGAGGAGACGCTCTTTCGCGGACTGCTGTACCGGCATCTACGCGAAACCAGCCCGGCTGAGCACGACCAGCAGCGTCTTTTTCTCCGGGGTGCTGAGCGGCCTGATCTTCGCGCTGATCCATCCGCAGGGGCTGTTGGCGGTGCCCTTGCTGACCATGCTGATTACTTCGCCTTCGCCCTGGTACGCGAGTGGCGCGGCAGCCTGCTGCCGGCGATGGTGGCGCCATGGGATCAATAACGGCATGGTGGCCCTGGTGGTGATCGGCATGGCGGGATGACCTTGTCCAGACCGAGGAGAACATTGCCACTTCGCCAAACGAGTGAAGACCTGGCAATGTGGTGTCACAAACACAACTTCCCTGCGGATAAGCGTTTTCGCTCGGCGAGCCGGCGACATTGCCAGATTGCCACCAGCACGCGGGGCCGCTGGAGAGCCAGGGGTTGGTGCGACAACTGTTCAGAATCCTGAAGGTGCCCGGTTCACGGTTCAGCACTCCCGAGTTTTTGCTTGACACGGCCTTTGCCCTGGGTAGTTTAGCTGGCGAGGTGGTGTCCCATGAATTGTTCGGCCACAGGCGTGTGGGCTCGATCCACGGATGGGTGCAGGAGCCGGTCCAATGACGATGAATGAGCCGCATCCCGAACAAGTGGTCCTCGGCGACTTGGTTGCTCGACTGCAACTCTGTGTTGCCTCCGAGGACAAGGCTTATGGGGAGGTCTGCGGTAGTCCCATCACAATGACCGTGCTGGGCATGGAGCCTCTGGCTCTGCTCGCCGGCTTCAAAATTCAGTTTCCCCATCCCTCCCAGATCGAACTCCCTGACGACATCGCAGCGCTTGTCAGCCGGAACCAGGCGGAGGTTTCGCTGGAGCATGGCATCGCCTGGCTTACCTTGAAAGACCTGAGCGGACAAACAAGTGAAGCGCTTGAGGGCCTGATCACGACCTTTGCCCAGGCGCTCTCCCAGGCCGAAGTCCGGGTGCCGAATGGCTGCGTCAAGTGCCGGTCGCTTGACGATGTGGCGCTGGTCTACTCGGACGGCCACTGCAGCCGCCTGTGTGTCAACTGCCGTGCCCGAATCGTTGTCGACCGCAGCCAACGAGAGGCGGAGTTGAATCGCCCCAGCGTCCTGTTCGCGTTGGCCCTGCCCCTGCTGTTTCTCTCCGTCGCCTGCACTGGCTGTTGTTGTGGTGGCTTGTGGATATGGTGCTTCTCTGGGCCAGGGCCGACAAAATCGTCATGGGACGGTACGAACTGCTGCTGGTCATCGTGGGACTCGCTGCCGTCGGCGCTGGGATCGGCTACCCGATCGGTGTTTTTTTGCGCCGCTCCGGCATCCCCGGCAGAAACCATTGGATCGTCAGTTCGGCCGTCGTCCTCATTGCCTGTGCGGTTGGAGAATGGTTGTATGTCGCAACGCTGATCTATCGCCAGTTTGGTGTTATCGACTCACTCCTGGCAGCCCGGGTGACAGCGGAGGTCTTCACGAGTTATCATCCGAGCTGGATTGGCGGCAAATTACTAGGCTGCCGGTGCCATTGGTTTTGGGTGCTACTGTGGAGCGAAGCGGCGGACTGCCGAGATCAGGCTCTGAGCGAGGGCCAATCGAAAGGAGAAACAACATCATGGATGAAAAGCAAACCGCGGCGCCAGACGAGCACGGCGGTGCGGGTCGCCTTGTGGCGGGCCCTGCACGTCCAGGTCGATCCGCCGCCGCACGTGCTCGAAGACGAGATCGGCCTGAGGCTGGCGGCCCCGGACGACGGCTGGCGCCGCCGTCCCGACATGGACCCGCAGGCCACGCGGCCTCTTCCGCGCCTCCATCGTGGCCCGGGCGCGCTTCATCGAGGACCTGGTGGTGGAACAGGCTGGCCGCGGCGTCGGCCAGTACGTCATCCTCGGCGCCGGCCTGGACACCTTCGCCCAGCGCCGGCCGGACATCGCCTCGCGCCTGCGGGTCTTCGAGGTCGATCAGCCTGGTCCCCAGGCCTGGAAGCGGCAGCGCCTGATCGAGCTCGGTTTCGGCATCCCGGAGTGGCTGCGACTTGTGCCGGTCGATTTCGAGGCGGGCGGGTCGTGGTGGCAGCGGCTGGCGGCCGCCGGTTTCGATGCCAGCCGGCCGGCGGTCGTGGCCTCCACCGGCGTCAGCATGTACCTCACCAGGGACGCGATCGCGGCCACGCTGCGCCAGGTCGCGGCGCTCGCACCGGGCTCGACGCTGGCCATGACGTTCCTGCTGCCGCTCCAGCTCGCCGAGCCCGAAGTGCGTCCCGGGCTTCAGCGAGCGGAGCAGGGGGCGCGGGCCAGCGGGACGCCCTTCCTCAGCTTCTTCACGCCGGCCGAGATGCTGACCCTGGCCCGCGAAGCCGGCTTTCGAGAAGCCCAGCACGTGTCGGCAGCCACCCTCGCCCAGCGCTACTTCGCGGGCAGGACAGATGGCCTTCGCCCCCCGCTCAATTCGGAGGAGTTCTTGATCGCGACGACCTAGCAGTCGTTCGGGAACAAGATCCAGGTTAGCCGCGACGCGGAGCCGCGAGTGGAGCGAGCGGCGCAGCGAGAGCGCGGCCCAGGCACTGCTCGGGGCCAAGCACGCGCCCCGCTGCGCGAGGGTCGCTGCGCTCCCCGGCGCTCCGCGTCGCGGCTAACCTGGATCTTGTTCCCGAACGGCTCCCTGGCACAAGCGACGTGGGAGGCAGAGCCGCCGAAGGCGCTGCGAAGGCTCAACGGTGGCGGTGGCCGGAACCAGGGAACTCAGCCTCCCAGGACGGGGGTTCAGGGCCCGCTGCTCAGCCGGGCCGCCTCCTGCTGGAGCAATTCCACCTCCAGACGGGCCCACGGATCGTCGAGGGCTTGGCTTGCTTGACCAGGTCGAGGTAATACCGTTCCTCGACGAACTCGCCCAGCCGGTGATGGGCCAGGGCCAGGAAAAGCCAGTCCTGCACCGTGCCCTGGTCCTTGCGGAGTTTGATGCCCTCGGTGAGGCGCTGGATGGCTTCGCGATACCGGCCGGCACGGTACAAAACCCCTCCCAGGGTGTTCAGGGCATCCGCTTTCTGGTCCGCACGGATCTTGCTGACCGCCCCCTCGGCCAGGGTCACGACCGGCGAAAAATCCTCGACTGCTTCCGGCCCCAGCACGCAGACCCCGGCAAGCAGTTTGTCGATGGCGGGGATGCGCATGACACCCTTCTCCCGCAGCATCCGGGCGCAGAGCCGGCGATAGCCCTGCCGATCCCCCGCCTTCAGCAGCGCCTCGGCCGGATGGGCCCAGGCAAAGTACGGACAACCGCCGCGCCTCCGCGAGCAAGCGGGCGTACCGTGCCGCCCGCTCCCACTGGCCCTGGTCGCCGCACTCCTCGATCAGTGTCCACAGAAAGCTGCCGCCAGCCCCCCGAGCCGCGGCCTGGTCCTGGCCGACGACACGCTCCGTGACCTTACCCAACTCCTGATGCACCTGGGCGCGGTCGGCGTACACTGCCATTCGTTGGGCACGGCGGCGATCAGCCGATCCAGATACCACAGGGCGGTCTGCCAGCGCTTGCTCTCCCGGCACTCCACGGCGCAGTGCCGATACCACGACAGCAACCGCTTCGGCTCCGTCCGGGCCGCCCGGGCATAATCGGCTTCCGCCTCGACAAAGCGTCCCAGGATCGTGCGGATGAAGGCGCGGCGGAGAAGAACTGACCGATCTTCCGGCTTGGCCGCCAGCAGTCGTTCCAGGTGCCAGCTGGCGGCAAAGGAGTCGCGGGCCTGCTCGGCGTCGCGAGCCCTGGCGTCGTGGTACGTGCTGTCGTTCACGCCGCCTGCATGGGCGCTTTCCAGGCTGCCCTCCAACTCTGTCAACTGCTGCCGGCGTTTCTCCCATTCTCCCCGTGTCCAGCCGGCGAACCGTTTGCGCCGGGCCCATCTCCAGACCGGTTCGCACTTGCAGGCGCAGGGCCAATCGCTCCAGGCTGCCCTCCGACTTCCCCCCATCGTGTACGGGCCAGGTGCGCGTTCGGCCGTCCTCGGCGCTGGTCAGGAAGGCCTTGCCGTCCGGCAGGAACGCCGCGGCCAGGATGGCCCGCTCTTGCAGCACGACAGGGCCGAGAGGCCGGTGCGTGACCCGGTCCCAGAGCCGGGCGCTGCCGTCGCCGCAGCCGGTCAGCAGCCACCGACCTTCCGGGTCGGGGCTGAAGGCCACCACGTTGATGCGCTGGGGGTGCTGCATTCGGCCCCGACCGGGTTACCGGACAGGTCCCACAGGCCGCGCCGTGCCGTCGGTGCTGCCCGTCAGGATCAGCTGGCCGTCGGGGCTGAAGGCCGCCGAGTTCACTTCGGCTTGCTGGCCCAGCGGTAGGCCGACCGGCTCGCGGGTGGCGGGGTCCCAGAGCCGGCAGCTGGCATTTTCCGCCGCCAGCAAGCGCTCGCCGTCGGGGCTGAAACGCAGGATCGACCTCGGCCCCGGCATCAGCTTGCCGACCTGCTGGCGGCTGGCCACGTCCCAGAGGACCACGCCCGCAGCCCCGGAGAGATCCCGAGCCCGGCCGACCGCGAGCGTTTGGCCGTCGGGGCTGAAGCGGAGGCTCTGGACGATGTCCCCGGGCAGCAGGTGGTCGCCGAGCCGCTGGCCCGTGGCGCTGTCCCAGAACTGGACGGCGGCGTCGTAGCCGCCGCTGGCCAGGAGCTTACTGTCCGGGCTGAAGGCCGTGGCCGCCACCCAGTTGATGTGGGCCAGCGGCGCCCCGATCGGCTGGCCAGTGTCCGCGTCCCAGAGGCGGGCGTCGCCGATGCCGGTCGTTTGCAGCAGACTGGCCGTGGCCAGCCGCCGGCCGTCCGGGCTCCAGGCCAGCACCGCGGCCACCGGCCAGGTCTGCCGCAAGGGATCGAGCAGCGGCTGGCCGGTAACCGTGTCCCACAGGCGGGCCACCCCGGCATTGCCCCCGGTGAGCGCCCGCCTTCGATCCGGGCTGTAGACGACGATCTGTCGGCCGTACCAGGGCGTGGTGGCGTGCGTCACCCGGGCGACCTTCAGCACCGCTTCCTTGCCCTTGCCAGCCGGTTTCGACAGCGTCCGGGCCAGCCCCACAGCTGCAGGGCCCCCAGCTGGCCCTCCCGGCGCTGGCCGTGGCCAGCAGCCTGCCGTCGGGGCTGAAGCAAAGGTCGTTGAGGTGGCCCCGCTGCACGGGCAAGGCGCCAATTAGCGGATAGCCGCTGGCCGGGTCCCACCAGCGAACAATGCCGTCGTTGCCGGCGGTGGCGATGGACCGGCCGTCCGGCGTGAAGCGCGCCGACCCGGACGGAGTGCGGATGGCGCATGGGCAGGCCGATCGGTTTGCCGGCCCGGTCCCAGAAGCTGAACCGTCCCGTCCTCGCAGCCGGTGAGCACGCTGCCGCCATCCGGGGCAAACGCGATCGAGCTGATCCCCTGCTTGTGTTCGAGCGGCTGCCCGACCCGCTTGCCCTCCGCCAGGTCCCACAGGGCAGCGGCCGCGGGCAGGTGTTCCTGCCCCCGAACCCACGTCCCGACCGCCAGCGTCTTGCCGTCGGGGCTGATCGCCAGGCAGCGCCGCCCACCCCGCCGCCGTGAACGAAATCCTCGCGCAGCAGTCGGCCGTCTGCCGCATCCCAGAGCCTGACGACGCCATCCTGGCCGGCGGTCGCGAACTGTCTGCCGTCTGGAGTGAAGACCGCGGCCAGGACCGCGGGAATCCGGGGCAGTGGCGGGCCGAGCGGCTGCCCGGTCGCCAGGTCCCAGCGCTGCGGCTGGCACTTGGCGCTGAGGTCGCCCCGGTTGCAGGCCAGCAGGATTTTGCCGTCCGGGCTGAGGGCGATTGGCCCCGTTTGCTGCAGGATCAGTTCCCGGCGCAGGTCGTGTGCCGGGCCGGGTGCCAGCCCATAGCACCGGACCGAGTCGTCCGCCGCAATCACCAGGCGCTGGCCGTCCGGGCTGAAGAGACAGTTCCCCAGGCCCTTCGGGTGTTCGATGACCTGCCGCAGTCCGTGGGCGTGCGGTGTCCAGCCCGACAGGTTGGTGCGAATCAGCGCGTGCAGCTCCGGGGCCATCGGCGGTGCCTCCTTGAGCCCTTCCAGCATCCAGAACAGGCCTTCGCCGATCTCGCCCTGCTCGGCCAGGGCGATGCCCTTGTCAAGCATCGTCGTCGCCAGCACGCGCTGGGACGTGTCGTGGGCCTGGTTGGCGGCATCGCGGCCTTCATGGCTTGGCCGCGCTCATGCTCGGCCTCGCGCCATTTCCAGAAGATGCCCGCCGAGCCGACGACCAGCGTCAGCACGAACGCCAGGCTGAGCAGCGACAGAGAGGGATTGCGCCGGCAGAAGCGCCAGGCCCGCTCCAGCTCGCTCACTCGGCGGGCGCGGATCGGCCGATCGTCCAGGTAACGCCGCAGGTCCTCGACCAGCTCGCGGGCCGTTTGGTAACGGTGGCCCGGGTCGCGGGCGATGGTCTTCAGGACGATGGTCTCCAGGTCGCGCGGCACCGCCGGGTTGAGCTTGCGCAGGCCTGGGCGGCTCGTCGTGCAGCACCTGCACCAGCAATCGGCTGCGCTCGCTGTCGGCGAAGGCGGGCCGCAGGGTCAGCAGCTCGTACAGAGTCAGCCCCAGGGCGTACAGGTCGCTGCGGGCGTCGGCCTTGCCCTTGAAGCGCTCCGGGGCCATGTAGCGCAGCGTGCCGACCACGTCGCCGGTACGGGTCAAGTTGTCCGGCTCGCTGTCGGAAGCCTTGGCCAGGCCGAAGTCGGTCACCCAGACGATGCCCTGGGTGTCCAGCAGCAAGTTGGAGGGCTTGATGTCGCGGTGCAGCGTCCCCTGGCTGTGGGCATAGGCCAGGGCCTCGGCTGCCTGGATGCCGATGCGGGCCACGCTCTCCCAGTACAGCCGGCCCGAGTCCGACGAAGAGGAAGACAGGGAGACACGGAGGACCGGGAGACAGGGAGACCGGAGCGACCGCCTGCCCTTCTCCTTGTCTCCTTGTCTGCCGGTCTCCTTGTCTCCGGAGGCGGGTCGGCGAACACCCCGGACAGCAGCGACTGCGCCACCAGGGCCACGGAGGACGGGTCGCCCGGGGTGACTTGCTCGGGCCCGTCGGCGTGGGTCAGGTCCGGCAGCGGCCGCAGCCGCCGCAGCTCTCCAGCACCTGGTCGAGCCCCGGGCCGTGGATGTACTGCATGACGTAGTAATGCAGCCCGTCATGCTCGCCGACGCCGAAGACCGGCACGATATTGGTGTGGTGCAGCCGGGCAGCGACCCGCGCTTCGCGCTGGAAGCGCTGCACTTGCCGGGGCTCGAGCAAGGCGTGGGAGGGCAGCACCTTGAGGGCGACGTGCCGGCCCAGCGATTCCTGCTCCGCCTCGTAGACGATGCCCATGCCGCCCCGGCCCACCTCGCGCAGGATGCGGTAATCGCCCAGCTGCTGCAGCCCGGCGCCGCCCAGCGGCGGCTCCGAGCGCTGGTCCTGGTCCCCCTTGACCTGCTCGATCTCGATCATGGCCGGCACCAGCTCGCGCAGGTCGTCGGCCAGGTCGGGATGACGGTCGGTCAGCTCCTGCAAGGACGGACGCTCCCCGCGGCGGCAGCATGCGGCCACCTCGTCGAGGACCTTGTTGAGGCGGGCGTACCTCTCGGAGCTGTCGTCCTGCACGTCAGAGCCCCTCCCAGACTCCGGGCATGGTACTCAGGACGTCCTTCCCCATTAAATTTGAAAGGGTCGCTGCCGAATTGCCCGAGTTTCCAAAGTTGATCGGGCCTGCAAAGGTTTGTGTGGCAGCCGATATCAGCGAGGCGGCTCCGAGAGACGCCAAGGCTGTGGCAGCCGAGGTTGCGCCGGTGCCGCCCGCAGCGACTGGAACCGCGCTCATCCCGCTCAAAACGGTACCGGTACCGGTGTAGTAGGCGATCTGTCCAGTAGCGCCGCTGTTGACCGTGCCGCTGCCGTTGCCGGAGCCGCAGGCGATTCCCGTGTTGGTGATATATCCCGAGTCGTCGATCTGCACGCAGTTGTGACCGCTGCTTGCCGCGAGGCCAGGAAACTTGATCGAAGTCGGTCCCGTGAAGCCTGCGTACAAGCTGCTGCTGCTCCCGCCATAGATATTGAATCCAGTTCCTGCGCCCGTCTCATAGTTCACACGCACAACGCCTGAAGGATTGGAAGCGTTGATATAGGTATCGCCGCTATTGTAGCTTTGGTAGGCCTTGATGCTGTCCAGTCCACCAATGGCGGAATTGAGTGCCCAGTTATTGCTTGCGTCCTTCAACAGGTACCACTGGCTTGTGCCTGCATAGTCCTTGTAGATCAACGATTCTTTCTGATTTGTAGTTGCGCCGGCCCACAGAAATGCATCGATCTCGGCATCGGCCTGATTTCGCACCGTGGTAGAGTTGGTAAACGTGGAGGGGCCCCCGACTTGCAGGCTTCCATTGAACTGGGCGTTTCCAGTATTGTTGATCGTGGCCACTGTCGCTTCGCGGGCTCCGCCTGATCCGATGACAACGCCGCCCGTGCCGGAGTTGTTTGATCCATTCAGCACAACTGCACCCGATCCAGCGGCGTTGATGACGGTCTGATTGTTAGAGCTTGGCTGACCCGGGTTGTACTGGCCGATGGAGAGACGATAAACGTTGTTCAGCTCATCGAGGACCTGGTAGAACTGTTCACCAGCAGTCGCGTCGCTCAAACCGGTCGTCCACCTGTAACCGCTGTCGGTCTGATAGCGATTGAGCAGACCCCGCTCATTTCCAGTTCCGATTCCGACGCGATAATGATTGGTCACCGTCGCATCCTGCTGACTGCCGTACCAGTCTCCATTCATCCCGTTAAAGCTGCGGTGAAATGTGTCGAGGAAACTGTTGCGGGTTCCATTGTCCGCCAGTTTCCCTGTGAACATCGTTCCACCGGTAATCCAGTTGTTATAGGCACTGCCACTGTCTGCAACGACCTGGTTATTCGAGTTCTCGTTGCGCAAGCCTACGATGGTGTTGTTCTGCGCGTTTGGTCCCAGGTGGAGTGCAGTGTTGCAGCCTTCGACATCGCCGCCCGTGAAAGTGTTTCCATCGCCCTGCTGAAGGTTGATGCCGTAGGTTCCGCTGATGGGATTGCCACCGCTGGTGGGACAATCGATGTGCAGACGGACGAAGGTGCTCGCGTTCAGCCAGTCCGTGGTGGCTGAGTTTGACACCTGATGTCCAATGGCGTTGACCGCCGTTTGAAACCCGTTGAAGGCGTTGTCGTAGAAAGTGCCGCCTGTATAGTTACCGGTTCCATCGAGTGTCATGGCGGTTTGATTCGAGTTACCGAGAAGATACAGGCTCTGGAGATCCATCTCCTGGGTGCGATAGGCAGCAAGCGCCTGTGCTGTAGCGCTGACCGCGGCAGTCGTGTTGATCACAACGTTGTCGAGGTGGAAGCCGAGGGTGTCTGCCGCATATGAGGGATCGCCCACCTGGATGATTGGGCCTGTTCCTGAGTACAGAAACACGGTGCCGCCCTGGCTGCCGCTCGCGTTGCTGGCACCGCGCAAAGCGCATCCCCGCAGTGCCACATTTCTTGTTCCCGCGGTAACAACCACCTGGCTTGCAGTCGAGATCGTTGCACAGGGAAGCATCACCGTAGTGTTGGCTGTGGAGATGGTGAGATTGGACGCCATGGACTGATTGCCGGCGAAGTTGCGCGCGTCGCACACTCCACCATTGACGGCGCTCACCGCGGCGAGACACGCCTGCAGCCTGGCGCCGAAATCAATTCCGGCAAATTGGTCTGCCTGCCAGTCGGCTCCGAGTTTCACGCTAGTCAATGGGCCCGTCATGGCGGCGCCGGTCATTGGTACAGATAGCCCGAACTGAGAATCCACATAGTGCTTGTCTGCGGCCTGCATGGGTTGCGTGGGATCGCCGTTTAGAAAAAGAGGTCCGCTCAATGTTCCGCCCGAGGGCGCAAGATAACTCTGCGAAAGCGATTGAATGGCCTGGTCTACGTAGGCTTTACTCACTGCATGGACGGCCTGTGCCGAGGGCATTACTTGCGCTCGCACTTGAGCGATGGTTGCTTGCGCTGCCGCGGGAACTACCAGTATTCGCTACTGGTTGTGCCGTCGCTCATGTAATAAACGGCTGTGTAGTATAGGCCGCCCGGCATGGAACCCACGTTCGGCGCCAGGTTTACGCTCACGAAGCCGTCCGTGCCGATGGTCGCAGTGGTGCGACCGGCGGCAACGGACTGATTGTTCGCCGTGGTAAATGCCGGCCAGCTTAGTTGCAGGGTTCCCGCGCCCGGTGTTCCATTTGCGAGGTAGACGGTGCCTTGAATCGTTGTTGTGCTGAAGGCCTGCGCGTATGTAATTAATGCAAATGCGATTCCCAGCAGACACATTCCCAACCACTTGCCGGCGCGAAACCACTCTTTGTTGGTGAGCCTCATTTGTGCCTCATCCTTTTCCGTGTTCGATGCAAGCCGCTCGTCTGCTTGCAACCAGCCGTCAGTACGATGCGTACCGAACCTGACTGTGATTTGTATTCAAAGATTCCAAAACCAGCTGTGGCTCTCAATCCAGGCGGTTACTGTCTTCCGCTTGAATTGAAAGCCACGAACCCCTTATTCACTGCATTGTCTTGCGGGGTTTCACCGCGAAGCAAATGAGCTCGACGCGATCCTAAAATTCCCGCTCTGCGCTTCCGACGGCTTCTTCCGACGTTTCCTCGCTTGGATCGCCGTTCTACTCGGGCTCATTTGCAAAGTCGGCAGCCATGCTGTGATACGGCTGCGCAGCTTCGACCGGTCCGAACTTCCGGTTCTCTTCGGCCAGTTCATAGAGGAGTTTGGAGCTCTGGATGTGACCCTCCTTGGAGCTCTTTGCCAAACTCTCGGCAATCTCCAGACAATGCTGTTGCAAGACCAGATCGGCCGCCGCACGCAAATCTTCGGCGCCGCTGCCGACCTTCTTCTTTTGTGCTTCACGTTGCGTCTCTGACGCCGCGAGTTCCCGTTCTGCTTCCATACTCATTCCGCCGATCCCAGACCGTCTGACAAAGAGTGAGAGAGACTCACACGCCCATGTCGATTCATGTAATTCGTTATGAATGTATTAAGCATAACCAAGATCGCCGAAATTGAGTGCAATCGATTCAACACGAGATCCGGCATTTGTTTTCAATAATTTAATGACCTGCGATCTGACCGCTCCTCTTGACACGTGAGTTGAGATTGAAATGCTGGAGATAATTTAAGCGCCCGCTCGAGCCCAGTCAGATGAGGCTGGTGACACCCTCGATGCAATACCATAACTAAGTGACAAGCCCAGCCAAGCGCGATCCCACTCTTCTGGTCCATGGCGGAGCGTGGGCTATTCCCGACGATGCCGCGACGGCGCATGTGGCCGGCGTGAGCGAGGCGCTCGAAAGAGGCTATGCAATTCTCTCGGTCGGCGGATCGGCACTGGACGCGGTTGAGGCAGCAGTAACGATTCTCGAAGATGACCCGGCGTTTGATGCTGGGCGGGGCAGCTTTCTTACCTCGGACAGCCGCGTACAACTGGACGCACTCCTGATGGACGGGGGCCGTATGAAGGCAGGAGGAGTGGCCTGTGTCGAGCGCCTGCGCAATCCCATCAAGGCCGCCCGGCTGGTGCTGGAGAAGAGTCCGCATGTCTACATTGTCGGAGCGGGCGCGGAGCACTTTGCTCAGGCTCACGGAATGACGCTCATCGACAATTCTGAATTGGTTCTTGACCGCGAGCGCGAACGCCTTTCGCAGGCGCAGGCCCGGGAAAGGGCCGGCCTTTCCGATGGAACTTTTTCCGGACTGCAGGACGATAAAGATCGGGAGACTGCCATTTCGCTGGAGATGGACTCGCACGACACAGTTGGCGCCGTCGCTCTGGATGCGCATGGAAATCTGGCTGCCGCCACATCAACGGGCGGCACCTTGAACAAGACGCCGGGGCGAGTCGGAGATTCGTCGTTGATTGGATGCGGCTGTTATGCGGACAATCTTTCCGCTGCCGTTTCACTTACGGGCTGGGGGGAGCCCATCATGAAGCTGGTGCTGGGCAAATGGGCCACGGACCGGGTAGCCGACGGTACCGCACCTGAGATTGCGGCGCGCGAGGCGATCTCGTATCTTTTCAACCGGCTTGGCGGACATGGTGGGATTATTCTGCTCGGTCCTGATGGGCGCTTCGGGTTGGCGCACAACACGCCTGCAATGGCGTGGGGCATTGCGACGCCCTCGGGGCTGCATGTTGGACTGAGGGTCTAAGAAGGGGCTTCTGGAAGGGGCAATCGCCACTTCAATCGAGTGTAGGCCACGCGGAAGCCTTTGCGCTCTGCATTGCGCTGCGAGTTACTTCCTGCTTCGGCCACCATCATCGCCAAATCACAACTCGACTCAAAGGCGTAACGCATTCGTTGCTCGAGAAGTGCCGACTGCAGGCCGCGGCCACGCAACTCGGGGATGGTAGCTGAGCCTCCGAAAAGTGCAACGCCCTCATGCAGGCAAAGCACACCCGAGGCGGCAGCCCTGCCATTAAACTCGGCCAGAAAGCATGGGCTTTGTTCGCGAGCGATGCACAGAACTCCGGCATCTTCAACAAAAGAGGCGAGTTCAGGATGTTCGTGCGTCCAGCCTCGCGCATTCACACTGCTCCACAACTGCGCCTCTTCCGGCTCGACGATGCGGACGCGAATTTCGCTGGCGATCTTTGAGTCGGGTTTCTCCACCTTGCGATAAAGAACGTTGCTGATTTCAAACGGCCTGTAATTTCGAGCGCAGAGCAGGTCGAGCGTGGCCGCTCCGGCCATTGGACATACTTCATGCATAGCCGACGCACCGCGTTCAAAAAAGAAGCGCTCGATCTCTTCCAGCGCGGTTGTGCTCAGTTCTTCAAACAGTCCGAGGCCAAAAGTCTGTGTGGTGGGAGAGTCGATGCCATCGAAGACCACCGTTGCGCCCGCACATTCCATCCACTCTGACTTGCTGTCAGGCGAGAGGCGACGACGCGCCTCGGCGAACTGTGCGCAAGCATAGCCTTCCGCATCTTCCAATCGTCTCGAAAGGGCAAGGTCAGAAAAGATCATGGCGTCTTGATCTTACATGCCAGCTCAGATTCGCGACACGCTACTTTTGCAGCTGGTGGGCCCGGCGAGGAGATACCCTAGGAATGTAGCTATGCAAACTCTGATTCTGGCCTCAGCATCGCCTCGGCGCCGCGAATTGCTCTCACAAGCGGGCTTCGTTTTTGAGGTCCATCCCGCGCACATTTCCGAAGACCCTCGGACGGACGAAGACCCCATCGCGTACGTGGTGCGGCTTGCGCGCGAAAAGGCACAGGCGGTCTTCGACAAGATGAAATCCCACCCGGACGACAGGAGCGTCTCGCGGGAGGTACCGTCGCTCGTGGTCCTGGGAGCGGATACAACCGTGACGCTGGACGGGCATATTCTGGGCAAGCCGGAAGACGCAGTCGATGCATCGCGCATGCTGCGCCTGCTCTCAGGTCGCACGCACCGGGTGATTACCGGCGTAGCGGTGGTGACAAAGAAAGGGGTCGAGGTCGCGGCGGAGGTGACAGGCGTGCGGTTTCTGGCTTTGTCAGACCAGGAGATCGCCGCGTATGTTGCGACAGGCGAGCCGATGGACAAAGCCGGAGCCTACGCCATCCAGGGTCGGGCCGCGCGTTGGATTCCGCGCATCGAAGGCTGCTATTTCAATGTGGTCGGGTTGCCATTGGCGCTCGTTTCGACGATGCTGGAGGCAATTGATTTCCCTGCCGATTCCACTTCTTCCTGAACCGCCCAGGGACACGGGCTTGCATCCGTTGGGGCCTTGTCTCATCCACTCAGAGAGGTATTCTTCAATTCTCGTGCCACGGATCGGATAAATCATCAATGAGCTATCCTCTCTTCTCGCCGTTTCGACTTCGCTCTGTCAGTTTTGCCAACCGCATCGGCGTCTCGCCCATGTGTCAGTACTCGTCCCACGACGGCTTTGCGAATGACTGGCACCTGGTCCACCTCGGCTGCAGGGCCCAGGGCGGCGCAGGTCTGGTGATGCTTGAAGCTTCGGCCGTGCTGCCGGAAGGCCGTATCTCTTCAGCCGATCTTGGCATCTGGAAGGACGCTCACCTTCCTGAATTGGAGCGAATTGCGCGCTTCATCCATTCGCAGGGTGTGCGGGCGGGAATTCAGCTTGCCCATGCAGGCCGCAAGGGCGGGATGACGCCCCCCTTTCATGGCGAGCGGGTGCTGCTTCCCGAAGAGGGCGGCTGGCAGCCGGTTGCTCCGAGCTCGTTGGCCTTTGGCCCCAACTATGCTGTGCCACGAGCGCTAGATGAGACCGGGATTGCGGAAATCGTCAACGCGTTTTCCGATGCTACGAAGCGGGCCTATGCGGCCGGTTTTGACTTTGTCGAGATTCACGGCGCGCACGGGTACTTGATCCATGAGTTCCTATCGCCGCTGGCCAACCAGCGGACCGACGCCTACGGCGGCAGCTTCGAAAACCGCACGCGGTTCGCGCTTGAAGTGGTCGACGCCGTTCGCGCCGCATGGCCAACGCACTTGCCGCTGTTTTTTCGCATCTCCGCTACGGACTGGGTGGAAGGCGGATGGACCATCGATGAGTCCGTCGCACTTGCTGTTCTTTTCCGCGAGCGCGGCATCGATCTTGTAGATGTTTCATCGGGCGGACAGGTACCCAACGCGCGAATTCCCTTTGGCCCAGGCTACCAAACGCCGTTTGCCGCCCGAATCCGCAACGAAGCCGGCATTCCAACAGCCGCAGTGGGCATGATTACGGAGCCCACCGGGCAAACGAGATCGTGTCTGAGGAGCAGGCCGATATGGTCTTTATGGCGCGCGCGATGCTTCGCGATCCCTACTGGCCGCTCCACGCTGCAGCGGCGTTGAGTGTACCGGCAAGTTGGCCCATCCAGTATCTGCGAGCCGCGCCGCAGGGCTCGACCGCTCGCGCCCCGGTCACGCGTCCTCTTGTGAACGAGGAATCATAGGCCCGATGTACTTAACATTTCAGTAGGCCATTTCCATTAATTCAAAGATGGGCTTGAGAAAAGATAGTCACTTTAGTCGATTTTGCTTCACAAAGAGTGCAATCACTGGCCTATACTGCGTTTAGAGCAGTGCTCCAGCAAGTTGACCAGTACTCCTCGCCTACGCTATGGCCTCGCAACTTTCCCGGAAGCGCGTCCAGGAACCGCCGTCCATCCCCGACCGCCTCTACTTCAAAATTGGCGATGTGGCCCGCATCTGCAAAGTGGAGACGTATGTCCTGAGGTTCTGGGAGACACAGTTTCCGCAGCTAAAGCCGAACAAGAGCGGGACCGGCCAACGGCTTTACCGCCGGCGCGATGTGGAAACAGCGCTCGAAATCAAGCGCCTGGTTCACGGGGAGGGCTATACCTTGTCGGGGGCGCGTCATGCTCTCGGTCAGGCTCGCCGGCCCGAACCGCAGCCGCGTTTGCCCTTGGCGGCCGGGGAGCCGGGTCAACGGCTCGAATCGATCGCCGCGACCATTGGCGCTGCGCGGGCCGAGTTGCGTGAAATCGCAGGTTTACTTTCCGCGCCCCAGCCGCAGGTTCAACGACGTCGCCCTCGGATGACTTCATTACACACCTCTTCCGGCTCTCTCTTTCCGTCCTAGACCTCACCCGCCCGCGGAATATCCGGCCCGCCTCGGGTTCCGCTTCTAGTTTTCTGCTTGCGCGGATCGTTGGTCACTCCACTTACGCCTCGTATTCCACAGAGTCAGACAGGTAATCTCTGCCTGCTGCGACTGATCTGGTTCAACGATCAGCCGCTCAGTGGTAACTCCTCTTCTGACTTTGGTCATAAACTCCCAGGCGGAGAATGACAACTCTAAAGCTGAAGAATCAACATTAGATACGGAGGAGTTAGACGATCGTCGGAGAATGAGAAACAGAATCCGCTTTGCCAAGCGTCGTCCGGTCACTTTCATATGCTGCTCATGGGTAACCAACAAGGGTTACCCGCTTGCGTTTTTAGATGAATCTAAGGTGGTGGTAAACAGTTGATTGGTTTCCACCTTCGCGTCATTGTTTACGAACAACCGAAAGCGTAAGTTCTAGTTCATCGACCCAGTAATCACCGTCTTAATCAGGCATCGATGCAAGACCTTCACCGAAGTTGAGCATTGAATCGGAAGCGAGGACATTTATGGCAATGACGCAGCAATACTTCAATCTCGTGCAAACAGGCAAGTCCAGTTGGGTAGCCGTACACGTGAATCCTTCAACTGACACAACCGCCGACAGCGTATCCGCTCCTGCTGGCTTGTTCGCGCGCGCGACGGGTTCTCGTATCACCCTTGCGGAGCGCTTCCCCCGTCTGACTATTGCGATGATCGCCCTTGTACTCCTCGCTGCCACATTGACGACGGAAGTGGATCTTCTCCGCGGTGCTGGATTCCGTTGGCAATAACACTGCGGCAGAAATTAAGAATTATAGATAGTTAGATAGATAACCACCGAAGTAAGCTATCTTATACAGTTCTGGTGGGCTGCAGCGCAGCCCACCATTCTGCTTGAGGGGATCCACTCCCGAAGCGTGCCCCGCGATTCGCCGCTTCTCAGAACACTTTGAGTAGTACCAGGACCAGCACAATCAGAAGGATCAGGCTGAGCCCGCCTCCGCCGTAGTAACCAATCCCAGGACCCGCCCTAGCCACCATAGCCGAAACCGAAAATCAACAAGATTAGAATGATAATCAGCAGCATATTCTCTCCTTCGCAGCTATATGATGCATTTTGTCAAGATGTGAAAAGCGGGAACTCAAAAAATAAGACAGTTCGCTTATTTGTCGGGGGATATCCTGGCATCAGACCACCTCCTCGGCGGATTCCCATCTATTGAATATGTGGCGGTTATGGCCTTCTTTTCGCGCTGCCTCTGCCAATCTTCGAATTCCCAAACAACCATCGAGTCGCATCAAGGCGTCTAAGCCTGAAGTAGAGGGTATTTAGATTACGAGCGTGATTTCGACATGGAGGGGCACTAATGTTATGGACGATTTTGTTATCCTCCTGGTCTTTGTGAGCGCTGGGAATTGTAACCACTTATACACTCGGTGGATTCATTCATCTGCTCCTTGTCGTGGCGCTCGTGGTGTTGCTTATACAACTTATATCTGGCCGCAGGCTGGTTATCTAACACCACGAGAGCCAGCCATAACTTGCGCTGAGGCGTTGTATTGATTGTCAAAAAAGAACGCTTTGACGTGACTAACAATCGCAACCCACGGAGGTGGATTCATGGATAAGGATAGAGTCAAGGGCACGATCGATGACGCGGCGGGACGCGTGAAGCGCCAAGTCGGCGAGTGGAAGGGCGATACCAAAACGCAAGCTGAAGGCGCGGCGCAACAGGTGAAGGGCAAGGTCGAGAAAACCTGGGGCAATGTCAAGGATGCGGCTGCAACGCGCAAGACGAAGCCGGAAGCACAAAGAGAGTGAGGAACGACACGAGATAAACAGTGAATCGCCACTAAATCGAATCGCGGCCACCACTGAAATCCTCTCGAGCTTGAGCACGACGCTGGCGGAGTGATCCTATCGCCGGCGTCGTGCTGTTCGAGATTTTTGCTCTCACAATGAGGAGCCAGGTGTTTGAAACCGCAACAGCACTGCATGTGCCTCAGTAAGAAAGCACTAAGAGACGACGGCGCCGCATGTAGCGAGTTCGGGAAGGGCAGTTAGAGCGCTGCTGCATTTGCCATGAAGCACGCGAAAGGGTATAGGTATACTTAAAGTGCAACAAGGCGGTTTTCGTGAGCTTCAGCGTCCGCCAAAGTGAGGTGCGTCTTCCGCAGGGACTACGGTTCAATGACGCTCGACGTTCCGCCATCGGAGACAACCCGTTGGCGTGCCGTGGCCCGCGTGCTCCGAAGTCCCATGGATGCTTTGGTTGCGCACTCCTGCCCGACTCATGCTCTCTTTGTGGCTCCCCTCTGCCACGCCTTTCTTTCGTGCCAATTTGTGATGCCTGCTGGACCGAGATTCCGGTCCAGAGCGGTGCATTGTGTTCGCGCTGCGGCGACTCGTTAGAGGCTCCGCCGGCGAAGGCAGGAATTTCGCCTGAATGCCGGGCATGCCGCTTGGCTCCGCCACCATTTGTGCGGGCGATTGCTTACGGGCCTTATGAAGGGCGCATGAGGGATGCCCTTCATGCGCTGAAATACCACCGGCTTGCATCCTGCCGCCCGACGTTTGGGCCGGATGCTGGCAGAGGCGATCGCGCAACTGGCCGGGGTGGCGCCGGCCGAGATGCTGGTGGTTCCGGTTCCGCTTCACCGGTCGAAATATGCCCAGCGCGGCTTCAACCAATCACGCCGCTGGCGCGGAGGCGCTTGCGTTCTTCGCAAGAGCCATCCCGCGTGGCGCTGACGCTTGCCTCCGAGCACTCGATGCGGCTGCGAGCGACCGACAGCCAGGCGGGGCTGACGCCGCGCCAGCGACGTTTCAATGTGCGCGGTGCGTTTCGTGTTTCCGATCCTCGGGCAGTGACGGGCAGACATATTCTGGTAATCGATGACATTTTCACCACCGGCGCAACTGCTCGCGCTGCGGCCCAGGCGCTTTTGAACGCAGGGGCGGAGTCGGTCTGGGTTGCCACATTGGCACGAGCGCAGATGACGAACGCACGTCCCCTTAGCTTCGCCGCATCGTATAGTGCAGCGGAATCGTTTGAGAACGCAGACCGCCAATTACCGGGCGCGCTTACCGAATCTGGGCCGGCATCCTTCGTCAACCAGCATGCATGTACTCACAGGACCAACGATCTTTTTGACGAGGCAAAAAGAATGTCGCTGGGAAAAGCCATGATTCATGCACGCAAGCAAAAGTCGATTGCCAGAGCCGCGGCGATGGCCGCGACATGACCGGCGACAGAGCGTTCAGCCCAGCCACATACTCCAGATGCCGGTCCTGGTGCTTAATGCTTCCTATGAGCCGATCAATATTTGCGGCGCACGGCGTGCCCTGGTATTGGTGCTCAAGGGCATTGCGCGCACCGAAGAGGAGCATGGGCTCATGCTCCACGCGCAACGCAGCCGCATCGCCATGCCCTCGGTGATTCGGCTGCTTGAATATCGGCGTATCCCGCACCAGACGCGCGCCCTCTCGCGCAAGAACATCCTGCTGCGCGATCGCAACTCCTGCCAGTATTGCGGGGTGGTTCTGCCTCGAGCGAGCTCACGCTGGATCATGTGATTCCGCGTTCGCGGGGCGGCAATTCGACATGGGAAAACCTGGTTGCCTGCTGCCACGCCTGTAATCGCCGCAAAGGCAACCGCATGCTCATCGAGATCAACGACATGATTCTGCTGCGCGAGCCCAGGCCGTTTTCGCTGCACACCAGCCGCCAGATCATGCGCATGCTTGGCCGCGGCGACGACCGCTGGCGCAAATACCTATTCTATTAAGAGCCCTTCGAATCTTGCGCCGTGGCTGTTGTGACCTCGGTCTGTTCTATTGAGCTATATCTCCGGCCCATACCCCCATACCCCCTCTCCTGTTTTCGGTAAAATCCTCCATTCAAAAGCTTTGCGGAGGGTGGTTCACCGCAAAAATTCAAAGGACTTATACGCAAGCTCCTGATGATAAAGAGGCTGGATCCTGAGGCACCTTCAGCTGGCAAGTGGTCAAAGGGTAGGGAGCCGGCCGGGCCTTCAGCACATTTTTGATCATTATTTCGGGGTCAAAATGACACATTTTGGTCGCTTTTGCAGGTTAGATCTTGGGGGTCCCCATGAGAGCTAACACGCCAAACTGCTGAGTAGGTGAGTTGACGATGGCTCCATGGTTTCACAGCTTCAAAATGCCGTTTTTCACGAGGACTCGAGGCTGCGTGCGGCTCTCTACGTGCACGTCTGTTTCTGCATTGGAGTTCTATTTGGATTGTGCGCCGGTGGGGGGAATTAATCTGCAATCTCTGGAGAAGATTCTTTGCGCGACGGCGGCCAGGTTCAACTCCTCAGATTGGTTCAGCTCGCTCTTGTTGGGGCTGAGATCTCGACACAGCCATCAGAGGAGGTAAGGCACCAGGGCAGCAGTCTGACGAGCATAAGTGGCATACGTCTCGCCGAACTGGCAACGCATCCATTGTTCCTCCATGCGGAACTTGATCCAGAGCGCGAGGAAGACGAGAGCGAAAGCGATGAACCCGCGCACTTGGGAGATTGCAATCGCCATGCCAAGGAAACCGGTCAGAATACCGGTGTAGATGGGGTGACGGACCACGGCGTAGGGACCGGTAGTGATCAACTCGTGGCCCTGCTTAATGGTGACGGAGCGGCTCCAGTTTCTGCCGAGGTGCTCGCGCGCCCAGACAGCGAAGAGAAGGCCGGCGATGGCGACGGCAGCTCCCAGCCAGAAGGGCCAAAGGCCCAGCGGCCAGAGCTGGAGGTAAAGCCAGGGCAGCGGGATGCGGGTTGTCGAGAGGAGGATGATCGCGATCAGGAAGATGAAGACGCGCAGGATGCGCGAGGCAGCCGGCTCCAGGCGCTGGGTGGTTTTGGTATCTGTGGCTTTGATTTGCCAGTAGACAAAAAAGGCGATCCAGAGCACGGGAAAGAAAGATTCGTAGAACCAGAGCATTCAGGACCTCGGGGCGCCGCAGGTGTTTAGGCAGGTGAGCGAGGGGAAGTTCCAGGGCACATTTCGCCGTCCAAATATAGCCGACTTGCGAGGACTTATCCAGCGATTTGCGTCGACATCACCACGTAGGATTAGCTCACGTTCTTGTGGGTTCCGGGCGCGTAGTAGTCCACCCGTGTCAGTAAACCGAAAGATAACGTCAGGTAGGTGACTAGCCCGAAATGCCGATTCCCAGCACAGACTCCCTTGCATCAAAACAACGCTCGGGAGTGCGAATCACCCCACAGATTACTCATCGATGCGGACAGCCCGGCCAGCAGCACGGCCGCCGCATCCCTTCTTTGAGTTCCGAGCACACCCTTTCGACATGTTGCAGCCTTGTCTCATCTTTCTTGACGGAGATGGTCCAGCAGATCCACTCGTTGCGCGCGAGCGGAGTTATGTCTTCCCAGGCCGCCAGTGCCTTCGAGTCGGACGCAAGCGCCTTTCGGAGATCAGCCGGGAGGTCATGTACGACGCCTCCGGAGATTCGAATGGTTGTCATAGAGTTAACTCGCAGGCTAAAGGATCAAGCATCTGATACGAGAGTACAACTCGGATTCCGGGATTATCCTGGCCCATGTGGACAGTGCCTATTCGGAAATTAGTCTTCCGTCACATGGTTCCAATTCCAATGCACTTTGCTGCATTCCGATACCCAGCCGCACCAAAGGTATACTGAGGCGCTCGTCAGCAACGCCGTGCGCCAGGAGGACCCGCTGTTTGTTCACAAACGCGATCGTTCGAGTCCCAGGAAGCAATTTTGCGGCGGGCCTCACCACCGGCAGACTGGGGGTTCCGCAACTTGATGATGTGCTCGCTCAGCATGCACTTTATTGCGAAGGACTTCAAGAATGCGGACTAAGTCTGACGACGCTCGAAGCTGATCTCCGCTATCCCGATGCGACGTTTGTTGAAGACACGGCCGTGTTCACCGAACATGGCGCGATCCTGGCGCGCCCCGGCCCAAGAGCCGCGAAGGGGAAGTGGAAGCGATTCGCCCCGCGATCGAACGTTTCTTCCCTTCACCATTGACGATTCTGGCACCGGGAACCGTCGACGGGGGCGACATTTGCGAGGCGGAAGACCACTTCTTCATCGGCCTCTCGCACCGCACCAATGAAGAAGGCGCCGGGCAGCTTACCGCGCACCTGGCCGAACTTGGCTATACCTCGTCCAACGTCGACATTCGCGAAATGGCCAGTATTCTCCACCTGAAGAGCGGTATCTCGTACATCGGCGACAACACGCTGGTGGTGATGGAAGAGATCGCGGCCAGCGAGGGGTTCCGCGCCTTTAACCTTATTCAGGTTTGTGCCGAAGAAGGCTATGCAGCCAACTGCGTTCGCGTGAATGATCGCGTGCTGGTGGCCTCAGGTTTTCCGCGTTTCACCGCAGAACTCCGCGCCCGCGGATTCAATCCCCTCGTCCTCGATATGTCGGAGTTCCAGAAGATGGACGGTGGGCTCAGTTGCCTCTCTCTGCGCTTTTAGCGCGCGTGATCTCGGTAAGCCCGGTGCGCAAGGCTACTTCTGTGGCTTAGCCGGCGGCGGTTGCTTCCCCGGCGGCGTCTGCGACGGAGTAATATCCTGCCCCTCGTAGATAATCTTCGAGGTTGAGCCGAACCGTTTGTAATCGGTGTATTTGATGACGTCGCGGATGTGTACGTCCTGGGCCATGTAGCCGCTGCCACCGGCAAAATGCAGAACGCCTTCTCCCTTGGTATAGACAGGGAACCAATAATGGCCGTCAACCTGCTGACGCCATGTCATAAAGGGGGGGTGCAGATCTTCCTGGCCTCGCTTGGTGTCGTCGGGCACCATGCGGCCGTCGGTCACCACAATCTGGAGATCGGTCGCATCCACCCAGATGCGCCCGTTGAGGTACCGTTTGCCCTTCAAAATCTGTTTGGGGCTCACGTCGAAGACATAGCAATCAATCTCATCGACCTTTTGCCGGCCAATGTACTTGACGTCGTAATCGCCGATCTCCGCCGCGGTGAGGACGAAAGGGTACCCATGCTGGATGTCCTGCAGGTCCGACGGCGACATCATGACCCGCTGCAGAGTGCTTTGGGGCGCGAAGACGACCTTTTCGGTGCGTCGGCCCGAGGGGTCAAAAATCACATCGTCCACCTCGTACCACTCTCCGTCGACCTTGTTGTCATCATCTACGGTCTGCACGCGGGCAACGCGCCGATAGGTGTAGTGGTTCAGGGCGTCCTGGAACTCGGTCTCCTTGGCGGCAAATTTGGCAATAATCTGATCAGGAGGCGTTGCAGGCTCGGAGACGTTCATGGGGCCGAAACCCTCATCGAGCGCCATCGGTGTAAAACTGTCCTTGCTTTGAGCGGCCGCCGCCAGGGCAAAAGCCCCGGCAAGAACCGCGATACCCCATCGACCTCGCACCTTCAATACTCCCTCTCATGAATCTACTACCGCGCGACGAGCAGCCGTAAGAGTCCTGAATTCATCTTCTCTCTACAACATTAGACGCATATACAAGGGCGGCGGGTGGTTGCAAAAATATCTCTTGATTCCCATGAGCCGAAGTGTGCGAGGGGGACGCGCACGAAGGCGAAGCTGCCCGAAAAGCATAAAAAAGCGAAAACCCAGTCGACTTGCGATGCACAGCACCCAGAATAGTGCTCACGGTTCATGGTGCTGGAACGATAAGATAGCGGCGACGATCAATCAGTTGATCACATGTTCTTGGGAAACAGGATCCCAGGAGGCACCTGGCGAAAATGCTCGACAGCTACCAGCTTCCGGCGATCGTTCTCACGGCGCTTCTGCTGCCGGCCTTTGCGCAGCTTTATGTCCGTTCCCGGGATGTCCGGACGCTGCTGTGGTTTCTGGGATTTCTCTTTGCTTTTCTGCGCATGGTGCAGTTCTACGGGATTGGTCAGAGGGACTTTTCTGATTGGGGTGGTCACGCCTGGCTTGCAGCGGCGGGCTTCACTTTCATGCAGATCAGTTCTGCGCTCTTCCTGGCCTCTTTGTCTCCTCTAGCCTTCCGCATGGGGCCAGTGCGTGTCCTGTATGTCATTCCCTTCACGATTCCGCTCATGCTGTACGCCACCCTGCTTTTTGGCGCGTATCACGGCGTCATGCCGAACAGTCTTGCGTTTCTGATTTTTCCGGCGCTAGGCGGTCTGTCACTCCTGGTGGGCTGTTTTTGGGCGCTCTCGAGGGGCAGCATGCCGATCTGGCTGGGGTTGGCCCTCTGCGTCGGCCTGGGCGGCTCTGGTTTGTGGATTTGCGTCTCGGTCAGAGGCGTCTGGCCGCTGGTTTTCGTCGAGTGCGCTCTTCACTTCCTGACTGCCCTTCTTGTCTTTTACGTCTTTCGGCGGTTCTCTGCAGGAACGTTCCTAAGTGGACTGGGATTCATTGCCTGGTCCTTCGGCATTGCGGTTCGCATTCCCTTTGTCATGGCTCATCCGGCGTTTCATCTCGCCGTGCTTCGGATGGTGTCGATGGGCTCAGTGTTAGCGGCCGTCGGGATGATCCTGCTGGCGTTGGAAGACGAACTCGCTCTCAAGGAAACCGCACAGGAACGCGAACAGCGCGCACGCAAGGAACTGGAAGCCTATTCCAGGGTGGTTCTTTCCCGGCGCAGGGTTGAGGATTTTGACAGGCAGGCCAACCTGATCTGCCAGACGGTGGTGGCGAACAGCCGCTTTACGCAGGCGGCGCTGGTTCTGGTGCAAACCTCGGGAGAATTCCGGCTGGCGGGGGCGGCAGGCCTTGATGATGCCCCTTTGAATGCGCTCGAAGCATTGGCCACGCGGATTCCCACAACCGGCTTTCTGGCGCCTGGTTCGTCCCCGCCGGCTGCGGAGCATAGCCAGTCCTTCAATCTGAGTCTGGAGCCGTGGCTGCTGCCGGGCGACGATCTTGCGCGCCTGCACCTGACGGAGGCCGTGGCCACTCCTCTCTATGGCCGCACGGCTACAGACGGAGCGTTTCTGCTGTTTGATCCGCGCAACCCGCAGGAGAAGCTTCGCGCAGAAGAACTGCTTCCCGTTGAAGTGCTCGCATCCCGCATCCAGGCTGCCCGGAGCCAGACCATGATGCTTGAAAAGCTGATCGATGCAGAGAAGTTTGCCGGGTTGGGCCAGTTGGCCAGCAACGTCACGCGCCAGTTGAATAACCCGCTCACGGTCATCCTGGGCTACGCCTCGCTGTTGGAAGCCACGGACTCCATGAATCCCCAGGAGCGGAAAGGAATCGAGTCGATCCTGGCGGAAGCTCGCAACATGCGGTCGACCCTCGAAAGCCTCTCCCGGATGTCGCGCTCTCAAAACGACCATTTCGCTGCGCTCTCGGTGACGGAACTGCTGAACGACATGGAGCAATTGCACCGGTCGGAGTTCCTGCATCGCTCCATCGACTTCCACCTCAAGATCGCGCCAACGCTGCCGAGAGCGCTTGGCAATGCACAGCAGGTGCGCCAGGCAGTGCTCTATTGCCTGCAGTTCGCGATCGAGGCGGTCGAAAATCTGGACGCTCCGGGAGAAAAGTCCGTGCGCGTTGAAGCCACGGCTGAGAGCGATTGCGTGAAGATCGTGATTGCCCACACAGGACCGGGCTTCCTGCATCCTTCGCGCGCCTTCGATCCATTTGTTCCGGCACAGGCTGCGGGAGAGACGGCCGGGCTGGGCCTCAGCCTCTGCGCGACTATCCTGCGCGAAAACAGCGGCCGCATCTCCGCTATTAACTTCGAGCCGCGCGGCGCGGCGATTGTGCTGGAGCTGCAGGCGGCGTAGACCGGCGGCTACCGGTGTAGAATCTTCCTTCGCGCCAAACTTAGATTTCTTCCTGTGCGCGACCGGGACTCTTATGCGCAAATTTACTTTCTTTTTTGCATTCGTATTTCTTGCTGTTCCATTCCTTTCCGGCCAAACCGCTCAGCCGAAGCGCCCCATGACCTTTGAGGACATGATGCGGATGAGGCGGCTGGGCGAAACGGGGGTGTCGCCGGATGGGAAGTGGTTGGCGTATTCCGTGACCACCGTTGATCTCGAGCAGAACTCCAAGACAGCGGAGTTGTGGGTGCAGGCGATTGGGGGTGGGGAGCCGCAAAAGCTCGCCGTCGCCAAGCCGGGCGACAGCGGCATTCAGTTCGCGCCGGATGGGCACTCCGTGCTCTTCGTTTCTGGCCGGGAGAACGGGCAACAGGTGTGGCTGGCGGACTTCGATGCGGCGACCGGGGCCGCGAGCAATGCGAAGAAACTGACCGGTATTGCGACCGGTGCAGATGATGCCAAGTGGTCGCCCGATGGGAAGTCGATCGTCTTTACTTCGTTTGTGTATCCGGATTGTCCGGCGATCAGCGCTGCGGACGGCGCAGCAGGAGATCAATCCGGGGCCCCCGCAGACGGGTCCATGTCTGCGGGGTGGAAATGCAATGCCGATCGGGACAAGGCGCTGGCCGAGAGCAAGGTGAAGGCGCAGATTTTTACGCATCTGCTCTATCGCCACTGGGACCATTTCACCGGGGCCAAGCGCAGCCATCTGTTTCTGGTTTCGGTTGACGGAGGTGGGATGCGCGATCTCACGCCCGGCGCTGCGAACGATGTGCCACCGTTTTCGCTTGAGGGCAGCGGTTGCGGTTGCGCCTTTGCGCCCGATTCGAAGGAATTGGCCTATACGTATAAGGACGTGCCCGTCCCCGCCATCAGCACCAGCGCCAGCATCTTCACCCTCAACCTGACCGACCCGGCAGCCAAGCCGGTCAAGGTGAGCACGTCGGCGGGCGGCAACTTCGACCCCGCCTACTCGCCCGACGGCAAATACCTGGCGTGGCGTTCGCAGGAGCGGGCGGGGTATGAGAGCGACAAGTTCCGGCTGATGCTTTATGACCGGGCGGCGAAGACGACTAAGGACGTGCTGAAGGATGCGAGACTTCCGAATTGGGCTCCTGCCAATTTCGACCTGTGGGTTGATGAATTTGCATGGTCCTTTACATCCACCGATGGAGTCCGTCACATATTATTCGTTTCTCAAGATAAAGGAGAAGCAAACATCTATGAGACCTACTTGGATGGTGGTCAGCTCACACGCTACTCAAAGATGGCCGGCGAGTGGAGCAACGTTCAGTTAGTAACGCCTCATAGCTGGCCTCTGATCATTGGCAGCCTGATGCGTGTCGACCGGCCTTCGGAAGTTGTTTTGGGCGACCTGACGAGGATGGATCCGGACAGGCGTACATTCACTGTCGGGGTCAAGGGTGGCGCGGCCTCCAAAGAGATTACTCCGAACAGTTACCAACCGCGTCAGATCACCCACCTCAACGACGCCCTTCTCGCTCAACTCGATCTGCCGAAGATGGAAGACTTCTGGTTCACGGCGGCGGATGGGACGAAGCTGCAGGGGTTCGTGATTCGGCCGCCGGGGTTTGATGCGGCGAAGAAGTATCCGGTGAAGTTTCTGATTCATGGAGGGCCGCAGGGGGCATGGGGCGACTCGTGGTCGTATCGCTGGAACGCGGAACTGTTTGCGGCAAATGGGTACGTAGTGGTGATGATCAATCCGCGCGGGTCGACGGGGTATGGGCAGGCCGTGGTCGATGGCGTGAACGGCGACTGGGGCGGTAAGCCCTTTTCGGATTTGATGACTGGACTGGATTACGCAGAGCAACATTATCCTTTCATCGACAAGGCGCGTGAGTGCGCGCTGGGCGCGAGCTACGGCGGCTACATGGCGAACTGGGTGCTGGGCCATACGAACCGCTTCAAGTGCATCGTCTCCCATGACGGCATGTTTAACCCGGAGTCGGCTTACGGGTCGACGGAAGAAATGTGGTTCAACGAGTGGGAGTTCAAAGGCAAGCCGTGGGATTACTACGGCAAGCCGGACTCGGAGAATCCTTATCGCAAGTGGTCGCCGTCGCTCTCGGCCCGGAACTTCAAGACGCCTACGCTCGTCATTCACGGCCAGCTCGACTACCGCCTCGACGTCAGTGAAGGATTCCAGCTTTTTGACACGCTCCAGTTGCTCAAGGTGCCGAGCAAGATGCTGTATTTTCCGGATGAGGGGCACTGGGTGCTGAAGCCGCAGAACTCTCAGCTTTGGTATAAAACCGTCAACGACTGGGTGGATCAGTGGACGGGGTCGGATTCCAGTCACCAGGGAATCTCCGATTAAGATCGAATGGGGCACCTACATTGCATTGCCTCAGGGGCTAAAGCCCGCGCGCTTTTCGCTGGGTTTGCGGCACGACTAAAGTCGTGCCCTTTCAAAACAGCGGCTTATTCAGAGGTTCTCTGACTGGTGCGTTTTCTGTGATCTGGATCATACAGCTTCACAGTTTCACAATTGCATTTGAAACCTTCGGGGATCGATGGATGTAAGTTGCTGCGCCAGAGCAACTTGAGATTTTTGGAAGCGAAGATTTGCTCATATTTGCTCGCATTTGCTTGCACTTTATGGCGGTTTTGGACGGTTTTGGCACCGATTTGCTCGCACGATGGCTGTGAGAGGTTTCGGACGGCGGCTTCAGGATTCCTGAGATGATTCAAGCTTAGCGCGATGCGGGAATTGTTCTGCAAATGGCGACACGCGTTTTGGGCTTTCTTTTCATGCAGATGGCGAGTTGACGACGCGGTCCGGTGTTGACGCCTGAAATCATGCCTGGCGCGGACGGATTCGCGCCGATCGGGGGTGGAAGCTGACCTTCCAACGCAAACCGGGTAAGCCGAGGGCATTTCTGAACGAAGTGGGTCTCTACGACTATGGCGTGAAGTCGTTGGGCCGGGCCATGCGGACAGAGGCGGAGCTGCGGCGACTGATGAAGGCGCGGGTGGAACCGGGCGAGCGCGGCGAAGCGGTGGTTGAGGCCGCGGTTAGACGTCTTAAGGAGCATGGGTACCTGGACGACGCCGCGTACGCGGAAACCTACGCGCGGCTGCGTAAGGAGAACGAAAAGCTGGGCCAGCGGCGCGTACGGCAGAACCTGGCGCAGAAGGGCGTGAGCCCAGTGCTGATCAACGAGACGATTGAAGTCCGCTACGCGGGCAGCAGCGAAGAAGCGCTGGCTCGCGAGCATCTGGAGAAGAAGCGGATACGGAAGCCGGAGAACGAGAAGGAGACGGCGCGGGTAATGCGGCGGCTGGTGGCGGCGGGGTTTTCGACGGGCGTGATCTATAAGATTCTGCGGCAGTGGGATGTGCCGGAAGAGGCGCTGGCGGCGCTGGAGTCGGTGGATGTGGACGGGGGCAGTGGGGAGTGAGTGGTTTTCGCTGTGCGCTTTCGGCGCGACGGAGGTCCCATTCATAGAGCGGTCATGAGGGTTGTGGTCTCCCACATCTACGGCCGCGAAGAACGCGGCCGTAGATATGGGGCACCCATTTTCATGGAGATTGAGGAGTGAGGGGAGCACTTTGGTAGGGAAGCGCTTTGGTCTCCCATCCTTGCATCATGGAACGATTCGAGGGCCACTCATTTTTTAGCCCGATTGGCATCCCGGCAAAACAGATGGCGGCCTTTCCCTATGGGAGGGGTGCTTCGCGAGGGGAATTGCCATTGGGTGATTAACGCGGGGTTTACTTTGCTTTGCCGACGATGGAGTCGCGGATGTTGGCGAGGGGGGCGTTGGGAAGGAACTCGATGCCGCCGTCGGGGACGGAGTGAATGCCGAGCTCGCTCCAGAGCTTGGGCAGGTCGACGTGGATGGGTTTGTCTTTCCACTCGGCATACATCCCGGTAAGGACCTTGGTTCCAGTCGCGCGGTCGCCGATGGCGAGGGCACGATCAAGCGGCCAGTCGTGGTCGATGGTGCCGCCCGCCGCGATCACGGCGCGCAGGGCATCTTGCAGACCCTTGTGATTGCCGGTCTGTCGGCGGATTTCAACGTCGGCGACAAAGCAGAAGAGCGCGCCGCCCCAGTAGGTTCGACCCCAGGTGTGGGTCCGATCGATGCCCTGATCACCGGACCGAGGCTCTCCCTGGCCCATGCCATGGACCATGTCGGCCCAGACCTTTTGCGGCTGCAGTTCCCCGGTCATGACGCGAGCGAGAGGTTCGACGTAGGTCGCGATGCCTTCTTCCATCCAATGCTGGTCGTCGGGCAGCGAGGGGAAGGCCGTGTGCACCAGTTCGTGGGTCGTGACCCAGTCATCCGCAAGGTCTGCGGTGGTGGTGTGCTGCGCGATGCGGAGGCGGGTGAAGCCCTGAAAGCCGTCGACGCCGCCCCAGGTTGTGCCTTGAATCTCTTCTCCGCGGCCGCCTTCTACGGGGACCACGAGGATGCGCATATGAGTGACCGGAAAGCGGCCGTAGTAGGTGGCCACGGCGGAGGCAGCGGTCTGGATGTGCTTGAGGATGACGTCAAGGGGCAGGTCGAGCGGTGGACCGTTGGCGAAGTCGACCTGAAGGGTGGCTCCGCCGATCTTGAGTTGGCGTGACGTGGCGATGCCAGCCTCCGGCCGCCATGGCTGGGCGTCGCCGGCGAGGGCGAAAGCCGTGAGGAGGAGCGGCATGAGCACGATCATCCGCCCGGGCAGAATTGGGACCATTAACATGCCTCCCTACCAATGTACAGACGTGGAAGGGAGGATAGCAGCGATGCCCTGTGTGCGTTGAGACTTTCCTGTGAATGCTGTTGGGTTTGTGACAAAACCCCTTTAGATGCGGGGAGCCTTGGAGGCGAGAATCTCCAGGTTTTCGATTTGCGGAGGCTTGGCGAGGAGTTGCTCAGCCTTGGCCATGAGCGCTTTGGCGATTTCGCCATTCAGGTGAGCATTCCTTCCGTTTTCGTCCTTGAAAGTATCGAAGATGCCGAAGTCGGAGGGGCCCAATTTGACGGCATACCAGGTGGTGGTGCCGGGCTCCTGCGTCGCCAGGGGCTGGGCCGACTTGAGAAACTCTTCGAGTTCCTTCTCTTTTCCCGCCTTGGCGTGGAGCAGAGCTAACAATGCGAACTTGTCCATATTGTCCTCCTATTTTTCGTCGCAACCATAGGATGCGGAAAATGCAACGTGGTTACGGGCTAGGCGATGAAATGAGTCGTTGAATCAGAGACTCTGAACAGGCCCCGACGCGTTGTCCGGGAACGGAGTGCCATGCGGATGCGCCGCCTCCTTCGCTGCCATTACACTGATAGGAGATGCAATACCGATCTGGAAACGAAATTCGCGAGCTGTTTCTGCGCTTTTTTGAGACGAAGGGGCACCGCCGTGTGCACTCTTCCTCGCTGGTGCCTGCGAACGACCCGACGCTGCTGTTTACCAACGCGGGGATGAACCAGTTCAAGGACCTTTTCCTGGGTGCGGAGAGGCGCGACTACTCGCGGGCGACCACTTCGCAGAAGTGCGTGCGCGCGGGCGGCAAGCACAACGATCTTGAGAACGTTGGCTTTACGCGGCGGCATCACACGTTCTTTGAGATGCTGGGGAATTTCAGCTTTGGCGACTACTTCAAACGCGAGGCGATCCAGTTTGCATGGGAGCTGGTGACGAGCGAGGAGTGGTTTGGGATCCCCAAGGACCGGCTGTACGTGACTATTTTTGAGGGCGCAGACGGTGTGCCGCGCGATGACGAGGCCGAGAAATTCTGGATTGAAACCGGCGTGCCCAAGGAGCGCATCTTCGAGTACGGGTTGAAGGACAACTTCTGGCAGATGGGCGAGACGGGGCCGTGCGGACCGTGTTCAGAGATTTTCTACGACATGGGGATCGAGGCCGCCGAAACGCCGGGCGTCGACTTGCCGTTCGGGCAGGACGAAGCGCGGTATGTGGAGATCTGGAATCTGGTCTTCATGCAGTTTGATCGGTCGGCGGTGGCGGATGCGCGGGCAAGACGATGAGCTACAAGCTGACTCCGCTGCCGAAGCCTTCGATTGATACGGGGATGGGGCTGGAACGCGTGGCGGCGGTGCTGCAGGGGAAGGTTTCGAATTTCGAGACGGATTTGTTTACGCCGCTGATTGGGAGGGCAGCGGAGTTGACGGGGATCTCGCGGTGCGGGCGACTCTTTGGACGAGCTCACGTGGCAATGCCAGTCTGCGGATCATTGCGGATCATGCGCGGGCGGCTACGTTTCTGATCAACGACAGGGTGTTGCCTTCGAATGAGGGACGCGGGTATGTGCTGCGGAAGATTCTGCGGCGCGGGATTCGGCATGGGCGGTTGCTGGGGCAAGAGCAGCCGTTTTTGTATGAAATGGTGTATGCGGTGCGGGATTTGATGAAGGGGGCGTATCCGGAGCTGATGGATTCGGCTGATCGCGTGGCGAAGGTGGTTGAGGCAGAGGAGAAGCAGTTTGACCGCGTGTTGAAGATTGGCGTGACGCGGCTGAACGAAGAGTTGCAGGGAGAGTTCACCGGCGCCAAGGCCTTCCATCTCTACGAGACGTTTGGATTGCCTCTGGATTTCATGATGGATGCGGCGCGGGACGCCGGATTGCGTTCGATTCTCGAAGGCTTCGAAGCGGCCCGCGCGGAGGAGCAGGCGCGGGCGCGGGCATCGTGGAAGGGTGGGAGCCAGAAGACGGCCAGTCCTGCTTATCGCGAGTTGCCGAAGACGGATTTCCTCGGGTACAAGCAGCTCACTGTCTCAGACGCCGAGGTGCTGGCGATCGTGAAGAACGGCCAGGGCGTTCCAGCGGCGGCGGCGGGTGATGCAGGTGGACGTGGTGCTCGACCAGACAAGTTTTTATAGTGACTCGGGCGGGCAGGTGGGGGATACGGGGGTGTTCGTTTCGACGCACGGCAATACGACGGTGGCGGAGATTACGGGCTCCGTGCTGCCGGTGCAGGGGGTGCGCGCGCACAAGGCAGTGCTGAAGCAGGCGCTGGCTGTTGGGGATCACGTCAACACTGTGGTCAATGGAGAGCGGCGCGATGCCATTCGACGGAACCACACAGGCACGCATTTGCTGCATGCGGCATTGCGCCAGGTCCTGGGGACGCACGTGAAGCAGGCGGGTTCGCTGGTCGATCCGACGCGGCTGCGGTTTGATTTTTCGCATTTCGCGCAGGTGGCCGATGAGGAGTTGGAAGAGATTGAGTCGATTGTGAACCGCGAAGTGCTGGGGAACGCGCGCGTGGAGACGCTGGAGGATGTGCCGATTGATGTAGCGGTGAATGAGTATCACGCGATGGCGCTGTTCGGCGAAAAGTATGGCGACAAGGTGCGGGTGGTGAAGCTGTCGGACGGGTTTTCAACGGAGCTTTGCGGCGGGACGCACACGGCGGCGACGGGCGAGATCGGACTGATCAAGATTGTGGGCGAGGGGTCGGTTTCGTCGGGTGTGCGGCGGTTGGAGGCGATCAGCGGGATGGGTTCGCTGGACACGTTTCGGCGGGATTTTGCGGTGGCGCAGTTCGCTTCGCAAGTTGCGCCGTCGGGCGATGGCAACCTTTCGGATGCTCTTCGTGCCAAGCTTGCGAGCCAGGAAGACGAGTTGAAGCGGCTGCGGCGCGAGCTTGAAGAGACACGGATGAAGTCGGCGGCCGGCGCGCTAGATGAGGCACTTGGCCGCGCTATCGACGTGAAGGGCGTGCGCGTGGTGACACTGCGGGCCGATGAACTGGAACGGGGACAGCTACGGACGCTGGTGGACAACCTGAAGCAGAAACTGGGCGAGGGCGTGGTGGTGCTGGCGTCGGCGCAGCCGGAAGGCAAGGTCGCGCTGATTGCCGGGGTGACGGCGGGACTGACGAAGCGCATCCAGGCGGGTAAGCTGGTGGGGGCTGTCGCGAAATTCGTGGGCGGCTCAGGCGGGGGCAAGCCGGAGATTGCTGAAGCCGGCGGCAAGGACCAGGCGCAGATTGATGCGGCGCTGAAGGCCGTGCCAGAGGCTGTGGCGGGGCTGCTGGGATGATCGGCTGCGTCTTCGCGGCGCTTAGCTGAAGGTATCCCAAAATTGAGACCCTGGGACACCCAGAGTTGGTACAACGACAAGCGGTCAGAGACCTAGTGCGCTCCGTTACGGACACCGAAGCTATAGGCAGCGCCAGCGGAAACGATGGGGTAGGTCCTCAGCGGTTGGACGTTGCTTTTCCATTTGGCAATCTGCGCGGTCAGGTCTCCCTGAATCTGAAGCGCAATTGGGTCGGTTGTGCTGGCAACGTTGGTGCACTCCGTCTGCGCCTGGTCATAACAGGCCCAACCGGTCAGATTCGCATTCAAAGAAGGGTCGCCGGTAAGCGCGACGCCGGCTTCGAAGGGGAAGGACCAATGACCGCCGTTGCGCGGAATCGTGTTGCCCCATCCGGTGGTAATGGTGAAGGCCGGGCGGGTGGTGTTGAGGCCGAGGGCAGCTCTGGCGTTGAGCGGAGTGGCTCCGGTTGCGGAGTTCGCATTGGCCGAGTAGAACGTGTCGTTGTTCAAGGTGAAACTCGTGCCACCGGCGACGGTCGACGTGGCGGTGAGCCGGTTCTGGTTGTACCAGAGTAATCCGGGACTCACGCGAAAGCCGGTGTGAAAGGGATAGATGTCCGCTGCGAGCCCAGCGGAGGCGAGATTGAGCCTGGCGTTAGCGTTGAAGCCGTTGGTGGTGAAGTTGGTGGAGTAGCGGAACATGTTGCCGCTGGCGCGCATGTTCACGTGGTTGGTTATATAGGAGGTCACCTGCACACCGGGTCCGAAGGGAGAAATGCTTGCGCCGATTGCGATTCGCGAAAAGGGGCTGGGAGAGAGTGATGCGGTCGGAAGAGATGTGACGCCGCGGGAGACCCCGCCATTCGGTTCGGCATTCTCGGGAAAGAGGTTGGGGGATGTCTGAAACCCCTGGGCAAGCAGCGCCGCCGGGGCCGTCAGGATGGAAATCGAAAGAGCGGCGGCTAGAAATCTCATGGAATGCCTCCCCTAAACCTTGGATGCTGAAAATCTCCCGAGACTTGAGCCTCTGGAAGATTGCGGGGGCTCTGTGAGGAGAAGTCCGACTATAACTACATCGACCGGAATCTCGACGCCGTTATAGTTGCAAGAGAGTAGCACGGTATTGGCCAAAGAAATACGACAGCGACGGGCGAATACGTTACCGAAGATGTAGGCAGGTAATCATTGCTGCAGTTGGTGCCACTGTCTCGATGGGGCACACGAAGCGGCAAGGGACCAGGAAAATGCCGTAATCTTGGCCCATGGGCAGGCTGGATCCGGAGTCGGAGGCGACGACAAGAGTGCGCTGGAGGTTGCTGGAGTGGTATGGGGAGAACCAGCGCGACCTTCCCTGGCGGCGTAGCCGGGATCCTTACGCGATCTGGGTATCGGAGATCATGCTGCAGCAGACGCGGGTGGCTGTGGTGGTGGAACGCTACAAGGCGTTCATGGACCGGTTTCCGACGTTGATTTCGCTGGCGCTTGCACCCGAACAGGATGTGCTGGCGCTTTGGAGCGGGCTGGGCTACTACCGCCGGGCGCGGATGTTGCACAAAGCCGCCCAGTTCGTGGCCGGCAACCTGGGAGGAAACCTGCCCATCATTGCGAGTGAGCTTCGGCTGCTGCCGGGGATTGGCTCTTACACGGCGGCCGCCATCGCGAGCATCGCCCACGGGGAGGGCGTCGCTGTGGTAGATGGGAACGTGGAGCGGGTACTGTGCCGCTTGCAGGGGTGGGAGGAGGCGGGGCGCTCGGGTGGAGCCGCGCTGCGCCGCAAGATTGAAGACCTGGCCGCCAACATTCTGGATCCGCGGCGCCCCGGCGACTTCAACCAGGCGCTGATGGAGTTGGGCGCCACGGTCTGTTTGCCGCGGAACCCACGCTGTCTGGTATGCCCGCTGATGATCGATTGCGGCACCCGGGGAGAACACAAAACGCGGGCACGGCCCCGGATGCTGAGCAAGGAAGTTGCCTGCGCGCTGTCAGTGCGCACCCGGGTTCATTCGGGACAAATTATTCGGGAAGTACTGCTGGAACAGCGTCCCGACTCCAACTCGGTGATGCCCGGTTTGTGGGAGCTGCCGGCGTTGCGCGACTCCGCCGTGGCGCAGACGGAGATCCGGATGACGCTGCGGCACGCCATCATGCAGGTGAACTACTACGTGCGGGTCGGTGCGGTGATTGAGCAGGATGTGGAGGCCGTAACTGTAATCGGCGGCGACCGGCGCTGGGTTCCCCTGGGGATGGCCGCCGGGATGGCGCTGACGGGACTTACCCGCAAGGTGTTGAGCCGAGCGCACCTGCTGCCCACTGCGCCGGTCGAAATCACAACGGCTGAAGACGGCGACAGAGACGGAGAACTTTGGCTAGACGAGGCTGGTTTCAGTAATAATCCGCGCAACTGAGGTAGTAGCCGCATTGGGTGCAGACGAGCTTGCAATGGTGGCCGGTAAGCCGGTTGGAGCAGTTGGGGCAAACCTGGCAATGATGTTCCAGGGGCGGTTCGGCGACCGGGCAAGCCGCACCACTTTGTGGGAAATCGGGCAGAAAATCGGGATTGAAAGCCTTGGGACTCTGCGGCAGCATGGGCGACAGATTAGCATGGAGATGTGGGCATCCTGCCTCGCGACATTCCGGCAGGTGCCTGAAGCATCAACTTCTGAGCGTTGTCGACCGTTCCCCAGCGACAGCGCACTAGATCACCCCCAAAACAACCGGATTTTCAGAATCCCCAAGGAGGGACGATGGCGAGCAAGGCAAGTGCGGTTTGGACAGGTTCATTGAAGGAAGGCAAGGGCACGATCTCGACGGCGACGGGCGTGCTGAACAACGCGAATTACTCTTTCGCCACGCGCTTTGAAGGCGCAACGAGCGGCACGACTCCCGAAGAGCTGATCGCGGCGGCGCATGCGAGCTGCTTCTCAATGGCACTGGGCGCACAATTGGGAGGAGCGGGCCTGACCCCAACCAAGATCGAAACCCAGGCAGCGGTCACTCTGGCCAAGGTGGGTGAGGGCTTCTCGATCACGAAGATCGCATTGAGCACGACCGCCAACGTGCCCGGTGCCACGAAAGAAGTGTTCGACAAGGCGGCAGCCGACGCCAAGGCAGGGTGCCCGATTTCGAAGCTCTTCGCCCACAACACCGAAATCAGCCTGGACGCAAAGCTGGTCTAAGCGTTTCTCCAGGGTTCCAGGTTCAGTGAATGCCTTCCCATCCTGTCTACCTATTTTTTGGGAGGCAGGATGGGATGCGCGTCTGGTCTCGCGACGCGTATGTGATTTTCTCCTCACTTTAGAATTTTTCTTGACAGCCCTCGGGCGCAGGCGCGAGAGTCGAGGTCGCCACACGTCCCTCATCTCTTTTGGTTCCCGCAGCGCTAGAGCGGATCTTCTCTCCTGGTGAGGTTTCTCGATGCCACATCTTCACATCAACCATCTGGCCGTGATTGTCTCGGCTTTGATTCTCTGGTTCCTGGGCGCTGCGTGGTATTCGCCGGCTCTCTTCGCCAAGCCGTGGATGGCAATGCTGGGTATCAAAAAAGGCGATAGCAATAAAAACAGCCTGCTCGCGGGGATGATTTCATCCTTGATCTGCGACCTGGGGCTGTCCTTCATCCTGGCGCATTTTGTCATCTGGACGGGGACGGCAACGTTCGGCTGGGGGGCGCTGATTGGTTTTCTCTGCTGGGTCGGGTTTTTTGCCGCGCCGAATCTTCCGCAGGGGATCTATGAGAATCGCCCATTCAAACTATTCGCGATCAACAACGGGTACTGGCTTGTGGGCTTGATTGTGGTTGGCGGGCTGCTGGCGGTTTGGCGCTGACGCTGGAGTTCCGGCTCGCGGATCGCACTACAATCAGGGTATGAAAAAAGTCGTTGCTACAACTTCCGCCCCTGCTGCCATCGGCCCGTACTCGCAAGCGATTCGGACCGGCAACCTGGTGTTCACGGCCGGGCAGATCGCGCTTGATCCAGCAACCCAGCATGTGGTCGCCAGCGGCATCGCCGAGCAGACCACGCGCGTGCTGGAAAACCTGAAAGCCATACTCGAGGCGGCGGGTTCGAGTATGGCGCAGGTGGTAAAGGCCACCGTCTTCCTGAAAGACTTCAATGACTTTGGCACGATGAACGGTGTCTACGATGAATACCTTGCCCCGGAGGGTGTCGCTCCCCCGGCCCGTACCACGGTGGAGGTTTCGCGCCTGCCAAAGGACGTGCTGATCGAGATCGAACTGGTTGCCGAGGTCTGAGGCGGCTCTCAGTACCTTTTGTTCGAACTCGCGCATCATATGGGTTTGAAACCAGCCCCAATGGGTATGACCCAACCAAGGAGCGATCGATGAGCGAAGCGCCTGAAAAGGAAGTGCCTGAGAAGATTGTCCGTTCTGAAGCTGAGTGGCGCGCCCAACTCACGCCGGAGCAATATCATGTGCTGCGGGAAAAGGGGACGGAGCGGCCGTTTACCGGGATTCTTACGGAGAACCACGAGACGGGCAATTATCACTGCGCGGCGTGCGGGACGCTGCTGTTTCTCTCGGGCGCGAAGTTTGATTCGGGGTGCGGCTGGCCGAGCTTCATGCTGCCGGCCGGATCAAGTTCAGTGGAGGAGCACGAAGATAGCACCTTCGGCATGCGGCGCATTGAAGTGACCTGCGCGCGGTGCGGCGGACATCTCGGCCATGTCTTCCCCGACGGGCCGAAACCGACGGGGCTGCGCTACTGCATCAATTCGGCATCGCTCACGTTTGAACGAGCTGAATGAAACGGCGCAGGTTCCAGTCAGGCGCAACAAAACCCCGTCCGGGCTGGACGGGGTTTTGCGTTGGTGAGATTGTGGGTCTCTGAGCGCCCTGAGAGCGAGCCGGTCAGGCCTTGGCGATCTTGCCTGACTTGATGCAGCTTGCACAAACGCGAATCCGCTTGGGCGCGCCGTTGACCAGGGCTTTCACGGCCTGGAGGTTCACGTTCCAGCGCCGGCGGGTCACATTGTGGGCGTGAGAGATGTTATTGCCGAACAGCGGCTTTTTGCCGCAAATGTCGCATATCTGTGCCATCGTTTTGCTCCAAGTCCTGGTGTTTCGTGCCGCCGCAGCCACCCATCGGCGTTATTGCGCCGCGTTTCGCTTGATGCTTTCATCCTGAGTGGAGACCGCCGAAGCGACCGGAATCAAAGGACCTGCAATCAGAAGCGCTAGAACGGCTAGCGGGGCGCATGCAGACACACCGCCCCTCGGCTTACCGAATCTCCAGTATACCCGGATCGGAGCGCTCCGCCAAGATGTGTCCAGCAAGCCCCAATCATCTTGCTGTTCCGACGCGCAAACCCTTTGAAGCGCGCCCCATCGAGCTTCAAAGGGTTTGCGCCGTTATTTGGGCGCGCCGTCCACTATCGGACAGACAGCTTTAATGGCGAGATGGCAGAATGAAGCATGCGAACGATAGCGTCTCCGTGTATTGTGTCGGCTGAAAGAATCGAAGACGGCATTTTCATCGAATTCGACGACGGCAAGTCCGCTCTCTATTCAGCGCCTCTCCTCTACACATGGCTATATAAGGCTGTTGCAGTCGACGTCTCTGACCCCGAGGATGACGTGGAATCGGAAGGTTAGAAGACGACCTTCCTGCCCGGCACCCCTAAATCTCCGAACGCAAGATTGAGACACCCGTTTCGCGCGGTGCTCTTGCTCTTCCACAGCAAAGAGTTCTAGTATCGAGCCTTCCCTTTTATGGAGGTTGCCCGCGTCTCACCACGCCGTGAGCAATCTGCGACATTTCGGAGGGTGATCGGGCCAATACGCCCTTCGCAACTCGGGGGTTAGCGATGAGCTTGCGCTGTTTCGCCGGCCGCGCGGTATATGCGCCGGGATTTATCGGCTTTCTGCGGCTGGGCGTCACGTTGTTGCCCTTTGTTCTGGCCAATTTTCTACACGCGGAAGACATCCTTGTCGGCGTGACTTATGTGTGCAGCGGCGAGCACATCTACATTGAAAACTGCAACATCCGGGACTTGTCTGACAGTGCCAACTGCATGGTTGCGCATCCCGACAAACTGACGCCGACAGGCATCAATTCCTACACGTCCGTATCGCGCGGGGCGCTGAAGAAGCTGCTGCCGACCTGCCAACAACCGAGCGCGAAGCAGGTCGCTGCCGCGAAGGCTTTTGAACAAAGACAACAGGACATCTACAACGCCAACGTGCAAAAGGCCGATCAGCAGATGAAGGCGGCCGCGCAGCCGCAACCTGTGACTTATGGCCAGCCGGAGAAGCCGAAGACCCCGGAAGAAAGGGCGATGGCGCGCTGCATCACGTCTGGACGGCTGCCGGCGAGCTGCACGGGTAATTCGTTGCTGGGTGCTTTCTCACAGATGGTCTCTTCTGTGCTTCCAGGGGCGGACAAAGTGGCGACTCCGGGGCCGAACATGGCGGGTGTGTTTGAAGGCGCAGGGAATTGGCGTCTGGATTTCATCGACGGCGGCGTTCTGGTGAACTGCACCGGACTGTCGCCGAACCAGGAGAGCTACACGCTTCACTTTGAAGGCAACCGCACCGCGCTGATCATCGACACTAAGCCCAAGCCGCTGGTGCTTTCGTTCAGGCCGGACGGCACGATTGCGGGGCCGGGGCCAGTGACGATTGACGGGGTGATTGCCTCGGGCTATGTCAACGGAGCCGCAGGGACGGGCGCAACACAAAAGGATCAATTCGGGAACCTGTACGACTCGTCGGGAAACCGCGTGATGGGAAACGCCAACGCCGGGCATACCGTCTTTGCACCAAAGCGGGTGATGTGCCCCGCGCTCAATCTCTCGTCGAAGGGGGCCAGCATGGGCGTGCAGACGATGCAAACGGATCTGTTGAAGACCATGTTCGGCGGGGACAAGGGACCGCCGACGCCGCCGGGGATCCGCATGCATGGGATCTTCGCGGCCGCGACGGGGTTCAGTGTGCAGTTCTTTCCCGAGTCGGCCATCCTGGGCTGCGGACCTGACGCCGCCCGGGCTTATCCCTATAACGTTGTGGCGAACGGCACCGGCGCAGAGATCAAGATTGATGCTCCTGACCAACCACTGTCGCTCGCTTTCAAGACGGACGGGGCGCTGGACCCCGGCGCGTCCGGACCCTACCAAGTGCACGGGCGCAGAGTGACAGGCCAGAACAACGATGGCGACTTCACCTTCGCTCCGATGGAGCAGACCTGCAACCTCGCTGTTCTGGCTCCAAGCAAAGAAATCCCTGCAAGCGGAGGAACGTCGGCAACGATGATGGCGAGAGGTGGGGCAAGCGCGGGAGGCGGGCTCTCCACGCCGGCAGCGCCACTGGGCAATGCTATTTTGTCGATTGTGCCGGGACTTCCCACGCAGCCGGGTGCGCCGAATCCGCTGGCTGGCCGGCCTTACGTGATTCTGCGATTGAGCTACGGGGACGCGCTGGCAAGAGGCGGCGTGTCAGTTCCGGCGGGTGTTTCGCCATATAAGTATGTGGGAACTGCGTGCGTCACGAGAACTCCCGATTGCCCAAAAATGATGGATGCAATAAAAGCAGAAGCTGCATCCGCTGTGCGTGCCGACGGCGATGGCCGCGGAATTTTGCCGGGCGTGCCTGCGGGGACTTATTACCTGATGATCTCGACCATCTACAACAAGCAGTCTTTGATCTGGGGACAGGCCGTGCAACTTAACCCCGGCCAGAATTCGTTCAGGCTTGAGCTTGGCAACGCCACACCAATAAATTGACGGGCCAACCGGAAGAAGGGGCCGGCAAAACTCGCGATGGTCGCTTAGCTTTGGCTGACCTTTTCAGCACCCGCACAGGTTCGGATTTTTCTCAAGGAGAATTTGGATTCTTTTGAGTAAATCTCTCGGGTGCACGGGCTTTTGAATGAATTCAAAGCTATGGTGGTCAGCCACGGGGGAACCGAACGCAGTGGGATTAGCCTGCGAGGAGAAGAGCAGCACCTTGCACCCCGGGCGATGCTTTTGGATGCCGATCGCCAAGTCGACACCGCTCCCCAGCAGCATCGCCGCGTCGGAAATCAGGATGTCAGGAGCATGAGAACTGGCTACCTGCAGAGCCTCAAGAGGTTTGGTAAAGGACTTAGCCTCGAAACCCTCATGGCTCAAGATGAGCGCAAGAGACGACGCGATCACAGGCTCGTCGTGCACCACGAAAACGCGGCACTTCTTGCGCGGCTGCTGCGGCATGACACTACTCCTGGGATGTGTCGATCTTTCGAACGGCGTTGACGCAAGGGACAATCCGGCTCCTGCGTTCTGGCAAGGAAGACGCTCTGGTTCGTCTGTTCAGGCTCTCTTGGCAAGAGCGTACCTGCGTGCCTGATCGTAAGTCAAGGGTGTGCCGAAGCATCCAGGCGAGGATGACTGAGTCAGAGTTGTCTGCTGAGCCCGTCGGAATGCGGTTGCGGTGGGGCGTCCATTGCGTGCTGGATTGCGCAGAAAGGCACTTTTGGATGCATCGGTGATCCGCTAAGTCTCGCAGATTTGGGGAAAAGTTGATGGGTTTGCACATCCGATGGCGAACAGATCACAACGCTTCTCGGAGGGCTTTCATGGCTAGTTGGCAGGGTCTGGGGCACTGTATCCCCACTCATGCCCCATGCTAGACTTGCTCTACTTGAGCGTTCTGACGCACAAGGGACAACCTGTTGTATTTGCGTTGGTTCAACACATATCCCGTTAATGCGCTGCGGCGCCTGATTTGCAGCTTATGGTGGCTTTCCGGGATTCCCCGACATGAAGGACGAGCAGACGGAAAATGAACATCTGTAACAGTATTCTCGTAACCGGCGGTGCGGGATTCATCGGTTCCAATTTTGTACTTCAGTGGATTCAAAACGCCGGCACACCTCTCGTCAATTTCGATCTGCTGACCTACGCGGGCAACCCCGGCAACCTGAAAGCACTAGAGAGCGATGCCCGCCACATATTGGTGCGTGGCGATATTTGCGATGGGGAGCAGGTTGCCGGGTTGTTGCGCGACCATCGGCCCCAAGCCATTGTTCACTTCGCGGCGGAGAGCCACGTGGATCGCTCGATTGCCGATCCTGGCGCTTTTATCCGCACCAATGTGCAAGGGACGTTCACGATGCTGGAACAGGCAAAGCTCTATTGGGCTGAGCTGGATGCGGCGGGACGGCAATCGTTCCGGTTCCTGCACGTCTCGACCGACGAAGTTTACGGTTCGCTGGGCGCGGAGGATCCGTCATTCTGCGAAACCACGGCCTATTCTCCCAACAGCCCCTATGCAGCATCGAAGGCGGCATCAGATCACCTGGCGCGAGCGTACTACCACACCTATGGTTTGCCGGTGCTTACCACCAACTGCTCGAATAACTACGGGCCGTTCCAGTTTCCGGAAAAGCTGATTCCGTTGATGATTCTGAATGCGCTTGAAGGCAAGCCACTGCCGGTATATGGCGACGGGCGCAATGTGCGCGACTGGCTGTTTGTGGAAGATCATTGCGCGGCCATTCGCACGGTGCTTCAGCGGGGCCGGGTGGGAGAGACGTATAACATCGGCGGCAACAGCGAGCGGAAGAACCTGGACGTGGTGACGACGATATGCGACCTGGTGGACGAATTGCGTCCGGATGGCGCACTTGGGTCACGGCGGAAGTTGATCTCTTTTGTAGCCGACCGCCCAGGACATGACCGCCGCTACGCCATCGACGCTTCAAAAATCAGCCGCGAACTTGGCTGGCAGCCCGAGGCGGAGTTCGAGACGGGATTGCGGCAGACAGTTGCATGGTACCTGGAGCATTCTGTCTGGGTGGAGAGCGTGCGTACCGGCGCTTACCTGGATTGGATCCGGCTGAATTATCAGGAGAGGGTTCCACAATGAAGGGAATCATTCTTGCGGGCGGATCGGGAACCCGGCTCTATCCCGTGACGCGCGTGGTGTCAAAGCAACTGTTACCGGTGTATGACAAGCCGATGATTTACTATCCCCTGAGCACTCTGATGTTAGCGGGGATACGGGAGATACTTATCATCTCCACACCGCAGGATACATCGCGTTTTGTGGAGTTACTGGGAGATGGGAAGCAGTGGGGCATCAATCTAAGTTATGCAGTGCAGCCGAGCCCCGATGGGCTGGCGCAGGCTTTTCTGATTGGGAGGGATTTTATTGGCGGAGATACGAGCGCGCTGATCCTGGGCGATAACATTTTTTACGGCCAATCGTTCTCTTCAGTTTTGCAGAAAGCCGCGGCGCTGAAGCATGGGGCGGTGGTATTTGCCTATCCGGTACTGGATCCGCAACGCTACGGCGTGGTGGAGTTTAATCAGTCAGGGCGCGCGGTGAGCATCGAAGAGAAGCCACAAGCTCCGAAGTCGCGCTATGCCGTTACCGGACTCTATTTTTATGACAATGACGTAGTGAGCCTTGCGGCGGAACTGAAGCCCTCGGCGCGCGGGGAACTCGAGATTACCGATCTCAACCGGCTCTACTTAAAGAGCGACAAGCTTCAAGTGCAGGTGATGAGCCGGGGCATGGCGTGGCTGGATACCGGCACCCACGACTCTCTCTTCGAAGCCGGGCTGTTTATTCAGACGATCGAACGGCGCCAGGGGTTGAAGATCGCATGCCTGGAGGAGGTTGCATTTCGTCTCGGATACATCACTGCCGATCAGCTTGGCGAACTGGCGCAACCCGTGCGTAACAGCGGCTACGGCCAGTACCTGCTTGCGCTGCAGGCAGAGCCTCACTTTTCAGCGGGGACAGACGCATTATGAATTTCTCTGAGACCAAACTGCCTGGCGTGATCGTGATTACGCCTAGCATTTACCGCGATGGAAGAGGCGCATTCTGGGAGACATGGAATCAGCGAAAGATGGAGGGTGCAGGTCTGCCGTCGATCTGGCAGCAGGATAACTTTTCGGTCTCAAAAAGGAATGTAGTTAGAGGGATTCACTACCAAGTTATCCAGCCCCAGGGGAAGTTAGTACGGGTTACGCATGGGGCGGCTCTCGATGTTGCGGTTGACTTACGGAGAAGTTCAGCCCACTTTGGCAAGCATGTTGCGGTGGAACTTAGCGACGACAACGGTCTGATGCTATGGATTCCGGAGGGCTTCGGACATGCATTCCAAGTGCTAAGCGACGTGGCCGGGTTTGCTTATAAGACGACGGACTACTACTGTCCTGAAGGCGAACGAACCATCGTATGGAACGACGCAGAGTTGGGAATTCCGTGGCCGGTTAGCGGGGAAGAGGCCATCGTTTCAGAGAAGGATCAGAAAGGCGCATGCTTTCGCGAGGCAGAGGTTTTTGCGTGAGCAGTCGTCTGCGCATTCTGATTGTTGGCTCCGCGGGACAAGTTGGGCGGGAGTTACAGCGCGGCTTTTCCGATGCCGGAGAAATCATTGCATGCGATCGTGAATCGGTTGAGTTGGCCGAGGCGGATCAGGTGCGTGCAATGGTTCGCGAAGCCATGCCGGACATCATCCTCAACGCGGCCGCCTACACGGCTGTAGATCGCGCAGAGACAGAGCCTGAGACGGCGATGGCTGTGAACGCGGGGGCGCCGGGCGTGATGGCGGAAGAGGCCCTGCGCACAGGCGCGTTGCTGGTGCACTATTCCACCGACTATGTGTTTGACGGATCGAAGACGAGCCCTTGGTTGGAGACAGACGAGCCGAACCCGCTGAATGTGTATGGGGCCAGCAAGCTGGCTGGAGAAAAAGCCATACAACAGGCGGGCGGCAAGTATCTGATTTTCAGGACGAGTTGGGTGTACGGCCCGCATGGGAGTAATTTTCTACGAACGATGCTGCGGCTCGGGCGAGAGCGCGATTCAATGAGGATTGTGGATGATCAGTTTGGCGCACCGACGAGTTCGATTGAACTGGCGAGCACCACGCGCACGATTGTCGATGGTGCACTGGCAGGGCGATTTGGCACAGTTGATGATTGGGCCGGGCTCTACCACATGACCTGCTCCGGGAAGGTCTCCTGGTGCGGGTTTGCGCGGGCGATTTTTGCGGGCGCGCAGGCGCAGTTGAATGGAAGAACGCCCGAGGTGAATCCGATCCCGTCGAGTGACTACCCTGTGCCGGCAAAACGCCCACATAATTCTGTTCTCTCCAATGAGAAGCTCCTTGCGCGTTTCGGGGTTCGCCTATCGCCTTGGGAGTCTGCTTTGAGTGAGGTGATGGGAATGCTGGAAGCAGATTCCCCAAAATGACCCCGCAGATCATTCAGGCACGGCATTCCAAGTTGGCTGGCGCTGTGCGATGGTTTAGCTTCTTGCTGAAGGTAATTAATTAAATATCTGTGCTCCGTGATCTCTGAATCCTAATCTATCGAATCAAGGAAAGAAACATGACCCAAACCGGTAGAACGGCTGGATGCCCCAAAGCTTAGAAAACGCTCAACCTGGGTCTGCAATGTTGCACGCACTCTTCCACGGTCACGCGAGGTGTTGTCAAACTAAATCGCTGTCGGGAAGTACGTCCGATCTGCTGGCCCCAGGGAACAAATCCCGACCCTTCTTATCTCTTCTTGTCCAGGCCTCTCGCGCAATTCTCGTCAGCTAAGCTTACCCTCCCGATTGTTCCTTCATGCGCATGACCTGCATGGGCCGTTTCAATAGCGGAGGCCGAGCCTCATGGGAAAATCCTCTTCGCCGTCTTCGAGCGCGGGCAGATTGCAGTGTTCCCGGACAATCGTGCGATGGCGGCCGCGGAGTGCCAGATGGGCCGCTGCAATCGCCGCCGCAGCGATGACAAGATGCTCTACATTCATCTCGATCCACGGTTCCACGATAATCGGAAGCGAAGCCACACCCGGCACGAACGCGATGAACTTGAGCAGTGATGCGGCGAGATTGGGCTGTTCTCTGGCTGGCTCGCCGGTGAAGGCCACGATCTTGACGTTCAAGAACAAGATGTCGGTGAGCAGCAGGCACATGCCTGCGGCAATCAGCAACAGGCTTGCTGTCGCCGGCAAAGTGAGAAGCTGCGCCGGAGCGATGATACGGAATACGGCACAGGCCCCGAAGGTGACGACCAGCCCCCACAGCAGCACCCAGACCTTGGCGGCCAGCAGTTCCTCCATTGCCGTCTGGAATTCTGGAGGCCTGCCGTGGACAATGCGAAAGACCCAGCTTTCCTGCCGATTGCCAGGAGAAATCAGTGCCATCCGCAGTCCGGCGATTGTCCAGAATGCCACAATTCCAATCGCCGAACAGATACCGTCGGGTGAGATCTCCAGGCGTGGCTGCCCGTGCACGACAGTCACGCGAATAATGGCGGCGACAACGACAGAGAGTCCGACACCCCCATAGAGAACAAGATAGATGCGATAGCGCTGCACGCGCAGCAGGCTTTGACTGATGAAGTGAAAGACCGCGCGGCGAACTGGATGTCGGAGCAGAGTGGCATGGAGAAGCTTATACAGCGGCTGCGAACCCCATCTCCGTTTGGTGCGCCTTCCGGGTCCTTCCACTAGTTGGCGTACCCTTCGCATGTAGGCAATCGGATATGCGAGCGCGGCCAAACCGGCCGTCACCAGCATGGCGACGCATCCGGCTTCCGCGAGCCTGGGATAGACAGGCAGTGCGGACGGGCCCTCCATGAGGCGTTGGTAAATACCCAGAAACCAGAACGGCGGAAACCAGAGCGTATAACGGCTGCCGGATTGGAGCAATACGGGAACCGCATCGGAAAGCACTGGGAACAGCAGGAGGAGTATCAACAGAACGCTAATGCAAAGCCCTTGAATAAGAAGAGAAAGTTTGCGAAATAGCCGTTCGCCGAGGACCGAAAGAAGTACGCCTTGAAGAGCCAGGATGAAGAGCGCCGCATACAGGCCGCCGCCGGTCACGGCCAGGAGGTGACCTGCGAGGAAGCGCGCAATATTTGGCGGATCGATGGCAGAGGGAAGAACCAGAGGCGCAAGAACATTTGCATCGAATAAGAAACCGGCGACGAGAATCGCGATGGCAGCAACGCGTGCCAGGAAAAGTCTGCGATTCACGACCGGCAACGTCGTCAGAACAAAGATATCGAGCAAGTCAGGAAAGAAAAGGTCCCACTCGAACAACGTTGCAATGCCCATGGCAACAAACGAATAGAGGACAAAGAATAGATGATGATTCACCTGCAGCCAATAGGTTGGAGGGCCTACATGAAAACCACGCCCCGGCGGCCATCCATGAAAGGGGTGGTACACAGGCCATAAATACAACGCAACCACGAATTCTGGAAATCCGACTGTAAATGCGATCAGAACCAACCGTGCCTCGGCGTCGCCGTTGGGCGAGGCGGTTTCGTGATTGAAGAATCGCTCGAGAAAATGGCGCACAAGCAGCGAAAACTGGCTGCGTTCGGGCCGCACCAGGCCTAATGCCGCCTGGGCATTCAACGAGAGCACTTCCGGCTCCGCCATCATGAAGAGCCGCTGGAATTCCTCACGAATGGCCACTGTGCATCACCTCGACCATCTGCTTCGCGATACTGCGGGTGTCCTGCTGCTGCACCAGCTGCGCAAATACGCTTTCAAGATTGGGGAGACTCATTAAATTCGCAAGTTCAGACGGTCGTGCGTCGGCCAGTATCCTGCCCTTCGCAATGACGATCACGCGATTACAAATTTGCTCCACAACCTCGAGTACGTGCGAGATATAGATGACGGCCTTGCCATGCGCTGCGAGCAACTCAAGCAGATCCTTGAACAGCCGCGCCGAGACTACATCGAGGCCGGAGAGCGGCTCATCAAAGATCAGAAGTTTGGGATCGTGCAGCAGCGCCGCCGCGATCAGTACGCGCTGGCGCATCCCTTTCGAGTAAGACGAGATGGGCGAGTGCTGCCAGGACTCAAGACTCAGCAGCCTGAGCAAACCCGTCGCCTTGGCTTCAATCAGTGACTCCCCAAGCCCGCGAAGTCTCCCGACCAGCTGCAGGTATTCCAATCCGGAAAGATAGCTGTAGAGATGAGCCTCTTCGGGGACGTAGCCGAGAACGCTGCGAAACGCGACCATGTCATTGCGAATGTCGTTGCCTTCGAAAAACACGTGCCCGTCGTTCGGCCGCAGCATGCCGGTAATGATCTTCACCGTGGTCGATTTGCCGGCGCCGTTCGGCCCCAAAAAGCCGACGATCTCCCCGGTCCCAACTTTGAAGCTGACATCTTCGATGGCGGGTATGGTACGGAAGCTTCGGTAAAGGCTTTGAACCTCCAGCATGGCTCACCTTCAGTACCTATGTAGCAATCGGCATATGGTGTTGTCAAGTAGATCACTACATAGGTACAATTCGTCATGGCCTCGGAGGCAAAACTCTCGCATACGGCGGCGATGGTGCTTCAGGCGGTGGACGCCGGATTCATTTACGGCTTCAGCATCATGGCGATGACCGGGCTACCAAGTGGAACTGTCTATCCGGCCATGCGTCGGCTCGAGCGAGATGAACTTATTCGCTCGCATTGGGAACGGCAGGCGATTGCCGACGCGGAGCAAAGACCAGCGAGGAAATACTACAAATTGACGGCGGCAGGGAAGTCGACGCTGGAAGCATCTCGCAAACGTTATCCTTTGCTCGAACGCCTGATTCCGTCAGAGGAAGCGAAGTCTGTATGACGCCTCCACTTGCACTCGCGCTTCGCGCCATCGACGTGAGCCTGCTACGCGGTGCATCGTTACTGGTGCCGGGCAAACAGCGTGCGGAATGGTGGCGGGAATGGCGATCGGAGCTGTGGCACGTTCGGCGGGAATGTGCCCCCAATGCTATCGTTTCGTGGCAAGAGGAACGGGAAGTCATGGCATTTTGCCTCGGGGCATTTCCCGACGCGCTTTGTCTCGGGCGGCGCTCCTGGCAACTGGGCAGGGTATTTGCGGTTTCGCGGGGATCGCCCGCACGATGTCTTTTTTGGCTCGCCGTGGCACTGGCTGCCAGTTGTGCGGTGGCATATCTTGTGCCCGGTGTACGCACAGAGATTCATCCCTCTCTCTACCACGTCAGACCGGGCCTGATGCTGATCCAGGATGGCCGCTACAACAATGATTCGGCAGCCACAATCTCCATTGAGCAGCTTCGAACCTGGGAAGGGCGAAGGCAAAAGTACTTCGATGGCTTTGCGTTCTATCGGATCACCAAAGAGAGCGCAACCACCCCGGCCGGCGCCACGACTCGATGGGAAGTGGCCAACTCTACTTCGAACCTTTTCGCTCTGTTAGGTCTCGCCGTGCAAGATTTCAAAGCCGTGACCGAGAGCGACTCCAATGTTCCGGACATTGTCCTTAGCTACGAAATGTGGACGCGAGAGTTCCGCAGGAATCCGAATCTTCTCGGTAGCGTCTTGCGAGTCGGTGAGCATACCGCAAGGGTCGTGGGAGTGCTGTCGGAGGGAGCATGGAGGTTACCCGGAAGGCCCGATGCATGGCTGCTGCAACCTGAATCCAAAATTGCCCCTGGTGGTTCCGGGTATGCTGTGGCTCATCTGAGCAGCCCGGGCCAGTCCGAGATGTGGACCTCGCGCGTGCACATCACTTCCCATAACCCCGACGATTCGGTAGACGATCTTTGGGGCGTAGCATTCGAGGAGCGAACGCGGGGACCGTGGGACACGTTTTTGTTCACGATTCTGCTCGCACTTCTGTCGCTCCCCGCGATTACATCGGTATCACTGGGAGAATATGGCTTCAGTCTGCACAAGCCCTCGTGGAAAAGTAAATTTTGCCGGTGGCTTTTTATGACACCAAGTTAGCGCTGCTCCTGCCGATTGTTTACTTTTCTTCGATAGATCTTGCCTATTGGCATACGACGCACTACTCGAACTCAGCGGAGTATGCCCAGTTGATCTTTTCCTTTTCGATCTGCCTGTTTGGAATGCAATGGGCTCTTTGGGATCAGCGACAGCGTTGCCCTGTCTGCCTCAGGCGTGTCACCAATCCGGCACAGGTTGGGTTGGCATCTAGAACCTTCTTGGCCTGGAACGGAACCGAGCTGATCTGCACCGGGGGGCACACACTACTGCATATTCCCGGATTGCCAACCAGTTGGTTCAGCACACAGCGTTGGTTATATCTTGATACTTCGTGGAACTTTCTATTTGCCGGCTCGGGCGTGGGATGACGCATCAGATAGGGCCAGACTTCGAAGCCCGCGCCCGATCCCTATTTG
>CAVQZQ010000114.1:0-9220 GCA_963718435.1 uncultured Acidobacteriota bacterium | reverse complement strand
CATCGGCAGGATGTAGGCCTTATCGTGATCGATCGAAAACTTCTTGAGCTCCGGGTCCGGCTCCGCGCTTTCGTCAAAACTGTAGACCGTCCGCGAGTAGTCGCTCGCGCCAATGCAGGTCCGGCACACATTCAGCGCCATCTCTTCCGGCGCAAACAAATCACGCAAGACCGCCTCGCGCTCTGCATCGCTCAACTGGCTCAGCACGTAGCACGACGCATCCGTCATGGCTGCGCCAAAGCCCAGCATCTCCTGTTTCGATGTAGACGGATCGAGCGTGATGGCATTTGCGCCGATCTCCGTTGCCGGCTTCCACGTCAGGGGCTCACCCGCTGCATGTCGTTGTTCGCGGAACGTGCTCCACACCTTCACCGGTCCAACCCCATCCGCCCAGGCCGGAACACGACGCGCAATCGCCGCTGCCGCCGCCAATGATGATGCCGCCTTCAAAAATCTCCTGCGCGAACTCCTTACCATATCCGCTCCCCCGGGACACGCGAAACTTGCCCGCCGAATCATAACAGGGGCGCGCGCCTTAGTAAACCGATTGAGCAGCTATCGGAAGAGGTTTGAAGCGAGCCTGGTTTCCTTGTCCCAAAGGTTCGCAATCGAAAATGCGCTCTCATCCCGAGCGGAGATTGGCGCGAACTTTGCGCCAATCGTCGTCGAGAGCCTGCCCGCCGTTGCGGGGACCTGCAGTTAGGACTTCGACTCGCGCAATGATCTTCAGGGACACCACACTATTTGCTAGCCACTTCCTCTGAGCTCTCCAGCAACGCCAGAATCTGGGGAGCCAGTTGGCTCACGCTTCCCGCGCCGAGCGTGAGAATCAGATCCCCGTCGCGAGCCTCGGCCGCAGTCGCAGCGAGAGCGGCAGCAAAGTCCGCGGCAAACTGAACGTGCGGGCCTTCGATCTTGCTCACCAGCAGTTCTGCCGTAATCCCCGGAATCGCTTCTTCGCTTGCCGCATAGATCGGCAGCACGATGACGCTGTCCGCGTCCTTGAATGCGCCGCTGAACTCGTCCATCAGGTCGCGTGTCCGAGTGTAGCGATGAGGTTGAAAGACCACATGAATGCGTCTGTAGCTGCATTCGCGCGCCGCGGCCAGCGTGGCGCGAATCTCCGTTGGATGATGTCCGTAGTCGTCCACCACGGTGATGCCATGTGCCTGCCCGAGCTGCTGAAACCGCCGGTCCACTCCGCGAAAATGCTTGAGCCCTTCGGCAATTTTTTCTCCCGGCACTTTCAACTGGTGCGCAATCGCCACCGCGGCCGTGGCGTTCAGCACGTTGTGGCGTCCCGGTACATACAACTCAAACGGCCCCAGCGGTCCCGCTGCCGTGCACACCAGAAACCGCGAAAAACACCCCGGCTCCGTCTCCAGATATTCGAGCCGATAGTCGGCGCTCGATGAGACTCCATAGGTGAACACGCGCCGGCGCGCCAACGGCAAAATCGCGGCCAGTTGCGCATTGTCCATGCAGGCCGTAACCGCGCCATAGAACGGCACCTTGTCCATGAACGCCAGAAAGGCGTGCTCCACGTCGGCCATATCGTGGTAGCAATCCATGTGCTCGCGGTCCAGGTTTGTCACCACGGCCAAAATCGGCGAAAGCTTCAAAAACGAACGGTCGCTTTCGTCAGCCTCCGCAACCAGGTATTGCGTTGTTCCCAGCCGCGCGTTCGAGCCCATGGCATCGACGCGTCCGCCAACGACCACCGTCGGGTCGAGACCTCCGGCTGTCAGCACCGAAGCCACCATCGACGTGGTCGTCGTCTTCCCGTGCATGCCCGCAATGGCGATGCCATACTTCAGGCGCATCAACTCCGCCAGCATCTCTGCGCGCTGGATCACAGGAATCTTGCGCGAATGCGCCTCCACCACTTCAGGATTGGTTACGGAAACAGCCGAGCTTGTCACCACAACCGTTGCGCCGGCTACGTGTCCGGCCTCGTGACCCTCGTAGACCGTCGCGCCCAGCCGGACAAGGCGATCGGTCACAGGGCTGCGGCGCAGATCGGAACCCGAGACTTCCATGCCCAGGTTAAGCAGAATCTCCGCGATCCCGCTCATGCCGATTCCGCCGATCCCGATGAAGTGCACGTGCTGGGAGATGGCAAACATTGTGTGCGAATCTCCACTGTACCACCGCCCAATACACCGATCGCACACGCCCAGACCGGGTGGCGATAAACACCAATTGCAGAGAAAGTTGCGGATCTATATTTTGCGTTCACACCGCAACCTTCCCACCGGCCTTCTGTTCAATCAGGACATAACCGGCGCACCGGAAGGCGGCACGAACAAAGCCTCAACCGGAAAACAAACCGGTTGGCCTTGAACACAAGGCCTGGGATGGAGGAACAATGGGCAGCATACGGAATTGGATGTTTGCAGCAGCAGTCGTTGCCGGCGGGCTTGGGCTTGGAGCAACGACCGCTCAGGCAGCCCAGTTTGGAATCTATGTCGGTGGGCCGGCGGCCTATGTTCCTCCGTGCCCGGGGCCTGGATATGTCTGGGCGGCAGGCTATAGGTCCGGTGGCTATTGGGTTCCGGGGCGCTGGAACTTCGTAGGCGTCCGGGACCGTGGCTACGATCGCTTCGCCTATGTCGATCGCGACCGTGACCATCGGGATTTTGCCCGTCGGGACTACGATCGGGACCGCGGCCGGGATTTCGACCGCCACCAGGACCGCGACCGCAACCACGATCGCGACCGGGATCACGAACGCAGATAGCGCGACTTCAAGCACTTGAGCCCAAACAGCTCCTCCTTCGGGAGGAGCTGTTTGCTGTACGGCACATCCTCGCCTTCCTTTCGTTCTTAAGAGTGAAGGATTCTTTCAACTCCACCGCAACTTTCGCCGCCAATTGCTGTTCCAATGTACAGTTGCCGGTTAGGATGAAAGTCCGGAACCGGCAGGTGCTGAGAACGGGGTTCCCGAATCCTTGGTCCGGAACGGCAGGGTGGGGCAGCACAGGGAGGAAAGTCATGCGGAAAGCGCTCATTCTCACGGTCGCAATACTCTTGGTTCTGCCGCTTGCGGCGACAGCGAACGCCCAGATCGGCGTCGGCATCGGCGTAGGGCCTGAGGTTGTTCCCGATTATGGATATGCTTATGGACCCCCGGTCTGCGACTGGGGCTATTACCCTTATTACCCCTATTCCTGCGCGCCGTATGGCTATTACGGCCCACAGTGGTTCGCAGGTGGCATCTTCATTGGCGCGGGGCCTTGGTATGGTTGGGGCCGGCGCGGGTTTGGCTTCCGCGGCGGATACGGATATCGTGGCGGATACGGATATCGGGGTGGCTATGGCTATCGCGGTGGCTACGGCGGCGGTCGCGGAGCCTATAACGGCGGTGGACGCGGCTATGCCTACGGTGGCGGCGCACGCGGCGGATTCGCTCCACGTCCGGGTGGAGGCGGAAATGCCTTCCGTGGCGGTGGAGGCGGATACCACGGCGGCGCAGGCGGTGGCGGCTTCCATGGTGGCGGCGGTGGTGGTTTCCACGGCGGTGGCGGCGGTGGTTTCCACGGCGGTGGTGGCGGTGGTCACCGGTAAGTCATCCAGAGGTTCGGAGTAAAAGCCCGTCTGCTTCGGCAGGCGGGCTTCTTTTTGCTCGCGTCTTAGCTCATGTCCTGGCGCTTTAAACTTGCCGCGCGAGCGCGGCCAACCGGTCCGCGATGCCCTCGGCAGCGCCAGGATGGGCCTGGGTTTTGGCGGCGGCGCCCATCACGGCCATGCTGTCGGGAGCAGACAGCAACTCCTTCAGCGTCTGCTGCAATTTTGAGCCGGCGAGTACGTCCGCCTCGCGCAGCATCACGGCGGCCCCGGCTTTCACCATCTCCTCCGCGTTGCGCGTCTGGTGGTCATCGGCCGCGGCGGCAAACGGAACCAGCAAAGACGGCCTGCCGGCAGCAGACAGTTCGGCCACGGTGGACGCCCCGCTCCGCGCCATCACCAGGTTCGCCCTGGCGAAATATGCCGGCATGTCATCGAGGAACGGCAAGACCTGCCAGCGCGCCGCATCGGCCCCGGTCGCAGCATAGGAGGCGGCTGTCACTTCTGCGTTGCGCGTCCCGGACTGGTGCAGAATCGTAAGCCCCGGAATCGCCTCCAGCAATGCCGCGGAGACGGTTGGCATGCTTACATTGAAGATGCGCGCCCCCTGCGATCCGCCGAAGATCAGCAGGTGCGGAGGCCCCGTGGGGGGGGCCTGCAGCGTAAAGAAGCCGGGACGCACCGGGATGCCGGTTACCTCGGCGTTGCGAAACCAGCGCGCCGCGGCAGCAAAGTTGATTGCCGCGGCCTGCACAAGCTTGCCTGTAAGCCGGTTGACGAGGCCCGGCATGGCGTTCGGCTCGAAGAGCATGGTCGGCACGCGCAACAGGATCGCCGCTCCCACCCCAGGCCCTGAGGCGTAACCGCCGATCCCCAGCACCACGCCCGGCTTAAGCTCGCGGATCAGCCGCCGGCAGGCGAATAGGCTGCGCGGCAACGCCGCAAACGTGGTCAGGCGCGTTTTCAGGGAAACATTTTTGAGCGGCCCGACCTCGATCAGGTGCAGCGGAAACCCGGCTTCCGGCACCAGCCGCGTCTCGATCCCGCGCGCGGTGCCCACGAAGTGGACCTCGGCACCATGCCGGGCGACCAGTGCCTGCGCCACGGCAAGCGCTGGAAAGATATGCCCGCCGGTCCCGCCCCCGGCGATGAGTACCCGCAATGCCAACCTCGTGCCTTTCTATGTGGAAGCTATTTCCCAGTCTCGCAGATTCAAGTTCCTGCGAGCACCAGGGTCTCAATCGGGCGGGAAAAAAAGAGGCAAAAAAACCACCCTCAGGAAATTGCAGAATAATTCCTCCCGTCGGAGCACACTGGAGGTAGCACAAGTCCCGCGGAAGAGAAACATCACGCCTCGCCCGGATCAAGAAAACCCAGACAGTCACACCGTTTTGGGACCAAATCCGCCTTAACCTGCCCAAAAGTGCCAAAATTGACGAGCAAAATGAGGCAAAAAGCACCAAATTGGGCGGCCCTTAGGGAGCTATGTTTTTATTCATGAATAACTTGGCTCAACTGAGTATCGGAAACAAAAACGCGACTGTGAAGCTGTAAGACTGTAAAACTTCACCCCACCCCAATGCATTCAAGGGGATAGGCTAATTCTTGCAAAACATGCCGGGATCGCACCCGCCACCGCCGCAGCATGCACCGCCCGTCGCGCAAGGCGGTAGCGCATCGGCGTGGCCGCCGCCTTTGGTGATCGCTCCGGCACCGCCGCTGATCAAGCGTTTCACCGGTCCGCCGCACGCAGGGCATTCTGAAAGCGCCGCGTCCGACATCTTCTGGCGCTTCTCAAATCGGTTTGCGCAGGATTCACACAAGTATTCGTAAGCAGGCATTTTTTCTCTCAGATTAACTGTATTGATTGTAAGGTGTGTGACGAGGTTCCAGGGTGCCTCCAGCTCCCTTTTTGGGGGACCTGGGAAAACTGGATCTCGCCACGCTGAAAGCTCCGAATTCATCTATCCCGGAAGGTGCCATCATGAACAAACGCCCCATCTCCGTCGTGATTGTCGCCATCCTCTACATCGCGGTGGGCGCAGTCGCCTTTTCCTTCTACCTTCCCACCTTGCTCAAGGGCCAACCCGATGCAGTGTGGATCGAACTCACCGAACTGGTGGCAATCGTTGCAGGCGTCTACCTGCTCTGCCGGCAAAACTGGGCACGTTGGCTCGCCATGGCCTGGATCGCCTTTCATGTAGCGCTCAGCATCTTCCATCCGATGCAGGAACTCGTGATGCACTCTGTGCTCTGCATCGTCATCGCGTGGCTGCTCTTCCGCCCCGCGGCTGCACGATATTTTCGAGAAACAGCTCCCAGTTCTAAACTTCGCTGCTGACAATTCCGGGCTCCCAAACAAGGCGGCTTCTGGCAAATTAAGGGGAAAAATATGAATCGGACCTTCGCTGAAATCCTGCTCTATGTTTCTGTCGCCATCAATGCCGCGCTGTTGATCTTCATCGCCGGAGTGCTCCGCAAGGTGATGAACGATATGGATGAACCCGCGTTCAAACATTTCGTCATGTCGCTCTACCGTCATTCCACGAGATCTCTCTTCATGAACACCGTATTGACCGTCCCTTTTCTCGGGGCGATCCCGTATTTCTATTTTTTCGGGTTCAAAAATTGGTGGATCACGGCTGGTCTTGCCATCTGGCTGCTCGCCGGCTCGATCGGAAAGATGATCAAGCTTCCCGTCTTCAAGACGGTTGCCAAACTTGATTGTAGCGATGTAGCCGAGCTCATCAGCGCGCGCAAGAAACTGAATTTCGGAAACATGCTCCAGGCGGCAATCAACTTTGTCGCCGGCGCTCTCATGACCGTTTCCTTCATCCCGAGGTAGCCATCTTTTTGAGGGATTGGGAAACAGAGCGAAAGGACACTTCCATTTCGAGTGCGCTACACTGGCCACTGTCCCAGTCCAGGGGCCCTGAACCGAGGAACCCGCAGGCGTAAATTGCAGACCGGACATTTACCTGTTCCTACACCGGAGACGCGCGTACAACCCAAAGCCAACCCCGAACCAAACAAGGAGAGAGTGCGTGAAGAAAGTTCTATTCGTGGCCGTTGCAATCGCTTGCCTCATCGTAGGTCGCCCCATGTTGCATGCCCAGGATGCAGCCAAAGACATGGCGAAGGATGCGGGAATCGCCGGCAAGTGGCACTTCGTCATGGATACGCCCGGCGGCGACCGTGAGATGGATGCCGAATTCGCCGTGGACGCGGCCGGCAATGTGACCGGCAAGTACGGCAAGACCGACGTTGCCGGCACCTACAAGGACGGGAAGATGGACTTGAACTTTTCCATGACCTCAGAGGAGTCGGGCGAGACCGCACCCCTCTTACTGAAGGGCAAGCTCGACGACACCAACGCCCTCACCGGCACCTGGGAATTCTCGTCCTACGACGGCACCTTCAAAGCCACCCGCCCCAAGCAATAGCGTGGTCCTCCCGCTCAGGCACCACCCCACGAACGAAGAGCTGTTCGTTCGTGGGGCCTTCGCACTTGGGTCACCCATTCAAGTCATTTACCGACAATCCGCGGGTTCGGTGTCTTTGGGCGAGAGGTTTTGGTTGTAGGTACTTTCAAGTTGAGGGGCAGACAAATTGCTTCTTTGAAGTTGTCCCGCGTCATCTCGAAGTAGTTTCAGATCGATTCGTATGCCGAACCTTTGTCTGCAGCCATTTCGCCGACCAAGCACGGTTTGGATTTTCTTGCGTTGCAGGGATATGAAGAGAGCATCATTTCTATTGCTCAAATGCGTTTCGATGTCATACAGCGTTTCGACAAATATCCCGGAACTATCGAGCAGTGAAACAGAAAAACGATATGTTCCCCAAACTGTTCCTGCTGGTACGACTCTCACTTCGATATCGCCTGAAGGGGCGGAACTAATTTCGACGCGCTCGATCTTATGCACGGATTCCGGTCTGACCCGTTCTGCAAAATCCTGATTTTTCCGGTCGATTACAGCTTTTCGGCAGGCCATTGCCGACACGCCAGAGCCATCAAGAAAAATCGTCTTTCGCTCCTTTACTTGATCGCACAGCTTCTCATCCCGTGTTTGGACAGCTACCTGTTGAAAGCAATAGGACCTGAAAAAGTACGTTTGGACATTGGAGGGATTGAAGATAAGAAAGGTCTCGTACGTGGAGGCCGGTATACTCTGGCAGGTCTCAACTCCGCGAATGTGGTTCATCTTGTCCAAGGCATCCTCGTAAGAGGATTTTTGGAATAACCCATAACCTGCGGCGGAATATGCAGCAAGAAAAGCGAATACTGCCAGTGGAACGCTCACTCCCTTCGCAACCTTGACGAACATTTTCGTGCCTTTCTGCTCTTCCTCGGATCTCAATCGACCTGCTTAGAAACATTCAGCAGAATCCCGATGCTCGCCAGGGTGAAAAACAGGCTCGTTCCGCCCGACGAAATAAATGGCAGCGGAATCCCCTTGGTTGGCAGCAGCGAGAGCACAACACTGATGTTGAAGAAGGCTTGCAGCAGGATCGCCGTCGTGATGCCGAAGGCGATGAGGCGGCCGAAGGGGTCCTGGCAGCGGTAGGCGGTGCGCAGCCCGCGGTAGCCAAGCACGCAAAAAAGCACGACGATGCACATGGCGCCGAGGAAGCCGAGTTCCTCTCCGATATTGGCGAAGATGAAGTCCGTCGACGCTTCGGGGAGATAGAAGAGCTTCTGCATGCCCTCCATGTAGCCGCGCCCTGCCAGGCCTCCAGTTCCGACAGCAATCAGCGACTGGTTGATGTGGAAGCCCGCACCCATGGGGTCGGCATCGGGATGGATGAAGGCCAGCATGCGCGCGCGGCGCCACGGCACCCAGAAGAGCAGCGCAGCCAGCGGCGGCAAGGCAACGGCGATGGCCCCGACGAGATACTTCCATTCCATGCCGGCGAGCGTGAGCATCATCGCGGTCACGCCGCCGAGCACCAGCGCGGTGCCGAGATCGGGCTCACGCACCACGAGCAGCATGAAGACGACAGGAATGATGGCGGCGCGGGAAAGAGTGTTCTTCCAGTCGTGCATGCTGTCGAGGCGCCGCGAAAGAAACCAGGCCAGAAACAGGACGAGCACAAGCTTGGATATCTCCGATGGCTGGAAAGTAAAGTGCCCGCCAAAACGAATCCAGCGATGGGTGTTGTGCGAATCGCGCACAAAAAAGACAAGGACGAGCAGCAGAGTGGCGACAGCCAGGGATCCATAAATGAAGCGCGGCGAGTTATAGCGGGTGTAGTCCACGCTCATCAGAAAGACCATGAACAGCACGCCGCCCACCGCCCACCCGGCCTGGCGGCCAATGTCGGCAAATTCGGAGTGGTAGCGGTCTTGCGCCACGACGGCGGAAGCGGAAAACACCATGGCCAGCCCCACCATCACGAGCAGCAGGGTGGTGAAGAAGATCCACTTGTCGACACCTATACGCTTTGCCAAACTTTCCAACCTCGCCATTCGTTCACAAGTTCTTTGAAGACCCGGCCGCGGTGCTCGTAGCTTTCAAATTGGTCAAAGCTGGAGCAGGCGGGGGCGAGGAGGACGACTTCGCCGGGATGGGCCGCGGTGGCGGCCGCGCTGACGGCCCTGTCGAGGGTTTCGCAGGAGTGCAGTGGAACGACGCCGCGCAGTTGTGACTCGATC
>CAVQZQ010000113.1:0-31687 GCA_963718435.1 uncultured Acidobacteriota bacterium | reverse complement strand
TTGCGAGCTCATTTGAGAATTCGACGAGAAAACCTGACATGATGCGCTCCGGCGGCCTGCTGCCGCTGGAACCTACAGTGCAATACCTCTCCCGTTGTGCGCATCCGTCAATCGGGTATTTTTGACCTGCCTTTTTGGCTAGCCAGATTCACCCGCCGGCGCTCAGCGTCTCTCATCGCCGCTCAAATTCAGCATCGGCCAGGCTACGCAGAATGCTGGCTTACGCGGCCTTCTCGACCGCGCGGCTAGCACCTTCGGGCTCGGTGACGGTGCGCGTTGCGGCCCACCAGATTAGTGCCGCTCCTGCGAGAACCGAGCCGGCACTGGCGAATTGCGCATTGGATAAGCCCCAAAGCACCTTGGGATTGCGCCGAATGAACTCCACCAGGAAGCGCGCGATCCCGGTCAGCACCAGATATTCTCCCAGAATCCAGCCTGTCGGCCGGCTTGCGTCCACGCACCCAAAGCCACCCGCCGATCAAGAGGCCGGCGGCCAGTTCGTAGAGCGGCGTAGGGTGCACGCGAACGCCGGGCGAGTCGGGCTCAAGTCCGTTCGGAAAGCTCATCCCCCAGGGAAGTTTGGTCGCAATGCCGTAATCCCCGTCGCCGGAGAGGAAGCAGCCGATGCGCCCGATGCCATAGCCGACCGCCGCCGCCGGCGCAGCCAGATCCAGCATGCGCAGAGCGCCGATCTTCGCGCGCCAGCCCTGCATCACCAGGGCCGCAATCCCAAACACGAGTCCGCCAAACCATGCAAAGCCGGCCGAATCCCACAGCACCCGCCAGCCTATCTCGCGGAACTCGGACGGCGTATCGAGCACATGCCATAGCTTCGCGCCCACGATCCCGGCCACAACGGCGATTGCCACCATGCCCACTGCATCTGCGTCGATGCTGTGCACCGTCGAAGGCCCGGTCCATGATCAAGCCTGCGGTCACAGCCGCCAGCCAGAGCATCAGCCCGAACGTGGGGATGTGCAACGCCAAAGATGTGTAAATAGGGAATCATTTCTTCTCAAGTATAGACGGGAGGCGGTCCCAAAGGGATTCGCCAGCGGCTGTCCACCCTCGTTTTTCACAGGGGGTTTTCCTGTTTGCCGGCCAATTCAGGCGATACTGTGTGCATGGCCACCATCACTGAACAGGGACTTGAGGTTCTCTACACTCGTCAGCAGATCGCCGACCGGGTGGCTGAGATGGGCGCAGACATCACCCGCGATCTGAATGGCGAGAAGCTTGTGATGGTCGGGGTGCTGAAAGGCGCGGCAATCCTTCTGTCGGACCTTGCCCGGGCGGTGCAGGTGGACGCAACCTTCGACTTCGTCGCCGTTTCAAGCTACGGGAAGGGCCAGCGCTCCTCCGGCGCCGTCAAGCTCATCAAGGATCTTGACGAGCCCATCGAGGGCAAGAATGTGCTTATCGTCGAAGACATTCTCGATACCGGCCTGACGCTTGCGTACCTGCGCAAAATCTTTCTGCAACACCATCCCGAAGCCTTCGCATCGCTGCCCTGCTCGACAAGCCCTCACGTCGCATCGAGAAAATCGATGCCGATTATGTCGGATTCTCTATCCCAAACTTATTCGTGATCGGCTATGGAATGGATTATGCGGAACGCTATCGCAACCTGCCCGACATCTGCCTGATGTCGGCAGACCACCCGGAATAGCGCCCGGCATCACACCCAGGAACAACGATGGACGAGCGGGAACTGCTAACCGCGGCCTATGGCGACTTCAACGCCCGCCGCATCGATGCCGTGCTGGCGCGACTGCATCCGGCCGTCGAATGGGCGAACGGAATGGAGGGCGGCCACGTCTTTGGACGGGAGGCGGTTCGCGAATATCGGACCCGGCAATGGCGCACGATCGACCCGCATGTCGACCCTCTGCGCATTGAGCCGGACGAGAGAGGACGATTTATCGTCGAGGTCCACCAGGTGGTTCGCGATCTCGACGGAAACGTGTTGATTGACACTATCGTTCATCATGCCTATCGCTTTGGCGACAGTCTCATCATACGAATGGACATCGAATAGAAGATTCAGCCAAAGTTGTCGATTTGACCCGAAAAACACCGACCTGTGAGCCTCACCTTTGCGGGGCGATTCATTAGGCTCTATACTCATCACCCGTAGTCTCCCGCGACGAGTGCAAGGGCTGGCGGATCAGGGAGAAGGAGCAGTGCGAATGAACGCGAGTACGCCCATTGGCGAGCCGGATGTGGAATTCGACCATGGCAGCTTTGATTCAGCCGCTTTCACACGGCACGCTTTGGCCGACTGGCAGGCGCTCGCCGCGGTCATCGATCACACGCTGCTCAAACCGGATGCAACCCGGGACCAGATAGAGTGCCTCTGCGACGAAGTCATCCGCTATCGCTTTGCCTGTGCGATGGTCAACCCCATCTGGGCATCAACGGCGGTCGCCATGCTCTCTGGCACCGGCATTCCCGTCGGCGTCGTGATTGGATTCCCCTTGGGCGCTTCGCTTGTTTCCACGTTGCGGCAGGAGGCAGCCGCGCTGGCACGCATGGGGGCCCGCGAGTTGGACATGGTGATTCCCATCGGGCAACTCAAGAGCGGAAACCATCATGCGGTCGAGCACGCCGTCCACGCCGCGGCAGTGGTTGCGCATCATAACGGCGCACTGCTCAAAGTGATTCTCGAACCGCCCTGCTCACCGTGGAGGAAAAACTGCGCGGCGCCGAGCTCGCGATTCAGGCGGGCGCGGATTTCCTGAAAACCTCAACCGGTTTTGCTTCGGCAGGAGCCACCGCCGCCGATGTAGCTTTGCTGCGCGGGGTCGCCGGCGGCCGATGCGGTGTGAAGGCTTCCGGCGGCATCCGCAAGCTGGCCGATGTGCGCGACCTGCTTGAAGCCGGCGCAAATCGGATTGGCGCCTCAGCCTCAGTCGCCATCGTTCGCGAGCTGGGAGCGGAATAAGAGCACAGCACGGCTCGAGGAGTCAGGGTTCAGCTGGTCAGGGGCCTGGGGTTATCGCCGCGGCAGCCTGCCTACGATATTTACCGACCACTGATCAGTGACCATTCACGTCCCTGAATCCGTTATCATTCCCTTCGACACCATGCCTGACAGACCCGCGGAACCGAGCCAGAATTCGAAGGCGATTATCGCCCGGCGGAGTCCGAAAATCCGCATGCGCATCTCGACCTGCAGAACGTCCGCGTGGAGACTGCGGACCTTGCCTACCTGGTGCAAATGGCCGATGCGTTGAACACGACGCTCGACCTGGAGACGTTGCTGAATCGCACTTCTGAGCTGGTGCGCGCCATCATCCACTACCGTATCTTTGCGATCTTCCTGCTAAATGACCGCACCCATGACCTGCGCATGCGGTTCCAGATCGGCCACAGTCCTGAAGTCCAGCGGATGCGGTTTGCTCTTGGCAAAGGCGTTGTGGGCGAGGTCGCACAGACTCGTCAGCCGCTGTTGCTGAACGACGTCTCTACTGCTGAAAACTACATTCCGGCCAATCCTGATGTGCGCTCTGAACTCGCGGTGCCCCTGATCGCCAAGAACCGCCTTATTGGCGTAATGGACCTGGAGAGTGAACAGGCAGGCTATTTCCGCCCCGAGCACCTGCATCTGCTCACACTCACCGCGTCGCGGATCGCACAGGCAATTGAGAATGCGCGTCTCTATGCGCGCGTCTCCCGCCAGGCTCAGACACTGACAGTCCTCAATGAGATTTCGGCCGAACTGACCTCGATTCTTGACCTCGACCCGTTGTTGGCCAGGGTGGGCCAACTACTGCGCCGCTTGATCGATTACCAGATGTTCAGCCTCATGCTGCTTGATAGCAAAGGCGAGACGCTCATCACACGCTATGCCTGGCGATTCGGATACGCGCACGCGCCTTTGCGGCGCATTCCCATCACCAGCGGGCTGGTGGGCGCGGCGGTGCGCGAGTGGCGGCCGATCAATGTGCCCGATGTGCGCAAGGACCCCCGCTATCTGCCGATGAATCCTGAGACGCGTTCGGAGTTGATTGTGCCCTTGTTCCACAAGGGACGCATCATCGGCGTCCTCGACCTGGAGCACACGCGCACCGGCTTCTTCAATGAGGAGCACGAACGCACTTTGACCACCATGGCCGCGCAGGTAGCCATCGCCATTGAAAATGCGCGCCTCTATCAGGCCGTCAGGCGGCAAGAGCAGCAACTCGAGCGGGACATTGCCATGGCGCGCGAAGTGCAATTGCGTCTGCTGCCCACCGATCCGCCGCAGCATGCACATGCCGAGATGGCTGCGCGCTTTCTGCCTGCGCGCACGATCGGCGGCGATCTTTACGACTTTGTGGAGTACAGTCCCGACCAGACCGCCATTGTGCTGGGCGATGTAAGCGGCAAGGCCGCGCCGGCGGCCCTGTTTGCCGCGCTGGTCAGCGGAATCATGCGCTCCGCGGCCATTCAACGACCCGGGCCAGCCGAGATGCTGACCGTATTGAACGATGCCTTGCAGGAGCGGCGCCTGGAATCGCAATACGTCGTGATGCTTTTCGCACTGTGGAATGATGAGAGCCGCACCCTGCAGGTCGCCAACTCTGGTGCTGTGCAGCCCATCTTTTGCCGCGCCGGTGAATCGAACACAGTGCGCGCCGAAGGCTTTCCGCTCGGGCTCTTTCCAAGCGTAACCTACGATGAAATCAATCTGGTCACGCAGCCCGGCGACGCAATCGTTTTCATCTCCGACGGCATTCTGGACGCGGAGAATGCGCAGGGCGAAATGTACGGCGAGGAACGGTTGACGAGCCTGCTGTGTGCCCATCGCGAGCAGACTGCCAATCACATCGCGGAAGTCATCCTAGGCGATGTGACTCGTTTCCAGGCTGGACACGACCGCTTTGACGACGAAACGATCATCGTGCTGAAAGTGCGGTGAGAAATGCAGGGAACAGGGCTCGGGGATCAGTGATCGGGGGTCAACGGGTTTTAGAAGTCCGAAATCAGCACCTAGACTGGGTGCCCAGCCTTTCCGCACCACTCGCGGAAAGGCGGGGAAGCAATCGGCGCCTGCGAATTTGCGTCTCCTATTCCCTGATCTCTGACCCCTGAACACTGATCCCTGATCCCTGTCCTCCTTTAGACTTGACTGGACATTATTCCCGGAGCCCTTTTGCACACCACAACTCATGAACGCGTCATTCGTCCCGCCCGCAGTATACTGGGCAGCCTTCGGCTTCCCGGCGACAAATCGATCAGCCACCGCTATGGCATGCTGGCCGCATTTGCCGACGGGACCTCGCGCTTCACCAACTTCTCCACCGGCGCCGATTGCGCTTCGACTCTGGCCTGCATGGAGACGCTGGGCGCCGCGGTCCGCAGACTCGATCAGGATGTGATTGAAATTACGGGAGTGGGCGGGAACGTGACGCCATCGAATCATTCGCTCGACTGCGGCAACTCCGGCTCCACCATGCGCATGATCTCCGGACTGCTGGCTCCGCAGGAAGGCCGCTTCACGCTGGTGGGCGACGCATCGCTTTCGCGCCGTCCGATGGAGCGCATTCGCAAGCCGCTCGAAGCCATGGGTGCCCGACTCACGCTCACCGAGGGCCATGCGCCCATCGTGATTGAAGGTGGGCCACTTCGCGCCATCGAGTACACCACGCCTGTTCCGAGCGCACAGGTCAAGACGTCGATTCTACTGGCGGGATTGCAAACTGCGGGTACCACAACGGTGCGAGAAGCCGTGCGCACCCGCGATCACAGCGAACTGGCTCTGCGCGCATTCGGAGCGACGCTCGGGCGCACGGTGGATTCCGTCTCCATTAGCGGGCCGCAGCTGCTCCACGCCATCGACGCCGCGGTGCCGGGCGACATTTCCTCCGCCGCATTCTTCCTTTGTGCGGCCGCAATCTTTCCCGGCTCATCACTGGTTCTCGATTCGATTGGGCTCAATCCGACCCGCGCGGCGCTGCTCGACGTGCTCACCGCGCTGGGCGCGCATATCGCCGTCCTCGACCTTGAAGAGAAGCATGCGGAGTTGGTCGGCACCGTTCAGATCACCGCACCAACTGACGGACTCCAGTCAACCGCAATCACCAGGGCATTGGCCGCGCAACTCATTGACGAGCTTCCCGTGCTGGCGGCGATCGCGCCTTATACCAGCGGTGGCATCCGCATTCGCGATGCGAAAGAGTTGCGCGTCAAGGAATCCGATCGCATTGCCCTTGTCGCGCAGAATCTACGGGCCATGGGCGCCGAGTTGATTGAGTTTGAGGATGGCCTCGATGTGCCCGGCGGCCAACACCTGCATGGCGCGACCATCGACTCCGGCGGCGATCACCGTATCGCAATGGCCTTCAGCGTAGCCGCACTGCGCGCGGAGGGAGAGACGCTCATCCAGGGCGCCGAATCCACATCCATCAGCTTCCCCGAATTCTTCGACATGCTCGATCAGGTTGCAGAACGGTAATTTCAGCTGCACGAAGTTATTGGCGCGCCGCCTCTTCCGCAAACACCGAAGAAAGGCCCGACGCTCGGCCGGGCCTCTCCACAACGCGATCGCAACAACCTATTGATTGGGAGGCGGCGGAGTTTGCGTAGTGGGCGGCGTGGTGGTGGGTTCGTTACCCGCTGCTGCCGGCGCCAGCCCTGGGACCAACGGGGCCGTCGTCACCTGGCCCGTGGCCGCTTCTGCCATGTTAATTCCATAGTGCTGCAACGTCGAAGCCAGCACCTGGTACAAGGAAGCCCGGTCTTTTGCATAGGTTGCAACGGCAGTAATCCGGTTGTTTTCCGCTGTCGCAAGATTGCGCTCTTGAAGCAGCACGTTGGCTGTGGTCGATGCGCCCAGGTGGAGCTTCTTTTCTTCCGCGTCCAGGCTTTGTTGAGCGTAGTCTCTGGCAGAGATGGATGCCTGAACCTGCGCACGGTCATTGGTAAGAGCGTACTGGGCGTTCACCACCTGCATGTGAATCTGTGTGTAAAGCTGTTCGAGATGCAATTCAGCCTGGCGGTATTCAATGAGGGAACGTGCCTGATCGGCTTGGGCCGTGCGGTTACGAATAGGGATGGACACAGTGAATCCCACTCCCTTGTCGGGAGAGCTGCTGTTCACGAGGTCGTTGAGCACCGTCCCATACCCGGTGGTTGAAGAGGCTCCGCATGGGATGCCGAAAAAATTGCAGCGGGTATTAGGCGCGCCGCCTGCGCCGCTGGCTCCATAGAATCCGTACGCGTCAAGAACCGGCAGCAGCGCCCTGCGCGCTCCGCGCAACGTGATTTCATCTTTCTTGATCGACAGTGCAGCCTGTTCCAGTTCCGGGCGGTTCTTGAACGCTTCCTGTACCAGTTCGTCGGGAGACTGTTTCTCTTCGGGGAGCTCGTCGAGGCTCACGCGGTCCGTAGGAATGATTGCGGCCGCCACCAGGGCGGGGTCATTGAGGCTCCGCGCAATGGCCTGCTTCATGATCAATTGCTGATATTTCAGGTTGCTCTGCGATGCGATCAGCGCCTGCTTGTCGGTGGCGACAGTCGAATCCGCGTTCACCACGTCCAGCGGAGCCATAGTGCCGATCTGCAACTGCTGGCGTGTGTCGCTGTCGAGTTTCGTGCTCTGGTCCAGGGCTCGCTCTTTTGCCTGTACGTCCTCGTAAGCGCTCACCAGGACCCAGTAGATGTTCTCCACCTGATTAACCGTGGACAGAATCTGCTGGCGAAATGTGGAATCGGTGATTCGGCGGTCGAGGATCGCCTCATAAACGAAGCGCTTGTTTACCCAGATGCCGGCCCCATTCAACAAGTGCTGGGTCACAGTGGCTTTGAAGCTGGACAGCAGTTCCGGACTATAGCTGTTAAATGGGCTGGTCGTGGTGGTGCGGCTGTTGTTCCATGTAAGGTTCAGCGCCGTGCCGGTCACAAAGCCTTGGTTATAGGCGAAATTGTATGCGTCAGTGTTATTGAAGGAGCGAGGGGCGAAGGCGGTCGTCTGTGGGCTTTCCGACCGCTCCAACTGGATCGTACCCGAAACGACAGGGTCACGGTTCTCCGGTGTAGGCCCGGCGCCGTCGGTAGAAAGGACCAGGCCAGAGCTGCCGGTGGTAGCCCCACTCGCACCGCCCGGAGCACCGCTTGCACTCAATGTCGTTGAAGTGCCACCCAGTGTGTTTTGAAGGACGGTCGCGCCTACGCCTCGCAACCCGGAGCCGGCGTTGGCCCGCAACAGATCAGTGTCCGCGATATCCAGGTAGTAACGGCCAATCGCAATGTCGTAGTTGTTCTCAAGCGCAAGGGCGATTGCGTCGGAGAGGCTGAGATAGATCTTGCCGTCCTTCACAAGGTCAGTCAGGCGCACAGAGTTATTAAAATCCGCCTTGGCGATGGTTGTGGGCCGGTACGTATTGATCGGATTGCCAAGAAGACCGCCGGTCGGTTTGCTGAAATCGCGATCGGACGGTCGCAGAGACAAGGGCTCCGTCAATACCGGAGCCGGGGCCGCCGGCAGGGCGGACGCTTGTTTGTCAGTTGATACAGGCGCTGACTGCTGCGCGAATCCCGAGGGCACACCCGCCGCCAATGTGAGCATAGCCGCCGCAAGCGCCCTAATCTGTCTGCCTGAACTCCCTCTCACCTGCCGCGTGGTATCATCCTGCTGCTCAAACACACGTATACCGAACAAATGCATGATTCCTCTCCACGAGTTGCTAGGCATGTGGGGTGCCATTCTTCAAGACGTCCGCAGAGCCTCTCCGGACGCAGATTTGTGAGGCTTCGAGGGCTATTCCGCTTACCGCCCGCGATTCGATTTCCGTCTCTCAGGCAATACGCGCAGCGTTCCCAGTTCGTTCCCTTGCCCCGGATTCTCACCCTTCCCGGCGGCCCTAACCGGACAATGTAGTGAAAAGCTGAGTATATCGCAGTCGATCTCCCCAGATTGGGACTTAGGGCTCTCAATTACCCTGTTATCAAGATTGATCCCCGTGACTGAGTCTGCCCAATCCGCGACCATTTCGAGAAACTGGAAGGTGACTCTGGCCTACGATGGAACGGATTTCAGCGGGTGGCAGGTGCAGCCCGGAGAAACCACGATTCAAGGCGAGCTGCGGGCCGCTCTCGGGCGTATTACTGGCGAGACTCCTCTGCCCCAGGGCTCAGGGCGTACCGATGCCGGTGTGCATGCACTGGCCCAGGTGGCCAGCTTCGAACTGCAGGCCCGCATCCCACCGCAGAATCTGCAACGCGCCCTCAACCGGATTCTGGCTCCCTCAATTCGAATCCTCGAAGCGAGCATTGTTGACAGCACATTTCATGCGCGGCACTCAGCGACCGCAAAAACCTATGAGTACCGGGTTCTCCTGGAGAGCTCCGAGCGAGGCGAGATTTGCCCGCCTTCTCTGGCCCGTTACGTCTACGCTTGCCCTTGGCCCCTGGACGTGGCCGCGCTGAATGTCGCGGCCTCATTCTTCGTGGGCGAACACGATTTCCTCAGTTTTGCGGCTACCGATCCCGATATGGCGGCGCGCACGGCCGATCAAGGAACCGATACGGTGAAAACGCTCGCACCCCCCAGCACAAAGCGCGCCATCTACTCGTCGATGTGGGAACAGCGGAAATCGGAAGGCGGCGACATGCTGGTCTATCGCGTGCGCGGCAGCGGCTTCCTACACCACATGGTCCGCAATATTGTCGGAACCATGCTCGACGTGGGGCGCGGTTATCGTTCCGCCAGCGACATCCCTACCATGCTGGCCGCGCGGTCCCGCTCCGCTGCCGGCCCCACAGCACCGGCGCGGGGCTTATTCCTGCATTCTGTGGAATATGGGAGGTGACGTTCGTACATGGCGTGGGGGTTGCGACACCCGCAAATTTCCCGGTTGCCTGCTACCCTGAAACCACTGTATGGCGATCTTTTCCCGAAAGACGGCATTCTCCAGGGTGACTGCGCTGGCCGCCCGGCGCCATGTCCATGCCGCCTTCGCGTGGATGCACAATAATCCTCAAACCATCATGACCTGGCAGTCGAATCTGGTTGCCATTCCTGCACCGCCGTTTGGCGAACAGGCGCGATCGGAATGGATCGCCGCCCGCTTCGAAGAGGCCGGTCTTGCCAACGTCCAGACGGACGCGATCGGCAACGTAATGGGGTTTCTGCACGCGGCCAAACTTCCGCCGGAAAGCAGCGGCCCCCTGGTCGTGCTTTCGGCGCACCTGGACACTGTTTTCCCCGCCGAGACAGTGCTCAACCCCATCTTGAGCCGCGTGAATGGAACCACTCGCCTCGCCGCTCCTGGAGCCTGCGACAATGCCGCCGGTGTTGCAGGATTGCTGGCGATTGTGTGCGCACTGGTTCAGGCCAAGGTCACACTGGCTGCGCCCCTTGTGGTACTGGCCAACGTAGGCGAAGAGGGCGAGGGCGACCTGCGGGGCATTCGTCATTTTTACGACCAGGACGCACTGGCCGGACGCATCGCAGCGCACATCGTGCTCGACGGCGCTGGAGCGGACTCAGCCGTCACCCAGGCACTCGGCAGTCGGCGTTTCCAGGTCATCATCAGCGGCCCCGGCGGCCACAGCTTTACCGATGCAGGCACGCCGAATCCCATTGCGGCCATGGCGTCCGCGCTTGCCGCTATAGCTGAGATGCGGCTGCCCGACGAGCCGCGCACTACGCTGAACCTTGGAACTATCCACGGCGGCACAAGCGTCAACTCGATCCCTGAGAGCGCGACAGCCTCCATCGATTTCCGCTCCACCAGCCCCGACGAGTTGCTTCGGCTTGAAGTCGCTCTGCACCGCGCGGTTGAAAACGCGGTTGAGCGCTGGAATGCAATGGCTGTCACGGTTTCCGCACGCAGCCGCGGTCCACTGACCTACAAGGTTGAAAAGATCGGCGACCGCCCTGCCGCCCAATTGCCCGCCGATTCTCCATTGCTTGAAACGCTGCGAGCCGTGGACCGGCATCTCGGCCTGCGAACCGATCTCCGCCTCGGCTCGACCGATGCCAACATTCCCATCGCATGCGGAGTTCCGGCACTTTCAATGGGTGCGGGAGGCGAGGGTTCAGGCGCGCACACGCTCGCCGAATGGTACAGCGATCAGGACCGCGAACAGGGCCTGCGCCGCGTGCTGCTCCTCACCCTGGCCATGACCGATTGGGCGGCGGAGCAGTAGCCTGCTTCTGCTAAACTCCGCCCATGCGTGCCAGTCTTGGGGTTCTTTTCGCCGTCGCCGTCGCCACTGTCTGCTCGGCTCAAACTTCCACCACAAGGCACAGAGCGCAGCGACAGGCGTCGACGAAGACCGCTGACCTGATTTACTTCGACGGAATCATCTACACGGGCGAAGGATTCGCAGAAGGCAAGCCTCGCGTTGTGCAAGCCATGGCCATCACAGACGGTAAAGTGCTGGCCGTCGGCACCAACCAAGAAGTCACACGGCTGGCTGGACCACATACGACGCTGCACGACCTGAACAGCGCCAATACCAGCACATTCATTTTCCCTGGATTCAACGACGCACATGTACACCTTGGCGGTGCCGGCCAAACCAAGCTCAACGTTGATCTCACGGGTGTGAAGTCGCTCGGGGAGATGCTCGGCAAGATCGAGACCTTCGCCAAAGCCACCCCTGCCGGCCATTGGCTTGTCGGGGGCAATTGGGATCACACTCTCTGGGCGCAAAAAATCCTGCCGACACGCCAGGATCTCGACAAGGTCACGGGCGATCATCCCGCGTTTCTCGGCCGCATCGATGGTCATATTTCCATCGCCAATACGGCAGCACTGAAAACGGCCGGCATCACGGGCGACACCAAACCGCCGCAAGGCGGAGCCATCGACCTCGACGCCAACGGCCTGCCCACCGGCATCCTCCGGGAGTCGGCCCAGGATCTAGTCGACAACGTGACTCCACCACCCAGCCACGAGGAGCGCCGCAAGGGTGACGACCTCGCGATCGCCGACGCGCTCGCTCACGGCGTCACCAGCGTGCAGGACTTCAGCGACTGGCAGGACTTCCTCATCTACGAAGAGCTGGAAAAGGAAGGCAACCTCAAGTTGCGCATCACGGAGTGGCTGCCCTTCAAAGATCCGCTGCCGGAACTGATCAAGATGCGCGCCCACCATGACCTGCACGACCCCATGCTGCACACAGGTTTTCTGAAGGGCTTTATGGACGGTTCGCTTGGCTCGCGGACCGCAGCCATGAAAGCTCCCTACGCAGATGATCCAGGGAACACCGGCCTGCCTCAATACACTCAGGAGCAGTTGAACCAAATGGCCGTGGAGCGTGCGAGGGCGGGATTCCAACTTGGCTTTCACGCCATCGGCGACAAAGCTGCCGCCATGGCGCTGGACGCCTACGCACAGCGTGGCGTTTCTCGCACTGCGCGCAACCGCATCGAGCACGCCCAGGTCGTCGATCCTGCCGACATTCCGCGCTTCAAGCAGCTCGGCGTCATCGCCTCGATGCAGCCCAGTCACGTGCTCACCGACATGAACTGGGCCGAAGCCCGCCTGGGTCCGCAACGCGCCGCCTACTCCTATGCCTGGAAAATGTTCCTCGACGCCGGAGTTCTCCTCGCATTTGGCACCGATTACCCGGTTGAACCAGTCACGCCGTTTCGCGGCCTCTACGCCGCAGTAACGCGGATGAACGAGGCCGGAACAAAAGCCTATTTTCCGGAAAACAAAATCACGCGCGGCCAGGCGCTCTATGCCTACACCCAAGGGTCCGCCTACGCGGAACTTGCAGAGCGGCACAAGGGCAAGTTAATACCCGGCTACGATGCGGACTTCATCCTCGTTGATCGCGACCTTTACAAGGTCGGCGCTCCAGCGCTTCTTCAAACCGAAGTGAATGCGACTTTCGTGAGCGGCAAGCAATCCTACCCCAACATAACGGATGCCGCGAATTCAACCAGATGAAGCCGCGCGCCTATCTGCTCATGCTCTGTGTGGCTGCCGTCTGGGGTTCGACGTTTGTGCTTATCAAAGGTGCACTGGTCGATGCGACGCCGGCCGCATTCAACCTGGTGCGCATGTCGCTGGCCCTTTTGCTGCTGGCTGCGGTCTATCATCGCGCCTTGCGCGCGATTCGCCGCAGTTACCTGGCAGGCGGAGCGCTGGTCGGTTTATGTCTCGCTGCCGGCTACCAGTTCCAGACTATCGGCCTCGCCCGTACCACGCCTTCCAAATCTGCGTTCATCACCGGCATGGTCGTTGTATTGGTGCCGCTGTTCTCGGCAATTCCTGCATTGCGTCCACCGGGAGCGCGCTCCCCGCGCTGGAATGCCTACTGCGGCGCACTACTTGCCTTCACAGGAATCTTGTTGTTGACTTCTCCAACCGCAGCGCAAGGTACCGCGCATGTTGCAACCCTAAGAGATCGCCGCATTGCTGCCCGATTTCCATTCGATCAATGGAGGCGACGTGCTGACGTTCGGATGCGCCATTGGCTTCGCTTTTCATTGCCTGGCACTCGGCCATGTCTCGCCCCGGATCGGTTTTCAACCGCTGGCCCTGCTCCAGGTTGGCTTTTGTACCATCTTCATGGCCGTGAGCCTGCCCTTCATTGAGCATCCTCACATCAATTGGACGCTGCGCCTCGTCCTGGCCATCACGATCGCCGCTGCCCTCGCCACCGCCGCGGCATTCTCCATTCAAAGCTGGGCGCAGTCGATCTTGCCTTCTACCCATATCGCCCTGTTGCTGACCATGGAGCCTGTGTTTGCCTGGATCACAGCTTTTGTCTTTACGGGCGAGCGGCTTGGCCTGGTGCCTGCCGTGGGCGCGCTGCTCATCCTCGCCGGAATCGCACTCACTGAGCTTGTTCCGCTACCTCACGTGCCCACAGCGCACGAGGCGTGAGAAGAGTCTATTGGCGAATGGGGCTGAGCCGTGTGATTGCGGACGCCCTAACTGGCTTTGTATTCATCCTCAGACCAGCTCGGGGTTGGCCCAGAACGGACAACCGACGCTGGATACGCAACCACGACTGCTTTTGTCGAGCGCCTTGGCAAAAAGACCACTGCTTTCGCCGCTTTGGGACTTTCTTTCTGCATCTGCCGCCAGCACATCCACACACGCTCGCCATCGGAACCTTGCAGCGGCAAGAGGTTGAAGAAGGTGAAACACAGATTGGCGAGGCCGAAGAGCGGCGACCAATGCCAGTGAAGAGGAGGGCTAGGTTAGCCAGCGGACCTGCAAGGGAAACCAACGCGTTCTTTCCCGGGGTCCCAGCTTCGCGCACGATATACAACCCCTTCCATCGGAACCCGATCTTCTTGATTTTCACGCCTACAGCGAGGGCCGCAATCAGATGAGCTGCCTCATGCAGCGTCATTGCCAACACTCCGAGAAAAAGGCCCCAAAAGACAGGGAAGAACCATTCCAGGTTCAATGCGTGCATGCTGCGACCCCCATTCCCTTTCTTAGATGCACAATTAGCCCTTCGGAAAGAAATCATTTTGCATGAGAAGCGATCACGCAATTCACGCTGGTGGATTCCCGGTTTGGGAATGGGTTCAAGCTCCGGTCCTGCGCGGCATCAATGAATTCGAACCGGGTTCCCGGAGATTGCGATCCCGGCTCTGGGAAATACGCGCAGGCAATGCGGCTCTTTCTCTTGAATTGCGTCTATTTGATTGAGGGTGCCGCTCGGAAATCTTCTTCCGAAGCGCCTGCGTGCAGACGTAGCCAAATGCCGGCAGTTCAGGTACAACCGGAAGAGCGAGGGCGGGAATCCAACGTACCCATGCGGGGCCGGTCCACACTGACTATACTGTTTCTAGAAGCAAAGAACGTTCCAGCCCGAGGGGTTGGTCATCGACGAGGTCATAGAACATAATGGAATCGCTCTTCGACCGGCTGCGCACACGCCGTCTCGCCTCAGCTTTTGTACTGCTTGCCACTCTTTCGGCGGCGATCGTAGCGGGTTCGTTTGCGGCCCACGGCGTTCGTGGACAGGAAAAGCAGAACGGCAGCGCCGATGCTACGCCGCTCAAAGTGGTCACTGCCTCCGTGCCTTCAAATGAGTTCGTCAAGATCGCCAAGCAGGTCGGTCCGGCGGTGGTAAACATCAACACCGAGACGTTGCCCAAGCAGTCGAGCAACAACAGGCGCCGCATGCCGCATGGCGGCATCCCGATGCAGCCGCAGAACCCCGGTGGCCAGAATCCCGGCGATGACGATCAGAACGGCGGTCAGCAGCAGAGCCCCGACAACAACTTTCAGGATTTCTTCAACCACTTCTTCGGCGGGCAGGCCCCTGATCAGGGCGGCGGCGACGATGGCGGAAGCGTGCAGGAATCGCTTGGTTCCGGGTTTATTGTCGATGCCAAGGGCTACATCATCACCAATAACCACGTGATTGAGAAGGCAGACAAGATCTATGTGAAGCTCTCGACCGACCCCGACACGCAAGACCTGGGTCGTCCCGCTCGCGTGATCGGAACGGACAAAGCCACTGATCTGGCTGTGATCAAGATCAATACCAACAGCGTCTTGCCCACCGTCCAGTGGGTAACTCGGATGCCGCTCAGGTAGGCGACTGGGTCGAAGCGATCGGCAGCCCCTTCGCGCTAGCGCAGACAGTGACCGCCGGCATCATCTCGGCCAAGAACCGGACCATTGACCAAGGCGCGCCCGGGCAGTTCCAGCACTTCATTCAGACCGATGCCGCCATTAACCCCGGCAACTCGGGCGGACCGCTCCTGGACATGAACGGCGATGTCATCGGCGTAAACACGGCCATCTATACGCAGTCAGCAGGCTATCAGGGCATCGGCTTTGCCATGCCGTCGAACACTGTGGCCGCGGTTTACAACGACCTCATCAGCCCCAGCCATAAAGTCACTCGCGGCTCGATCGGCATTCAGTTCCGGCCTAACCTTTCCGGCGCCGTGAACCGCGTCTACGGCTTCAAGAACGGCGTGCTGGTACAGGAAGTCCAACCGGGTGGACCGCCAGGCCGGCCTCAAACCTGGTGACATCATCACCACGGTCGATGGCCGCGCCATCAAAGACGGCGACGACCTGGTAAACGAGATCGCCAGCCGCCATCCCGGATCGAGCATCCGCCTCGGATATCTGCGTGACGGCAAACAGGATGACACCACCGTCACGATTGGCGACCGGGATAAAGTATTTGCCAGTGTGGGCGCTCAGCAGGATAATGCCGCTCCAGAGGAGCAAGGGGACGAAGGCGAGGCCAAGCTGGGAATCGTGGTGCGCGAAGCGCCGCAAGCTACAGTATCCAAACTGCATACCTCCGGGATGATCATTCAGTCGGTCCGCACCGGCTCGTTTGCCGACCTGCAGGGGCTCGAGCCCGGGCTCGTGATTACCCACATCAACAAGCAGCCAACCAGCACAAAAGCGCAGTACGATGCGGTTGTCAGCAAGCTGAAGGCGGGGGACGATGTGGTCTTTGAAGTCATGGATCCGCGCCACCCCGAGGGCGGGATCAATTACGTGGGCGGCACCTTGCAGTAGCCGCACACAGAGCCTGCCGGGAGCGGGAGCCCACGGTCCCGGCAGCAGATAGACCACATGGCTTGGAACAGAAAACCCCCGCGAAGATCTAATCGCGGCAACCATGGTTGAGAGTTTGCTCCTTACGGGAGTAACCTGTATTGACCGAAGCAGGGCGGTTTCCGTTGGTGCTTGACAGACTGTTTAGATAGGATTCAACGGTAGCGGCCCGGAAAATTCAAGTGGCAGAGGTAACCAGCGTGCTTACATTTCGAGCAAGCCTGGCAGTATTGTTGTCAGTGGCGGTCGCTGCGTCACCGGCCTTCGCGACCCGCGCTCACCGCGAGGCGACGGGGCATTCGCACCGGAGCCATCTCAAAGTAAAGAAAACGCACCGCTTACATGGCCAACAGGCGATCGATTCGGCTCGCGTGACGGAGATTCAACAAGCCCTGATCCGCGAGCATTATATGACCGGCGACGCCAATGGCGACTGGGATGCGACGACGCAGGCGGCCATGCAGAAGTACCAGGCCAACCAAGGTTGGCAGACCAAGTTGATGCCGGATTCGCGCGCCTTGAAAAAGCTTGGCCTCGGTCCGGATTACTCCGAAGCAATCAACGCAAAGAACGCGTCTTTCAATGATCCACCGCCCGTCAGTACCATTCCTTCTCAGCAAGCAGCCGGATTTGCCGCTGCGGCCGGAACTGATCGCTGAACTCCAACAAACACTGAGAAGGGCCTCCCGCTTGGGAGGCCCTTTTGCTTGAGGCTGAAAGTAAATCTAGCGGGGGCGCAGTGATTTGATGGCGGCGGGCAGGCGCTCTTCGAGCAGCTTGGCCCGTTCAGCGGCAATGCCGCCCAGATAGGTCGGCGCGGGCGTAGCCATCAGCACCAGCGCAAATGCAATCACGGAGAAGCACACTCCTGCAATCGCGGCTGATACCAGCATATGGTAGATGTCGAATGTGTCGAGGCTCAGTATGTTGAAGGCCACGTGTTCAAGCGGCTTGATGTGCTTGAGAACTGCGAGTGCGAACACAGAGAAGAACACCGAGAGCGCACGTCAGTACGACCAGCGTTACATCCAGACCGCGATGGAACTTCTGCCGGGCGGAGCATCGACTGCATTCGGCCAGGTGATGCTCATAGTCGCTGCGCATTTCCGGTGATATGCCGGAGATATCATATCGCCAGCTTGCCAGGATGGCGCCTACGACGCGGTCAGTGCATGGAGTTCTTGGCATAATTCTTTAGACTCACTTTGCCGGTTGTGTACCCACTGCCGTGTTGCAGCGGGGCATTGTCGTGGCAACCAGGTGGCCCAACCGTATAGATGCGCCACGTGCTATCCCGATGCACGAACGCTTCGTTCAACTGTGCCTCGCCATGGGACGATGCCCTGACGTTTACCCTGCCAACTTACCCGTTACAGAGTGAAGCCCGTTCTTGCATCTACGATTATATCTGAGTTTGGTCAGAAGCATATAGGCAAGAGAGGTTCATGTTGCGCGGCCAACAATAGCCTGTTTGCCAGCAGGCTGGCCCGGCCAACGAGCGCGCGCTCGGCCGTGACCCTCGCCAACTCCGGGAGATTGTTGCTTTCGGAGAGATGCCCGAGGACGACATAGGTGGCTTGACCGTCATATTCATTTTCAAGAAACGCCGCAGCAGCTTCGTTGGAGAGGTGACCTACCCGCGATAAAACCCTCTGCTTAACCGACCACGGATAGGGGCCGTCGCGCAGCATCTCCAGATCGTGGTTCGATTCGAGAAGCAGCAAGTCAAGGCCCTTGAGCTGCGCCTTGACATTGGGAGTGATGTAACCAAGATCGGTGGCAACCGCCATGCGCACTCCCTCGGCCTGGAATACGAAACCAACCGGGTCGACCGCGTCATGCGGAATCGTAAAAGGGCTGACGGCGATGTCCCCGATTTGAAAGGGCTGGCCTGCCTGGAAATACTGGACCGACGGGAGCCAGGTAGGGTCCTTTTGCGGGGCGGGGGTTGCCGTCTCCGGTTCGGCTGATCCCGCATAAGATTCAGCCTCAGCCGATATTGTCGTCGAATGGCCTCGATCTTCAAGCTCCGAATCGTCCGGCTCGCCTTCGGCCGCGGCAGCATCGGTCTCTGCCTGGCGGGCGGCAGCCTGCTGCCTGCACTGCTCCAGCCACTGTGTATAGGTCATCTGGCGACGCGGCGTCAGCCAGCGCATCCAGGCACGATGGGTTCCCTCCGTGAAGTACACCGGAATGCCCAGTTTGCGCGCCGTGACCGCCAGGCCCTACATGGTCCTGGTGTTCGTGGGTGATGATGATCGCGTCGAGCGTCTCCGGACCTTCGCCGGCCAGCCCTCATGCGCCGGAACAGCTCCCGGCAGCTCAGCCCGGCGTCCACCAGGATGCGCGTATGACCGCCCGAGACAACCGCGCTGTTGCCCTTGGACCCTGACGCCAGCACTGTGAAGCGCACCATCTTTGAGCATACCGCGCAACGTGCATTTCGCGGGTCCGTGGTTAACCGCTGGGAACGCGGCGCTGCTCGGACCCGATGTCGGATTCCTTCCCGATCCGAACATTCAGCATTTTTCTGGCAGCACGGCCTCTTCCCCAGCCGCCATGCCGTTGCTGCCCGCGCATTGCTCGTTGGAGGTCTTCGCCGCATGTGCCACAAAACCGCTCCTGTCTGCTTCTGGCATTGCATCTGCCTCCATGGCCTTCCTTGCACGCTCATCATTGTTCGGCCCGTGCTGGCATACGGCCCGTGCTGGCGGCGCAACTAGAGTGCGGCTACCGCGACCCGTGGGACCGCCAGGCAGCTGCACGCTATCTCGACAGCCGCGAAGTCTGGTGGCAGTCTGGGATCACGCGCAAAAGGACCATGGAACCCTTTGCGTCTCCTGCCATACCCAGGCCACCTTCGGACTGGCGCGCCCGGCGCTGCGCGCGATCTCGAGGAACAAGAGCCCTCCGCTTCGGAGCGGTCATGCTGGCCAGCATCGAGAAGCGGGTTCACATGTGGAACGAGGTTCTCCCTTCTACAGCGATGCAATCTACGGGGCCGGCAAAGAAGTCGAATCGCGCAATGCGGAGTCGGTCCTGAATGCTGTCATTCTGCTCAGCTACGACTCTCGGGCGGCCATTGAGCGATACCACTCGACTGGCCCTCGACAACGCCTGGGCGCTGCAATCGAAGTCCGGCCCAGACGCCGGGGCATGGGTGTGGCAGAACTTCGACTACACGCCATGGGAGTCGAAGGAGTCGGAGTATTCATTGGGCGGCGACTGTTGGCCGAGGCTGTCGCCAACGCGCCGGACAACTACCGCAACGATCCTAAGATTGTGGGCAATCTCGCCGCGCTGAGGGTTTACCTGGCCAGCCATTTCGAAAGCCAGCCGCTGCTCAACAAGATCGTCGTGCTCTGGGCTTCAGCTCAGTTTCCCGGCCTGCTGACTCCGCCGCAGCGCAAGAAGCTGCTTCAGGATATCTACGGACGCCAACGCGTTGACGGCGGGTGGAGCCTGACGGACCTGGGCACGTGGCAAAGACGCGACAACACCCCGCTCGAAACCAAGCCGGACGGCTACGCGACCGGGATCACGGTGCTCGCGCTCGAACAAAACCACATCGCCAATTCCTATTTGGAGCGCGGGGTCCAGTGGCTTATCGCCAATCAGGACAAGACGACTGGCGCATGGCCGGCCTGGTCGCTGAACAAGAATCGCGACCTCAATTCAAATGTCGGCAAATTCATGAGCGATGCCGCTACAGGCTATGCAGTATTGGCGCTAGAGGCGCGGCGGTAGCCTGACCGACCAGTACGGATGGACGGACCTCATGCGCTTGGAATTTCGCCCATCATACCCAGAATGTTGTCGTCGGGGTCTTTCAAAAAGGCCATCCACAGCTCATGATCGGGCATCCTTGCAACGAGATGCGGCTTAGCGGGAAAACTGACCCCCTGCTCCTTCAACTGGACGTGATTCCGTGAATGTCCGAGACTTTGAAGTACAAGATCGTTCCGCTGCTCGACACCGGTTTCTCGGACATCCCGATCATCAAGCGGATATCTCCGCATTGGAAGAAAGCCTTCAGGCTTCGAAGAAACTTTATGCCAAGTGTTTCCTGGTAAAAATTCCTCGCCCTTTCCAAATCGCGAACTGTGAGAGCCACCTGGCCGATTTTTTCGAAGTGCACACCGGATTTTGTGGGAGGAGTTTGATCGTCCATTGTGCTCTCCATTTAGTTAGCCAACCTAACGATATATCATGAAAATGGCCAACTATGTCAAAACAAATTTTAGAGAACCAACTGGCGATCGCCGATCAAATTCACTCCGCCGCCATTCATCTATTGCGTAAGCTTCGCAGAGAAGATGCGGCCAGCGGCCTGAGTGCGCCGCGACTCTCCGCCCTTTCCGTAGTTGTGTTCGCCGGGCCGGTGACATCGGGCGAGCTCGCCGCCGCTGAGCAAGTGCGGCCGCCGACAATGACGCGCATTGTCGATGCACTGGTTCAGCAAGGCCTTGTCATTCGAAGCAAGAACGTCGCGGACGGGCGGAGCACACATATCATCGCGACTCCCGCTGGCAAGAAGCTGCTGATTCGAGGCCGTGAGCGCCGCGTGCGCGCATTAGCCACGAAAATCATCGCATTAAACCCAACGGAGCGGAGAAAGCTGATGGATGGTGTTCAGATTTTGAAACAAGTTGTAGCCGCGATCTGACCTCAAGTTCTATGGCGAATCCGAAAGGTCCGCCGGAATCTCAATCGAGACGAGCGTCCCGCGTCCCGGCTTGCTGACTACGTTGAATTGCGCTTGGTTCCCATAGAGCACTTCCAGGCGCTCCTGCACGTTCTTCATGCCGATCCCGGCGCCATTGCGATTCAATGCTGAGGCTGGCCGGTTGCCCATCCCCACCCCGTCATCGGCCACCTCGATCAACAGGCGATCTCCTTCGAGACGGCTGCGCAAGGTCACGGTGCCGCCGTTGATGCGCGGCTCAAGCCCGTGCTTGATGCTGTTCTCGATAAGCGGCTGCAGCAGAATGCTGGGAACCAACACTCCCAGCGTACGCGGATCGATGTCTTTCTTCACCCGCAGCTTGTCGGCACCGAAACGTACCACTTCGATGTCGAGATAGTCGTCGGTAAAGCTCAGTTCGAGGCTTAACGGCACATAGGTATCGTGGTCTTTGAGCAGCGCGCGCAAAATGTTAGCCAGTTTCACCGTCATTTCGCGCGCAAGCTCCGGCTTCATCCGCGCCAGCGATGCGATGGAGTTGAGCGTGTTGAAAAGGAAATGAGGATTGATCTGGCGCTGCAGTGCGTCCAGCCGGGCTTCCAACAGCAGGCGCTTCTGTTCTTCCAGCTTCATCTCGATGCGCAACGCGTTCCACACCTTGATGGCAATGCCAATCATGATGGGCGCGCTGAACAGCACGAGTATTTGTAGCCAGGGTTTGGTGGGCAGCAGGGCGAACAACCGGTGCGGAAAAGTGTGAGCCAGCCATTCGCGGGTCGCCTCCGCCGCCACGATAAGAAAGAGCATGAGGAACTGGCGGTCGATGCGTGGTTGGCGCAGGATGCGGCGGACCCAACGGTAGAGGCTCAAATCAATGAACGGCGTGAAGGACCAGATCTCCTCGGGCTCGACAAAATGACCCAGCCACCCGGCCAAGAGGCCCAGCACCGCATAGAAGGGGAACGCCAGGTACTCGTGGTGATAGACTGCGGGCGCAGAGAGCACGATCCCGCCGAGCATGGCCCATCCCGGCCCCAGAAACAGGCCCAGCAGAATTACCGTCGTAAACGAAATATCGGCAGCCAGAAAATTGGGAACCGCAATCCGGACCCAAACGCCGAGCGTGAGCGGCACCAGAAAAAATGCCAGCAATGCCAGTGTTTGCCGCGTACTGCGCTGCTCGGCAAAGAAGAGACGCCGAAACGTACTGGCCCGCGCCAGGACGCTGGCCACTGAGGCAACTACGCCCAGCGTGACCAGCAGCGTAATCCAGATAAGCGTGTCGCTCACTCCCTCACTGTATCGCGGCGTGCAGCCGGCCATCCAACCTTTCAGCGATTTGCAGCCGTATTGCCGCGCATATCCCGCACTGTGACGGCAATCGCAGCCCGAACCGCTATACGACGTAGAATGGAGTCATGGGATTCGAGAGCGTGAAGAAGATCGCCGAAGCGGACTTCCCGACCCGCTGGGGACACTTCCGCATCCTGGGCTTCGAGGGTGCGCTGCCTGTGGCGCGCGAGAACAGCGAACCGTCGGCAGGGCCGGGCGCGTACGTAGAGGGCCTTGTAGCCCTGGTGATGGGCGAAATCCACTCCACACCGCCCTTGGTGCGCATCCATTCTCAATGCCTGACGGGCGACGTGTTCGGTTCGCTCCGCTGCGATTGCCGGCTGCAGCTTGAACTCGCCCTGGGCATGATCGCCGAAAAGGGCGCGGGCATTCTTCTCTACGAGCAACAGGAGGGCCGCGGTATCGGCCTGATGGCCAAGCTGAAGGCCTACGAACTGCAGGATGATGGCATGGACACCGTTGAAGCCAACGTCGAACTGGGCTATGCCGCCGACTATCGCGGATATGAGCTGCCCGCCGCGGTGCTGAAGCTACTCGGCGTTTCGCAGGTCCGGCTGATTACCAACAACCCCGAAAAAGTGGCCGCCCTGGAATCTGCCGGGATCCAAGTCACGGAGCGCATCTCCGCTGAAGTCGAGTTGCAGGAGAGCTTCGAGCGCTACCTGCGCACGAAACAAGAGAAGATGGGACACATCACCGACCTGCTTGATGACAAGCAAGCGATCTCAGAGTGAATCGTGGCGGCTGCCCCGCGAGAAGTTGCTATAGGGAGTTCCATGCCAATGAAGAATCCGCCTCATTCCGGCAGTGTTGCATTTTCCGCTTGCTTCGGGAACGTGGCCCGTGCCTGAAGGCCCCTTATCGCTTTGCAACATCCCGGGGCCTATAAAGGCCCCTGCTCCCTCCGAACGGGAATAAGAATTCCGTTCACACCCAGATCCGAAGGCAGTTGGCCCCACCGCAGGTGGTCAGTGGCCCGGCATCATCCCCCAGAGCATCACCAGCGTCATTCCGATCACGATCAGGCTGGTGCCCCAGGCAATCAGGTTTCCCAGGCGCGAGTTCCTATGCTCGCCCATCAGGTCCTTGCGATTGATCAGCAGCAGCATCAGGATGATTACCACCGGAAGCAGAACGCCGTTCAACACCTGCGACAAAATGGCGAAGTTGATCAACTGCGAGTCCGGCAGCAGCAACACGGTGGCGGCGCCGCACACGATCAGCAGTGTGTAGAGCCAGTAGAAGAAGGGCGCCTCCGTGAAGCTCTTGTCCACGCCCGATTCGAAACCCATGCCTTCGCATACCGTGTAAGCCGTCGAAAGCGGCAGGATCGAAGCCGCGAACAGCGATGCATTGAAAAGCCCGAACGCGAAAAGAATAAACGCGTAATCGCCCGCCAGCGGGCGCATGGCATCCGCCGCGTCGGAGGCGACCTGGATCGCTCCCATACCGTGAACGTAGAGGGTGGCCGCGCAGGCCACGACGATAAACCACGCCACAATGTCGGTGAACAGGCTCCCCACCACCACGTCCAGGCGCGAGGCACTGTAGTCCTTGACGCGAATTCCTTTCTCTACAATGGACGACTGCAGGTAGAACTGCATCCAGGGCGCGATCGTTGTGCCCACCACGCCAATCGCCATATAGATGTATGCCTTGTCGCGCCACACCGACTCTGCCGGCAGCTTTACAGTGGCCAGCAACGCGTCGTGCCAACTCGGCTGCGACAGCACGCCGGCGAAAATATAGGCGATATACACGACTGACGCGACGATAAAGATTTTTTCCGTGCTCTTGTAACTGCCGCGCACCACCATGTACCAGACCAGCGCGGCGCAAAATGGCACGGAAATATAGCGCGACACATGGAAAAGATGCAGCGATCCGGCAATGCCGATAAACTCCGTGACCACGTTGGTGTAGTTGACCACTACCAGCAAGACCATCAGCACAAAAGTCAGGCGCAGTCCGAATTCTTCGCGGATCAGATCGCTGAGCCCTTTACCGGTGACCACCCCCATGCGGGCGCACATCTCCTGCACCACGATCAGGGCGATGGTGATTGGAATCATGGTCCAGAGCAGGCTATAGCCGTATTGCGCGCCTGCCTGAGAGTAGGTGAGGATGCCGCCGGAGTCATTGTCTACGTTGGCGGTAATGAAACCGGGACCGAGGACGGCCAGAAACAGCAGTATCCGGATTCGCCAACGCTTCCACATGCCCGCGGTTCCTATGGTGGATTCATGAAATTAATTCGTACGAGGATTCCTCAACGACCATAACAGGCAGGACCCGGATGCGCGAAGCGCCAGGCGACCACGATGAAGTGGTGCGAATCGACTTGCACGATTCTTGTTATCTTGGTACATTTGTACACATGTCACAAGAGAAGCAGCACGAACCCATCGAAGTGGAGCGCGTCCAGAGCGGGGTTCGCCTGGAAAAGCGCATGTTGAAAGTGCTGAAAGCCATTGCCGAACAGAAGGACATCACACTTGGCGATCTGCTGGAGGGCATTGTCCTGCACGCATTTGAAGGTAAAGCGCCCTTTTCGCCGCAGACCCTCAAAGAGATCGAGCAGTTCAAGGTGCTCTACGGCATGACCCTGAAATCAACTGACAGTCATCACCTGAGGGAGAGGAAACGATGAACTGCATTCGTACCATCGCATCACCAACGGAGCCAACTGTGACCACAGTCTCTGCCACACATTCAGCCGCTCCGGAGCTGTGCCTGCATATCCGCACCGCGTTCGACATCGAAGTCCACGCCTCGTACGAGGAGACAGCGCCGCTGTTTGGGCCTGAGGGCGAACGCGTCTGGGTGGGCAAACAATGGGATCCTGTATTTATCCATCCTCAGCCGGCTCGCGACATTGAAGGTGCGGTTTTCACGGTGAGCCGCGGACCGAGCACCGAAGTCTGGGTTAATACCCTCTTTGACATCGACGAGCGGCATTTTCAGTACGTTTATTTCGTGTCGGATCTGTCTGTGGCCGTTGTCGATTTGCGTTTCAATCGGCCAGCGCGGATCTCACCAAGGTGAACGTCGTCTTTACGCGCACCGCAATTACCCCGCAAGGCAATGAGTCCGTGACCGCGATGAGCGAGATAGACAGGACCGCCGCCGTGCGCTGGCAGCAGGCCATCGACGGGCATCTGTCAGCCCGCAAAAGCAGCCGCCGCAATTGAAGTCGATGGCGTAAATGAGATCGAATCGCGGGACGCAACCCTTCACTGCTTTGCGATAGATCACTGGCCATGCTTGACAGGCCCCCAGCTGGCGAGTCTACAAAGCACTTTCACCACTTGCCGAGTCCGGAGGGGCCGCTGAATGCGTCCTGATCGAATCCCAATGAAGTTATGCCGACGCGTCGCAAACTGCTTGGCTCCCTGGCGTCTGCGGGCGCTCTGCTAGGTCTGAATGCCGCTTCGAGCCAGGAGGCGAGCGCCGCTATGCCCGACGAGCCGGAGTCAAGCGAACCTCGGAAAGCTCTTCGCGCAAGCTCGCCTCCGCGACTACAAGACTCCGGCCGGTACATTGTCGAGCTGGGATCGTACTGGCGGCAACGGCGATCGCGGTGCTCGGTCGATCCGGCAAAGCGGCGACGCTTCTCGATGTGAAGGCGCTGGCTTGGTGACGCATCTCTGGTTCACCATCAATTCGCAGGATCCGCATGCACCTGAAGAACCTGGTCTGCGCGCATGGTGGGATGGGGAGAGCTCGCCGTCGGTCGAAGTGCCGATTGGCGATTTTTTCGGCCTCGGCCTGGGCGAATATTCACCTACCAGTTGGCGCTGCTTGGCTGTCGCGCCGGTCAAAGCGATGAATGCCTATTTCAAAATGCCGTTCGCCACCGCGCGCCTGACGGTGACGAACGAAGGCAACGTTCGTACCGACAATCTCTATTTCGCGGTGGATTATGTGACGCTGCGCCGCGCTTCCCGGCGACCTCGGCCGGTTTCCACGCGCAATATCGCCAGGCCGCGCCCTGCAAAGGTTGGACCGACGACTGGGGCAACGAGTATGTCGAGGAGTCAACGATCGCAAGAACCTGAACGGCGAAGGAAATTACGTCTTCCTCGAAGCCGAACGGCAAGGGACATTTTGTTGGGGTCACCCACGCCGTGCTGCAGAATCAGGACGGATGGTTTGGGGAGGGAGACGACATGATCTTCATCGATGGCGACGCCGCGCCCACCATCAACGGAACTGGAACGGAAGACTACTACAACGGTGCATGGGATTTCGGCGGGCAGCCCTTTGCATACCCGCATAACGGGGCTCCTTACATGGTGGACCCGGAGCGGATCGGGGGCCGCTATTGCCTCTATCGCTGGCACATCGAGAGCCCTATCACCTTTGAGAAGTCGATCAAGGTGACCATCGAGCACGGCCACGCCAACAACCGTTCTGACGATTTCTACACAACGGCCTACTGGTATCAGACCGAGCCGCACGCCGCGTTCCCTGACCTGCCGGCGCCCGAGGCGCGCGTCCCACGCCTGTTCGCAGTCGGCGGCGAAGCCGGCCCCGCACCGGTGAATGGGGCTGATGTAGAAAGACCCATGAGTGACCGATCCTGGTCTAAAATGGCCGGGGTTCACGGTTGCCTCAAATAGCGGCCAAGATTTCGTGACTCGTGGTTGGCAAACTAACAATGGCCGGATCTCACCGATCCGGCTGTGTGTCAAAAGCTATAGCTTGAATCACAGGTACATCCGTAAAGCTCCGGCGTGAAGGCGGGTCTGATCTGCACATAAAAGTCACTGATTTTCAGCACTTTATATAACCCACAAAACATGCCTTGAACACGTGGAACTTACTTCGAAGTGGAATCCCGGCGGTGCCCTGATAAAAACTTTCAGCAACCGCCTCCAAACTATGGTATGTTTTCTCCCAGCTACCCGACTCCCTGTAGTTTTTCCTGAAACAGTCAGAAGTGCAAAGCGACTGGCCAACCTCCGAAGTGCTGTCCTGATGACCTTGAGTGAGCAAAACGTGATTTCCCTGATCAGGAGCTTCGCGGATGAATTTGAACTCGTGGAGTTCGATAGTGCGATCAACTCCCCGCGAAGGTGCCGATGCGTCAACAAGTAGAAGCGCGATTGAAAGAGTTGAGAAGCGAGTACGAGAAGGGCCAGACGCAGTCCGGCAACTGGAGACGCAGTTGCCTTCGCTGCGCGAGACCTTAATGCGCATTAGCGGCGCCATCACGGTTCTGGAAGAGATCCTGGCATCCCCATCTTCGACGAGCACTACTGACGAACATCGGTCCGCCGATCTACCGCTGGGCGAGAAGCGGGCCGTCCAAGCTGGGTGAGGAGCGACGGATGCGGCCACAAGAGACATTTCAAACGGGGCAAGATCGATCACATTGGTGACACTAACGGTTGTTGAACGCCTGTCGCGTTGCAAGTATTGCTGCTCAGGTCGGCCGATCAGTTTTGGCCTGCAACAACCCATTTTGCTGAAATTCAAAACGGAGGATAAGACATGGGTGCCTGGTCACTCACTGGTAACGCACTGGGAGCTGCGCCCACTGCTTTTTTAGGAACCACTGACAATAACGCGCTCGTTATACAGACGGGTAGCCCCAGCACGGAGCGCCTTGAGTCGACCCGAGCGGGAACGTCGGGATTGGGATAGCCACTCCGAGTGCAGCTCTGCATGTTGCGCCCGGAAAAGCCTTAAGGATCGAGGGTGGAACGAGTGCTACCGATGCAAATGATTACTTCAGCTTCGGTGGGAACGGGGCGTTTGGGATTGATGCACCCGGGGTGGTCAACGGCCGGTTCGTCGTACAAAATTCAGGCAACGTCGGCATCGGTACGAGTGCCCCCGTTTCGAAACTTCACGTCAATGGCGCCGTAACGTTAAGTCCACAGGCGAACATCGTGCTGGGAAACGGGGCATTTGGGAGCGCTGTGGGCGCAATTCTCCGTGAAAATACTCCTTCCTTCGGAGTGGGGATCGTTTCACGCGGGTCGGACCTCGCTTTCTATACCAACCCCATGGTGACCCCCCTTGCTTACCGCCCGGGTTCTCCACCACCTCCACCCCTGCCCGGGCCCGCCGAGAGGTTGCGCATTGACTACAACGGCAACGTGGGGATCGGTACGAGTGCGCCCATACGAGCGCTTACCGTTCAAGGGGAGGCATCGATTGTTCCAAACGCCGGGAACGGCACTTCTGGATACTTGAATGTTAGCGATGCGACGGGAAGTAACGGCGCCAACTACAGCCTAAACATCAGAGGATTGGACCACAATGGAATTGCGCAGGTTAACCTCGCCAGCGTCAATCTGCTCGCTGAGAATGTCGGCATCGGCACGAGTGCGCCCATACGAGCGCTTACCGTTCTAGGAGAAGCATCGATTGTTCCAAACGCCGGGAATGGCACTTCTGCATACTTCAACGTTAGCGATGCGACGGGAAGTAATGGCGCCACATACGTTCTAAACATCAGAGGATTGGACCAGAATGGAAGTCAGCAGGTTAACCTCGCCAGCATCAATCTGCTTGCTGATAATGTCGTCGCGAGTGGAAACGTCTCTGTCACAGGAGATGTCCTTCTGACCGGTGCCGATTGCGCCGAAGAATTTGACACATCGGGAACTCAGCGCCCCGACGCCGGAACGGTCATGGTTATCGATGCCGAGGGTGCTTTGCGTGAAAGCATTGACGCTTACGACAAGAGGGTTGCCGGTGTGGTGTCCGGCGCCGGAGACTACAAGCCGGCTCTTGTGTTAGACAAGCGATCCTCCCCTGAGTCCCGTGTGCCCTTAGCCCTGGTAGGAAAGGTCTACTGCAAGGTCGATGCCGAATATTCGGCCATCGAAGTCGGTGATCTGCTGACTACATCCGCAACACCCGGCCACGCCATGAAAGCTGCAGAACCCCAGAAGGCGTTCGGGTGTGTTATCGGGAAGGCTCTGAGGGCCGTCAAGGAGGGTCAAAGTCTCATCCCGATTTTGGTGGCGCTCCAATAGCTGAGGGGCGATGCCGAATCCAATGCCATAAATGAGGCGCCAAACAGGCTGTTGCGGGGGCATTCAACTATGAGTAATGGCAGTTCGCCGGGCAACTTCCAACTGGCAGCAATATCGCTTGATCAGGCCACGGTCCTCAGCGCTATTAGCGCTATCCTCGGCGGGCTCGCCAGCCTTGACCCCGACCCAGAATCATCGGCGGCGCTGGAAATTGTCTCGGTTGTGGCCAAGCTAGGAGCATTATTCAGCCCCGATCCGATTCAGTCCGAGATTAGCGAGTTCGCAGATGAGATCTACAGCGCTCTTTATACGGAACTCGGGGCGATCGCTGCCGCAAACCAGGTGCAGACGAGAAAGACTTTTCTCGACCAGCTAGTTGTGGCCGCCTCAACGGCTCTGAGTGATCTTCCCAACGCCCTTCAAGATCCCCTTCACTATTCCCCTGGTAGCCTCATCCTCCCATGTCAGACCGTGTTGAACGATTTCGCTGTCAAAGACAACCTGATATGGAATGTCACTTATTTAGTAGACGAATACGGGGAGATCTATTGGAATGACGGAGGGCAGTACAAAGCACCTGCTATTACGGCGCAACGGACGGTAGTACCAACGCGGACGATGAGTACGCTCAGTATGGGCTCCAAACGCCGCCGCTCAATGATGACGGAGTGACCGTTTTCGATTACAGGCTTACGCTTCCCATGTATTTATGGGCCATATCGGTCTTTCTCGTGGTCGGACGTGCGCTGGATCCACAGTTTCTCACAAACAGAAAGGCTGACCTACGTCCAGGCCAGGGACACGTTAAAGTGGGTGTACGACAAAATATTGACGCTTGGAAATGGACTTACTCCCCTGTACCCACCCGATTGGACGGCTTCGTCGTTGCGAGAAGTTGCATGCCCGTGGCCGGTGGGTGGCGTGCCGCCGCCTCGCCCGGCTATGCGCCTCCTTTATAGCGACTGGAATCGTCATGCCCCCGTCGCGCCACCTTTTCCGCCCGTTGCCGGGGTGCTGTTTGAATACGGGGCAGTGGAGAAGTATTCCGGTAACAGCTCGATTGGCGACACGTATCAAGTAAACTTCCCGATTCCAATTCAGGATCCATCGGACCCACAGCATCCTGAGATTCTGAATAAGTTGCAGGTTCGGGCCTTGAAGCGGACAAAGGACGTTTATGTCAACTGCGGATTCTTGACGGTCTGGCAGACCATCAACCAATTGAATGCGCTGGTCGGCGACCCTCCCTTTTCAAGCTCCACTTTCCAATGGCAAGACGGCTCGGCGACCGAACTCGTGGGTTGGTCATGTCGCCAGCTTTTCAATCTAACCAAGGTGGCTCGGTCAGCTGGTGGTTACAGCTTGCGCGCGCTGGGAAACTTTCTTATAGAAACACCGCCTCTTTGACACTCCGTACTCCCCGGGAACAACGAGTTTCTCCCTCACAAGTCTGTTGGCGAACTTTAGCGACTAGGAATGTCAAAAGGAATCCAACACATCTTCGTCCTGATGCTGGAGAATCGGTCGTTCGACCACATGCTGGGCTTTTCCGGCATCAGTGGAACCGATCCTGCCACTGGCGGATCTACGCCCGTCCGTGGGCTCACTTGTCGGGAGCCAGTCTTCGCGAGTTAGCGCGAAATTGTGAGCAAAACTCGGTGAGCGGCATCGTGCTCACTACCGGAGGAAACTGGCCGCCCCCACCCTCTATTTCCCCTTCGCGCCCTGCTTACGCCGAATCTATCGAACACCGATAACGGACAGACCTTCGTCGTAACGCAGGAGTACAGCTTCACAATGCCTGTTGACCCCTGCCACGAATTCCTCTGTGTCGTGACGCAGCTCGGCGGCCCCGGAGCCGTCTACCCGTTCGGCGGCGACTACCACCCGTAGTGAACAGCGGCTTCGTGACTTCTTATGCCGGCAGTGGTGGTCAGAGCAACCCAGGTGACGTTATGAAATGCTATGCTCCTGGCCAATTGCCCGTTCTCAACGCTCTGGCCCAGGAGTTTGTGGTTTGCGACAACTGGCATGCCTCGCTGCCGGGCCCCACCTGGCCTAACCGTTTCTTCGTGCATGCAGCTTCTTCGGGAGGGCTTGACCACAGCCCCCGGAGCGTCTGACATCGCTCTGTGGGACTCGGTAAGTGGATCAAGCTCTTC
>CAVQZQ010000112.1:0-40961 GCA_963718435.1 uncultured Acidobacteriota bacterium | reverse complement strand
GATCGTTCTTCGCGAAGGATTCATCCAGCCGGAGAAGAAGAAGGCGGCCCCGGTGCATCACAAGCCCGCCGCTGCACATCACACGGCAGGATAGCCAGCAGGGCAAGTGAGTTCCGGGTGGCGAGTTGAACTGGGCTCGCTGCTACAATTCTGATTTCTGGGAAAGCCATTCAGGGCAGCCTTTCAAGGGCTGCCCTTTTTGCTGGTGCGTGTTGCGATTACGGACGGGCAGAATGGTAGTCTGATGGCAGCATGGTGCGATTTGGCTACTTCCTCATCTTGATGGCAGCCGTTGTTTCTGCAACGCCCGGCGACTCTGCCTGGGCGCAGACGGGACCCGACGAAGCGCCAGTAGGCCATAGCAAAGGCAAGATAGTGCCCCCGGCGGTTTCACCCGCACCGTTTTCGACCGACGCGTCGAATCGGGAGGCGCCGCTCTCCGTTGAGTTTCGATCTGCCGCCCAAATGACGGAGAAGGACCGCGTTGTGGCTGCGGACGCGGAATCGTCGGTCGCTGAACACGCGGTAGCGGATGGATTCGCCTTCGAACAGGGTAAGTGGAGCTATCAGCAAGTGATGTGTCCGGCGCTGCCGAACCATCTGTTTCTGCAGTACACGCGAAACAACGGCGTGGGGGATGTAACGATGTTTATGGCCTCGATTCCTGCGGCGGCGAAGGCCGGGTGCGGATCATCCCAATTCTTCGCAGAGGCTATTCGCTCTTCTCCCGGCGCCGATCAACGCGCTCACCATTTTCCGCGTTTAATCACATCCGGGCGGAAGAGACGGAAGGAACCTCCTCAAACTGGCTTGGAAATGGGCTGTGCTATGCCGCCCTCGCGGGTGCACATCCGCAAGTTCCGAAACCCGATGAAGAGTTGGACACCGACGGGCCGGCGCCTGCGCTGACGGCCGCGATGGACGTACGGGCTGGGGGTGGGGAAGTGATTCGATTTGCCGACATCGGGGCCAAACCAAAACCGATGGAGTGGACGATGACGTTCACGCAGAAGGGCAAACTGATCAGCGCAAAGCATTTTCCTGTGCCTCTTTTCGCGGAGAAGCGGGCTCCGCAAAGTGCGCCTGAGTTGAAAAGCCGGCCGGTGCCGCAGGATGATCAGAACTAGGGGAGAAACGGTTCCCGCGCGGGATTCAGCAATAACACCCCACAAGACGAAGGAGCACGGGTCAACTTCGAGGCGCGCTTGCGGCACGATTTCGAGGTCGCGCCCTGACGCTGACGAGATCGCTCGTTTCGCGGATATGGCAACGGGTGACACCTACCAAAAAATGCGAGCGCGCCGGCGTTTTGATATTGCAAACTGACGATTCGACTATTTCGTAATTCACCTTATTTTTACCTGCGCGAAACATTGTGACCGCCCGCCAACTGTTAGTTTCCCGTTTCATGGAGGTCACTATGCGTAAAGCAACTCCCCTGGTTGCATTTCTGGCGGCTGTCTTGGCAACGGCTGCTGTAGCCCAAAATGACGATAACGACTGGCGACACAGCGAGATCAAACATGTTCTCTTGATCAGCATCGACGGAATGCACGCCGTGGATTTTTTCAACTGTTCGAAAGGCATCGCCGGCGCGAATGACGGCGCTCCGTACTGCCCGAATCTCGCCGACCTGGCTACCACAGGAGTGAACTACGTGGGCGCCAGCACATCCAAGCCGTCTGACTCGTTTCCGGGCTTGATGGCAATCGTTTCAGGGGCGACGCCGCGCACCATGGGCGTGTATTACGACGTGGCCTATGACCGCTCGCTCGATGGTCCGGCGGCGATGACCGGAAACGGGAACGGACCTGGGCCCTGCACCTCGGGCGCCGCGCCCACGGGATTCACGACCGAGTACGAAGAGGGCATCGACATTGATAAGACGCAACTGAATGGCGGCGCGAAGGGAGCGAGCCTGACCGATGGTGGATTGGCATCGCTCGACGCCACCAAGATGGATCGCGACCCTGCAAGGGGATGCGCGCCGGTATTTCCGTGGCAATTTGTTCGAACCAACACCATCTTCGGCGTGATTCACAAGGCCGGAGGGACCACGGCCTGGTCGGATAAGCACCCGGCCTACGCTTCAGTGGCCGGCCGCGATGGCGTCGGTGTGCTGGATGATTTCTATTCGCCGGAGATCAACTCCAATGTGGTTGCGCTGCCCAAGGTAATGACGGCAGACGGATTGAATTGTACGACGGTTCCCGATCCCGGCGCCGATCTGACCGCGTGGACCAACAGCTTCCTGAATATCAAGTGCTACGACACGCTCAAAGCCAATGCGATTCTGAACGAGATAGAAGGCAGAAATCTTTTGGGCACTTCGACTATGAAGACGCCGACGATCTTTGGAATGAACTTCCAGGCCGTGAGCGTGGGCCAAAAGCTAATTGAAGGGGACACAAAAGGCGGCTACCTGGATGCAATGGGTACGCCCGGGCCATCGCTGCTGAGCGAGATTGAGTTTGTCGACGATGCGATCGGCGAGATGGTGAACAAGATCAAGGATCGGGGCTTGTATGAATCGACCTTGATTATCATCACTGCAAAGCACGGCCAGTCGCCCATCGATCCGAATCTGTATTTTCCGATTCCGGGGAAGACGAGTAATGGCACTTCGCCTGCGACGCTGATCGCGACGAATATTCCGAACGCGATGCCGATGTCGGAGTCGCCTCTGAATGCGAATGGGATCGGGGCCACCGAGGATGATGTGTCACTGCTTTGGCTCACGAGCCCTTCCTACAACGGCGCGGCGGTAGCACTGCTGGAGAACAATCGGAAGACGGCAGGCATCGGGCAGATTTTCTGGGGCCGGTCGGTCGCGCTCAACTATAACGAGCCGGGCCTGCCGCCGGCCGATCCGCGCACACCTGACATTATCGTCACACCCAATGTAGGCGTCACCTATACGGGCAGCGCGGCCAAGCTGATGGAGCATGGGGGCTTCGCTCACGATGATACCAACGTGATGCTGCTGCTTTCGAATCCTGCTTTCAGGCCGCACACGGTCTTTTCGGAAGTGGGCACGCTGCAGATAGCGCCGACGATTTTGCGAGCTTTGGGGCTGGATCCGCGCGGTCTTGATGGTGTGCGGCTGGAGGGCACTGGTGCGTTGCCGGATGTGAATCTGAACGCCGACCACTAAGACTGCGAAGCGAAGGTTCGTGGTTTCCCAGGTCTCAAAAACGAGACCTGGGGCACCCGGCACCGGCACAGAAAGCAAGAGAGGGTCATTCAGGTAGTGGATCAGTTCGAATTGCGGATCACGATTTGAACTTCAGCCATGCCTCAGCCAAAGCCAGATCGAGGATTGGGATCGCAGAAGGCCCAATGCCGTGCATTTTCATGATCTCGATGCGCGTCGTTCCAGCAAGATCGGCTTCTGTGAATATCCCGTGGTTTATCAGGGCGCGCTGTGCAGGTTTTGAGAGTTGGGCGAAAGAAGGCTTCAACCGTGGGTCGACGGTTTCTTTGATCTTTGTCATCACTCACCCCTTCAACCTCCATGTTCGCAGGGCTTCAGTCTGAACGGCAAGCTCAGCGTCGATTTGAACTGGCGACCGATTGGTCAGAGAACGCGAGGGCGGCGATGAATGCCGTTCGCGCGTTTTTATTTGTTTCGGACAACGCGTGGGGGGAAGTAGAATCGGCTGGCTGCGAAAACTGAGTTCAACAGGGGGGGACAATGGGGTCGATGGTCAGGGGAAAATTGTGGTCCGGAATGTTGGTAGGGGCTTTGTGTGCATTGCATGCGGCGCACGCGCAGGATGCGGTCAAGATTGACCCGGACAATCCAAAGTATTTGCTGTTTCGCGGCAAGCCGCTGGCGCTGATCTCGGCCTCGGAGCATTACGGGTCGGTGATCAACCGGCCGTTCGACTACGAAAAATACCTTGACGACGCGGCGGCACACAAGATCACGGTGACGCGGACGTTCCTGTTTTATCGGGAACTGCAGAGTGCGCGGAATCCTTCGTCTCCGTGCAAGCCGGAGTCGCCTGACTTTATATCTCCCTTCATGAGGACGGGACCGGGCAAGGCAATGGATGGCGAACCGGTGTATGACCTCGACAAATGGAATCCGGAGTACTTTGATCGACTGCATCATTATCTGGATGCGGCGTCGAAGAGGGGGATTGTGGTGGAACTGACGGTGTTCAGCAATACGTATGCCGATGACGTGTGGGCGTTGAACCCGCTACGCGCCGCGAACAATATCCAGCATGTGGGGAAAGTCGATTGGGAGGAATACATTTCGCTGAAGGATCCGGAGCTGGTGAAGGTGCAGACGAGCTATGCGCGGAAGATTATTGAGGAGACCAGCGGGTACGACAACGTGTACTACGAGATATGTAATGAACCGGGCGGAGGGATCGCGGGACATGTGACGAGTGCGGACGTGGATGCATGGCAGACCGCGATGGCAAAGGTGATGCGGGATGAGATGCAGCGGCTGAATCGGCCGCATCTGCTTTCGGGGCAGCAGGCGTTTACGTATGCGGCGAATAATTCGTTTCCGATGGATGCTACTTTCGCGAGCAATAACTTCGACATTGTGAACGACCATCCCTGCCCAATACGCAGTTTGCTGGCAAGGTGTTTGAGATGGGCGACTTCATGTCGAAGGAACTGAAGCTGGTTGGCGTGCGGGATTTTTGCCGCGCGACCAATACTCAGGCCAAGCCGGTGGTGCTGGATGAAGACAATACGGCGAGCATGTATCGCGACCTGACGGGGTGGACGATTCATCGCAAGAGGGCATGGACAGCGTTGCTGAGCGGATGCCACTACGACTACATCGACTTTTCGATTACGGTGGGAAACGAGACAGGGACGGCGGCTTCGCGGGCGGCGATTCGAAGCTGGATGCAGCATCTGTCGGAGTTCATGGATTCGTTTGACTACATCCATTCAAAGCTTGATGCGGATTGGATCGGCGGAACGCCTGAGCATCTGCTTGCGTCGGGGCTGTCGGCGTCGGGGAAGGATTTTGTGGCGTACCTGGCGGACGATCGCGAGGTCGGCGACCCGACTGCAGGGGATTCGATTGCAGGCAAGGTTGCAGTGATGCTGCCGCAGGGGACGTATGACTTGAGTCTCTACTCGCCGGTGACGGGCGAATACTCACCTGCGATCGAGGTACACGGCGGCGCAAAGACGGAGGTCGACCTGCTGCCCTTCAAACAAGACGTCGTGGTGCGGGCGACGAGGCGGGATCGCTGAGAGCCGCCTCATCGTGGCGTTCACTTAAACATTCCGAGAAGGTTTGCGTGGATGGACGGGCTGGACGCGGTGCCCGTGATGGTGAGCGGGATGCCGCCTGCGCCGGCACTAGCGCTGGAGCCGGCGGCGGGTTTGGCTTTGGAGTGAAGGAAGCCGCCCAGCATGCCGCCCACTGCGCCCGCGTTACCTACCGCGCCGCCGACTGCGCCGGTGACGGCGTTCATGGCTTTGCCGGCAACTGCACCGACTCCTGAGGCCGGGTCGAATTTTGCAACCAGCCTGAAATCGAGCGCGCTGGTGGGCGAGACAGTGCCGTTGCCGCTGGCCGTACCGATCTGGGGCAGGTTGGCATAGATGTTGGTGAACTGACTGCCCTGCGGCGAGTTGTTCACGTCGGTGCGCAGAGTCTGGATCTGCGTGCCACCGCTCTTGCCGCCGAATGGATTGATTCCCTGAATGCGGGAGCCGATATCAAATCCGGCGAGTTGCGAGTTATCAATCTCAACCGGTCCGGCGATGGTGGCGGTGGTGGCAGGGCCGGTGATAGCGAGAGTCGCGGTGAGAGTGCCACCGTGGAGAGAAGAACCACTGGGCAGATGGATGCCGACGACGGGCAGCAACTGCTCCAACTGATCGACGGGAAGATTGGGCGCGGAGAGGTGCAGGTTAAGCAGGATGGCTTGCGGAGTCTCGTGGAATCCGCCTTTGACATGGACGGCGACGGAGCCGGTATGGATGGCGATATCGGATACCTGGCCCGTGCTCGTGTCGAGTTGATCCGAGATGGTGTAGTCGATGTTGACCGGTCGGGGAGCGGGAGAGCCGGTACGCGCCAACTGAAGCTTGTCGGCCTGAATTTTTCCGGTACTGGTGAGGGTGGTTCCGTCAGAGGCGATTTGCGCGTCGGTATCGACGATCATGGAAATGCCCTGGGTGGGATCGACGACGCCCGAGGCAACGAGGTCAAAATGCTTGACGTGCAGGCTGGCCTGAAAGGGCGTGTCGGCGGCGTTTTTCGGGTTAAACGGCCCTGCGGTTCCGCTGAGCTCGACGGAACCATCGCCGGGCAGTTTGGCCGAAAGTTGAAACGGAAACGACTTCAAAAAGGAGAACTGCTGGACGGTGAGGTTGATGTCGGAGTAGACGAGAGGCTTCGTGGTTGGAGGGTTCGTTGAGACGGTAGCGCTGCCGTTTTCGATCTTCAATTCGCCAACGGTCAGGTCGGGGATGGCGGTCTGCTGCTGCGGGGATTGGGTGGAAGTGGCGCCGCCGAGGCTGGAGAAGTTCCATTTGCCGTTCCCGACATGGATGAGATTGATAGATGGAGACGAGACGGTGAGTTTGGTGATCTCCACCTGGTGGTGGAAGAGAAGCGGCACGATGTGAACGCCGATGTGGAAAGACTTGGCCTGAAGAAACGGCGATGAGCTGAAGGCCGGATCGTCGGCGATGGCGATGTCATCGGCGACGAGGCTGCCGCTCAGCAAAGAAAAGCTGAGATGACCGAGGGTAACTTTGCGCCCAAGGGCGCTGGAAAGCTGATCTTGAAGCGTGGGACGAAATGTATCGGCGTTCACGAAGAGGGGAATGAGCACGAGAACAACGACAAAGAGCGCGGCGATGATGGCAGCGACTTTCACCCAGGGTCTTTTCATGGGACTCTCCTTGCGATTCGCTCGAATTGTACCGCGCGACGGCGGTCTTCGAGGTGGCCGCCGCGTTTTGGGGAGGTCGATGTTTCTGTTTGCGGATTACCAGGGAAGGGGCTGACCCAGATGGATGAATCTGCCCGTGGGGCCATCGGCGGGCAAGGTGGCGAGGGCGGCGCTGGTTTTGCCACCTTCGCTGATTTCCATGGGAGCCTGTTCGCCTCCCATATCGGTTTTGACCCAGCCGGGGTGAGCGGAGTTGACCTTGATATTGGTGTCGCGGAACTCATGGGCAAGGTGAATGGTGAAGGCGTTGAGCGCGGTCTTTGAGGCGTCGTAGGCAAAGGACTTTGCGTTATAGATGGGCGATTTGGGATCGGCGTGCAGGGTCAGCGATCCAAGAATGCTGGAGAGGTTGACGATGCGTCCGGCGGGGCTCTTTTTGAGCAGGGGAAGAAGCGCCGGTGAGCGCGACCGGGCGAAGAAGTTGGTCTCGAAGACCTTGTGGAGCAGGTCCGAGGGGAACGTCGGCGGCGGAGTGTTCGGGGCCGGTGCCGGGAAACGTGCCGCGCGCAATCCCGGCATTGTTGACGAGGATATCGAGACGGCCGTATTTGGAGTTGAAGTAGTTGTAGGCGGCCTGGTAGTCGGCGGGTTTGGTGATGTCGAACTGGAGCACGTCGGCATCGACGCCCGCGGCGCGCAGCTTCTTTACAGCCTGCTTCGCCCTGGGCCAGGTCACGGGAACCGATGACGACTTTGTGCCGGGTCCTTGAGGTCGAGGGCTGTCTGAAAGCCGAGTCCGCGGTTGCCACCGGTAATGAATGCAATCTTTTGAGCCATGGGTGAGTTCTCCTGTCGCAGCTTTGGATTCGCGGAGGCGCGGAGAAGGTGCAGGAATTGGTGCGCGGCATCGAGTACTTTAACGGACTGAAATAACAACCCGCCGGTTGCGGGAGGCAAGGGGATGCGCGTACAGTCCTCAACAAGGTACAACCGCATGCGACCGTCTGATTCCCCCGAACAGGACGCAGCGGCTGTGGCTGCGCACGAGCGGGCCCAGTTTGCTCAATCCGCGTTAGAGAATCTGTTCGATGTTTCTCCAGACGCGATCTTTGTCACGGATAGCGAAGGCGTCATCCGTGGCGCGAATCCGCGTGCGGCGGAATTATTCGGACACACGCAGGCTGAGCTGATCGGTCAGCCGATTGAGAACCTGGTTCCGGAGCGCTTCCGCAGGAATCATCCCGGACATCGCGAAAACTACAATGCGCATCCCCGGGCCCGGCAGATGGGCGCGGCGATGAATCTTTTCGGGCTGCGCAAGGACGGGACCGAATTCCCGGTCGACATCATGCTGAAGCCGATGGAGACGTCAGCGGGCCCTGTTGTGCTGAGCTTTGTGCGCGACATCACCGAGCAGCGGAAGGCGCAGGAGGCATTGCGGCACAACGACCTGCAGCTGCGCTCGCATTGTGGAAAGCGTACGCGACTACGCGATCTACCTGCTCGATCCCGACGGCTACGTGATGACGTGGAATCCCGGCGCGCAGCGCATCAAGGGCTACACGGCTGAAGAGATCCATGGGCTGCATTTCTCCCGCTTCTTTACCCAGGAAGACGTGGATCGGGGCCGACCGGCGGAGTTAATGCGGCTGGCAGCCGCGGAGGGCGCATAGAGGAAGAGGGCTGGCGGGTGCGCAAAGACGGCTCGCGCTTCTGGGCCGACATGATTCTCACGGCTATTCGCGACACAACCGGGGAGATCAGCGGCTTTGCCAAGGTGACGCGCGACTTTACCGACCGCAAACGCGCCGAGGAAGCGGTGATGCTGCAGTTGAGCACCGCGCTGCTGGCCAACATGGATGTGCGCAAGCTGCTGGGGGCGATTTCGGCGAGTATCAAAGAGGTGATTCCGCACGACTACGCTACGCTGGCACTGTATGACCGCGCTACACAGACCTTGGTTGTGGAATTTCTGGATGCCGGTGAAAGCGAGAGCCGGCGCGGCGATGTGCGGATTGGGCTGCAGGACTCGGTAGCTGAAGAGGTATTTAGAACCCATGAGCCTGTGATACTGGACCAGATTCAGGGCTCGCGCTTTAGCCAGGAATCCATGCGCCATTTCACGGAACTGGGCATGCAATCTGGATGTTGTGTACCTCTTATCCATCGCGGGGAGCCAATCGGCACCCTGTCGGTGACTAGCCAGAGGCCAGCTGCCTTTGCGCACCGCGAGGCCGAGATGCTGACCCAGATCGCGGGCCAGGTGGCGATGGCGGTGAGCAATGCCATGGTCTTCCGCCAGATTGCCGAGTTGCGCGACAGGCTGAGCCAGGAAAAGCAGTATTTGCAGGAAGAGATCAACGTTGAGAACCGGTTCGAAGATATTGTGGGCGAAAGCTCAGGGTTGCGCCGAGTGCTCAAGGAGATTGAGACGGTGGCGCCGACCGACGCAACCGTGCTGATCCAGGGCGAGACGGGGACAGGCAAAGAATTGCTGGCGCGCGCCATTCATCGCTTGAGCCCGCGCAACGAGCGCACCTTTATCAAGCTCAATTGCGCGGCGATTCCGGCGGGGCTGCTGGAAAGCGAGCTTTTCGGACACGAGAAGGGCGCCTTTACGGGCGCCATTGCGCGCAAGATGGGCCGCCTGGAGCTGGCCCATGAGGGGACGTTATTTCTGGACGAAGTGGGCGAAATTCCGCTGGAGCTGCAACCGAAGCTGTTGCGCGCCCTGCAGGAGCGGGAGTTTGAACGGCTGGGCGGTACCCGGGCGATTAATGTGAATGTGCGGCTGATCGCGGCGACCAACCGGGACCTTGCCCAGATGGTTGCGGAAAAACAGTTTCGCAGCGACCTGTTTTACCGGCTGAAGGTTTTCCCGATCTTCGCACCGCCGCTGCGGGATCGAGTCACTGATATTCCGGTGCTGGTGCGGCATTTTGTGTCGTCGCACAGCCGGCGGATGGGGAAATCGATCGAGACGATTCCCAAAGAGACTATGGAGGCGCTTGTTCGCTGGCCGTGGCCGGGGAATATTCGCGAACTCGAGAATTTCCTGGAGCGGGCGGTGATTCTGACACGCGGCTCAGTGCTTTATGTCCCCCTGGTGGAGTTGGAAACCAGCGCCGCCAATGAAGAAAGCGTCCTGGCGGAGAGCCCAACGCTGCAGACCGCGGAGCGGGAGCACATTTTGCGTGTATTGCGCGAAGCCAAGGGCCAGATTGGCGGGGACGACGGTGCTGCGGCGCGGCTGGGCCTGAAGCGCACCACGCTCAATTCCAAATTAAAGAAGCTCGGCATCGAGCGAAGTGACTATATGTAGTCTGCGTGACGAGATTTCGTCATCGTCACTTCGTCATTAGCGGTTCGTCACGTTTTGCCTTTCCGTTTCATCACGAAGCTAATCCATTTCTTATCAATCGCAAACGAGGCGCCGGTTTTGCGACGATAAGTTTGGCACACCACATGCCTTATAGAGGGCGTGGCGCAGGTGGCCAGCAAATGCTGAGAATCACAATTCAAGAAGAGCCGGAAGCAGTGGCAATCAAGTTGGAAGGGCGCGTCGCGGGGCCGTGGGCTGAAGAACTCAGCCGGTTCTGGGTGGAAACGACTCCGCGGATCGCATCGAGAAAACTATCACTGGACTTGCGCCAAGTGACGTATGCAGATGCCGAGGGGGAACGGGTCCTGAAACGCATATGTTCCGAGCGGGAAACCGAGCTTGTGGCGAGTACGCCGTGGACCCAATACTTAGCCGAAGAAATCAAGAAGAAAAGCGCAGACAACTCACAGGAGGCGGAAGATGGCAACGATAAATAGTTCAGTTAGCAATCGCAGCATTCAGGTTGAGCGCGCAGGCGAGTTTTTCAAAAAGTTGTCGCCCGCGGCCTATAAGGATCTGGCTTCTCTTCAATATCCCTTGTCGTATGCGTCCAACGTGATCCTGTTCTCAGAGAAGGAGGAAGCTCGGGGCGTGTTCGTGGTGCTCGAGGGAGAAGTGAAGCTCTCGATCAACTCATCGGACGGCCGACGCCTTAGCCTCAGCATCGCGCGGAAGGGCGATATACTCGGGCTCTCTTCGGTTCTTTCCGGCTGCCCGTTCGAGATGACTGCCGAGACGCTCTATCCATCGAAGATTGCCCCCATCGGCCGACAGGATTTTCTCAATTTTGTCACACATCATCCCGAGGTTTACCAGACCTTGATGGAGGAGTTGAGCCGCCAATACAGCATGGCCTGCGTGCAGTTGCGCACGGTAGGGCTGGCTTCGACGGCACCGGAGAAACTGGCTCGGCTTCTGCTGGATTGGAGCGACGAAGGGCAAACAACCGAGAAAGGCTCACGGCTGCGCTTCTCACTGACGCATGAAGAGATCGGCGAATTCATTGGAGCGTCGCGCGAGACGGTCACGCGCACCCTGAGCGTTTTCAAGAGCCGGCGGCTGGTGATGTTCAACGGCTCAGTGCTCACGATTCCGAACCGGGTAGCGCTGGAGAGTTTCGCGCACTGCTAGGCGAGAGAAATTTATACACATAATTTGATTGATTATAGGTAAGCAACTTCATAACCACGGCGACTCAACAAAGTCGCCGTGGAAACAAAGCAACTGTAACGCGGCCCAAGACGACTCAACGAACCGAACTCAAACCAACTCAACACAACGAAGGCAATACACTACTTAACTCAACCAGCGGAACTGAACTCAATCGAACTGAACTAACTCGCGCACAAAGCCTCCACGGTACAATGTCAACCAACTGTATCGAGGAGGCTTTATGCGCAAGATGCTTTTGGCTGTTTTGGCCGTCGTGTTTGCAGGTGGGTCTGCCGCGCAGCTGATGGCGCAGGGTGCGCCACCGCAGGGCGGCGCTGATCAGCCCTACACCGTGGAGTATTACTACAAGGTGCAGTGGGGGCATCAGCAGGAATTCCTAGAGCTGTTTCTCAAGAACCACTATCCGCTGCTCAATAAGATTGTTTCCACGGGGCGAATGCTCTCAGTGAAGATCGAGGCGCCCGCCTACCACACGACGGAAGACGGCCGCTGGGACTATCGGGTGACGATCCGCTTCAAGAACTCGACGGTCGCGACCACCAACAACCCCGATGAAGAGGCGTTGATCAAGGAGTTGTGGCCGGATCAGGCTACCTACAAGAGAGAAGAGCAGCGCAGGTTTGAGATTCTGCTCGCGCACTGGGATCTGCCGGTGACGGAGATTACGCCGGGAAAACAGTGAACAGTGATCAGGGATCAGGGGTCCACCCTTCGAATCAGTCGTCTCTGTGTCGCCATTGCTGGACGAGGTCTTCGGCGGCCTGGGGCCAATCGGGAAAATCGAACTCGAATCCGGCGTCGAGCAGGCGCGTGGGGACGACGCGGCGGCTCTTGAGGACTAACTCCGACTCGGTGCGGAGAAAGAAGGCCGCGCATTCGATGAGCGGGGCTGGCAGGGGAAGGCCGTTGGGTACGCCCCATGCATCGCGCAGAGCGGCCATGAACGCTCGATTGGGGAGAGGATGTGGCGCGGCGATGTTGATGGGGCCATCCAGCTCATCGTGTTCAATGAGGAATTCGACGGCGCGAGCGAAGTCGGACTCATGAATCCAGGAGACGAACTGACGCCCATTGCCTTGGCGGCCACCGAGGCCGAGGCGGGCCAAGTTTGAAAATATTGCGAAGGCGCTGCCCGGCATGGGACTGAAGGTGATGGCGGAGCGCATGGCGACCTTGCGGGTGCGCGGCGTGGAAGCCTCAAAGAAAGCCTGCTCCCAGTCTTTTGCGACCTGGATGGAGAAGTTCCACGTTTCGGGCGCATGGCGGCGTTCGGAGATCAGCTCATTGCCGCCGAGCTGACCCGTTTCCTCATTCATGGGGCGGTCGAGGGCATGGCGGTAAATCGTGGCTGCGGATGCGTTGAGCCACACCCTGGGTGGATCGGCAAGCCCGGCAATTACCGTGTTGAGCAGGTGTGTGGTGCGGATGCGGGAGCGGTAGATGGCTTCGCGATGGGCGGCGTGGTAGCGGCAATTGACGCTGCGGCCGGCCAGGTTGATGCACACGTCGGCGCCTTCAAGATGCTCGGTCCAAGGGCCAATCTGCTCGCCATCCCAGTGAACAGTCTGCCAGGGCGCAGTATACGGGCCGCGGGTGAGGACGGTGACATGATGGCCGCGCTCGAGGAAATGCCACGCGAGGACCTGACCCACCTGGCCGCTGCCCCCGGGGATCACGATGCGCAGCGGGCGGGGCACTGCGGCGTGGCGGATGTCCATTTCCCTAGCGTACAAGGTGGGCCTAGGCTGGCCATGTCAACAAACTCTAGAGGTGCGGCGGCGGCGGATAAGGATAACCGCTGAACATCTGGCGGCGGCGATAGCTGCGAATGAGGCTCACGATCCCTACAATGATCGAGCCGAGAATCAGGAACGGAATCCAAAGAAGCCAGGCGGGCTGCACAACTCGATTGCCGCTGACGGAGGCCGAATCGGCGGAATGTACCGACCCAAACATGGCGACCATGTCATTACCGACGGAGGCATTTTCGCCGAGGCGGATGGAGCCGAACATACTGACCAGATCGTGCGTGATAGCGGCGTTGTCATCCAGGCGAACATTGCCAAAGAAATTGACGACATCGTGGTTGGAATGGCCTGCAATGTGGACGTCGCCAAAGAAGACAACGACGTCATGGTCGATGGTGCCTTCAGCGTTGACGCTGCAAAAGAAGCACACGGCGTCGTGCACCGATCCGCCTGGGGGCACAACGATATTGCTGCCAAACTGAACTTCGTCCCGGTCGGCGTGAGCGGGGACGGCTGCAAATCCAAGTGCCGCCGACAAAATAAAACTTGTGAGGAAGCGGTGGCTCATCATGGCGTCTCTCCAGACTGTACGCGGATGCCCATGGGAAAGTTCCGTCGGGGTTAACCGGGCGGGCTCAAGACGACTATGCCAACCAGTGTACGCTTACGCCAAATTCAGAAATTTACAATTCTTCAAAAAAGCGGACGCTCGGGATTTTGCTACGAACAATGCCTTCACGGCTGTGCCTGAAAAGTGCCATTTTCGCCGAGGTTTTGGATAAGTTGCAGAGTTTTGGGGCAAGAGTTGGACTTACTGGGCAAGATCGAGGGTTGGGTGCTCGCAAAGCAGTGCCTGACGGATGCGCCGCCGGCTTGCTGTCAGATCGACCGTTGACGAGAGGCGAAACGCCGGTTAGCCGGTCGCTCGGGCGCGACCTCGTCAAATACGACACCACGCTGCGCCATCCAAATCTGGAAGTCGTTAGGGTGCGGGAACACCGGCCGTGAGTTGATTCTGGCTTTCGATTTGAGCCAGTTCATCATGCAGACGCACAGCTTCGGCGTGAGTCTTTTCAGCTTCGGCTCGGTGCTGGACAGCGGCAACGCTTCCCATCGCGTTGAAGACTTTGGTCATGGCTTCGCTCTTGCCGTGGCCGATATGTTCGAGCTCGTCGGCATATTCGTCCTGGTACAGGGCGTGGGCCTCAGCTTGGTCAATGCGGCGGTGGAGATCCTGGATTTTCGCCCAGCGTTGAGCTTGCGCGATGGCAGCATCGCTGACCGGTAAGGTTGCGTTTTGCCACTCCCCGCCGTCGTCCTGCAGATCGTCGGTGAGGGACTGGAGATTATTCTTGCCCTTGAAATTCCCCAGGTCACCAGCCAAGCCATACCAGGTCAAAGCCCTGGCATTGTCAACCTGAACGCCTTGTCCGAATTGATACATCCAGCCGAGCTGGTTTTCCGCGTCGCTGTTACCTTGCGCTGCGGCCTTGTCAAACCACGACATCGCCTGCGCATAGTCGGTTGGCACGCCGGTGCCATGCTGAAAGATATAGCCGATGTTTTCCTCGGCCTGGTTGCTGCCATCTGTTGCGGCTTTGTAATACCAGGAGAGAGCCACGCCATAATCCTGTGGCTGTCCCCACCCTTCTCCGGCCATATACCCCAGCTGGTTTTCCGCGTCCGCGTTGCCGTGCTCGGCGGCGCGGTGATACCAGGTCATAGCCTGGGCAAAATCGCGCTTGACGCCAAATCCGCACTGGTAGAAATACCCGATTTGCTTTTCGGCACTGGAAAGATTCTGGTCGGCCGCTTTGCGGTACCAGGTGAGGGCTTGCTTATAGTCACGATGGACGCCACGGCCATCCTCGAACATCGCCGCCAGATTGTACTGCGCGAATGCATAGCCCTGGTTCGCGGCCAAGCGGTAGTAGCTTGCCGCGCGCTTGTCATTCTGCGGCAAGCCGGCGTTGTTTTCATACATGCTGCCGAGCTGATTCTGCGCAGGAGCAAAGCCCTGGGCAGCGGATTTTCGGTACCAGGTCAAGACCTGCACGTAATCGAGTGTCACGTAGCGGACACGAAAGTAGTAATTCCCGAGGGCAAATTGCGCCTGGGCGTTTCCCGCAGCAGCGGCCTCGCGCATATCAGAGGCGGGCTCTTGTGCAAACAGCAGCGTGGGAACAAGGCAGAGGAAAAGCAGCACGATGACAGAAAACCGCGCTCGCCCGGGGTCTCCATTCTTTGCCCGAATACTCATGACCATCTTCACTTCCTGCTGTCGCTTGAACGTAATTCTGGACCCTTCGGGATGGGTCGGAAAGATCACGGAAGTTTTGGGCGAGGGTCATATCCAGGATCAGATGAACAGTGATCCACCATGCGCGGCCTGTCGCGAACCAGTGCTCGTCCATCCATCACCGATGCCGCAGCGTCTTCGAAATTCTGATTCATGCATTTCGTCATTTGTAATATGTCATTCATGCACAAATCGCTGCAATCGAATTCGACATCAGATATCCAGGTCAACCAAAATTCCTGAAGGGAGTCGATGATGTTTGCAATTACCGGAGTGACAGGCAAGGTAGGCGGAGCGGTGGCTCGCAGTCTTCTAGCACAGGGACAGAAGGTGCGAGCGGTGGTGCGGGATGCCGACAAGGGACGTTCCTGGTCCGCTCAAGGCTGTGATATCGCAATCGCCAGCTTTGAGGATGCAGCCGGTCTCACCCAAGCCTTTCAGGGAGTCGAAGGCGTCTTCTTGATGACACCTCCAGACTACGATCCTGAACCCGGATTTCCTCAGACACACAAGGCGGCTGCGGCTATTCGGCAAGCCATCGAAACCACCCGGCCGGGGAAGGTCGTATTTCTCTCCACGGTTGGAGCCCATGTCGCGGAACCCAACCTTCTGAACAACTCCAAAATCACGGAAGAGATGCTGCGCACAACTTCGGTTCCGATAGCGTTATTGCGTGCCGCCTGGTTCATGGAGAACGCGGCATGGGATGTGGAAGCGGCGCGCAAGGGCGTGATTCCCAGTTTTTTGCAACCTCTCGATCACCGGATTCCGATGGTTGCGGCGGGTGACATCGCGAGAACGGCGGCAGAACTCCTTGATGAAACATGGATGGGAGTCCGTGTTATTGAACTCGAAGGCCCAAGGCGCTACTCAGCGAATGATATCGCTTCGGGTTTTAGCATCGCACTGGAACGCCCGGTGCGGGCTGAAGCAGTTCCACATGACCAATGGGAGACACTGTTTCGCTCGCAAGGCATGAAGAACCCCATACCGAGGATTCGAATGATCGACGGCTTCAACGAAGGCTGGATCGACTTCGAATCTGGCGAGGCGAACTCCCGCAAAGAACGCACGACCCTGGAGGCGGTTCTGCGGTCCCTCGTCACGTCGAATCGGAATAGCTGATCTATCTGGGCGGATGGTCGACAATGGAACAATGCCTCCCCCGCGCCACAGTCTCACGCCGGCCGAGGCTTAGACACACACACCAACCTTGTAAGGTTTTTCAGCTGGCTGGGAAGGCTGTGGCGTCCAAAACCAAGTCCCTAGCTGTCGAGAGGGTTTGCCCCTCTGAACGAGGCCTCCAGCCTTCAAAACGCCACGTGGCCCTAGAACTCGAAGCGCATACCCATTTGGATGCGGCGGGGTGGGTTGACGCCGACCACATCGCCGAAGTCAGGCGAGGACTCCACCGTGTCGATGGCCGAGGGGTTTTCGTGGTTGAGGACGTTGAACGCAGCAGCCGAAAAGCCGAGGCGGGGCGCTTCCTCTCCCTTATCGGGAGTGATGGCAAAATCGTGGCCCCAGCGCAGGTCGAGGTCGACATAGGATGGGGCGGTTTCGGTGTCGGGAGCGACGCCATCGGGCCGGGTATTGAACAGGGAGTCGCCGTAAGCATCGGTGCCGGTGAGCACGGTCCAGGGCCTGCCGGAGTTGGCGAAGATGCCGGTGGAGAGGTTGAATAAGCTATCCCGATTGAACATGGCATAGACGCCGAGGCGCTGGCGGCGGTCGAAACTGGCATTGGCCCACTCGTCATTGGGGGCGTACTGATTTTGTGGGAACCAGCCGATGCCGCCGGTGTTGGACTCGTAGTGGGACCAGGTGTAGCGGCCGAAGCCGGAGAAGTACTTGTTGAAGCGGCCGCGATAAGAGATGTCGAGACCGCTGCCCTCAAAGAAGCCCGCGGGCTGCATCTGGCGGATGAGGCCGAAGGCCGGATCGGGGCGCACGGTGTAGCCGGATTCGGGCGTGGGCGCATTGATGTCGACAGAGCGGAACTCGTGGATGCCGCGCGCGGAGTAGACGCTGACGATGCCGGTGGCGTGCTCGCCTAAGCGTCGCTCGACGGAGAGGCCGTATTGCATCTGATAAGGGATTTGGGCGTTGGGCGCGAGTTGGGCGAAGATTAGGTGGCTGCGCGGTGATGGTTTCGCAATTGGTGACCGGAACACAGCCTGTGGAAGGCGCCAGCGAGGGGTCAAACGAGAACTGGGTGGAGCGGCGGCGGGCATTCTGGTAACGCACGAGGTCAAGGAGCGGACCGGAACCGAAGCGGTCATAGTAGACGCCGCCTCCGCCGCGAAGGACGACCTTGGCGTCGGGATCGAGCACCCAGGCGAACGAGACGCGGGGCGCAAAGCCGAGGCGACGCGTGGCGAGGAAATTCTGCCAGTCATAGCGGAGACCGGGGGTGATGGAGAAGCGTGCATTCACCTTGAACTGGTCCTGGATGAAGGCGCCCGCCTCTTGCTGGTGGTAGATAAAGTGGACGTCGCCGGTGTTCTGCGAGTAGCCGGAGGGCCGGTTATTGGCGTAATTCTGAAGCGCGGTTTGCAGCACGGTCACGCCGTCGGCGGCGAGTGTAGGGCCGAAGGTGTAGGTGCCCAGGGCGTTGGTGTTGTCATCGAAGGCGCGGCGGCTCAAGTGAGGAATACCGATGCCGGCCTTGACCATGTGGCGGCCGCGGGTCCACGTGACCATGTCGTAGAGGCGGAAATTGTACTCGGTGCTGAGTGAGTCGTTTTGGGCCGAGCCGCCGGTAAAGTCACCGGAGACGGAGATGCGTGGAGCCTCAGCGACATTGGTGTGGTGGCTGGCATCGTGCTCGCCCACGAGGGATACCTGATTCAGCAGAACGGCAGATAGGGTGGAATCCAAGTGCGCGACGAAGTCGTCTTCGCGATATTGCTGGTTGGTTCCGGCTGAGGCGAGCGTCTGGTTGCCGACACCCTGATTCTGGCCGGTCCAGTTTTGAAAGCTGTATTGCACGTAGCCCGAGTGACGGTCACCGAACTGATGCGCGGTGCGCAGGCTGAACTCCGTGTCACGAGCGGGAGCAGCAACGTTGGCCTGGAATGCGCCGGTGGGGTTGGCCGGCGTAGGAGCCAGAGTGGCGCTCACAACAGATTGCAGGTCTTCTTCGGCGCGGTTGAAGGTGGCGAGAAAACCGCTCTTGGGCGCGAAAAAGATGGGGCCGGTGACATGGCCTTCATAGACGCGGCGCTGCTCGAAGGGCTTGGTCGGGGCAAGGGCATTTTGGGCGTTCAGCGCATTGTCGCGAAAGAGGAAGTTGAACTGGCCGTGGTAGCGGTCGGCTGCCGACTTGGTAATGATCTCCATCTGTCCGCGGCCGGGCCAGTAGTATTGGGCGGAGTAGGGATCCTGGTTGATGCGGACTTCCTGCACGGCCGATGCGGAGACGGTGGCTCGGTTGGCTTCAACGCCATCGACTACGAGACCGGAGCCGCCGGTGCCCGATGCGCTGTCGTCGAGAAATGCGCTCATGGCCGTGGCGTAGTCATTGTCGAAGATCGGCATTGACTTGAGATCTGTAGAACTTAAAACGGAGGAATCATGATTGTCGTCGGGCGCGGTGAGGTCTTCACTGCTGTCGGCGTCGACGCGCACGTTGGTGGATAGCGAGGCAATGGGCAGAGTGATGTGCAACGGCGCGGCGAAGGTGTGCGCTGCCGCAGAGCCGATTGCTGACACCGCCGGGGGCGCAATCACCACGGGATTATGCACAGTTTCAAAGCCCGGCTCCGAGACGACCAGCGTGTAGCTACCGGCGCGAGGCGCGGTCAGCTGGAAGCTTCCGTCGTCGGCGGAATGAGCGCTGCCGTCGACCGTACCGGCGGAATCGACCAAGTCCACTTCGGCTCCGGGAACGATGGCGCCGGTGGGGTCGGCTACCACGCCTTGTACGGATGAGGATGCAGGTGGGGTCGAGCTTGAGGGTGCGGAAGCGAAGACAATTGCAGGCAAAATCAGAAAAAAGGCCCAGGTAAAAAAGCGCATGATGCGGAATCTCCAAAGCAAACGCAAGATGAAGACAACTGGACGTACCAAATGATGCTTCTGCGCAAAAAAACTGTCGGTATTGATTTGACGCGCGCCCGTGGCCAAGTGGACGCAAATGCGATCAACATCGAGTCTCAGACGGGGCTCTCTACAAAGAAAGCCAGAATCGCCTGCCGAGATGCTAAATGCTGTACGCGCGGCGGCGATTTAATTAACGTTAAATTCAGACCAGTTTGGCTGGCTGCTGTCCTAAATCGATTTTCGCAGGACTGAGCGCGTTCGTCCAGTCCGCCGGAGAATCCACCAGGATGTCGGGGGGGATGGCCTCAAGGCTGCCGGGGGCGAGGCCGAAGGTGCAGCCAATGCACCAAGTGCCCGCATTGCGCGCGGTCTGCACGTCCACCTGGCTGTCGCCGATCATCACGGTTTCTTGGGCGCGCGCCGGCCTCCTGCATCAGGGCAAAAAGACCCTCGGGATCGGGTTTTTTTGTGGTGAAGCTATTGCCGCCATAAATATTGATGAAATAGGGCGCCAGGCCAAGCGCTTCGCAGATCGCTTGCGCGGGACGGACGGGTTTGTTGGTCAGGACGGCCATGGCTCGGAACGGCGCGACGGGTTCGTCGTGGACGCTGCGCAGAGCCGCCAGTGCTTCAAGCACGCCTTCGTAAGCGTAGGTGTAATCGAGTTTGTGTTCGCGATAGTAGTCGAGGAAGAAAGCGTAGGCCTTGGCCAGAAACTGCTCGTCGACGGGCGAGTCGCTGTCGGCGGCGAGGGCGCGGCGCATCAGCATCAGAGCGCCGTTGCCGATGAAGCCGGCGATGACTTCGTCGGGCAGCGGCGGGAGCCGCACGTGGGCGAGCGTGGCATTCACGCTGTTGCAGAGGTCCTGCGCCGAATCGATGAGGGTGCCGTCGAGGTCGAAGACCAGCAGCTTTAGGGACTCGACGGGCAGCGGGCGGAAGACGCGGATCATGGGTACAGTTTACAGGGATAGGAGATCAGGGATCGGGGATCGGGGATCGGGGATCGGGGAACAGGGAACAGGGAACAGGGAACAGGGAACAGGGAACAGTGATTAGTGAACAGTGATCAGTGAACAGTGATCAGGGGTCAGCAGACTATAGACGGTGCTGATCCCTTGACCGGACCTGTTCAGCTGGATGATCAGTTGGATTGGGAGCTTCACTTCAATTCGATGGAAGGAAAATCCGACTAACCGCGATGGCGGACGGGATTATCACGAGAAAGTGTGAGTCGTGCGACGGGCTAGAGGGAGCAGGAGCCGGGGGGAGGGAAAAAGTTGGGGAAGGGAAAAGAACAGGCGAGGCGTCCCAGGAATTGTGCTTGCTGCCTCGCCTGAGGAAATAACTTGTTTGCCGAAGCGGCTTGCCGCCAGCGGAAAATTAGTGGACGCGGACGTCGCCTGAGCCAGTCTGAATACGCACGGTGGGGCCGCCGCCATTAATTTTGCCTGTAACGTGGTGGCGATCGGTCGAACCTTGCGTGAGCATTTCGCGATCGGTGTGAACGGTGCCGGACCCAGTGGATGCGTCCAGCGCGAAGCCGGTGGAGCCGGGCCAGAACTCAACGGTCCCGGAGCCGGTTTCAAGATGCCAGAAATCGGTCGGGGAGCCAGTGACCTTGATATCGCCTGATCCTGTACCGGCGCGCAGGCCGCCATGCAAGCCGCGTAGTTCAATAGTGCCGGAGCCGGTCTGAGCCTTCACGTCGCCCGTACCGCTGCTCTCTTCGGCATATATGTCGCCGGAGCCGGTGTTTACTGTAAATCCGCCGTGGAGGCCGGTGGCGTGAATACTGCCGGAGCCGGTTGAGAGCTTGGCGGTGTCGCCAATGCCGTCATCGGTGATGTCGCCTGAGCCCGAGCCGGCCTCGAGAAAGACGTTCTCCGGAGCCTCGATTTCGTAGTCGATGCTGATGTTGTGGAGGTTCTCGTGGTGCACGCCGATGCGGATGATGTTGCCCGTCTGCTCGATGGGCGGGTTAGCCGCGATCTGGCGGACACGCTCGTCATTGCCTTCCCAGTGGGATTTGACTCGGCCGAAGATATGCACCTGGTTTCCCGTACCGTGGGTGAGATGAATGTAGCCGGAGCCGGTGGAAATGGACAGGTCGACCCGCCCGTTGACCGCGAGGTTGCGGTCGAAGGTGGCCTCGGTGGCAAACGCGGGGAGGGTTGCGATTGCCAGGGCCGCTGCTGCTACAAGAAGATACTTCATCGTGTTCCTCGTTTCTCAGCGACAAGCGGACAGAGAACTAGAGATCAGCGAATCAGTCCTTGCCGCTGGTTTCATTGCACCTGACTTGCCAAAGGGCGATTTTCGCCGACCACATGAATTCAGCATGTTAGAACTCTCTCTCGCGTGTCTCAGCCGCCGCTTGTGTCCGCTTGTGAACAGTGCCGTACGTGCATGAACACTGAGCCCTGTTTTCTCGATCATTAGCTTTTGCAACCGTGACTTGTCGCGCTGCGAACTATTGCTGCAGCACGACCTGGTCACCCTCTTTCAATCCGCTAACGATTTCGGTGACCGATCCGTTTGAAAGCCCTATCTTGACTGGGAGTTTGCGCTGTCCGTCTTTCTGAGACTTGTCGGGAACGTCGACAAAGGAGTTCTTTTGATTGTCGTAGGTGACGGCGTTCTCCGGCACCGTCAACACACCCTTATGTTCGTCGAGCAGGATTTCAGCGTTGGCGGTCATGTTGGCCTTCAATTCACCGCCTGGGTTGTCGATGGAGACGCGAACCTCAAAGGTAGTGACATTATCTTTTTCCACGCCGAGTGGAGCAATCTTGGTCACCTTGCCATTGAAAGTGCGGTCCCGGAAACTCTCGACTTTGATGCGTGCCGGCTGGCCCATGTAGACGTGCGCGATGTCGGCTTCGTCTACCTTGCCCTGCACGTAGACCTGGTTGACATCGCCCTCGGTCATCACCAGCGTGGCGGTCGAGCCCAGCACCAGGATGGAGCTGACCGCGTCGCCGATCTCCACGTCACGCGACAAGATGACGCCGTCCATAGGCGCGACAATCGTGGTGTAGCTGAGCTGTTCTTCAAGCTGCTTGAGGCTGGCCTGGCTTTGCATTACCTGCGCGCGAGCCTGCTTCAACTTCGCGTTGTCGACGCCAATCTGCGCCTTCGCCGAATCGCGCTTGTTGAGCGCGGCAAGATAATCGCGGTTGGCGTCGTCGAAAGCCTGCCGGCTGACTACGCCCTCCTTTTGCATTTCAAGATTGCGGTCCAGCGTGGTCTTGTACATAGGCAGGTCAGGAGCCGCGGCATTCACTTTGTCCTGCTCAATGTTGGCCTCGAAGGTGCCGACGTTGGCTTCGGCGGCAGCGAGTTGAGCGCGCTGTGCCTCAACCTGCGCCACAATCTCCTGCTGATCGAGCTGAGCCAGTTGCTGGCCTTTGTGAACGCGGTTATTGATGTCTACATAGAGCTTCTCAACGATGCCAGAGGCCTTGGACTTGACCTCAACCTTCGTGATGGGCTGAATTTTGCCTGTGGCAACGACGGATCGCGCGACGTCGCCGCGCTGCACCTTCGCCAATCGGTTGGGATCGATCTGCGTGCCCTTTACCATGCGCGCCGCCATGATCCCCAGCACCATGACAACCAGCAACCCGCCGATGCCCAAAAAGATCCAAAACCGTTTGCTCTTGCGCGACGCAGCCACAGCATACCTCCCCAAGGCGAGTCGAGAGCCAGCGCTCTCTGATGATGGAATGAATCGATGAACGAACCGAAATCGCGTTTAGCGGCAACCTGCTGCGGTCGTCCGCTGCCTGTTCATACGCAGTTGGACGCGGCTTGGTTCCAGAGGAATCAACGAAAGCGAATGTTGACGCGGCACAGGCTTCGCCGCCTGCGGCCTTCAGGAATCCCAAGCGCTCGTTGGCCCCGACTCATCCGTATAAATGCGTTGAGGTCGCCGGTCCTGCTCAGGCGGCTAAATGCTATGCTCACAGGCGAGATGCACGGTTTGCCGCTGCTGCAATTCGTCGCTGTGGTCATGCTGATTCTGGCCAACGCATTTTTTGTGGCTGCGGAGTTCGCCCTGGTTAGCGTACGGGACACGCGGATTGAGCAAATGATGGCCGCCGGGGTTCCAGGTGCGCGGACTGTGCGTCGTCTGCAGCTCCAGTTGGACGAATTCCTGCCCGCTGTGCAACTAGGGGTCACACTTTGTTCGCTGGCACTGGGCTGGATTGGCGAACCGCTGGCCGCCAGCGTTTTCGTTGGATGGATGCAGATGCTGCCCCAGGTTCCCCCTCATGCGCAGGTTTATGCGCACCTGGCCGCGGTGGCGTTGAGCTTTGCTTTCATTACTTACATGCAGGTGCTGGTGGGAGAACTGGTGCCGAAGTCACTGGCTTTGCGGCGGGCCGAGGCGCTGGCGGTGGCGGTGGCTCCCCCGATGCTGATTTTCATGAAGCTGGCTCGGCCGGCGGTGCGGCTGCTGAGGAACTCCGCCGCCCTGGTTTTGCGGGGCTTCGATGTGCCGATGACGGAGCGGGCATCGGTTCACTCGCCAGAAGAGTTGAAGCTGATTGCCACCGCTGCCCGACGGATGGGTGTGCTCCCGCGGTTCCAGGAGACGATCGTTCACCGGGCTTTGGAACTCGACGATGTGCCGATCCGGGAGATCATGACGCCGCGCAAGCAGATTTTCTCGCTACCCTCTGAAATGCCTGTGGAAGCAGCCAGTGCCCGCGTCATCGACCGCAAATATTCCCGCGTGCCGGTTTACGACGAAGCTCGGGGCCCGGAGCACATTGTGGGGGTGGTCTACTCCAAGGACTTGGCGCGGCTGATGTTTTTTCGACCCTCCGCGCAACGCGCGCCTTCGGGGCATGCACAGCCTGACGGGGCCGGTCCAGCATTTGTCGAGCTCAAATTGAGCCAGGTGATGCGCGATGTGTTGGTTGTCCCGGAGACCAAGACGGTCCTCGACCTCATTCGCGAATTCCAGCAGCGCCGGCGGCAGCTTGCGATTGTGGTGGACGAGTACGGCTCGACGGTGGGACTAGTGACCGCGGAGGATGCCATCGAGCAGCTGACGGGCGAACTTGAAGACGAATTCGATGACCCAGCGCTGCCTGTGCTGACCACGGCGTCGGGCGCGCTGCTGATGGACGGCGGGATGAATCTCCGCGACCTGGAGACGCAGACCCAGTGGAGTCTACCTCGCGAAGGAGGAGTGGAAACACTTGCCGGCTTCCTGTTGGTGCGGCTGGGGCACATTCCGAAAGGCGGCGAGAGTGTGGTCTATGAAGGCCGCAGGCTGACGGTGGTGGAAATGGACGGTCGCCGAATCAGCAAAGTGCGGGTGGAACCGGTGGAAGAGAAGCTGGCCGTGGTGGACAAGCAGAGCGCATGAATACTTGAAAATAGAGCCGGAAGCCGGCATATCGGGGCCAGTCTTCGCAGGCGGGAATTGATCCCACTCGAATGCGGAAACTGAACCCGGCTCAGCGGTTACTAAAGTCCGGCAAGAATTTCGGCGGGCTCCCAAAACCAGGAATAAATCTTGTTTTTTGCTGATTTGTTGGACTTCGGGCAAATCGACATGCATGCCTTATCCTTTCTGTGTCATCTATATACAGTTACTCTAGCTCAAAATCACGTCCATTACCTAGGTAATTGATTAATGGGTACTTTTTTATTACACTTTTTGGTTACGTGCTAGACTACGCCTCTGGAGAGACCATGACACAAGAGACTTTTCGTACCGCATACCAACTGGCGAATGCTGAACTCCGGGACCTTCATGAGCAGTTTGAACGACTGCGCCAGAAGAAGGAGCAGATTGAAAAGGTTGTGGAGGCCCTCAGACCGTTGGTCGAACTTTATTCAGGAAACACAGTTGCGGATCAACCGGTTCCCGACGCGTCGCTTTACCTGCTCCACGAATCCAAAGAAGTCGCCGCTGAACCGGTTCAACGCGTTTCGGAGTCCTCTCCGGAAGCAGTGCTAGAGCCTGTGGAGTATTCCACGACCTTGGCCGCCGAACCGGTTCAATATGCCGCTGAGCCGTCGTCGGATCCGTTCCAGCGGCGTATCGAAAGTGTTCTGTGGGGATGGAGCCAAAAGCGCGAAGGGATGGCGCCGGCGGTTTAGTTCATACCCGATACGTGCTTGGCGGACGGGAAGCGAGCCGCGAGCAGCGGCGGGTTTAGTGCGGCGAGCCATGTCGAAGTTCAGAGTTGAGTGACATCCCTGGCCTTTCCAGAGACCGGCCATGTCACTCGATTCAAGCAGGACGGCTCCGTTTAGGCAGGATAGGCGTTGAGTTGGGGGAGTTGGATCAAGCCATAACTCGCCGACGTTTAAAATTGCATAAGTCTAATGTCCGTAGACTAGCCTGATACCGAGAAGTCAAGTTACAGTCGGATTATAGGACCTTGTAACTTTGTGCTGACAATTAAGGGAATGCGCCGTGGTTTACGGCAATAAATACGTGGGTAAGAGTGGACATAGCTTGGCGATGTTTTCCGCTGAAATGGAAGTTTTGACTCGACGAACAAGGGAAAGCAACAGTTTTCGCAAGGTAGCATTAAAGTTGCAGAAAGAATTGCGTCAACAGATTTTGCACCATGTTAGACTACCGGCCTGGAGGGAAAGATGAAACAAGAGGTCTATCGCTTTGCATTCGAAGAAGCAAACTCGGAACTAACTGAGATAGTGGTTGAGTTTGAGCAACTTCGCGCCAGAAAAGAGAAGATTGAAAAGGTCATTGAAGCTCTGAAGCCCTTCGCGAGCGCTGAGGCCAAAGGGGCCCCCGCAACCCAACCGGTCGCGGAGCCGGCGACTTTCTCGTTTCAACAGGCCCCAGCAACCCCTTCAGCTTACTCGTACTAACTTTGCGGCTGCGAGCGGGGCTCCGGAAAAGAGCATAGGCTCGCTCAATGATGCGAGCCAGTATTCCCGCTACATACGAATGGATGACGGCAGGCTTCCACGGCCTGCCGGGTGAACCATCTTTGATTGTTACCAGGTGCAACGTCTCCGGCAATTGAAGCTGCCGTGCAACGCATTCTGATCCCCACTCACCGCCAGGAAAAAACCCACGATCTGAGAGGCTGTGCAGGCCGGAAATCGCCTGGTTGCGCTGCCCGGGATCACAGGAAAGTTGCACGAAATATTCGTACCCGATCTTTTCAATCGTGTTAGACTTTGCGCCTGGAGAGAGCATGAGACAGGAAGTTTATCGAGTCGCATTCGACGAAGCTAAGGCTGAACTTGCGGAATTGCTTGGGCGGTTCGAGCAGCTGCGCCAGAGGAAAGACCGGATTGAAAAAGTCGTGGAAGCCCTGAAGCCCCTGATGGGTGCTGAAGGCCAAGGCGCCACACAGGAACGCACCTTGGCACCAGAACACGTCGCCGCCGTTTCCGAACGGCCCGGGTCCTACGCGCCGCCGGAAGCTTCTCAGTCGGCTCTCGAGCCAGTTCCTCAAGCGGTTCAACAGGGCGCCGACGAGTCGGGCGACCCGTTTCAGCGACGTGTTGACAATGCCATCGGCCTGGGGTCGGGCGCAAGAGACATTCGGGAATACAGCCGGCTGTTTAATGGCGGCTCGTCGCGCTGAACCACACGGTCAGGCCGGACCGATAGTTCGGCCTGATCGGCTAGCTGGTTTTCAACATCATGGTCGGGTCCCCGACATTAAGCCGATTCAGGCAAGTTGCGGAACCCTTTCCTCCCTCCGCACCTTACACCTACCCCCTCATTATTCAGTTTCGTCTATGGCCGGGATTGCCCGGCTTTGAGACTCTGCTGTATGTTCTTGCGGATCCGGCGGGCCCTTGTGCGCAATCGCTGACCTGCCTGATTTATGGTTGAAGCGAGACATGAAGCAGATCCTCACGCGGCTCGCCCTCACATTACCCGTTGTCTGGCTTGTGGTGTCGCTGGTTTTCCTGCTCATTCACCTGGTGCCGGGCGATCCCATCTTGCAAATGCTCGGCGAGAGCGCGACTCCGGCAGACCTGAGCGCATTGCGGCATCAATACTGGCTGGACCGGCCCCTGTGGGTGCAGTACACGCATTACTGGAACCAGGTATTCCACGGCGACCTGGGCAGTTCCATCCGTCTTCACGAAACTGTGACGCAACTGATCGTCGCGCGCTACCCCTACACACTTGCGCTGGCCTTGACGGCATTGGGAATCGCGCTGGTGCTTGCACTTCCGGGCGGGATTCTGTCGGCGGTGCGGCGCGGGCGCAGGCTCGATCAAGCGCTCTCCATCGTGAGCCTGTTCGGGCTGTCGTTTCCGGTGATCGCACTGGGCCCCGTGTTCATCCTGATCTTTTCTATCAAGTTGGGCTGGCTTCCAGTTTCCGGCGCCAGCAGCGGCGGCCGCGGGGGCATCGATTTCGAGTACCTGATCCTACCGTCGGTCGCGATGGGCGCTTCGCTGGCGGCAATCCTTACGCGCATGGTGCGGACTGCGATGCTCGAAGAGCTGGGTCAGGACTACATCCGAACCGCGCGGGCCAAGGGATTGAGTGAGACAGCTGTTGTTTGCCGGCACGCGCTGCCGAATGCGTTAATTCCCATCATCACCGTGGTGGGTTTGCAATTTGGCGCGCTGCTGGCCGGCGCCATTGTGACGGAGAAGATCTTCAGCTGGCCGGGGCTGGGGCGGCTGGTGGTCGACGCGATCTCAAATCGCGATTATGCGCTGGTGCAGGGTTGCCTGTTGTCGATTGGGTTGACGTATGTACTGGTGAACCTGCTGACGGATATTGTGTACCGATGGGTGAATCCGCGTATCCGAGGATGAAAATGGCAAGGTATCTCCCTATCTCACGAGATTCCCAAGTCCACAATCTGAGCTTCCAGATCGTTGCCGGGCGCGATGTGGAGCAGTCCGATTGTGACAGGTAGATCAAATCGCCGCGGGCCGCAGGAGCCGGGATTGAAGTAGAGCACGCCTTTGCGCCGTTCGATGAGGGGCCTGTGGGAATGGCCGTAAAGAACCGCGGAGAACTTTGCGGCGACTGGATCGAGGTGGAGAGTGCCGAGGTCGTGGAGGAGGTAGAGGTAGCGTCCTTCGAAGAGCAGGACATCAGTTTCCGGCAAACGGCTGCAAGGGCCTGTGCGATCGATGTTGCCTCGGACCGCATGAATAGGCGCGATCTTCAGCCAGGGATTTGAGGATGGACGGGTTTCCAACGTCACCGAGGTGAAGGATTTGGTCGACGCCGGCCAAGGCGGATAGGACTTCAGGGCGCAGCAGGCTGTGGGTATCGCTGACCACGCCAATCTTCATCGACTCAAGCTGAAGATGTGGGTCCAGATTCGCTTGGTGGGCTTCCCCTTTGAATCGGGCATCCGGATAATCGGGTCGGCGATCTGGCGCAGAATCCGGGATTCTTTGGATCTTCAATCACCATGCAATAGGTGTCACGCCAGTTTCTTTGCCAACTCCATCCTCTTGCCGCACCTACGGAGTTCCGTTCGATGTGGCCCGCGGCGTAGTCGGCGGAAAGAGATGAGTTGCAGTACACACAGCGCGGGAACGCACCCTTGCGAAAACTTCCGCCGCATGAGCAGGGGCGGAGATATGGCTCCCAAACAGCTTCGATTTCTTCATTGCGGGTCGAAATCGGCGGCAGATTGAAGAGGTCCTTGTTGGTGTAGGCAAAGGCAGCGAGGGTACCGCACGAATCGCAATATGCGTAAGAGAAGTCACCGAACCCGGCGTGAAGAAGCATGTAACGGTAAGTTCCGGAACAATGTTCGCAATCGCCTTTGTGCAGCGAGAACATGGCTCGATCATAGCCCCATTTCAAGGCGAGTGCGCGGATCTAATTGATCGCGAAGGGCATCGCCGACAAAATTGAAGCCAAGCACAGCCGCGGCGACGGCGGCGGCAGGGAAGAGCACGAGGTGGGGAGAATCGAACAAGTGCAGGCGGGCATCGTTGAGCATGGCGCCCCAACTAGGCGCCGGCGCGGGAATGCCAAGGCCCAGAAATGACAGCGTGGCTTCGGCCAGAATGACTCCCGCCATGCCGATAGCTGCTTGAACCAGAATGGGTTGCACGATGTTGGGCAGGATATGTCGGAAGAAATGCGCATCCCGCCAGCGCCCAGCGCGCGTGCCGCCTCAACGTACTCGCGCTCGCGGACCGCCATGACCTGTGCCCTGACAAGGCGGGCATATCCGGCCCATCCGCCAATGGCCAGTGCCAGCACCAAGTTGGTAAACCCCGGTCCGAGAAAGGCGGCGAACGCGATGGCCAGCAGGATACCGGGAAGAGCGAGAAAGGTGTTCATGGCAAAGGTGGTAAGCGCCGTGTCGATCCAGCCGCCGAGGTAGCCGGCGAGGCCTCCGATGGCAAGGCCAAGCGTCAGGGAGATGGAGACCACGCTGACGGAGACAGCGAGCGAAAGGCGCGCCCCGAAGAGCAGGCGCGAAAGGATGTCGCGGCCGAGTTCGTCGGTTCCGGCCCAGTGGGCAGCGGAGGGGCCTTGAAGGCGATGGATGAGGTCGATTGCAGAGGGGTTGGCGGGCGCGATCCAGGGCGCGGCCAGTCCACAGAGGAAAAAGGCGATAAGCAGCAGGGCCCCCAGCAGGGCAAGAGGTTGGCGGCGCACGAGTTTTCGAAGCGCACTCTTCGCGGGAAATGACATTGGCACTGCAAGGATAACGCGATGGGCGAGAGTAGTAGTGTTGATTCAGATATGACGATGACACGGAAAGGTGTGTTTTGGTGTCTGTTGATTGGAACTCTGGGCGGGTTCATTGCCAAGCCTGTGAATGCGCAAACAGAGGCAGGACAGCTAACGCCTGCGGCGGCCGAGCAGTTGTTTGCCCTTGCGAATCGGTCGCGCGCTGAGGCCGGGGCGGGACGGCTCGAGTGGGATGAGTCCCTGGCTCAAGCAGCCCGTCAGCATTGCTTGCGGATGGCGGCGGAGGGCCCGATTGCGCATCGGTACGGCGGCGAGCCCGATGTTTCGGCGCGCGCCGGACAGTCGGGCGCGCATTTCAGCCTGATCGAAGAAAACGTCGCTCTCGCCCCCACATCGGCGCAGATTCATGATGGATGGATGCATTCGCCGGGACACCGCACGAACTTGCTGAATCCCGATGTGGACCGTGTCGGGATTGCCGTTGTGGCGAGCCGGGGTGAGCTCTACGCGGTGGCGGATTATGCGCGCGGTGTGCAGACGATGTCCGCAGCACAAGTCGAGGCTCAGGTTGAGGCGCTGATCCAGCCCAGCGGGTTGGCGATTCTCCGCGATCCCAGCCAGGCGCGGGCCGCATGTGTTCTGGATCATGGATTGCCCGCTTCGCATGACGGACCAGCGGCGCAATTCGTGATGCGCTGGCAGGATGCGGACCTGAGCCGCCTGCCGCAGTCGCTGGTAGAGAAGCTGGCCTCGGGTCGATATCGGCAGGCATCCGTGGGGAGTTGCCCGGCCCGCGGTGGCAAGGGCGATTTCACGGCCTATCGCCTGGCCGTCTTACTGTACTGACGATCGCACCTCGCGTTATCCGAAGTCCTGATGTTCTTTCCAAAGCTGGGCCAAGACAGGCGCGGGGGACCGCAGAAAAAGATGTCGGGGTGGTGCTGGCTTTCTTCGTTCTGGACGCCCTCGCTGTTGCCATTGTGACCTGCGAGCCGGCATCCAGTGAAGATTGAGTCGGCTTGCTCGCGCGAGAGCCCGAGAACGATGAACTTGGTGGGCGGCGGGGTTGGGTATCCGCGGAGCCATTCGGAGTTCGTTGTGCCGATCGGCTGGGGCAATCCGTAAGCACGGCCGAGAATTTCGACAGCTCCGTACTCGCCATAGTTGCCCGTGGTGATGCCGAGGTGTGCTTGCTCGTCGGGAGGCAGGGAATCTCGGATTCCGGCGACGGTCTTCACGAGCTCATTCCAGCCGAACTCCTCGCGCAGGTCACCATTTTTCTCAAGGGCGAAGTCGCGCAGCGGGCCGGATGATGCGATTGGTAGGACGATCGCGCAGATGTAGGCTCCGCAAATGGCCACGCCGGCAAAGAAGGCTGCGGCGGTGATCCGGCGAGGTAGCCGAGACAGGGAGGTCAGCCATCGCTCGCCCGCTGCGGCGCCCATGGCAATGAGCATGGGATACGCGCCGGCCATGTAATATCCCCGCCCCTTCCCGAGCCAAACAGCATAAACGGGATGAGAAACATCCAGGCGAGCATTCGGTAGCGGTGGTCGCGAATGTAGAGCACAAGTCCGGCGATGGCCAGCGGGGCGGCGAAAACATTGATGCAAAAGAGGAACTGGTCGCGGAGAAAGCCTTGTGCCCGGCCTATTCGCACGTCGCGCGCGTGGATGTGCTGCAGGAATTGGTAGGAGATGAAGTCGTGACGGACGAGCCAGAGGAAGTTGGGAAGAAAAATCAGAAGTGCCAATGCGATTCCGGCCCAGAACCAGCCGCTCGCCAGGTGGCGGCGCGCCCGGGACAGAACGACTCCGCCGAGAATGCCGGCAATGAGAAACGTGATGGAGTACTTGGTTTCGAGTCCCAGCCCCACCACGGCGCCGATCGCCAGCCACCAGCGGGGATTGTCCGATTTCAGCAGGCGAATAGTGAAGTAAGCGGTCAGGACCCACCATAGGAAATCGAAGGAGGTGTATTGAAACTCTGTGCCGTTGAAAAGAGGCACGGGAGACAGGAAGATGGCAATGGCCGCGGTAATCTGAGCCAGCCGGCCGCCACCCAGGTCGCGCGCCATGAGCCCGGTGACGACGATGGCGGTCGACTGGGCAATCACCGAAAAAAGCCGCAGGCCAACCATCGAAAGACCGAAGAGGCCGAGACCAATGTGTTCGAGAAACGGCGTCAGCGGAGGGAATGAAACGAATCCCCAATCGAGATGGCGGGCATCGCTGAGGAACTGCAGCTCATCGCGGTGAAAGCCATAACGGCCATTAGTGGCGATGTGGACGAGGGCCACCGCACCTGCGATGACGAGCAGAACCGTCAGATCGGCTGAGGCTGAAGCGGCAGGCCTCTCGATGCTGTGGTTTACGCGATTTGCAGGCAGGGTTCCCATCGGCACGCTTCCATTCGCAATAACGACTACGACGGGTAGATAGCCATGGTTCCTTTGTCACGATGCCAAGGCGCTTGTTTTCGCGGCGGTTGGTACCCGGACGGATGCCATTCCCGCGGCCGTGGCAGCTTGAATGCCCAGCTCGGTGTCCTCAAAGACGAGGCAGTCCTCCGGCGCGACTCCGAGTCGCTCCGCAGCCAGTAGGAAGGCGTCCGGAGCAGGCTTGCTGTTGGTATAGTCCTCTGCGCTGACGATCGTATCGAACTTGTCGAGCAGACCGAGGGCACTCAACGACCCGACCACTGAACTGCGCCGGCTCCCGGAGACCACGGCGAAGGGAATTCGGCCATACTGCGCCTCGATGTGCTCCAGCACCTCCGGGATGGCTTTGATCTGTGGGAGTTGCTCGTGAAAGAGACCCTCTTTGCGTGTTGCCACTTCTTCAACCGGCATGTTCAAGCCCGTGTCTCATTGAGCGCGGCGATGATCTCTGCAGCCGGCATGCCGCCCCAGGAATAGAACAGCTGTTCTTCGAACTCGCAGTTCCACTCTGCCAGCGACTTTTTCCAGGCGATGTAATGAAGAGGCATCGAGTCGACGATGGTGCCGTCGCAGTCGAAGAGATAGGCGCGGAACGTCGCCGGCGGGAACGGCAATTTCATGCGAAGAAAAGGCTCCTCAGGGGTTGACGATGAGATCGTGGGCCTGAATCAGTCGCGATTCGATCCAAAACCGGGCTTGTCGAGCGGAATTGTCGCTATCGGGAGTCATGTCTCACGGCGGATCGCGGTCGGCTGCCCTCTCCTGGCTTGGTCGGCTCCATTTGCAGTGCGTTGTTGAAGCGGTTGAAGTAATTGAAGAGGCCGATCGCGCAGAGCAACTCTACGATTTCGCCCTCGGAATAGTAGCTGCGCAATTCGGCAAACTGCTCGTCGGTCACGGCATGGGCATCGCGCGTGACGGTCTCGGCCAAGCGCAGAGCGGCTTTTTCGGCAGGCGGTAAAATCTTCGCGCCGGGACCAGTCCGCCAGGTGGCGACTGATCGTCTGTCCATCCCAGCCCGCGGGCAAGAATGGTGTGGCTGGCCAGGCAGTAAGGGGTTGAGTTCACCTGGCTGGTGCGGACGATGATCAGTTCCTTGAGCCTTGTGGGGACCGTGCCGGTATTGAGTACTGCCGCGAAATGCGCCTGCATGGTGGCGAAGATCTCGGGCCGATGCGCCATCACGCGAAACATGTTGGGAACGTTGCCCGCTGGGCATAAACCTTGTCGTAGAGTTCCGCGATATCGGGGGTCACTTGGCTGTGCTCGAGCCGGGAAATACGGGACATTGCGTCTCCTCTTCGATCGATTTCTGTCAAGGCCGTTAAACCTGCGGGACCACATGCTTAGGCGCTTTTGACGCCACCCGCCCAGTCTGGTAATTTTATAGTGGACAATCGCGCCAGACACTCCTCAGTAGCTCAATGGCAGAGCATTCGGCTGTTAACCGAAGGGTTGTAGGTTCGAGTCCTACCTGAGGAGCCAATAAAATCAACAACTTAGAGCAGTTGAGAGCAGCCGGAAATCCGCCAATTCTTCAAATTGTGCCCATTTTTGTGCCCACTCTCCTTCAAAACGGACGCACTGTCCGTAGCAATTCTGCTCAGTCATTCCCCTCCTCTGTGAATCGAATCGAACGCCTGCAGCTTCTCGGTTGACTTGCCGATTTGCACGAGTTCGCCTCCTGCTCCAATCTCCATTCGCACAAGGCCAATTGGTACTAGTGCCAAACGAGACAGAGGGGTGGTCGATGGCAGTTTTTCCACGCGGCAAAATTTGGTGGTACAAGTTCTACTTCGCCGGGCGGCTGATCCGGGAGTCGTCCAAGTCAACCTCGAAGACGGTGGCCAAAAACGCCGAGAACCAGAGGCGACGTGAACTCGAACAGGGCTTCAACAACGTTCAGATGAAACGGGAAAATCGCGTTCGTCAACTGCGGGATGTGGCCGACGAGTATCTCGCGGATTACCGTTTGCGTTTTCGCGGAGTCACTTTCGCCGAATATGCAATCGGACACGTAGTACGCCACCTCGGCGAAGAACTCCTGATTGACATCGATGAGACGACGGTTCTGGCATACCAAACCACGCGACTGAAGGAGCAGGCCGCACCGAAATCGATCAACGAAGAGGTGCGTTTCCTTTTGACTCTGATGGGCGAATCCGGCGACGTAATTCGAGTCCGACTCCGGAAGAAGAAGAAACTTAAGTTGCCGGCGCGACGCAAGATCGGGAAAGCCTACGAGCTGGAGGAGACGCGGAGGATGGAAGAGATTTCCGGTCAGTCGCGCTCCCCGCACATCCGGCTCGCACTCACCCTCGCACTGAACGCCGGAATGAGGGATTCTGAGGAATCAAATCGCTCTCCTGGGGTCAGATCCATCTGGACAAGGGATACCTGCAGGTCGGAGAGAGCAAGACGGCGGCCGGTGAAGGAAGGACGATTCCAATCAACTCGGTCTTGCGCCAAGCCATTCTAGACCATAGAGCGCGATATGAAATGAAATTCAAAACCATTGCGGATGAGTGGTACGTCTTCCCATTTGGTAATCATATTCAACCTGCTGGTTGCCTGTTGGCAATCGCTCTTGCGTCGGGCTTCCAATGATGCAACTGGCGCATGACTCCTTAACGCATTCGCCTGTTCGGGTAAAGATCGGTCCGCTTGACCCAGTATGCAGTTGAGCAATTGTCATTCCCGAAGCCCCACTTTGAAAGTGAGCAAAATTCGGTCCGCATGACCCAGTACGCAGTTGGGCAATCTTCGCTCCCGAAGCCCCAATGTGGAGGTGAGCAAAGATCGGTCCCGTTGACCCACTTCGCGGTTGGGCAAGAAACTTCCCCGATTACCCAGTATGCAAATTGAGGCATCTTAGTTCCCGATTACCCAATTTTGGAATTGGGCAAAGATCCTTCCCGATGCCCCAAAGTGCGATTTGGGTTATCGTCGCTCCCGAATACTCGATGTGCTCATAAGAACGATCGCACGGAGAGTTTCAGAGACTCAACCGTTATGCCGATCGGTCCGGATAAACCAGCCAGGTCTCTGAGCTACGAAGGAATCAGGCGGAACCGTCCGCAACGCCTGCATATATAGGTGTGTTCCCAGTTCCAATGGAGCCGAGGATAAACCTCACGGTTGTAGCGGGCAATCCTTCGAAAATTCAGGAACATCCCAACAAGACACATCAAGCCCAGAAGTAAGAAAATGGCGACCGTTTCCCCTAGCGTCGCCGCGGCCTTGGGATGTCCAAGAATCCTGCCAAGTCCGGCGAAGCCCCAAAAGAAAGTAAAGCTTATTGGTATTCCCCAAAAACAGAAGCGGGCGCACATACCCGCGAGGATCTGGCGGTGCTGCCGCTTGGGCGGAAAAGGACTGTGTCGTTCCCGAATGGAACCTGGTGGAGTAAGTGTGCGTTCCCTGTTGATAGAGGACAGGCGCAGCCACGATGTTCGCGGTTCCGCACTGGTCGCATTGATACGGGTTCAGCTGCGATACGGATGCCATGCTGTTGTCCCTGAGCTGGCGACAGCTTGCACACCGGGCTCTTCGATGAGATTTTAGCCCGAATTCTCCAATTTGTTCCAACGCCCCAGAAGACCGAAGCCCAGTCCTGAATTGCTCCGGTCGCAGAACCTCTTCAGTCAATTGGAGATAGGCCAAATGGCCCATTCTGGTCCGGCCAACTCATTTGACCGAGTTTCGGTCTCCACTCATTCTCTCGTTCGACACGGATGCCGTGAGAGCAGCCGGGTCCAGGAGAGAAAACCTATGAGAACCGCACTGGCCATCTGGCGGCGCTCCCAAGTGCCCGCTGCGACCTCCACGCTCGTTCTTCACCGCCCCGATCAAATCAACTGGGTTCGCATCACCATCCAGTTCGTCCTGGGATTGATTCTCGCCGGCAACCTGCTCGCGCCGTTTGCTGCCAGAGCGCAGAACCTCGGGACTTCTCCTGCATTCGGTAAGGCCGTTCAAGGTCAGCAGGCGACGACCGTCGAAGGAACGGTTCTCAACATCGTGAATTGGAGCTGCAATGTCATCGCTCCGGTCATTGCAATAGCCTGTCTCGGAATTGCGGGCTGGCACTTCAAGAGCGGCCGAGGCTATTTCGGTTGGGGCGTCACAGGTGTTGCTCTCATGGTGATCTCCGGTCTCGGACGCATGGCCGAGGGTTTTATCACTCAGGCACAGGGCATTCAGTAGCGAAGGCGGAGAGCGATGCAAACGCCACAGTTCCTCCTCGACCTTCTCCAGCTGCTGCTCGATCTCGCGGTGCCGGCGGCATTTTGCACGCTGGCCGCCGCGGGAGTGAACCTGCGGCATGAAGGTGGGATTAACTTTCACGTAAACGGCCGCACTGGCAAGTGGATTCTTTGGACCATAGTTCTTCTGACACTTCCGCAACTGTTGTCGTGGGTTGCCGCGCAGGGCAACCGTAATCAGCGCGCGGTCGAAGCCCTGGGAAAGATCCTGCTTCAGAACATCCAGCTGATGGTTGGCAAACGTTACGCACAGCCGACGAGTGATCGAGATGCCGACGAACCGATGCTTTCGGTGATCCTGGACGAGTTTGCGCCCTTCGCCTATCCCGGGTTCACCCAGGTACTTCAGACCGCCCGCGGAGCACGGGTTTCTTTTCTCTTTTCCTTCCAGAGCATTCCGCAGTTGCAGCGGGTAAGCCAGGCGTTCGCGGACGAAGTGTCGTCCGCACCCGGAACGAAGATGATTATGAACGTCTCGGAAGAGCACACTGCGCAGTGGTTTTTGAAAGCATCGTCCCGGATTGCCACCAAGCGCCGCAGCTTGTCAGTGCGCAGAACCGGGATCTTTTCGACCAAATATACAGAAACCGGCACGGGAAGTGAGAGCGACATCAAGGAGACGCGTGCGCGCGAAGACCACATCAAGAACCTGCCGGTCGGCCAGATGGAGATCCTGATGGTGGACAGCCGGGAAGGCACGCGCCACTCCCACTTGCACGTCCGGCGTGTTCCGCGGTTTCAAGTGGAGGGCCTTGAGCCTTCCCTCTATCCGAAGATGCACAGCTATTTCGACCCTGAGGTCGGCGTGAATCTCCGCTTCAAAGAGGCGGAGAACCGGAAGCAGCGGCGCAGGAGGACGGCGGGATTGTTTCTCGGCGAGGTAAGTGGAGAATGAAGATGCGAGTTCCAGCCGTCATCAGACAGGTGCTTATCGCCATCGCATTTTGCTGCGTCGCCGGCCAATTCATCGGTCAAACCCCGAGCGAGCCAGGCGTTCAAACCCTGCAGTCGGCGCCCAAACGCCAAGGGTTCCTTGATTACGCTTTAGGCAAAGTAAATCCGCATGACACGGACTACGGCTCCAAAATGGCGTCCGCACGGAACGCCGTCGTCGGATACACGATTGACGATCTCTACTTCTGGTCGAATGTAGTGACGCTCCTTCTGCTCTGCGGACTGGTCGCAATTGTCCTCTTTCAGTGGCGCGCTATGAACAAGCGCGAACTTATTGCAGCGTCTCTCATTGCACAGTTATGGAACGGCCGCGTCAGCGACCGGGTCGAGATAGAGCGCCGGACCGAACAGTTCAATCAGTTAGTCGAAGCGCATAATGCCGATGCTGAAGCAGCCCTTTCACGCAAAACAGGGCCTTCGGAACAGGAATCCGGCACGAATGGGAGTTTGACGAAGAGCGTTCGCGCTCTGGCGGACAGCAAAGGAATTTCGCCAGCAGAGGCAGAGAAGATCGCCGCCTCGGCGCCGGATGCAACTGCAGCCAGCCTGCAACAAAGCAATCTCTTACTGCAACGGCGTGTGGAAGCGCTGCAGAACAGTGAGCAAAATCTGAAGCAGCGCCTCAACCAAACGACAGTCTTGCTCGACCAGGAGCGACGCCGTAACTCAACGCTCAAGGGCGCATGAGAGGAAAAGAATGACCAGAAAGACCCCATCCGATTTTGGAAGTCATGACAATTGGCTGACGTATGTCCGTACTGAGATTCCCCTCATGGAGCAGCCTTATGCACTAGCCGTCGGCCGCATGGATCTCTTTCGGAGCTTCTATCGGATCCAGGGACTTCCGTTTCCAACTCAGTTCGCGAAGGAGGCGAGACGCACCGTGACCATGCGGGACCCTGAGCGAACAGCCGTATTAGAGGCTCTTAACGAACTGATCTTCAAAAGTCTCACGGTGTATCTCTTCAATCGGGCGCAGTCGCCAACTTCAATCAATGAGTGGCGGACACCAGCATCTCCCCGCAGACAGATTGAGGAACTGTCCAGGCATCTGGCACAGAAGAACCCCTATTTCGCGCTCTGGAGTGGTTACAAAAGTGGCGTATCAGAGCGCTCGGTTGCCGAGAAATGGGACGATTATCTGGCTCAGGAACTCGGGCCGCATCGCGCCGAGGAAATCGACTTCACCCGCTCAATGGTCGAGTTGGACAGACTTCTCACTCTGTTTCATGACGATAATCTGCCTCTTCCCAGGCTGGCATTTGAGCGGATCTGGTTCCTCCACTATCTCCGAGGGCCCGAAAGAATGGCCCAAACACGCGCTGTCCTGGGCACGCTTATGGCGGAGTTGGGGGCATGCACATTCGCGTAATCAGCTTCGGTACGAACTGGTGGGCCATGCGTTCAAACGACGTGAACGATCCATTTTGCTTCCGGCGGAAGGCCGCCTACTTCAACGCCGCTGGACTTATGTCGGGAAGGCGTCTCCATCACAGCGCGATCTTTCCCGGGCAAATTCGCTTTAACGCGAAGAGCGGATTTGATCCGGAATTTCCATTGCGCGCCCTCGGCAAGACATTTCTTTGCTCTGCCCCACGCCAATTCGACGGGAAAATGCACTTGCTTTTCGAGCGTCGCGCGAGTGAGATGACGCCGGATGCCTATCTGGTCACTCTCAAATCCGCGGAGCATGGCGCAATCCAGTTCGCTAGATCCGGTTGGAAGTCGGCAGGAGTCCGGCCAATTTCGATTAGCCTGCGTGGGGAAAGGTACGAGGCAATGTTGCTGTTCGGCGCTGGAGACTGGGTCGAGAGCGACCTCGGACTATGGCAGGTTGATCAGGATGAATGCCGAATTCGACTCAGCGAAGGAGCGCTCCCGTGAGGTATTACAAGGGTTATATCGCCCTGTCCGACACATGTGATGTGCCGGTTCTGGTCCGAGTACGGAACTCGCGCGCGATCACTTTCGATCAGCTTCGCGACCTGCTTGCCCACGAGATGCTGGAGGCGATCGTTCGCTCGTTGCGCTGGCGAGTGACGCGACTCGAAAAAGTTGGCCTGATCGAAAGATTGAATGGACAGCGGTTTCTGGGTAAACCTGTCTATGGAATTACGCAGCAGGGCCTTGAATGTCTTGAGTCGCGCGGTCACTACCTGGTGTCGTTGCCCAGTGACACGGAGCAAATTCTGCATCCGTCGAAGGTTGCTCACGCGCTGGAACTGGTCAATACCCGGAGTTCCGAATTCTCGACTATGTGCGGACGACGCGCAAGGACAGCCGGAACTGGTGGGCCCGGTGTCCCTCCTGCGCAGCTTCCGGCCACGACCGTTCGGGCGACAACCTCGCCATTCAGGTCAAGGATCCCCGGTTCTACAAGTGCTGGGCCGGATGCACCAAAGAGGAGATCCGGGCCGCGCTCGGCCAACCCGTCCGAAAGCGCGCGATGGTTTAGGGAGCAAGAACGATGAACATCTCCGCAAAAACAACCCGACCGCCGACACCTCGTCATGCTTATCACGGACTCGTGCTACCACACAGCACGCTCAAGGCTCTCCAAAAGCGCGGCATCTACTGCACGCCCGGAGTCTCGCTGGAACACCAGCACCTGGCTAGACGCTATGTTCTCCGCGGCGTGGAATCGGGCGGCGCAGTCTCCGACATGGGGAGAGCCTGCGCTTTCGTCGCGGAAAACGGGTCGCCGCTACCGTGGCTGCAGTCCATCCACTCGATTGCCGTGAATGGCCGTCATGCCATCTTGTTCGCGGAAAGAATGGTGCGCATTGAGATGCTTCGCAGCGAACGGACCTGGGAGCTAGCTATCACGCTCCATAGTCTGTCGAGCGTTCCAGAACAGGTGCGCCCACAGATTGTTTCGAAGCCGCTCTTTCGCGGGAGGGATGGAGTCCTTTCGGTCGATCTTTGGAAGGATGAACACCGGGGGCTCCGTGGAAAGCTGGCTCCAATCTTTTATAGCCGTGCCGGCGAAGCCCTGCCCTTCCCCCCACCGTTTGAGGACGCGATCAGAAAGGTAACAGCGGCCGTCTGCTGCGTTGGCTGCAAACACACGCACGTCGGAGTGCCCCCGGTCGTGGTCAATCACGTTACGAACAAGGGACAACTA
>CAVQZQ010000111.1:0-6326 GCA_963718435.1 uncultured Acidobacteriota bacterium | reverse complement strand
AAGGAAGGCGTCTCGCCGGAGGAAGGTGGCTTGCGCCTCGGAGTCATGGGGGCGGTTGCTCCGGGCTCTCTTATTCCATCAAGTTCGATACGCGGCCCCGCGAGCGCGATCGCATCTACGTGTTCGACGGCGTCCGCGTTTTCGTCGATCCCAAGTCCTTCTTGTACCTGCACGGCATGACGCTGGACTACGAAGAGACACTGATGCGGCAGGGCTTCAACTTCATCAATCCGAACTCCTCGCGCTCCTGCGGCTGCGGTTCATCCTTTTCGTCGTAGGTCTGGTCGCTGGAGTTCATCATGTTGAAGGTCCTCGATTCGGCAGTCCCGGTTGCGTGCTGGGCGTGTTCCGTCGCGCACAACGACGCCACGCTTTTCTGCCCTCATTGCAGCAAGATTCAGCCTCCGCCCGGCGGCGATTACTTCTCCGTCTTCAGCCTCACGCCGAGCCTCGACCTCGATCTCGGTTTGCTGGAACATGAGTTCCACCGCCTCAGCCGCAAACTCCATCCCGACCGCTTTGCCCGTGCACAGGAAAATGAAAAGCAGTGGAGCCTGGCCGACACAGCTTTGCTCAACGATGCCTATCGCACGCTCAAGGAACCTATCCACCGCACCGAGTATTTGCTCAAGCTGCACGGCGCGGAGATTGGCGAAGAAAGCAGCGGAAAGGATCGCAAGGGGCAAACGGATCCCTCACGCGTACCCGCCGATCTGCTTGAAGAGGTCTTCGACCTGAACATGCAGCTTGAAGAGATGCGCATGGCCCGCAAAATGGGCGAGACCGATCCCGAGTTGCAGGCGAGCCTGGAGCAGGCAAAGAGAAAATTCGAAGGCCTGCTCGATGACGTGGACCGTGACCTGCGCGGCCAATGGCAGGCGTGGGATGAAGGCGACACCGCCGCACGCCACGCAGCGCAAAACACAATGGTGAGCCTGCTCCACCGGCGCCGCTACCTCAGCAACCTGGTCCGCGACGTAACCGAAACTTTAGGAGCTTAGAAGAGAAGCATGGCGGATGGACGCGTAGTTGGCATCGACCTCGGTACCACCAATTCCCTGGTCGCCTATATGCAGGGTGATGCGCCGGTGGTCATTCCCGGCGTGGATGGCTCTAACCTGGTGCCTTCGGTGGTGGCGCTCGACCCCATTCCTGCCGAGGGCGGTCGACCCACGGTTACGGTGGGCAACAGCGCGCGCAAAGTGCTCATTGAAACGCCGGAGCGCGTCATCTATTCCGTCAAGCGCCTTATGGGCCGCGGCCTTGAAGAAGTTCGCAGCGAACTCAGCTTCTTCCCCTTCCGCTTGGCCGACGATGTTGAAGCCGGTGAAGTCCCGCGTATTCAACTCGGCGAACTGCGCTTCACACCGCCCGAAATCTCCGCTTACATTCTCCGGCAGCTCAAACGCAATGCCGAGCGCTTCTTCGGTGAGCCGGTCACCCAGGCCGTTATCACCGTCCCTGCCTACTTCAATGACGCGCAACGCCAGGCCACGAAGGACGCAGGCCGCATGGCCGGCCTTGAAGTGCTTCGCCTCGTAAATGAGCCCACTGCTGCGGCGCTTGCCTACGGTCTTGATCGCGCCAAAGAAGGCACGATTGCCGTCTACGATCTTGGCGGCGGCACCTTCGACATTTCCATTTTGAAATTGCGCGATGGCATCTTCGAGGTGCAGTCCACGAACGGCGACACGCACTTGGGTGGCGACGATATCGACAATCTCCTGCTCGCCATCGCCCTCGATGAAATTAAGGCCGAGCACGGAATCGATTTGCGAGCCCATCCCAGCGCCGTGCAGGGCCTGCGCAAGGCCGCCATTGATGCGAAGATTCAGCTATCCGCCGAGCAGTCGGCGCGATTTGATATCGAGTTGCCCAACGGCGATCGCTATCAACGGGAGATTCCCCGCGCCGTCTTTGAGCAACTGATCAAACCGGTTCTCGATCGCACCATCGGCCCTTGCAAACAGGCCCTGATCGACGCCGGCATCACGCCCGCGCAGATCGACGAAGTGGTCATGGTGGGCGGCTCCACGCGGATTCCCGCAGTCCGCCAGTTGGTCGATGATCTTTTCCAACTCCGCGAACGTGGCAAGCACCCGCACATCGAACTCAATCCCGACGAAGTGGTGGCTCTTGGCGCCGCTGTACAGGCCGACATTCTCGCCGGCGCGTCAAAGACCACTGAAGAAATGTTGCTGCTCGACGTCACGCCGCTTTCGCTCGGCATCGAAGCCCTCGGCGGTGCCGTGGCGCGCATCATTCAGCGCAACTCCACCATTCCTGCCTCGGCCACGGAGCACTTCACCACCGGCGTCGATGGCCAGACCAACGTCGCCATTCACGTCGTGCAGGGGGAAAGGGAACTGGCCGCAGATTGCCGCTCGTTGGCGCGCTTCGATCTCAAAGGCATTCCGCCGATGAGCGCCGGGCTTCCCCGCATCGAAGTTAAGTTTCTCATCGACGCTGACGGCATCCTGCAGGTCTCCGCGCGTGAGCAGCGCAGCGGGCAGGCCGCGCAAATTGAAGTCAAGCCGACCTACGGTCTCACCGACGAGCAGGTCGAGAGCATGATTCTCGACTCTTTCGATCACGCTGAGGAGGATTTCGCCGCGCGCCTCCTTATTGAGGCTCGCAATGAGGCGGAGACAATTCTTTCCGCGGTCGAACGCGCTCCGCAGAGCCCGGCGTGGACGCAGTTACGGGGCGAGGAACAGTCTGCAATTTTCGCGTCTCGAGACCGGCTTGCCAGCGTGAAACAAGGCGAGGATCTCGAAGCGATACGCAACGCAACCCTTGCGCTCGACCAGGCCACGCGCCGCTTTGCTGAACTGATGATGGAAGCCGCAGTCTCCACCGCCATCCGCGGCAAAACCATGGACGCAGCCGGCGAGGAGATGGGCGATGAACTCAACGCACCCCATCCCATGGCGCCGGCGGAATTTAAATAGCAGCAACGTAGCAGATAATTGGTGGGCGAAGAAGCAAGGAGACATCGCAATGAGTCAAGCAAATCAGACCAACATTCCGCCGGATAAACTGGTGCGCGTCACCTTCCTTCCTGAGGGCAAGACCGTCGAGTTCGAGTACGGCACCCTGCCCTACGAACACCACGGCAAGCCCATGTCGTTTCTGGATGTGGCAGAGAACTTTGGCATCTTTCTCGATCACGCCTGCGGTGGCGTTTGCGCTTGCACCACCTGCCATCTGTGGATCAAGGACCAGGATGGTATCAGCGAAGCTGAAGACGACGAACTGGACCGGATGGACATGGCCGCCGATCAGCAGTTAAATTCGCGTCTGGGATGCCAGGCCGTCATTACAGGGCCCGGCGAGTACGTGGTGGAGATTCCCAAGTGGAACCGCAACTACGTCTCAGAGGGCAAACCACTGGCCCTGGCCGAACAGAAGTAAGAAAACCCCGCGGAACGTCATGAGCCTATCGACGATTGAACGGCAGCAGCTTATCATCGCAGCCCTCGGCAGTCGCAGGGTTACGTCTGTCGATGTCCGAAGCATCACGCTCGCTCCGGGGCAGAAGTCGGGGCGCCACCTGCATCCGTGTCCCGTGGTCGGTTACATTGCCAGGGGCACGGGCTTCTATCAGGTTGAAGGAGAACCCGCCGAACTGCTTCCCGTTGGATCGGCTTTTTATGAACCGGCGCAGCGCGTGATTGCCGACTTTGGCAACGCCTCCGATGTCACCCTACTGACGTTCATAGCCTTCTATCTGCTCGACGGCGAGCAGGACTTGATCACGATGCTCGATTCCAAGTGAGGAAACCCGATGCCCCGCGAGATTCATTGGACCGACGTTGAAGAAATCGGCATTCAGTTGCAGGAGAAGTATCCAGACCTCGACCCACTCACCGTGCGGTTCACCGACCTGCATCGCTATGTCACAGAACTTCCGGGCTTCGCAGACGACCCCGCTAAATCCAACGAGTCCCGGCTCGAAGCCATCCAGATGGCGTGGCACGATGAGTTTCAGGACGCACAGGATTAATTACGTCCACCGTGTTCGTTCCAGCCGAAGGCGCTCTCGAAGTGCATAAAGTCCTTTTTCTGTCCCGGAACCAGGTAGACGCTCACCACGTCAAAGCGGACCTGCGGTGCCGTCTCGCGGGGTAATTGGCGGACATAGCGCCGAGCCAGACGCCGCAACACTGCCCGCTTGTGACCATCCACGGCCACTTCCGCGGGAGTCGCGTCGCGCGCGGTGCGGGTCTTCACTTCGATAAAGCAAAGCATCGGCCCCTGCCATGCAATCAGATCCACGTCGCCCGGCACATCGCCAGACGACCAGCGCCGCGCCACAACCACATACCCCTTGCGCCGCAGGAAAAAGAAGGCGGCGTCTTCGCCTTCGAGGCCGGTGGTCAGATGCGCGGGCAGGCTCTCAGCGCGACCGCGCCGCTGCGCCATCCGATCCGCCGGCTGAGGGTCCGCTCCAGCCATGCGACGCGCATCTGATTGCCCCAGGTCATTGCCAACCATTTTCATTCACAGGAGCGAAAGGCGCGAATCGAAGACAGCAGATGGGAGTAAGCCACCTGTTTTCCACAGCGCCGGGGGGGGGTACACATTTTTATGCGTAACATTATGATTCGACTCGAGTTGGCTGCAGAATGATGCGCGTTAAGTACACAATAAGGACCATTTACGGCGCATTCAACACTTCCGCAATCGGGAGGAGCCCGGTCGGCTGGGCAGTTTTTGGGCGACGGCGTTCATCGAGCAATTTCCAGTGTGCGCCCAAGGAGCGAAATATTACGCAACCGGACGGATTGTTTTTGCTGAATTGAATGAGCGAGTTCGCGAAAAGTTTCGGCGCCGTGGCTTGACGGCGATGGATGTTGACGCAAAGATGGCTTGGATTAGCCACAATGCGACCGGATCCTCTGCGCCGCCCTCTCCTGCACGTTGTCATCCTGAGGAGCGCAGCGACGAAGGATCTGAGGTTGCTTTTCGGGTTACTTCCGGATCGCCCGCGACTCGCTCGGGATCTGCTTAAGATCAGTTGAGTCGCGCATTACGGATGTGATTCTTTGCAGGATGCCACAAAAGAATATGAGCACATTCCCATACGTGCTGTCCTGGTTCTACTGGCTGTTAGGCGTGTTCAACGCCTGCGTGGCTGTCATCGTAATGCCCGAGGTCATTATGCATCCGAAGCCCGGCGGACCCCACTCACTAGGTCTTCTCATCCCGATAGGGATGGGTGTGTTCATCCTTGCGGCAGCACTTGTCTTCTTGATGACGTGGTGGGTGCTTCGGAATGACTCGATCGCTGGAAAGCGTTGGGTGATCGCTGCAAGCCTGATAAACCTCTCCGTAGCAGTAGGAGTTTCGATTCTGTTTCTCCGCATCGGGGGCACCGCAGGCTTCTTGAGCGGGGTGAAGCTCTTTTCGATTCCAGTTGTATTCGGAATCGCTGGATTCTTCGCTTTCCCAAATTCGTCCAGCCCACCAGATGTTCCCCCGTCGCACGCCTCGCACACTCTCGGACCCTAAATCGGCGTTGCGGTCGGATCACCGCTAGCCAACATCGGAAACGCCTCGCGCACGACGGCGTCGGGGTAGGTGAGATTTGTTTGCGAGGCGTTTTCGATTAGGTGGTAAGAAGGAAGCCGCAGGCGTTTGCCGCGGTCGCGGTGATCCAGGTAGGAATTATGGAGATTGAATGCTATTTGGTGATTGGGTGAAGGCTTTTGTGGGCTGCGCTCTTCGCCGATGAAGATGGAAAGAGTTGAACAGTTGCATAGTCGGTCTGCGGTCAAGCCGTCGGGGGATGGGGTTGAAGGTGGTTTTGCAGCTTCGCCGAATCCTGTGGATACACTCCTGCGCAGGCGTGCATGGAGCAAGCTGGAGAGCGGATTGATGGCGATGGTCATGAGGAATCGAATCTCGCCAGGTATAACTGTGCGGCGGTGAAGCGCTCGACGACGCGCATGGCATTGCCGCAGCGGGGACAGTGCCAGAGATCGCAGTCCGGCAAGGGCGGAGGTGGAAGCGGAAGCTGTTCGCGGCCCTGAGCGGCGAGCAGTGTGCGGGCCAGGAGCAACAGTTGTTTGCGGAAGCGATTCGACAGCAGGCCGTAGCGGCGGATGCGCACGAAGCCCCTGGGCAGCACGTGCAGGAAGAAGCGGCGCAGGAACTCCACGGCGTCGAGAGTCATGACGCGCTGCTTGCTGCCGTGGGCATAATCGCGCCAGCGGAAGCTGACGTGCTCGCCGTCGAAGGCGCTGAAGCGGTGGTTGCTGATGGCCATGCGGTGGGTGTAGCGGCCGAGATAGCGCAGCACATGGGCCGGTCCGCCGAAGGGC
>CAVQZQ010000110.1:0-63685 GCA_963718435.1 uncultured Acidobacteriota bacterium | reverse complement strand
TGTATGCCAACCTGTCCGCTGGGCCATTCCGAGGACCTCCATTCATCGCAAAGAAGTGGAGTGTCTTAAGGCCCGAACGGGACCGCCTTTCAGATGGTACGGTTGAGGCCTCTTTCCAGGCGACGACAGTTGCAGGCGCATGGATTCACATAGGTTCGGTCTACGCCAAAAAGAACCGGCTAAATGTGAGAGATCTCCGACCGACAGCCGTGGAGCGATGAGCAGTTGAAGAGGATCTGATTCCGAATGCGTCCTTGTCAAAGATCAAGCTGTAGAATTCTCTTTCCTGCTGCTCACCGTTTCACTGACTGAAGGATCTGCATCACTCGAGATCGGAGGAGCACCCAAGTGGATGACAAGGATCCCTTAAAAGAGGGCGAACAATCAGGCAGCGTGGTTTCGAGCGAATTGCCCCGCCGCAAATTTCTTAAGCAAGCCGCGATAACCCTCGGAGCAGTTACTCCAATGGGCCGTTGGCCAACCCAGGCGGAAGCAGAGCAATTGGTGAATCGGGATCTCTCTCAACCAGGAGCCAGGGTTTCAAAATCTGGTGGAACCGACGTTTCCTATCCTCGCGTCTTTAACGGCTCAAAACTAAAAATGCTCTCTTTCCCGCTTGGAGGGGTCGGTGCGGGCAGCCTCGGTCTCGGTGGACGCGGCCAGTTGCGGGACTGGGAAATCTTTAACCGCCCCAACAGAGGATTCTCGCCGAATTATGCTTTTCCGGCTATTTGGGTGCAATCCGGAAATGCGCCTCCAATCGCCCGTGTCCTCGAGGCGCGGATCCAGCCTCCCTATGAAGGTCAGGATGGGCTAGGATGGCAAAACGTACCGGGACTCAGCCGGCTTGAAGGAGCAACATTCATCGGCGAGTATCCGTTGGCGCATATTGATTTCGAAGACCCGAAGCTGCCATTGAAATCGAGCGTGGATGCTTTCTCCCCCTTTATCCCCCATGAGCCCGACGACTCAGGTCTACCGGTCGCGATCCTGCGCTACCGAATTCAGAACCCAGGGCATACCGCACTCAAAGTAGGCGTCGCATATTCGATCGACAACCCCGTTTTGAACGGCTCTCCCGGTCAATCCGAAGCGCGGGCAGCCGAGTCAAAGCGCGTCAACGAATATCAAGCAAACGGCCGTCTTGCCGGATTGCTCATGAGCAACCCGGGACTGGATTCGAATGATCCAGCCCATGGAACCTTCGTATTAGCAGCGTTGCCGCAACCGGGCACTCGGCTGACGAATTGGCGGGGTTGGCCGAAAACCTCTTGGTGGACTTCGCCCCTGATGTTCTGGGACGCGTTCTCTGCGAAGGGCGAATTGGGCGATGAATCGGCCGAGACGAAATAGCGTGGGTGCGCTTTGCCAGACCCGCACAGTCCAGCCGGGACAATCCGGCGAATTCACGTTCCTGCTGGCGTGGCATTTCCGAATCGTACCCCGGACTGGTGCGGATGGACTTCGCCGACAGGCAAAGAAAATACCGTCATCGGGAATTTCTACTCGTGCGGTTCAAGGATGCCTGGGACGCTGCGCGCTACACGGCCGAAAATCTGGATCGTTGGAACGGCGGACCCGGCATTTGCCAAAGTGTTTCGCGAAAGCAGCGTCTCCGCATCCGGTAAAGGAAGCGGCCAGCGCCAATCTCTCGACCTTGGCTTCAACCACCTGCTTCCGCACTGCGGACGGTGAATTTCACGGCTTTGAAGGAAGCGACGACACTCGCGGTTGTTGTTACGGCAACTGCACTCACGTCTGGAACTATGAAACCGCCACGGCTTTCCTGTTTCCATCTTTCGCGCGATCACTGCGCAAGGCCGCCTTTGGATTTTCGCAGGACGAGGCAGGAGGAATTCGCGCCCGTCAAGTACTTCCCGATGGAGAAACGCGCGACTCGATCATTGCCGCGGATGGACATTTGGGCCAGATCATGCATGCCTATTTCGACTGGAGACTGTCTGCGGATGAGGCTTGGCTTGAATCGATCTGGCCGCAACGTGCGCCGAGCCCTGGCATTTGCCTGGGTCCAGGGTGGGTGGGATCCGTCGAAGACTGGCGTCGCGGTGGGAGTGCAGAACAATACGTACGATGTTGCATTCTTCGGGCCCAATCCGTTATGCGGAATCTACTATCTCGGCGCGTTGCGAGCCGGCGAAGAGATGGCACTTGCCGTTGGAGACCAGGCCTCGGCAGACGAGTACAAGCGCTTGTTTCAGCAGGGCAGCCAATGGATCGATGGGAATCTCTTCAAGGACGAGTTCTACATTCAGCAGATCAAAGGATTCACGCTGGACCAGATCAATCCCACCTTGCGTATCGGCACGGAGGGATTTGATCCCAGGGATCCGCAGCTGCAGCTGGGTGGCGGTTGCCTGATCGATCAGTTGATGGGGCAATACCTTGCACATGTGATGGGTCTCGGGTATCTTGTGGCGCGGATCATATCCAAAACAGCTCTTGAATCCATCTACAAATACAACTACAAGCGCACTCTGGTGGATCACGACAGCGTCGAACGGACCTTCGCATTGAACGATGAAGTCGGCAATGGTGATCTGCGACTACGGAAAGGCGGAACGACCGCGTATACCTTTCCCCTACTTCGCGGAGGTGATGACCGGATTTGAGCATTCAACAGCGGCCCTTATGGTGTATTCGGGAATGGTGCCCCAGGGCATCGAGTGCATCCGAAACATTCGCGCGCGCTACGACGGCGAAAAGCGGAATCCGTGGGATGAGGCAGAATGCGGCCATCACTATGCGCGGGCGATGGCATCCTGGTCCAGCTTCGTTGCGGTCAGCGGATTTGCCCACGATGCCCCGCGAGCCGCTGTTGTAGCAGTGCCGCGCATCCCGCATGAAACCTTTCACTGTTTCTGGTCGACCGGCACGGGATGGGGAGCATTCTCGTATAGCACCGTCGCTGGCCGCACGCGCTTCTCGATCGAAGTCATCGCAGGCACACTGGCCTGCCGTTCCTGCGAGATCACAGGATCTGGCAAAACATCAAGTGCGCAGAAAAACGGCACCGCACAACCTCATACTGTAAAGTCGGCCAATGGGAGAACGATCTTTCATTTCAACGATCCGATCACGATTAAGGAAGGGCAATCTTTGACTCTTGAGGTGCGATCATGATCGAGAAGCCATGGGTTGTTCTCGTTGGCGGCTTTCTCGGCGCGGGCAAAACCACTCTCCTGTTGGCGGCGGCGCGCCGAGTTGGAACGGCGCGGGCTGCGCAGCGCCCTAGTTCTCAACGATCAGGGTGAAGCGCTGGTTGATACCGAATTAGCCTCCCTGCACGGTGTTCAAAGCGGTGAAGTTACAGGAGGATGTTTCTGCTGCAGGTTTTCTGATCTCCTGCGGGTGATCGACCAGCTTCGCGAATACTCTCCCGACGTCATCTTTGCGGAACCGGTTGGAAGCTGCACCGACATTTCAGCCACGACTCTTTATCCACTGCTCGAATTGAGCGAGACCTGCCGCGTCGCCCCTTTCACCGTACTTGTGGATCCGGCTCGAGCCAATGAGCTACAACCTGCCGGGGCAGATCCAAGTCTCAGCTTTATTTTCGAAAAGCAATTGCAGGAAGCCGACCTGATTTGCTTTACAAAGTCGGATATCTATCCCGAGGCTCCGCAGATTGCCAAGGGCTCGGGGAGTCAGATCAGCGCGAAGACTGGTCAAGGCGTCGCTGCATGGCTCGATGAAGTCCTCTCGGGAACTCTCCGTGTCGGAAGCGAGATTCTCGAAATCGATTATGAGCAGTACGCGCAAGCTGAGGCAGCGCTCGCGTGGCTGAATGCCGAGGTAAGCATCCGCTGCTCAATTCCGAAATCCCCCGCAATGATTTTGGGACCTTTTCTCGACGGCTGCGATCGTGACTTCACTGCGGAAGGAATAACGATCGCGCACCTGAAGGCCATTGTTCATGCGGAATCAGGATTCCTGAAAGCGGCGATTTGTGCCAACGGGCAGGAGCCCGTAGTGGAAGGCATGCTAGATGCGTCGCCTACCATGAACCACCACCTGCTGCTTAACGCGAGAGTGGTGGGAGGGCGCCGACGAGGTGCGGCGCATCGTTGAAACCAATCTCGAGAGGATCGAAGACGATCTCTCCGACCTTCGAATCCGTTGCTTTCATCCTGCCGCACCCAAACCCGAACTGCGGGTAAGCAGGTCTACATCGAGTGTTCAAGCACGGGTGAGTGGAGCGAACGTAAGCGACCAGTCAAAATTTAATTCTGAATGGTAGGCGAGGCGGGGATCGAACCCACAACCCCCGGCTTAGAAGGCCGGTGCTCTATCCAATTGAGCTACTCGCCCCTTTATTTTCTGCAACTTCAGAAATTCCCGGCCGTCGAATCGATATTCCAAATCTTGGTGTGCCCGAAAATTGGAGCAATTCGATCCTATCAGGCCCACTGCCTTTTCACTGACCACCGCCACCAGCGGTGGCGAATTGCCGGACCTCTTCCGTCACATAGCATCCTTGGTTCAGATTCCCTAGTGCGCTTCGCGCGTAACTGTAGTTCCACGGCAACCGACAAGAAAATCCAGGTCGGCGCCATCCGATGCCTGCATGACGTGCTGAACATACATCTGTTGATACCCACCGGCTATCGGCAAGGGAGCTTGTTTCCAGTTTGCTCGCCGGCGAGCAAGCTCAGCGTCAGAGACATCGAGATGCAGCCTCCGCGCTTCCACATCGAGTTCTATCAAGTCACCCTCTTCTACAAGCGCGAGCGGTCCGCCGGCAGCGGCCTCGGGGCACACATGCAGAACCACAGTCCCGTACGCTGTCCCACTCATTCTCGCGTCGGAAATGCGCACCATGTCCTTAATTCCGCGAGAGAGTAGCTTCGGCGGAAGCCCCATATTGCCAACCTCTGCCATACCCGGATAACCCTTGGGGCCGCAGTTTTGCAGGACAAGTACGGAGTCTTCATCTACATCCAGAGTCGGATCCAGGATCCGCTCTTTGTAGTGCTCGATAGAATGAAACACGACTGCCCGCCCGCGATGGCGCATCAGATTTCGAGATGCAGCAGAGGGCTTTAAAACAGCGCCGTCCGGCGCCAGATTTCCGCGCAGTATTGCCATGCCTCCCTGCTTCACGAGTGGATTGTCAAAGGGACGTATTACCTCTTTATTCCAATTTGGAGCATCTTTGCAGTTCTCCGCAATCGATTTCCCAGTGACCGTCAACGTGTTCGAATGCAGCAACTGATGCTCGTCCAGAGCTCTGATCACCGCGGGTAATCCGCCCGCGTAGTAGTAGTCCTCCATGAGGAAACGCCCTGAAGGCATGAGGTCGACCAGCGTGGGGACATCCCGCCCAACGCGGTCCCAATCATCGAGCGCCAATGGGACGCCAATTCGTCCGGCAATCGCAAGCAGATGAATGACGGCGTTGGTCGATCCCCCGATCGCACCGTTGACGCAGATGGCATTCTCGAATGCGCTCCGAGTCAGGACCTTCGAAAGAGTGAGACCCTCATGAACCATCTCCACAATGCGGCGCCCCGACATGTGCGCCAGCACACCTCGGCGCGAGTCGACCGCGGGAATTGCCGCATTCTGGGGAAGCGCGATTCCCAGAGCTTCAACCATATTTGCCATCGTCGATGCGGTGCCCATGGTCATGCACGAGCCGGCCGAACGAGACATGCAAGTCTCTGCTTCCCGGAATTCCAGTTGGGTCATGGTTCCGACCTTCAACTCTTCACTGAACCTCCACAGATCCGTGCCCGATCCGATGTCCTTCCCGCGGTATTTCCCGTTGAGCATTGGGCCGCCGGAGACAACGATTGCTGGAACGTCGCAACTCGCCGCTCCCATGACGAGCGACACGGTGGTCTTGTCGCATCCGCACAAAAGCACAACGCCATCGATTGGGTTGCCGCGAATGCTTTCTTCCACATCCATGCTGACCAGATTGCGGAAAAGCATGGCTGTAGGGCGAAGTGATGATTCGCCCGTGGACATCACTGGGAATTCAAGTGGAAGTCCCCCGGCTTCCCATACTCCGCGCTTCACATGTTCAGAGATCGCGCGCAGATGTGCGTTGCAAGGAGTCAATTCTGACCAAGTATTGCAAATACCGATGACCGGCCTTCCATCGAATACATGACTTGGAAATCCCTGGTTACGCATCCAGCCGCGATGAATAAAGCCGTCTTTGTCATCCCGGCCAAACCAGGCTGCAGACCGGAATGTCTTCTTGGGTTCAGACATGTCTAGTGACTCCAGTTCTAATTGCGCTTGCGCGATTTTGTACTATCATTTCACGGTTGTATGTCGCCGCAAAACGGCGGAATCCTCATTGCCACTTTGAAGAGCTCGGTTCTGCCGGCACTTCGGATACGATGGAATCCGCCAAGGCTGCCAGCGCAAAAGGCAGCGTATTGGATGCATTCTCGGGCGTCGCTCCGCAGGCGGTCAGATAGGCGGTGACGCCGAGATCTGTCCGGTCCTCGGAAATCATGGCATGGCGTACAACAAGATCCGCGCGGCAGTTGCGCATCGGGACAGTCCGCAGAAGCAAGCAAACCTTCCTGCACCATCCGGTGGCTGCTGCCGGCGTGGCCCATTGACGATCGCTCCTGGGTAAGAGGTCGACATAACAGGCAATCGCGTGAAGGGCCTCTTCTCGCGGGGCATCCAACTCGTCCGCGTCAAAATCGGTGACGGGCCAGACGTCGCACTTTGAGGTCCATACCGGCGATTCAGCCGAATTGAGATTGATGAGAACGCCAGCCAAGCTAGGCAACTGCGATACCTCCTGTAACTCGTGAGCACGGTCTGGGCTGCAGCGCAGATCCACGAATCCAGGCCATAGCGGCTCGATTACGCGCGCTTCGCCGCCCAACTCTATCTCCCAATCAGCTTCCATTGGCTTTGCCGGGACGCTGGAGCAGGAAGCGCATCACCGCCGCTTCGGCCCAGTGAATCTCATTTCCGGGGTCACCGGACAGGTAGGCACAGTGGCCGCCATACCGGGTCTCAATCAACGCAATGTTCGGGTTGGCAAGAAGCGCAGCGCGGGTCTCAGGGATCAGGCGAATGAACGGGTCGTCGAGAGCTCGAAGAATCAAGGTGGGGATGGCGATCCGGTCCACAACGCGGGCACTTGCAGCACGGTAATAGTAGTCATCGGCGTCGCGGAATCCGCAATAGCGTGCCACGATCTTGTTATCGAAGTCCCGCAGGGAACGAACCGGGCCAACGCCCCCAACATCGTAGCGGGTGGGAAATAGAGCAGCCTTGCGGCGAAATCGCCGCATCAATCCGAGCAGAAAATGCCATTCATAGGCGCGGTTCACCGGTTCGTGCAGCGCGTCTGAGCCAGCCGCCAGGTCAATCGCCGGACAGACCGCTGCCACGGCGCAGAGCGGAGGCCGGTTTCCCCACTCCCCTGCAAGCTTGAGCACCAGGTTACCACCCATCGAGTAGCCAACCAGGGCAACCCGCCGCAGGCCGTGCAGATTTGCGTAATGTTGCACGACCGCGCCGACGTCGCCAGAAAGCCCGGAATGGTAAAGCGTGGGCGATAACTCTTCGGTGTCAGCGCAATTGCGCATGTTCATGCGGATGACATTGCAGCCGGCAACCCAGGCGCGCGCAGCGATTCCCTTGATGTAACGGGAGTTTGACGAGCCCTCGAGGCCATGAACCAGCAGCACGGTGAGCTGAGTGGCTCGCTCCGGCCCTGGCTGCCAGTCACAATGGCACAGTACGCGGCTGCCATCCGCTGGGTCCACCTCGACAGTTTCTTCAACCGAGCGAAGCAGAAACTCCGGACGGGGCAAAAAGTTGCCGATGATGGTCTGCAGATGACCATTCCTCAACCCCCGGCGGGGTTCAAACGGGCGCAGACCCGCAAGCACCGAAGCAGCGTCGCTCAACTCTGCAATTTCATCTATTTTTGGAATCACGGGAACTCGGCCAACTGGGTTCATGATGCGCCCCCTATGGCCCATGCGGCATGGGGCAGCCGGTGGGGATGGAACCTTTGGACCGCCTTTGCCGTCCGTAACTTACAGACAGCAGGTTACCACAAATGCGATACATGCCACAATTGCAGGGACCCCTGAGGAGATTGCACGCTGACAAGGTAACTGTTAGTTGAATAGCCGCGGTCTTGTGTGGGCGCAGGGAGCAGAATCGGAATCGAGTGAGATCGCTATCCCCTCCCCTTGCCTTACCCTCATACAAATTTCTTAAAGCGAGTCACGCATGTGAGGCGCGCGCCCCAGCTTCTTCGCAAAATGCAGAAACGCCAGGGCACATGGCGAGTAGCCTCCAGGATCCGGTTTCGTGAAATCACCGGTCTCCGGGTTCAACTGCTGACAAAACGCGCCGTCGCGCACGATCGCTTCGCACCAACGCTCCATCAGGTCCAGGAGTTCGCGCGCCTTTCCGTAGTGATCCATCCAGCGCAACGTGCGCAGTGCGGTCAGTGCCTGTGATGCGCCTCCCCAGGAGTTGCGCGGAATCGGTCGCACGAATTTGGGGTCGTCCATTGCGATACTGGGCAGCGGGTACGGTGCCCAGTAGGCCTTCGGATTGTGCAACTGCCGCTCCCATAAGGCATCAAAGATCGCTCGTTCGCGCGGCACATTCAGTCTCATGACATGCTCGCCGGGTACGCGACAGTTCGCGACAGACCGTACGCGAACGAACTTGCCATCGAGATCAACGTCATAGAAGCTCGCATCCTCCTCGCACCACAGCTTCGCGACAATCAGCGCACGTATGTGCTCTGCGTCGTCCGTCCATTTTTGTGCCTCGGTCTTTTTGCCGAGATGATTGGCCATCGCGCTCAGCGCAATGCGCGCACCGAACACTGTCGCTGAAAGTTCCGGGCAGAGTCGTGGCACTGACTGGCCAGTCGGGCACTTCCTTGCGTCATTGCCGGGGCAACTGTCGGACACACCTTGCCAACGCGGGCTATTATCCTGGCCTGTGTCCCAGGTGCAGAACGCCTCCACCAGTCCGGTGCCGCGCGTATCGCGGTAACGTCGAAGCCACGCATCCCAGCGACTGCACGCGCCATACGCTTCGGAGAGGAAGGCTTCGTTATTTGACTTCTGGGCCACCTCCCACGCTGTCGCGGCGATCGGCACGACCATCTGGATCATCCCCCAATCCATCCCCGCTTGCTTGACATTCGCTGGTAATTGTCCGTCCGCGCGCTGCAGGGCAAAGAAGGCTCGATGCGTGTTCCTGGCCACATCAAGCGGAGATGGCTTGCCTTCGGCGATTGTCACGAACTCCGCGAGTTCTGCATACGCGAGGCTTTCGTGCGGTCCGCACTCTTGCCATGTGCCCCGGTACACTGAGCCCTCGAACAGAACCGGCTGATCGAAGCGCGGTACCGGCTTTACGTTGCCGGCCAGGGTCAACAGCGCAGCTTCCCAGGTCTTCTTCCAAGCCGCATCCGTCTCACGCGCACCTGTACAAGGCACCACTGCGGCTGCACCTGCTGCCATCGCCGCCTTCAAGAACGCTCTCCGCTTCATCTTCATATTGTGAACTGCTCTTTCAATCAAGTGGGTTGGCCACTACCAGGAAGCCGTTGTCCGCCTGGCACAGATTTCCGATAAACGTGAATCAGTGCACACACGAGTCTTCCGTTCAGCACTCTTCTTCAACCTCCAATTCTATTGGCACGGTTTGGTAGATTTGGAAAACATGATCGGCAGCGATAACACATATCATGCGCGATGCATAAATCTGCATCGGAGATTTGAACCCGCGATTCACCAATACACGAGAGTGAGGCATCTATCGGAACTTCGACCTTCGGGATATCCTGGGCGTTTCGTAATTCGAAGTAATCAGCTTATGTCTGCAGAATTGCCTTGACTTTCTTTTTGGAATCCTCCATTTTACTTGCGTTGTCAATGACAAGTTAAACGCACAGTTCTGCAATTCTCTCCGTCTGCCTGTAGTTCCTCAATCCTGTGCCAAACCGTTGCTTCCGGCTGGGGCTCTTAAGAAGGATCTTCGGAAGGCTTGAAGTACCGGATGCCCACTACCGGCCGAACTTCGATTTCAAAGAGACTTTGGAAGTTGTGGAGGTCAATTTGGTTGTAGATCAATCATGGATGAAGCGAAATCTGGGTTTCGATCCCACGGAGGTGAAAGCTCCGGAATCGACATTCGCGTACAAACCAGCAGCCAGTAGTTCGGCGCCGGAAGATCTTGAAAGAGAGATCATCGACTTCGATTCCGAAGCACAAGAAGGCAAGGAGTTCCTCAGCTTTACCTCAGCGACCGGCCTTTCGCGTTTCACCGAGATACCGTGGCCGAATAAGATGGCGCCGATCACCGCCAAGACCGCGGGAGGGCGTGCCGGTGGCAGGCTTCCGAAGGGGGATGTCCTGGTGGTGCCGTGGACCGTCGACGAGGGTCACGCCACAAGCCGAGTTCTTACGCCCGGCAAAGACTCGAAAAACGATTACGTGCCCTACAAGCGCAACTTTACGACGCTCTTTAAGCTCATGCGCAAAGGCTGTCCCGCACTTGAACTTGGGCGGCTCGGCACTTACTGGCGCTGCACGATCAACGGAAAGTCTGTGGTCGTCTTCAAATCTGACTCTCATCTCTCTCAGGACGGCCCCGAGGCCGTCAATGTGCAGGTCTGGCAGCAGGTTATCGAAGATGTCCAGCCAAAACTCGTGCTGACGACAGGCACAGGAGGCGGGATCGGGAAGCAGTTTGAGGTTGGGGATATCATCGTAAGTCCGATTGTTCACTTCGACTGCATTCGCAAGTTCAAGACAAAGTTTGGCACGCAGCCCCCCTTCTACAGCGCGGCTCCAAAGGCAACGTACTTTGCGGCTGCGAAGGCCCTGTTCAAGGCGAATTCAGCTCAACTTCCCAAAGACAATACTCGCCCGCCGAGCATCGTTAAAGTGGGACTAACCGACGTGGCGTCGTCGGTGGTCACGACCGACTTCTTCGGGTTTGACACCTCGAGCAACTACTACAAGCTGCAGGGCCTTGGCGACTTGTCGGAGATGGGTGACGCGGTGCTCGGATACGTCTGCAAGCAGATGGGTGCGTCCGCCCCGCGCTGGCTGGCTGTGCGCAACGTTTCCGATCCGCAGATCAACTCGACCGGCCTGACGCTGAAGCAGCAGGCCAACATGGCGGCGCTAATCTACAAAGGCTTCGGCCGCTGGAGCACCGTATGCAGCGCAATCGTCTGCTGGGCGCTCATCGCAGCCGAATAGAATTCATTGTGCGATTGCGCGATGCCCGATACGGAATCAAACGGTACAACAAAGGAGAACGAGCATGCCCCCAGCAATAGTTCCTCGCGTCCACAAAATCCAGCGCTACGGCTGGGTTCCCGACATACCCGATCAGCGTGATTTGCTTTATGCTGCCCCCACACCGTACCAGCGCGACATGCCGGTCAAGAAGGATCTTTCCAAAGAATGTCCTCCTGTGTACGATCAGAGCCAGCTCGGCAGCTGTACGGCCAACGCCATCGCTGCGGCAATCGAATTCGATCAGAAGAAAAAATTCGTTCCCTCCCGGCTCTTCATTTATTACAACGAGCGCGTGATGGAGGGTACGGTTGACAGCGATTCCGGCGCACAGATTCGTGACGGCATCAAGAGCGTCGCTACCCAGGGAGCCCCACCGGAGAGGTTGTGGCCTTATGAAATAGACAAATTTCGCGATGCTCCTTCACCCGCAGCGCAGACTGCGGCCAAATCCGACCTGGTGATTCTCTACCAGCGATTGCTTCAGGAGCTGAACACGATGAAGGGATGCCTCGCATCTGGGTTTCCGTTCGTGTTCGGCTTCACTGTGTATCAATCCTTTGAGAGCGCTAGTGTGGCGAAGACAGGTGTATTGCAGATGCCGACGTCGAAGGAGAAGACCCTTGGCGGGCACGCGGTCATGGCTGTCGGTTACGACGACAACAAGCGGACATTTCTGATTCGAAACTCGTGGGGGACGAAGTGGGGCAAGAAGGGTTATTTCACAATCCCTTACGCGTATCTCACGTCGAGTTCGCTCGCATCCGACTTCTGGACCATTCGCAGTGTGGAAGAAGGGGCGACGGTCGCAAAGCCGAAGAAGGGCAAGGCAAAGCGCTAGCCGCCCGGCTTCGAATCAAACTCAACTGCCGAATGCTACTGCGTTAAACGGTAGACGTCCACGCCGCCGTTGTAGTTCGGTACGTAGATTTGGCCACCGTCGATCACCGGGGGATTGAATTTGTTAAAGACGAATCCGATCCCCCATCGTTGTGAGTCCCATAACACCTTGATCGTTCCGTCGGGCGCGAGATGCACTGGGTCGTAAACGATGAGACGCCCGTTCCCGACGGTTGCGTTTGCATCTCCATAAGGAACGGTGCAGACAAGAATAGCGGAGTTCGGATCTGAACCATTGCTCGACCCGGAACAGAAACCTCCCGGCATCCCCCCGGGCATCTGCCCACGCATGTTTGCGCTTGCATACTCGTTGCTTTGGGCAACGTAAGCGAGCTGCCCCGTCGGGCCAACCTTCCATTTGTGGAGTTGGGCATTCTCGCCCCACACGAAGATCGTCCAGGCGTTCAATACGGGGTCGAAGAACTGCACTGGGGTCATGTGGAGGTGCGCGCTGTTGCCCCAGGGAAGGAAATTGAGCGTCCGCGGGTCGGCAGGGCAGGGATCCACCGGCCCAGGGTCCATGGTCAACCACACCGGCGGCGAAGCGAGCTTCGCACAATTCGCCTTGGGATTTGCAAGGTCAGTTGGAAGCGTTGCGCCCATGCTCGCCGTCTTGATCGGATAACCGATTCCATCCTTTCCGGTTGCCACGCATACGCCGAGCGCAAAAATGCAGGCGGGGCCAGCGGAGCCCCAGTCCTCGTCCGACCAGGCGCCGGAGGCCATTTGGGGATAGATGAGAACGGTCGCGCGATTATTGTCATCCACGCTCATCGTGACTTTCGCATTTCGGAGAGAACTTGCCGGCATGCCGCTGTTGACTGCGCGCATAGCCTCAGTCGGTGCACTGATACCGGAGACCTTCATGTCCGCCATCTTCTGTTGGCCCGATCGAACCAGGTCTGACCAGGGCGTCCAGTGATCAACCACTTTCAAACTAGCCTGCATTCCATTGGACGCCGGAGTGTATTTGACTTTGACAAATGACTCGCCCCATTGCGTCTTGCCGTCAAAGTCGCCGTTCCCAGTGATGGCGTAGAGGGAGCCCTGGTCATCCGCCACAAGGCCCTGTCCAGCCATCCAGATTCCCGCGCCCTCACCCTGCGTCATGGCCAGAACTGCGCTAATGGTGTTGGTTGAGCAATCGAAAGCAAATATCCATCCGGCCGCGCCCGAACCGGTTTCAAAAACCGTCCCGGATGCCCAGAACACGGTTTTGCGCCCGTTGATATTCGTTAAGACCAGCGCGCTGCGCTGTTTGCGCATGGTGCTTCCGTAAGTCTGTGTTCCACTTGTGCCCTGCACCAAAACCGGAGCCGTCACTTGCGTTCCGTCCGCCACGTTCAACACAAATACGTAATGCTTCGCCTTCTGAGGCGTGGCGTCCGGCGAGATCCACGCAACCAGATAGACGCGCTGGGTGTCGGGGTCAATCACTCCAGTGCTCACCACGCCCCATTTGTCATTGACGGCGTGACAATCAATCGTGAATTGGGCCCCCACGCAGTTGTCGGGACGAGGCTTCGGTCCCAATCCCGTCCCGCCGTTGATGGGTTTCCCGATGTCTGCTCCGAGTGTCACGCTCCACAGGGCCGCTCCATCGTGCGCATCGACTCCTCGCACGACATTTGCCATGGAGGGCAGCACCATGACGTCATGCGTGGTGCCGTCCGGTAACTTCACTCCTGGAAGGATGAGTGGCTGCGCCTCCATTCCACGAGCATCTCCATTTACAGGAATGGTGGTAGCTCGCACAATTCCCTTGGATTCGACCGACGCCTGCGTCAACAATGTCTCATGTGAATTCCAGCCACTACGCGCATTGTCGGCCGATCGCGTTAGCCAGGGCACCATCGACTGCGACAGAACGGGAACGGGCCAAAGCAGAGGCAGGAGCGCGGCTGCGGCTGCAGCCAATTCGAGCTTAATCCCAAAGTTACCTTTTCGATGTTCGCCTGTCAGCTCTCCGTTGTCGTTCCGCGGCGAAGAAGCCCTTGATTTAAGCGATGGACCCGGCAGACACTTTGAAATGCTCATAAGGACCTCCGAGGAATCGGAATTGATAAACGGTCTCCATCAACATTTGCGAGTCTTACATCTCGCCACCATCGTACGTGACGCTCAAGTCAAACGAAACCGGCGAACTGGTCGACGAGCTTACCCCAACCCCGTACCAGCCCGTCTTCCCCGGTTTGTTATGTGGAACAGGCGTGGTTCCGTCGAGGAGCGCGGCCTGGATCTTGTTGCGCGTGGAAAAGACGACTGTCGTCTCCCGCTCCACAAAGATTTTCGCAATGCTCATCAATGCGCCGGGATGCGCCGGAGCGATGTCGAGATCCGGAGCCCCGAAGAATTCCTGCGTTGTCCGGCGGTGCTGTTGAGCAATGGGTTTGTCGCTCCATGCACGCGAAAAACACAAGTAGCTCTGGCCGCTGCCATAAGCATTTGAGGGAATCGTAAAGGTTGCATTGCCCTGCGAATCGGTCCAGATGTCGGGGTGCCTGCCGGTATAGTCGTGCAACTGAGCGTTAAGGCCAAAGCTCGTTGCACAGGTAATGTGCCGCGTATTGTAGGTATCGAAGTTGAGTGCGGTGAGAAGTCCCGGGCTGTTGCCTACTTGACCGCCGTTTCCGTCGCGCTCGATGACGATAACGGACCCATCGACCCACCGGGTGGTTTGGCCGCCATACGCGAAAGTGCGATTGATATAAATCAGGTTGTCGATAAAGGGCTTGAGCCCATAAGCTCCAGGCCAGACCGCTCCCGAAAAATAGTCTTTGCCGTAGATGAGGGCCTCCCGACAGCCGGCCGTGAGCAGATACGCGTATCCCAGCAACTTCGAGCCAATCACCTGCTCACCCGGACTCGTGTCCGTATCGGGATTATCCACAAACGCGCAAGAGAGGCCCGGGTTCCACTGCGAGAATCCCGCGCCGTTCAGCGCCGCAGCATTCAAGTTGTTGCACGCCGCCTGAATCGCGAAATGCAGAGTGAAGTCTTCAACACCGCAACGGCCACTGATCGGATTCGTGGTCGCCCACCAGTTGAGGTTCGCTGGGTTGCCATCGAAGTACTCCCCATAGAAGGGCTTGCTCGCCATCGCACCGTGATGCATGAATTCTGCAAGAAAGGGGGCCCAGATGCCCTTCACATCGTCGATTCTCGCGCCGTCTGCTCCGATTGTTCTGAAAAGCCAATCTCCATAATCGAGGGCATCATCAATGGTGTAACGCGCCGGATTGCAGTGCTGGTAAACCTTTTCGTCTCCGAATGAGAAGTCGTCGGCCGGCACTGGCACGTCGTCTTCGGGCTGCGTTCCCGCTCCAGGCGACCTGCGAAAACATCCGGGATGCATGGCTCCCCTTCCGTTGAGCGATTTTCCATCCGCGCCCAGGTAGCGATAGTTTGCGTTCTGGCCTCCGATCAACTGGTGCAGAACGATATCGAGATCGACGGCGAGTCCGTTCCGTTGCGCAACGGCCACCAGGCGGCGCAACGAGTCCACCGTGCCGTAACGAGTGGGCATACTGCCTTGCTGATTTTTGGTGCCGAGGTCGCGGGGATCGTAGAGCCCGTATCCATCGCAGCCTGCACCATCGCCGCCTTGCGCCTTGCTGGCGGGGGGAAGTTGAATTCGGTCGAATCCGATTTCCGCCAGGTTCTTGCATTCCGCCGCCAACATATCCCAGAGCCATGGCTTGCCGGGATCGGTGCTGGGCGCGGGAACAGTGATGCGATTGCCGCTCTTATCGAAGAATCTGCCCCAACCAATAAGACTGACTGTCATGAGACCTCCTATTCGCAGGTTCGAACATCATCGGATGTAAACGATTGACGGCTAATCGAAAATTTGCGGAAGAGTATCTCTTTGCCGAAGAAGCTTCGATCTTACTACTTCAAAGGCTCAGCATAAACCATATTTTTGCGTAGGTGGTTTGTCGTCCAAAATATTGTCGCCCATCTACTTCCAACCAGTGGATTGGAATTCAAGAATGCTGCGAAGTGATCGCAGCATGACCCGAATCGACCGTCTGGTTCAAAAGTTGTTCGACGGAGCAACTGGTCAGTAGGTCTGGTTCCTGGCACTGGGCGTGAACCTGCGAAGGACGAATTCCTGTATCAGGCCGTTGACCATGCGGCCGCCAGTGGTGACAAGGGCATTATTGAACACCAGGCCCGGTCCACGATTCGTCTCGGGATAGTATGCATTTGAAACCGCGCCCGTGATTAAGTCGCCACCAATGCTCGAGTAGTTCGGTTCCCATCGCCCGTTATCTCCCTTGCAGATGAATGGGCTCGAGATCGCATGGAGGGCCCGGGACTTCTTCGTGCCCGTACCTTGGTAGAAGTACCGCGGGTCCTGATGCAGGAGAGATGGAAGAATGGCGCCGCCCACCATGATGTCGGTAAAACCATTGGCATAGAGCGCGCCGAACCGCTGAGCGTATCCCTCCGCACCCATGCCATAGTTCGGTGTTGCTCCCGCCTGGTCCAATCCGGCGACAAATCCAATACCGATGAATGTTATCGGATCGGTCTCAGCTTTAAGAGCAAGCGAGAACTTCAGCTTCGTCGTGAGCGGTGCCGCGTCGTGATCATAGGCAACATAAAAATTTGGCACGATCCCGAGAACGCGCTGATGTTCCTCGATTTTCACCTGCTCGACGGCCATCTCCGCGGAGGAAGAAGAAAACACGGTCACGGACGTCGCCCCACCGGCAATCTGCAAGTTGCTGCCAGTGAGGAAAAAATATTGGCCCGGATTGAGGACGATCGTAGGCGAGGTCCAGTTGACAAACCCTTCGGCGCTTATGGTGACGTGATATGGGGATCCGGGCTTGAGGCGGTTGAAACTGTACGAGCCATCGTCCTTTGACTTGATCGTGAGTCCGCTCGCGAGGGCTGGACCTTCGAGAACGACAGAGGCATCGGGAACGATATCACCATTCACATCCATCACGGTGCCGCTCATACTTGCGGACTGCGGAACTGGCGCAGCAATTTCCTCCGCGAACGCCGGAGCGGCGATTGAAACGCAAAGTATGAACGCGATGATAAATCGTCTGACACTCATTTCCAGTTACCCCAATAGCATCAATTGCGAGGTCTAATTCGGGAGGCGTCAAACTCTCGCTTCCAACTCAGATTTCACAAACGTGCTTTCGAAGCGTGCGCCATTCGATATGAAGACGTATTTCGTCTGGCCGTAACTTGATGACAGCTACTGCAATCCGGATTCGAGATTCGCCGAGAAATCTCCGAACGCGAAGATGAACAACAAAAATGCGATTTTTGTGAGTACTTGATGGCGACTCGCGCATCAAATGTTCTGGTTTTTGGGGTCGAGCCCCGAAGTTTCAGTACCAACCGCCAGATCGTCACGTCCGTAGTTCGACGGGTAGGCGATTGCTGTCCTGCAAAATCGCAACGCCGTTCACTTTATGAATCCGTGATCTCCACAGCCTCATCGAAGTTTGGACATGCATACGTGTTTTCGCGGCGCGAACGATCCCCTCGCTGAGAACATTTCACGCTTGAATGGAGAATGAGTATGAGTGTGCGGGATGGACAAAAAGGCAGGAATGCTCTCCTGAAGACTGCGATGATCGTTGCGTTTGCGGGGACGTCGCTGATAACTACTGGATTCCTCGAGGGTTGTGGCAAGAGTGTCAGCGCGACGGCGTCCGTTTCCGCGCCTCCGATGAAGGTCACGGTGGTGAAGGTCGAGCAGAGCGATGTGCCCTTGACGGGCGAGTGGGTGGGCACTCTTGACGGCTACGTCAACGCCCAGATCCAGCCTCAGGCGAACGGCTATCTGATCCGCCAGAATTATCGTGAAGGGTCGCAAGTGCAAAAGGATCAGATATTGTTTGAGATCGATCCTCGCCCATTTGAGGCGGCACTTGAACAGGCGCAAGGACAACTGGGACAGGCACAAGCGCAACTGGCTCTTGCCCGGATCAACGTCAAGCGGGACACGCCGTTGGCGGAGGCTCATGCGATCGCCAGAAGCCAACTGGACAACGAAATCCAGCAGATGGCTCAAGCAGACGCGTCAGTCAAATCGGCTGAAGCGGCAGTAGACACAGCGAACCTGAATCTGGGATTCACCAAGGTCCGGTCGTTGATCACCGGCGTTGCGGGCCAGGCCACAACACAGGTTGGGAATCTTGTCAGTACACAATCCATATTGACATCGGTCTCGCAACTCGATCCGATCAAGGTGTACTTCTCAATAAGCGACAGCGAGTATCTTGCGCTGACCAAACGCGCAGGTGCGGGCGGCAGCGACCTGCTTCACGGAGCGTCGAAGATTCCTCTCGCGCTGACGCTTTCGAATGGCGAGGTCTATCCGCAAAAAGGCCACGTCGTTTTCGTAGATCGGCAGTTGAACTCGCAAACTGGCGCGATTCGAATTGCCGCATCCTTCCCGAATCCCGGCAACGTGCTTCGCCCAGGCCAGTTCGGCCGCGTAAAAGCGGAGACACAGATTCTGCGCAATGCGGTCCTGGTCCCGCAGTCCGCGGTTACTGAACTTCAAGGCCAGGAGCAAATCTATACCGTTGGCCCAAACAATACAGTGCATCTGAACAATGTGACGCTCGGTCCACAATACGGCGATAGCTGGGTGGTCGAGAGTGGTCTTCACAGCGGATCTCTCGTCATTACCGATAATCTGCAGAAGCTCCGCGAAGGCGCGCCGATTAATCCGCAGCCCGCGAAGGTGCAGGTTGCAGCCAACTCACAGGCGAATCAAACGGCGGGGAGGTAAGCCATGTCGAAATTCTTCATCCGGCGCCCCATCGTAGCGATCGTTATCGCCATTCTCACCGTAGTGATCGGCATGGTCTCCATGCTCACGCTCCCGATCTCGCAGTATCCCAATATCGTTCCGCCTGAGATCCTTGTTACCGCAACATACCCGGGGGCTGACGCCAAGACAGTCAGCCAGGCGGTCTCGACGCCCGTCGAGCAACAAATGAATGGTGTCGACAACATGATCTACATGAACTCCGTAAGCGCCAACAACGGAGTGGTGCAGCTCTTCGTTGATTTCGATGTCAAAACCGATCCCAATATAGACCAGGTTCTCGCTCAGCTGCGCGTCGATCAAGCTCAATCCCAACTGCCCGCACAAGTAACGACCGCCGGTCTCACGGTGCAAAAGGCGCTCACCTCGCCACTGATGCTTATCGCCATCAACTCGCCGGGCGGCAAGTTGAGCCAGGACTTTCTTACTAACTATGCCATCATTAACCTCCAGGACCAGCTTGCGCGCGTGAAGGGCGTCTCTCGTGTTCAGGTGTTTGGCGGACAATATGCATTGCGGGTGTGGGTACAGCCCGATAAGCTCGCCAAGCTTGGCGTTACGGCTACCGATGTTATCTCCGCGATCCAGACGCAAAACAATGTCAATCCTGCCGGCCAGATCGGTGGAGAGCCCATTCCCAAGGGCCAGCAATTTACATTCACAGTCCGAACCCAAGGGCGCTTGGTCAAGCCTGAGGAGTTTGGGAACATCATTCTCCGCGCCAATCCTGACGGCTCGATCCTTCATCTCAGCGACGTCGCACGCATCGAACTTGGCGACCAGGCGTATGGAGTTTCGGCCCGCTACAACCAGGCTCCATCCGGTGTAATGGCGATTTACCAGCTACCCGGCTCCAACGCAGTTGAGACGGCGGCTGCAGTGAGTCAACGCATGAGGGAGCTATCCGCGACATTCCCGCCAAGTATCTCTTACACTTTGCCGCTCGACACCACCAAGGCCGTCACCGCTGGTATCCACGAGATATTGCTTACGCTGTTTGAGGCACTGGGCCTCGTGGTCATCGTCGTCTTTATTTTTCTTCAAGGATGGCGTGCAACACTGATACCTCTGCTGGCCGTTCCCGTCTCACTCATCGGCACGTTCATCATTTTTCCGGCACTCGGATTTTCGATCAATACGCTCTCGCTTTTCGGTCTTGTGCTTGCGATCGGCCTCGTGGTCGACGATGCCATCATCGTGGTTGAAGCCGTCGAACATCATATTGACGAGGGCATGGATCCCAAGTCAGCGACCGAGAGAGCGATGCAAGAGGTGGGCGGCCCCGTCGTCGCTATTGCACTCATTCTTGCGGCTGTATTCATCCCGACCGCGGCGATTCCCGGCATCACCGGACGCATGTATCAGCAATTTGCCGTAACAATTGCGATTTCCGTTTTGATCTCGGCATTCAACGCGCTCACGCTGTCCCCGGCGCTCGCTTCATTGCTCCTCAAGCCAAGGCAGGAGGCCCGCAAAAAGAGCCTGTTCGCCAAGGGTTTTGGCCTTTTCAACAAGCTGTTCGGCCGCAGCACGGACGCTTTTGTTCACACTTCTCGCATTTTGATTCACAAATCAGCCCTCGCAATGCTCGGCCTCGTTGCACTTGCCGGCGTAGCAGTCTATCTGGGCAGCAGTCTTCCGGGCGGGTTCATCCCCACCGAGGACCAGGGCTACATGTTCCTCGCATTACAGCTTCCTGACGGCGCATCGGCGCAACGCACTGATGCTGCTGAGCAGAAGATAAGTGACGCCCTGTTGAAGACTCCCGGCGTCGAAGGCGTCATCGCTGTCAATAATTTCTCGCTGTTAACCCAGGTGCAGAGCACCAACGCGGGCTTTTTCTTCGTGAATCTCAAACCATGGGCTGTCCGCAAGAGCAAAAAGGAACAGCTCGAGTACATTCAGAGCCATTTGCAAATGCAGCTCTTTGGCAATCCAGATGGCATAGCTTTCGCATTTCCTCCGCCGTCTATTCCGGGCATCGGAACGTCAGGCGGCGTGACCATGATTCTTGAAGACCGCTCCGGTTCTGACGATCCGACAACGCTGACGAAGAACGTCTTCACGTTTCTCGGCGCCCTTTCCAAGCGCCCTGAGATCGCAGCGGCCATCCCGTCTTACCAGCCGGCCGTACCTCAGCTCTATGCGGACGTTGATAAGGAGAAGGCGCTTCAACAGCAGGTCGATCTCTCAAATATCTACACGACCATGCAGACCTTCATGGGCGGTTACCTCGTCAACTACTTCAATCGATTTGGCCGCCAGTGGCAGACCTATGTCGAGGCGGACGGTACCTCCCGCACCAACATCGCAAACATCGACCAGTTTTATGTTCGCAGCGCCAATGGCAGCCAGGTACCGCTCAACGCTCTTGTGAAAGTCAGTCAGACCACGGGGCCAGAGTTTATCTACCGATTCAACGAATTTAATGCAGCGCAGCTCAACATTACCGGCGCGCCCGGATACAGTTCGGGCCAGGTTCGAAAGGCTCTGGAAGAAGTCTTTCACGAGACGATGCCGCCCGGCGCAGGCTTTGACTATTCCGGTATGTCGTTCCAGGAGCAACAGGCCGAGAAGGGCGTGCCGTCGTGGGCAGTCTTCGGTCTGTCGCTGGTATTCGTCTTCCTGATTCTCGCGGCGCTGTATGAAAGCTGGACCCTTCCGTTCAGTGTGCTGTTGAGCACTCCTGTCGCCATTCTTGGCGCTTATCTTGCGTTACATGCCCGGCACTTCGAGAACGACATCTTCGCCACGATTGGGCTCGTGATGCTGATCGGCCTGTCGGCAAAAAACGCAATTCTAATCGTCGAGTTTGCCAAGATGAATTATGAGAAAGGTGAGAGTATTTGCGATGCTGCATTAGACGCGGCACGCCTGCGTTTCCGGCCCATCGTCATGACCGCATTGGCATTCATCTTTGGCTGCCTGCCGCTATGGATTGCGAGCGGTTCGGGCGCTGCATCGCGCAAGATTCTCGGCACTGTCGTCATCGGAGGCATGACGCTCTCGACCATCCTTGGCCTTATCTTCATTCCCGTCACGTTCGCTGTAGTTGAGTTTCTCTCGCATCGCTTCGTGAGAGGCGGCAAAGGCACGACGATGGATTCGATTTGCGGTCCCGGAGCGCCCTCGGGTGAGCCGGTCGGCTCAATGGTGGCGAACGCCCATGCAGAAGGAGGGCAGGGATTGTGAGCTTCCCAAAGTTAGCACGAGTCAGCTTACTCGGCGGCGTGATCGGTCTTCTCGCCGGGTGCAACGTCGGACCAAAGTATGTGCGGCCGAATTACACAGCGCCAACTGCATTCCGCGGCGCGGATGAAGCCGCTGTCGCAAGCGACGTGAAGAATTCTCTTGGCGATCAACAATGGGCTGCAGTCTATCGCGAGCCTGAACTTCAGGCGCTGATTCGTAAAGCTCTCGCCAACAACTACGATGTGCGCATTGCAGCGCAGCGCATACTAGAGCAGCAGGCACAGGTCAGGATCACGCACTCGCAGGAATTTCCAACGATAACGGTTGGCGGTACGGCAATTGGGGCTACGTTGCCATCCTCTCTCGGGACGCAAATCCCGAGCCCGTTGGTCGATGGGTCATTCAATGTGTCGGCCGCGTGGACGCCGGATTTCTGGGGACTCTACCGCCGGCAGACTGAGGCGGCCCGCGCGCAGTTGTTGGCGCAGGTTTGGGCGCAACGCGCAATTCGCATGACGCTTGTGGGGCAGGTGGCAACCGCATATCTTCAACTCCGCGCGCTCGATTCGCAGCTTGAGATTACGAGGGAAACCATCAAAGTTCGGCAGGACTCGGTAGCCCTCACGAAAACCCTGGAGAGCGGCGGGTCTGTGCCGCTGTCCGACGTACGACAGGCCGAGCAACTGCTCTATACGGCGACTTCGGAGATACCTCAACTCCAAGAGCAGATTCAACAACAGGAGAATGCAATCGCCCTGCTTCTTGGAGAAAATCCAGGCCCCCTCGTCCATCAGGATCCGAATGCGCTGGCACCTCCACCACAGGATCTTCCCACCGGTTTGCCTTCACAACTTCTTGAGCGGCGCCCCGATATTGAACAGGCAGAAGCAACCCTGATCGCCGCTAACGCGCAAATTGGCGTGGCGCGCGCACAGCTTTTCCCCAACCTGACGATTAGCGCTTCAGCGGGAGTCGGCGGCGATAGTCTCTCGAGCATCTTTAGCACCTCGGGAAAAACCATCTATGGGATTGGTACGCTGACTCAACCACTCTTTGAAGGTGGCAAGCTTCGCGGCCAACTTCAGCTCTCGCAAGAAACCAAAGAGGAGATGGTGCTCAATTATCAGAAGACCATTGCCGGCGCATTTCGCGACGTATCCAACGCACTGATCGCGTTGAACAAGCAGCGAGCTTATCGCGAACAGCAGGAAAAGCTCGTTGAGGCTGCAACCGACGCGACACGCCTGGCTCGCCTTCGATATCAGGGGGGCTCTACCGGGTATCTCGAAGTGCTCACCACCGATTCAAATCTATTCGCGGCTCAACTGAATCTCGTGAGTGCGGAGCAGGGAGAAGCGCTCTCACTCGTGCAACTCTATGGTGCATTGGGCGGCGGCTGGCAATCCTGATCTGGTCGGGATCATTGGAACTCAATCCCGATTTCGCGGCCGTGTGGATCAGGTCGGCCAGAGGAAGATTTCGCATCCTCATTTGTGGTTCGCGACAAGAGACATCAAAAGCTGCGCAAGAGATAATCTCTTGCGCTCGCCAGCACCTTCTCTCGCATCGCGGGCTCCGGTAGAATGCGGGCGATCTCAATAGCCCCGATCATCATTGAAAAGATCAAGAAGAAAGTGCGCTCTTTGTCCGCAGCCCGCCCGCCCGGCATAAAGGGAAGCATTCGACTCTTGTATTTCCTCAGTTCCCCAAGGATCTGGAACTTCATCGCCTTATCGGCACGCGCCAACTCCGGCGCAATGGCCGCCAAAGGGCACCCGCATTCGACGTGATCGCAGTGTTCCGGGCTCAGGTAAGCCTTCACAATCGTCTTCCAGGCCATTCCGGGTTGGGACTGCTCACCGGCGTGAGCCAGGCGCTCGCCCATTTCTCGAAATGCCTCGCTAAAAGACTCGATGAGCAGCTCGTCCTTGCTCCCGAAATGCTTGTAAAAACCGCCGTGGGTCAGACCGGCGTCCCGCATAACGGCTGAAACCGCGGCGCCGGTGATGCCCTCGGCGCGAACCCGCCGCGAGGCGTCTTTCACAATCTTCTGATGGATTTCGCCCTTGTGCTCAGGCCGGTATCGCATGACTAATTATAGGATGTCGACGATCATCTCAAGGTGCATCCGCCCTGGAACCGCTCGGAAAAATTCTGAGTCCATAGGATGATGCATATAATCTTATACGCTCAGGAGGCCGAATGTCGCCAGAAACTCTCTTCCAAATACATCTCGCTTTGGGTTATGTTGCGTGGCTCCTTTGCTTCGGCGTGTACATCCTGCCCAGACTCAGGTCGATGGACCGATTCGAGGCGCACCGTGCAATCGCCACTCTACATAGCTTCCGCTTCTTCGGGCTTGTCTTTATCCTTCCGGGTGTCATAGGACCTCATTTACCCTCTGGCTTTGCCACCTTCGCAGCCTACGGCGACTTTGCGGCTGGAGTGCTGGCCATGCTGGCGCTTCTCACTGTAAGGACGCGCCCGCTCTTTTGGTTCTTCGTTGCTGCCTTCAACCTTGTGGGGGCGGGCGACATCATCCTCGACTACTACCACGCCATCAAGGTAGGCCTTCCTGCGATGCCCGGGGAATTGGGCTCCGCATATGCCATTCCGATCATCTATGTGCCACTTTTGATGATCACGCACTTCGTCGCTTTCTATTGGCTGGTGCGTCCTCAACCCAAGGCGCCTCGGGCCTCCGTCGGCGACGCGGCGGCATCCTAGCTGGATCGAGTCCGGCTCAGGTCGCCCTCGGCTATGTCAGCATCATTACCGCTTGGCATAGTGGCGCCGTCTGAGCGTCTCGATCAATGAGTTTTTTCCTGGATAGAGGTGGTGGGTGCATTGTTGATATCGAGGCCAAATCTATCACTGAAGGTGATTGAACGTAAAAAGCTGTTGCGACCTTCACATCCGCTTAAGCGCGCGTTTGTCACCGATCATTGGGTTCAATGGCTTGAACTTGATGATGTGACTCCGAAATCGAGCTTAGTGGACTTCGAGTTTCCTCCAATACGAGTTCCCTGCCTCGTGGGTTGGAACCAGAATAAGATCATAGAGTCTAATGACAACGGCCTGCTTGCTATACGCTCTCAGATCAAGATGGACGTGTTCCCAGTGACGATCTGATGGGCTCCCTTGCTTTGTAGACTCCCCTTCAATGAGTTTGTTAAGCACCTTATCGTTGTTAACGAAGACTTCAAGGTGCCAGGTACGATCCGGATCGGCACCCGCATCGAAATCCACCGAAGGATTATCGCTCAGTTGGACGGACCTCCGCAAAAGCGCCCCACGCACCTCATCTCGCGGGAAGATCGATAGAGTATCTCCATCCAAATAAGTGCCTCCTCGCACTCCTTCAATCCCGCCACCGCCGCCGCCGAAACCGGCACGCTCCATAGACCATTCAGGGTTCCACATGCTGGTGAAATCAGAAAGCTTGAATAACTCCGGTTCCTGGGTTATGGGTTGTTCTGTATTGATGATCAAGTTGTCGCCCTGGACTTTGGCGCCGTGCGCAAGGAGGATCTTTTCTCCAATGATCTCGGTTCGCTCTCCAAGTGCCGAGATACTCTCATTGACGGGTGGCGTCAATGGTACCGAGCCCATGATGGCGCCGAGAACCTTATCGTTGAACGACGCTACAGCATCCGCGGGTAAGACGGACATTCCGTGCATCGCGGCAACAACCGATGCGGAATTTGCTGCATTGCAGTCAGTGTCGGCAAAGTCTGCTGCCGTAAATGCAAGGTTCTCCGTTTCCGAAAATTCACCCTTCCCGAACCAAACGCTTGTCGCTACAATCCCTCCATTCACGACTGCGTTATTTGTGGCCGGATATTCGATACCCCAACGTTCATTGATGACGCGAAATATCTCCTCCGGCTGCTTGCCAGCATCGGCCAGTGAGATGACCATGTCGAGGCACTGGCGATAGGGGGAAAGAGGCGATATCAGCCGTGCAGCCTTCCGAACGATTTCTCTTGTGTCGGTCTCAACAAAACCGAGGCTGATCATGCCGGAGACGAAGACTGCTCCGTCTGTTCCTTCCGCATATCCATTGATATGGGTCAATCGGCGCGCCATCGCAGCTGCAACATTGGGCAGGCCCGGAGCAAGAGTGCCATAGACATCGCTGCTGAATTGCGGTCCGATCGTCCACCATAGTTTGTTGTAACGGGGATTCCCTGTGTCAGGTGGCTTTATTCCCCGTTTAAGCAAAAGAAGTGTCTGTTCACTGGACCCCCAGGAGCCTGCGCTATTTTCGAGCCACTGCGCGCCGAGCTGCTGAACAGTCAGATCGATTCCGTATTTTTCAAAAGCTCTGATCGCAACAATCTCGTAGTAGTAGTCGTCGTCGGTGTCGGCGAAACCGTCGCCGCGAACCAAGGGCGTATTTTTCAGCACGGAAGCCGGCTTATGCTCAAAATAGCCACCGGTTAATTGGCCGATCATCTGTGCCATCCATATCGCTTTCACGCGGTCTAGATCTCAGCCCGTGACATTACCAGGCGACTATCTCGCCGGAGCTTGCGTCAGGATGTCGTGAAACCCAAACTCGCGCACAGCGCAAGAATGACGGCAAGTAGAACAATTGGCCGAGAGGACCGCGATTTGGAGTTCATCAGCTTATCTCCTCTGGGTGCTGACTGATCCAGTTATACGCCCGGTAAGTCGATAACTTACCTATTTGGTCCTGCGGATTCTCTGCTAAAGCGGTACGGCACTCCTGCTCGGCCTCCCTCTTCATGTTTGCATCGCCGTTAAGGCCGAAAACTGCCAGTTTATCGGTACGCATACGCTCAAAAATCAGGTGTGTGTGTACCGATGAGAACGCCGTTTTTGCGCCTGGCAACCTATTGGAGAAAATCGGCGAGGCTTTCTCTAGAGTGTGTCTAATCAGTACTCTCAATTCTGTGAGAGGAGTTGTACCTGCCCGCATACTTCGAACGAGAACCGGCGAAATTTCCGGCAACCCCAAACAATAAAGCAGAGGATCACACTTTTGTGCGATGTACGCCGTGGAAGGGGAATGATCTACTTAATCAGGTTTAGGAGAAAACATAAAAATGAACAATCTAATGCTCAAGATGTTTGTCACTGCCAAGAACATGATAGCGCGGGAAGAAGGCCAGGACCTGGTTGAATACGCCCTCGTCGTAGCCCTGATCGCCTTTGGTGCGGTTGCCGGCATGAATGCTCTCGCCGGTGGCATCAACACGGCGTTTCAAAACGTCAGCACGAAGCTCCTCGCTGCCATCTAGCCCACATGGCGGCGGCACCAAATGAAGCCCCCGGCTCTGCCGGGGGTAATCTCACTTTATTCGACTAGACGTAGCAGGACGCGACGAAGGCTTGAGTTGCCGCCCCGTGCCCAGAAACTTTGGCCAGCGTAATTCTGCATCCGTTCCCCGTACACCCGCGCGAAGTGAATCGCGCTCTTACCATTGATGAATCCCACTACCGACGACACGGAATACTTCGGCGGGATCGAGATCATGATGTGTACATGGTCGGCCAGAAGATGGCCTTCCTCGATGCGACACTCTTTCTGCTCGGCCAGTCTTCGCAACACGTCGTCCAGATGCCTGCGCAGATTTCCCTACAGCACCTTGCGCCGACATTTCGGGATAAAGACAACGTAGTACTTGCCCCTCCCACTTCGAGTGGCCTAAGCTCTCATATTCGTCCATCCGGGTTTCTTCTCGAAGTGTGCTTGGCGGCTCACCTCTCGGAGTTTCTTGGATGGACCCCCGACCCGGCAGAGCCGCGGGAACTCCCGTTTGATTAGAGAGGGCGAACCATAATCTTAAAACCCGTCCCTGAGGGGGCCGCAACCAGTTTTTATTTACATCAACAAACAATTCGCAACGTTTGAATCAGAAAGCAAAGGGTTTATGCGCGGCTCGCCTTTCGGTTGCACCCATGTGCCCGTGACAAGCGAGTCCGGCGGTCTTGGCGGACTTCGATCCACGCCGCACAATGCTTCCCCCCCCTGGTTTCGACGGATGTGTGTCCCGACAGCTTTGAAACTTCCTCCAGCGGGACTCGCTTTTCCAAGAGGTCAACGGCAAAGGTGTTACGGAGATGGTGGGAGAGCATGTGCCCGTTAAATGTAATTTCTATTGGGGCGGCTAGTGGGGATCGAACCCACGACATCCTGAGCCACAGTCAGGCGTTCTGCCGCTGAACTATAGCCGCCATACCTCTCAGATTGTAGCATCGAACCAAGTAGCCGGGCCCCTCTCGGACGAAACCGCCTATGCGCCAAGTCACTCCCAAATCGCCGCTCCAGGCTATCGATATTAGCCTCGCGTCTGATCGCTCGGATCGATGGGCCAAGGGTGCCTGGCTTTTCCGTGACAGCACCCTGCACGGGCTTGAAATTCTACTTGACGAGGCTTTCCGCATTCCCGGCACAGGTATCCGCTTTGGGCTGGATGGCATCATCGGCCTGGTCCCTGGGCTCGGCGATGTGCTGGCCGGACTCCTCTCCCTGGTCATCCCGCTGGCGGCGTGGTTTCGCGGGGTTCCTTACGTGACGCTGGCTCGCATGGCGGCAAACTTGGGCATTGGCGTGCTGGTTGGCTCCATTCCGCTGCTGGGAGATGCTTTTGACATTGCATGGAAGGCCAATCGCCGCAACTATCTTCTGTTGCAGCGCCATTTGGGTGAACCCCACCGACATACCTGGCGCGACTGGGCTTTCCTTGGCCTGCTCGTTGTGGCTATGGGGGTGATCTTCGCCATTCCTGTGCTGCTGTTGGTGTGGTTGATCGCCTGGACGATCCGGCACTGATTCAGCTTGCGCGACCTCGGGCTGAAACCGTTCCGCGCTACAATCGAAAAGGGTCGTCGGGGCGTAGCGCAGTCTGGTAGCGCATCTGCTTTGGGAGCAGAGGGTCGGGGGTTCGAATCCCTCCGCCCCGACCATCTAACCTCTTCCCTTTCAATAAGTTTGACCGAGTGAGGAGGGGGTGATACCAAGAGTGATACCACTTTGCCGGGAGTTTTCCCATGCAGGTGAATATCACCAAGCGTATCGACACCCCTGAAGGCAAGCGCTACTGCCCCGTCGTCATCGGCCCCAACGGCCGCACCAAGCCCGATTGGGTGATGATGAATGACCGGCAGGAGAAGCACCCCGAAGGCGCCTACTACCTCGACTGGAATGAAGACGGAAAACGCGGACGCATGTCCGTCGGCAATGACGCGCCTGCCGCGTCCAATAGTCGAGTTCGAAAACAAAGAGAGCTGGATGCGACCGCGGCAGGTCTCGTTGTTTCGAATCCCGTTGAAGACGACTCCCGCCTCCGCATTCGGTCTGCGGTAGATGATTTTCTCGAGGAAATTCAACTCACCAGGCAGAGAAAGACATGGCGGGGGTATTGCGCGTCGCTTCGCTACCTTCTGGAGTCCTGATTGTGGTTTTTGCCTTCAATGCTGCGCTGGAGTGCGCCCCTTATCTACTGAAGACAGCAGCTTCCATGGGCGGACGGACGCGCTCGCTGTGCCAGCCTGCTCCCTCCATCGTTGAGCATTTACACCCATCAAGAGGAGCGAGAGGAACACCGAAGCCTCGCCAATGAGGCCGCAGGCCAGATTGTGGGGAGATAAGTAGCTTGCCAGCTGGTGAGGAGAAACATCAGCCAACTCAAACCGGCAAACGCCATCAACCCGCCCAGAATTCGAGGCAGGAAGGCAGACCTGAAAATGAGGTAGCCGATCAGGACGCAAAAGACTCCGTGGAACACAATCGCGATGTTCACGCCATGAGGATTCAATCGAAAAGCCTCAAATGTGATTCCTTACGAGGTTCGACCGATACATGCCGGCATCAAGTTCCTTTTTGTCTTTCTCATGACGACATTGCTGAGTTGGCTGACGGCGCAGTTGGTTTTCCGGATTCCGAAGCTGAAGACCATTCACTAGGTGCGCCCATGGAAACGAACTCATCAACTTGCCTGACAGACCATCTGGGGCAATTGCGTGCACTTCGAAAACTTCACACGCGTGTGAGGTCGGGACTCCCTGTGAGCGCCAGGTATTCATGGATGAACGCAATCGACATGCTGCCTTCGCCCACACGCTGGCTACCCGCTTGATCGAACCGTGACGGACGTCGCCCGCGCAAAATATGCCAGGAAGGCTCGTCTCGAGCGGAAACGGCTCCCGATCGAGAGGCCACCCGGTCAGATCTCTTCCGGTGTAAATATAGCCCTTGGCATCGCGCTCCAGCCGTCCTACTCGTCGATGTTGAATCGCTGGGTAGAAAAAGAACTCCTAGGCACGTTGGAGCAGCTTGGCGTCGGCTGCATCGCATTTTCTCCGTTGGCGCAGGGGCTATTGACAAACAAGTATCTGAATGGTATTCCCGAGAACTCCCGCGCCAATGATGGCCTCGAGTTCCAAAAGCGGTTCCTGAGCGAAGAAAACCTCAAGCGAGTGCGGGCGCTGAACGAAATTGCGAATAAGCGCGGTCAGTCGCTTGCGCAGATGGCAATCGCCTGGGTCCTGCGCGATATGAGGGTATCCTCGGCACTGATCGGAGCGCTCAACGCGGAGCAACTCGATGACTCCCTCGACGCATTGAAGCAACTACCGTTCACGGATGAAGAATTGTCAGAGATTGATCTTTATGCACGAGAGGGATCGATTGACCTGTGGAGAGACGCCAGGGAAGGTGTAGCGTAGCGAACGCCTTTGAGTAAAGTAATGGAATCCTTACCCGTCACGCGCTCGTTCGTACGTGAGGCGCAGCCACACAACCAAAGACCTGATGCTTTCAATCCTGAGGAGCCTAAGTATGCGATCCCCCTCGCCCTTCACCACCCCATTGCTCGCAGCCCCTATGCTTCTCCCTGCAGCACTACTGGCCCAGCAGACTATAATCGGCCAGGCCGCATTCGCTGATTGGAACCAGCAGCAGCCCGGCGTTCGCCGCAAGATCACTCTTGCTGACTTGCCCCAGCCCAATCCCGAAGAGGCAGTCAACAACACGCCCCATGTTGTCCCACGTCCCGCTAACGCTTGGCCGATCCCGCCTCGCCGCCTTCAGAGTCACGCTCTACGCTGGCGGCGACTCCGCTCGCATGCAGCGGGCGGACAACAAAAAGGTGATGGTTCTCAGCGGCGGCACTTTCACCATGCCGCGCCTCATCCGCACCGCTCCCAATGGCGATCTCTTTCTTAGCGACTCCGGCGCCGGCACTTTGTTCGTGCTTCGCGGCGTCGGCCCCAAAGGCAAAGCCGCTCAGATAGAGAAGTTCGCCACTGGGGCTCCCTTCGGCATTGCCTTCTACCCCGCGACAATCCAAAATACGTCTATGTCGGCAACGCCACCACCATTCAGCGATTTCCTTACCGCTCCGGCGACTTCCATGCCAGCGGGCCGGCCGAGACGATCGTCCCTGACATCCCTGGCTATGCCCAACTCACGGGCGGTGGCCATTGGACCCCGCCAAAGATGGCCAGCACATGCTGGTCTCAGTAGGCTCGGGCTCCAATGCGGACGACCCCGACACCCACCCGAAAGAGTTCCACCGCGCCGACGTCCTCGAGTACACCCCCGAAGGCAAATTCATCGAAGTCTACGCCTACGGCATCCGCAACTGCGTCGGCGAAGCAGTCAATCCAATCACTGGTCAGCTCTGGTGCTCCACGAATGAGCGCGACAACCTCGGCAATCATCTTGTGCCCGACTATGTAACTTCCATCAAGGAAGGTGGCTTCTACGGCTGGCCCTGGTATTACATGGGTGGACATCAGGATCCCCGTCTCCCAAAGCCTTGCGCTAATGGCACCGGCCCTAACCCCCAGGCTCCCGCGCTCACTACCGGCCAGGCCAAGAACTGCAAGCGTGTCGATCTTGCCACAAAGGTTATCACCCCCGACGTTCTTGTTCAACCGCACATGGCTTCACTTGAGATGACCTTCTACCCCCATACCGGCGAGTTTCCCAAGCAATATGATGGCGACGCTTTCGCCGCCGAGCACGGCTCATGGAACCGCAACAATCGCGCCGGCTACGAAGTCATCCGCATCCCCATGCACAACGGCCATGCTGATGGCAGTTACGAAGACTTCCTCACTGGTTTCGTGACCAAAGACGGCCAGGTCTGGGGCCGGCCTGTAGGTGTCGCCATCGCCAAAGACGGCAGCATCTTCGTGACAGACGACGGCTCCCGCACCGTCTGGCACGTCTCCTACATCGGAAATAGATCACGGTTTGTGCGAATGCACGGGAGGCGAAGCCAATACTCAAGGGGGAAGTTTATGCACCAGCAATCTATTCGCGTAGTCCGTCCAGATCAGTTAGATTCTGCGACTGCTCAAACACCGGGATCACAGCGCTTTGCCGCCATCCATGCAGGCGCGGGCATTGAATCGCCGATCTGGGGAGGCCTATTCCTCGTCGAGCCTGGAGCCAGTACGGGAATCCATCACCATGGAGAGCAACACACGATTGCTTATGTCCTCAGCGGTACTTCTTACGTGCGGTGGGGCGAGCGAGGGGAGTTCAACGCAACGCTGCAAACAGGCGATTTCCTTCATGTCCCAGCGTGGCTTCCTCACCAGGAGATTAATCCTTCCAGCGAGGTCCCCTTCCAATGGATTGTTGTGCGCAGCACGCTCCGAACCCATAGTTGTGAATCTGCCTGACGACTTCTGGGGTGAAGTCAAGTTAGGCTCGACGCATCCGCACGTTTACAGCTGACAACATTCACTTGCCCGGTAACTGAGGCGGCTCGACAATCAAGGCGCCCACTTGCAATAAAGCATGCGCAAATGCACCGGAGCGGCTTCGTTCAGCCGTTGGTGTAGCCGAGCCAGGACGGGTTCTTGATCGTACCGTCATAATGCGAGCTGGTTTTGAAGAGCTCAAACTTTCCGGTCATGGCTGCTTCCCTTGTCTTCGCAAGAAGGATGGCGACTTGCTCCCGGTCCATTGGCTTGAAGCTTTGCACGGCCTGGAACGCCTGATCGAGAATCGCCTCAGAGTCGATCCCGGTGATGACAACCGATGCCGGGGAGTTCAGCCCGAAGTGCAAGGCCTCGATCGGAGTCACCGTCTTGCTCTGAAGAATGTAAGGATCACCAAAGGTCTTCATGGCAAGAATGGCGGTGCCGTGCTGCCGCGCCACCGGCACAACCCCATTCAGAAACGAACGGAAATGCGCATCCATCACGTTGATCGGCATTTGCACGGTGTCGAAGTGAAAGGAGTGCGTGTCGGCTGTCTCAAACATGCGCAGATGCACGCTGGGATCCTTATGACCTGTGAAGCCTATGTATCGAATTTTGCCCGCTTGTTTTGCTTCCTGAACTGCCTCGATGGCCCCGCCGTGGGCGAAGATAACATCCGGATCGTCGAGACGAATGACTTCATGAAATTGCAGCAGATCAATCACATCCGTCTGCAGGCGTCCCAGCGATTGCTCAATCTGTCTGGCAGCGGTGTTCTTGTCTCTGCCATCGATCTTTGTCATCAAGAAGACCTTCTGCCTGTAACCATCGCGGAGCGCCTGGCCCATCCTGACCTCGCTGATGCCGCCGTTGTAGTCCCAGCAATTATCCAAGAAGGTGATGCCGCGATCGATTGCGCTGCGAAGCAAGCGGATGCTCTCGTCGGGGTTCTCCTGCTTTCCAAGGTGGTAACCACCAATACCGATCGCCGAAACACGTTCGCCGGTGCGGCCGAGTTCGCGATACATCATGTTTGGGGACTCGGGTCGGCGCATGGCGAGAGAAGAATGAGTGGTTTGTGCGCCGGCAACCGCAGCTGATCCTGCGGCGGCGACGGTGGCCGTCTTTAGGAAATCCCTGCGATCCATGAATACCTCCATTCAAAAAATGCCCGGCATGCGGCCCGTCCTGCTCGGATCTCTTACTCTATCGACTCTCGGCGAACTCAATCAGATCGCGATGCTCCGCAGACGTCATAAAAAGCCGTACGTGCCCCGTCCTGTCACTACCTGTCGGCCCTCCGACACCGGCATAGAAAGCCGGGCCGCTTTCCAGCCCAAAGCTCTTGGTTCTACAAGAGAAACCGAATTGGCACAATCGTGCCTGATGATGTCTGAATGCCGTGCGCATGCCGCCGGGGTTTTTAGTTGGCGAATCTGCATGCGCCGGATCCGTGTGCGCGGGAACCGCGTTCGTCTTGGTCGTCAACACTTCCTGTTCCTGTGTGTTCATCTCTTCTGTCCGTCAAGGATTCCAGTGCTGGAGTTCATGCGTACTCTTCAGCGACATCTCGACATGCCACGGATCTTCGAAATGCCGACGATGCCAAAGGCCGCACGCCATGATCGGCAGACAGCCTTCCCCTCTAATTGAAGACTCGCACTCAGCCATCACTTAGTTACCCTGTGTTTCCAGCTGTTGCTCCTTGTAGTCATTCTCGACACTGAGCCCTCTAACAACTGTAAGTCCATCTCTGCCAAGCAGAAACGTAGTCCCTGTGTAATCGTTAGTTACTCGTGTTTTACGTCGTTGATTGCTGCGAGTTGAGTAGGAATAGAACCGGAGACATCAATCACCTGGGAGTCACGCGCGACAGCGGGGGTGTACTCATGGGCTTGGGTCGTGACGAGAAAACCACGCTCTCCCAAGGATTCGGCCGAACCGAGATTGTCATAGGCCAGATCATCCGCAGCGCAGGCCTCTTCGTCTTGCGTAGATCGAGCACGGCTTCCTTCTGACGGTCACGAAAGTACACGAGTTCCGCAGAGAAGCCGAGTGGACAAACGAAATCAAAAGCGCCCTGTGCTGCCAGCGGCGTGCTCACTACCAGCTTGATGCGAGCTGGATCTGCAACATCAAAGACTGATAGACGAGCGCCTTGTTGTTGCTCGACATAAAGATAGGTCCGTCCTGCATTGTCGGAGTGAAGAAAGAACGAGTTACCCGGCGTCTGCGCCTGCTCCGGAAGATCACGAGCTTCTATGACTACCAAGTCCCTCGACATCCAGTGGATCTCCGCCTCTGCTGGCGATGTAGCTAGAGCCGCTGCTGCGACAACTAATAGACCAAGTGCGAGTGTGGCTTTGATGTTGTTGTTCATAGTGTTCCTCCTTTTCGAAATTCAGTCTTGATCCACAGAGGCCGTCATGTCCAAGCAGTAAAAGTGATGCCGTATAAGCAGGAATTCCTCCGATCGATATCGAGGGCCTGCTTATAAGGATAAGAATTTGCGAATTCTGTTGGTAGCGGTTTCGTCCTAGTGTCGAAACATGACTATACGGAAGGAACCAATTACGACGGTCGCAATCATCGGCGAGGGGTAAGTTGGGCCAACCCGCGGAGCAGAAGCCGACATACGCATCGAAGAGCCCTCTCAAGCGCAGAGCATCAATCCGCATGCCTCGGAATAGCGGGCCAATCCCTCACGAATCTTGTGATGGATCAAGGCCACGGGATCGTTTTCGATGCCCCCGGCTCGAATAACCTCTGCCTGACGCGGTAAATACTGCCCAACAATCGGCAACGGCGCTGGATTCTCGCGCAGGTTCTCAATCATCCGCGCAAGAGCCTGCGATATCTCTCCGTCCGGCCAATAGTAGCGGATTCGATCGCTCAGGCTATACGCTCTCTCAATCTGCGCTCGCCTTCCATCCCCGTGATAGTAAGCATGCCAATGCTCAGGATGCTCCACCATCACCCGCTCGATCGTGGCCCGAATCTCCGAACGTTGTTCCCCTGCAATCCACTCCTCCTCAACCCGAGCCAGCGCGAAGATTGCCTCCCGCATCAAGAATGTCAGCTCCGGACCCACTTTGAGAATTCCAAAATGGCCTCTCACAAGCTGCCGAAGAGCCTCTGCGCTCTGATAATCGGTGGAATGCGCCTCAAAGACAATCCCCTCTCGGTCCTGGATGGATCGCGTCAATTTCGACGCCTTCTCCGGCACATATTCCGCCACCGCCTCATGTCCGAACTCGACTCCGGGCTGCACAACAACCCCGACAATCCGCTCCCAGGCAGATAGAAGCTTTCTCCGCTCAAATGCTTCGCGGTGCAACTCGATGGTCTGCTGAAGGCTCTCTGTGCTGGTAACCTCGATCTCCATCTCCTCCTGCGCCCCGCCTGGGGTTGGCACCTCGGTTCCGATAATGTAGACTGGACCACCCGCTGAACCCTGCGCTGCCGCTTCGGCGGCTTCACACAGTCGAGCCGCGCGCTCTGCAATCTCTTCACCGGCTAGTAAACGCGGATCGTCGCCGCAGGCCATGCTCGCGTCCAGGTGAATCTTCGTGAAGCCTGCCGCCGCATATGCCGAAACCATCGTGCAGGCCTTCTCCATTGCGGCTTTCGCGGGCTCCGTACGCCACGGGTTCGGGCCCAGATGGTCTCCACCCAGGATCAGCCTCTCCGTTGAGAAGCCCATGTCCTTCGAAATCGCGTACACATAGTCGCGGAACTCTGCTGGTGTCTGGCCAATGTACCCGCCCTCCTGGTTTACCTGGTTACAGGTTGCTTCAATCAACAAGGGACTTCGATCGTGGATCGCCTGCGCAATCGCGGCCTCGATTACAAGGCGGTGTGCCGAACAAACAGAGTAAATCCCGCTCCGTCTTCCAGAGCGATTCTCCTTCAGTAGGCCGCACATTGCGGCCAGTGAAAATTGCGAAGACGAAGTTGTTTCAACATGAGGTGCCCTGCTCGTCATAATCTTCGTCGCCCTCCATGGCGGGTTTTCGCTCTCTGAAAGTTGGCGCAGTAGGACTCGGTCGCGGCGGCCTCTGAGCGAGCCTCATGCTGACAATTGAATGAAATGTTGCGCCGACCTCTCTCGATCTACTTACTGAAGGTTCATCCAATCCGGAATCAAACCGCAAAAGACCCGGTGCGATCCCATTGCGCATCTCACGGATTGAGCTGGTTCGCCCGCCAGTGCCGATCAAAGAATCCTTGACGATAGGCCGCGTCCTTGAACGCCTCTGTCCCGCCGGGCCGCGTAACCGACAACCCGCCGGCAAGGTTCCCAAAAGCGAGGCAAGTCTCGAGCGGTGCGTGACGAATCCACTGATGCAAAAATCCTGCGTCAAACGTGTCGCCTGCGCCAACAGAGTCGGCGACCTCCAACTGCAGCGCCGCCCCGTCGATCCTTCGTCCTCCCGCAAAAGCTGACGCGCCTCGCGCGCCGCGTTCACCACCAGCAGTGGAACCTTTGTGCCCACAAAAACTGCAGTTGCTTCCACCTTGGTGATCTTGGCCAGTTCCTCCTCGGTGCAAAACAACAGGTCCACGAACGGCAGGACCTCTTGCAACAGCCCACCCCACTCATTCTCTGGATCGTCGTTCGGAATCCAGTGAGGTCGTCAGCCCTCGCCCTTTCATCTCTTTGAACAACCGCGGTATATCCGGAAAGAGTTTCCGATGCAGGAAGAGCGACGACAGGTGGAAATGCCGCGCGGTTGCAAGAAAGTCGAGGTCCAGGTCCTCGATCCCCATCTCAAACATTGCGCCTGGATAGGTAAGGATGCGACGGGTCGTCTCCAGCGGCAGTATGAAAGTGATTCCGGTGCTGCAGCCAGACGCCGAGCGAACGACGTGACCCACATCAACGCCCGCATCCTTCAACCTTTGCCAACACATCTCGCCGAACAAGTCGACGCCAATTCGCGAGCTGAAACTTACCTTGCTGCCCAGAATTGATAAATTGTGTGCCAGAATTGCCGATGAGCTGCCAAGCGTAAGGCTGAATTGGCGCGCAAGCACCTCCCGTTCCTCAGGAAGTTCGCGCGGCAGCCCATAGACGATCAAATCCGGATTTAGTTCTCCGACAATCGCCACATCCGGCTGCGTCGCGCCATTGCCCTTCTCGTTGCAATCCATTGTTCCAGTGGAATCCATAGTCACCGTATATTGCTGCTTTCGAGCGCGTTCCTGCCCTTCGCTCTTGAGCGTCAGCTCTCCTTGGGCGCCTTTCATTCCTCTAGAGCCAAAGCGTCGCGAGTCTTTCAAATGCGGTTCAGCAGATGTTTATTTGCAGCTTTGCTAGCCGGCCGTGCTACCTTTCCGGGCGCAATCTCACTTCTGTAAGCAGTTTTCGATGCTGAGCATTTAGAGCCAAAAATCCGTCCGGGCTCTCAACGCGCGTTCTCCGCGAGCGAGTTCTTCCTGTTCGAATTTCATTCGTTCTGAAACCCGACCGGTAGCGGGAAGACCCATTCCTGCCGGACCGGCTGCCACTGGTTTCTTCAGTCTGTCTCATATTTACGTACTATTGCGATATATGTCAAGTGAAAGCCTTGACATGCTTATGATTGAACCTTATCCTTGCGTAGAGTTTCATATTGCGTTATTTGTTGTTCGGAATCTTGCCCTAACTTTTGAAAAAAGTCATAAACGAAGAACGGAGTCCTTATGTCGAGTGTCCAAGATGTGCCGGAGGAACCTGGCCTCCACAACGCACCAAGATATACCCTGCAAGAGATATTCCGACAGCCGCAGCTTTGGCCATCCACGTTGCAGACGGTTCGTTCCTCTTCGGAGCGCTTGCGCATTGGTGACAAACTTCAACGTGCTCGCGTTCTGCTCACCGGAGCTGGAACTTCCGCCTATGCCGCGGCTGCCGTAGCGGCTGCGTGGCCTCGCGCTCTCGCGGTTCCCACGACCGACCTGTTGATCGACCCTGAACGCTATCTCCTCGATGTAGGCGCCGTCATTTCCTTGGCCCGCTCTGGCGATAGCCCTGAGAGCGCAGCAGTGGTCCAGCGCGTGCGCACCCTCCGCCCAGACATTCAGCAGCTCGCCGTCGTGTGCAATCAAGACGGCGCATTGTCGCACTCCGATCTGGATGGAACCATCGTCCTAGACCCGCGCACCAATGACCATAGTCTGGTTATGACCAGCGCATTCTCCAATCTCGTTCTCGCCGGACTCACTCTCGCCCAGCCGGACTCGGTTGCGGCCTCTCTGGGTGAGATCAGCGCCCGAGCTGCCGCCTTGCTGCCGGCAATCGACGAAGCATGCCAGCGAGCTGCCAAGCATATTCGTGAACGCATCGTCGTCCTCTCCTCTTCTCCGTTGCTTGGCTGGCTCCGTGAAGCTGCACTCAAGACCCTGGAGATGACGGCTGGCCGCTTCCCCCTCGTTTCCGAAACCTACCTGGGCCTGCGCCATGGCCCCATGTCCTTCGTCAAGCAAGACTCGCTCGTGCTGTGCCTGCTTTCCAGTGACCCGGTCCGGCGCTTGTATGAGGCAGATTTGATCCATGAACTCCGCCACAAGAAGCTCGGCTACCTGGTCGTGATCGCCGATCCATCGCAGGCAGAGGGCCTCTTCGACGAGATTATCCCCGCCGTGGCGCCGCAGATTGACGACGCGTTACGCACTCCGTTCGAGATCATGGGTCCTCAGTTGCTCGGATATCACCTCAGCCTGGGGATCGGCCTGAATCCTGATAATCCAAGCCCAGACGGAGTAATTCACAGAGTGGTCCAGGGTGTCAGAATTCATCCGGTCCCGCCAGCCGAACCGCTAGCTTGACAAAGCTTTCAGGACCCAGGCTCACGGCATGCAACTGCAGTCAAAGAGGCAATGCCGGCAAGAGCTTAGGGCTCTGATCCAGCCTTTCCCGGGTTACTCAAACAAAGGAGTGTTGCATGCAGAACGACACTGTCCGCCAGAACACTTTCCAGGTCGGAACCTTGAAGGTGGAGGTTCATCCCACCAGTGAAGAGGCCGGGGCAGCCGCCGCACGCCTTGCGGCAAGGACGCTGGTCGCATTGGGGGAATCCTACTACCTGATCGGGGTCATTTTTGCCACCGGAGCATCCCAGATGGAGACTCTCGAGCATCTCACTTCCTTCGCAGATCTCCCCTGGGGCCGCGTTCGCGGATTCCATATGGACGAATATGTCGGAATCTCTGACGATCACCCGGCTTCGTTCCGACGCTATCTCCGCGAGAGGCTTACCTCCAAGGTGCAGATGAGAGAGTTCTTCGAGATCGACGGCAGTGCGCCCAACTCTGAACGCACCGGCCGCGAGTATGCCGGCAAACTCCGCGCGGCAAACCCTCAACTTTGTTTCGTCGGTATCGGAGAGAACGGTCACCTGGCCTTCAACGATCCTCCCGTAGCAGACTTCGCAGATGCCGTCGATGTCAAGACAGTTGAACTCGACGCCGGTTGCCGTCAGCAACAGGTTGCGGAAGGTTGGTTCAGCACCGTTGAACAGGTTCCCGAGTACGCAATCACCCTCACCATTCCAGCCTTGTTCCGCGTTCCCAAGCTCATCGTCTCTGTCCCAGGAAGCCGCAAGGCCCAAATCGTCCGTCGCGTTTTCCGGGAACAGATCACTACAAAGTGCCCTGCAACCATCCTTCGCACTCATCCGGATGCGACTGTCTTCCTCGACGCCGAGTCCGCCCACGAATTGGAGGGCGTTCTGTTTTCCTAGCTGGCTCATCTGCCTCCGAGAGAGGCTGCCTCTGCCACGTATTCAGCACGATAAGTGGCCTTTCAGCACGCAGGCTTCCCTCATTGAATTGGAGTCGCCATGATCTGGCAGATCAATATACTCGCAGCCGAACAACGCAGGGTCCTCTCCCGCGTGCTTCAGGTCGTCGAGAACCAGATGGTTCGCATCCACTCCTTTTACGCCAAAGCAGGCGAGGCCAATATCTACTTGAGCGTAACGTTCTCCTCAGACCAGGACAAGACGTCCCGCATTCAAGCTCTACTCTACCGCCTGGAAGATATTGTCAGCGTCTCCGTCAACTCTCAGAGTTAAGTTTCGGTTAGTGATCAGCCTGCCCCGCTGATCAAGGCTCATTCCCAATCCCACCGAGGAAAGCCAGCCGATCGAAGCGCCTTTGCTTCGGCTCTGCGGCGGCGCGCTGCTGAAGAACCTTGGCCGGAACCGCCCCCGACACACGATTGCTTTCAGTCCAACACGACTTCAACCCCCAGAACCAGAAAAAGAATATCCGCGTGCATATCTTGCAACACATCTCCGCCAAAGGCCCAACCTGCAATTGGTGATTCGCCCACAAGGGATCGAACATCTGCACGCGCAGCGCCCCACCATGCGTCCGAAGGATCAGGCCATTGGATTGCAAGTACTCCAGGTCCTTGCGGATGGTAATCTGCGAAACTTCAATGGCGGCCGAGAGATCGCCAACCAGGGCTCTTCGGTGCTGTTGCACCCGTGCAACAATATGTTGTCGTCGTTCTCCGCCATGCTCAGTTGAGTCCGCGGGATGCCCTGGCGTCCTGTTCATGCTCCTGCGGGGCATCTCTTATCTAGGGATTGTTGTTGCTGGACTAAAGCGATCTTCCAGGTTACACCTGAAAGAATCATTTGCTTCTAGGCTTTTATTCCTGGCTGTCGCAGCTTCACTGTGAGCAGCCAGGCCGGTTTCCTTCTATCCGAATCTCACTCCGCGTGCGAGCGCACAATCGACGCAGGAGGCGTAACGGTCAAATCATCCCATGCCAGCTGGTATTCCCGGGCCGGGAGATTGTGTGCGGCAGCAAACTGATTCCTCGCCGCGGCTATCGAGGCGGCCCACGTACCGAACGGAAGCAGCTTCTCGCGGTACACAAGATAGCTCATATCCACAGTGCGGTCCGGAAGGTGATCCTTCGCATCATCCAATTCGTGCAGAAATGTCCTTCCGTTTGCCACGGTGACTCGCGGAAGCCAAGTAACGTCCCAGGTCGTCTCAGCCTGTTGCAGTGCCTCATTTCGCTGCTTCCAGATCAAGGTCGCGGTATCCAGCGCTTGATCAACATCCTTCAGCGCAACCTCCGGCTTCGCAGATCTCATTTGATCGGCTGCGGTCAGGTCAACATCCATCTTGTGGATCTCAGAAATCATCTCCAGATTCTGTTTGAATAGGTTGCTGACTGAGAGAAAGACTTCCAAGTTATAGTGGTTGAATTGAGCCCGGGCCATGTTCTCCTCGATCAGAGCCTGGAGCGTATCATTGCGCCTCAATCCATCCTGCGCCAGTTCAAGGCGTCGTTCATTCTGCTGCGACCAGCCGGAATGATAACTCAGATCGTCTGACGCAGCGGGAGGAAGCGGAAGCGTTTGATCTCTCGCAGGGCGCCTCGGATTGTAGATCTCGTAAGGACCTCCGAAGATCGGGTTGCGCGCATTTAAGTGAGCCGTCTCCCACGAGTCCTCCCACGACCGCGCCTGATAGCTCATCATCTGATACACGGTGTTCATGTCAACTGTGCCGCGTCCATAGAAGAGCGAGTAGAACGCGCTGGTGATCTCTTCCGGACTCGTGCCAGGGCGCCAGCCTGCCGCGCCGCCTGCCACATGACCCAACCAGAATGTCTCTGGATGAAGCCCCTTGTCCGCCCACCCGCAATTGATCTCCCCAATCAGGCTCGCATTGCCCCGCGAAGAATCGAAGGAGATTCTGTTCACAATGTCGGCCACCCGGCTATTGTCCCTACTCGTAATTCCATCAGTCGTCACCAGGTGTTGAATGTCCGTCTTGGGATGATGAAGCGAGTACTCATCCGGTAATGGGTAATACCCCGGAAACAATTGCTCCTCGCCCTCAGCCGATGTAAAGATCATCTGCCGTATCCCGAGCCGATGGAATTCGCGGTCGAAATCCGGCCCATACACTTCGCCATTCACCACATAGTTCGGAAGCGCCTGCAGATCCTTGGGCTTCATCGGATACTCGCCCCAGAACATAACCGTCCGTCCACGATCATGCAAGTAAGCCGCTGTCTGATTCACAAAATAGGCAAACACCTGGCCCACCGAACCCTTGCTCTGAGCCATATCTGTCTCGTTGCATTGCTCGTTGTGCGCCAGCCCGAGGTAATACGGCTCGTCGGTCGACAAGTAGAAGTGCTTCACGCCCCGATTCGCATCCAGCAGATCCTGATACATGCCATCCAGCAGCTTGTACGAGTCTGGATTTGTCGCACAAATCTCGTAATTGCTGTCGGGGTACTCCCGAAGCTTGGCATATTCCGGATGTTTCAGAATGAACGCAATGTGCGCCGGCCCGTCGAGATATGGAATCAGCTCCACATGGTAGTGCAACCCATAATTGGTCAGCTCCTGCAGCTCCGCCGGGCTCAGCGCATACGGCTCTACGATTGCCGGTGCGCTCTTGTATTGGAAGTGACCTTCCAGTTTGATCACAAACCCATTCACCTTGTAGAAGGCCGCCTGCTTGATACTCCGCTTCAGGTCGTCCATCCGATCCAGGTGATGCGCATCGTCCCAATAGATCTGACGAAATTCAAGGTCAGGCCAGTCTTCGATCATTCCCTCCGGCAGCGTAAACGCTCCTTGTACCGGCTTCACCAACTGGATAAGCGTTTCCACACCGTAAAACAGGCCCGTCGAAGCATTGGCCGTAATGCTCACCGACCCCCGATGCAGCTCAATCCGGTAGGCCTGTTCCTCCAGAGCACTCCTGTTGGTATCCTGCGCTTCGCTAACCGTTACGCTCCCTGGAGCAATCCGCAGCGAGACCACGCCCGGCGATTTTCCCGTCCCATTCAACACAATGTGAAACCGCTCGGAAAGCCCTTCGCGGAGCGTCTCCACCGCAACATCTTTCGCTGGTACGCTTGCATCCACATGCAGCGCCCAGCCATCGCCGAACGTCACGTCGCCAGCTTGCAAAGAAACCTTCTGCGGTTGCGGAATCACCGTATAACCCCGTGCAAACAGGGGCGATGCCGTCTGGGCCAGCCCTCCTATGCAGAGGCATCCCAGAGCTGCGGCAACAAGAATGGCCTTCATACAATCCTGCCTTTCACCAGGGCTCGGTCTGAGCTCTGTGTGCGGTTGAGAGGGTTCAGACGGCGCGCATGCAGAAGGACCCATGCAAAGCACTAACTCGCAGTTGCATGGATCCCGTCCGTCAATGACGTCGATGAAACCGCGAGTCACTCCGGATGCAAGCGAACGATCGAAGCGGGTGCCTTGACGCTGAGATCATCCCATGCCAACCGATAGTCCCGCGTTGGAAGGTTATGAGCCGCCGCAAACTGGTTTCTGGCCTCGACGATCGAATTGACCCATGTGCCGAGGGGAAGCTGCTTTTCCCGGAGCACAAGATAACTCATGTCCACGGTGCGGTCCGGAAGATGATCCTTCACGTCGTCCAGCTCGTGCAGGAATGTCCGCCCGTTTGCCTCCGCAACACGTGGGAACCATGTCACTTCCCACGTATTGAGAGCATCCTGCAGTGCCTCGTTTCGCTGTTTCCAGATCAACGTCGCGGTGTCAAGTGCCCGGTCGACATCTTTGAGAGCAACCTCCGGCTTAGCACTCTGTGTCTGATCGGCCGCCAACAAGTCTACGTCCATGTTGTGAATCTCCGAGATCAGCTGAAGGTTCTGCTTGTAGAGGTTAGCAATCGAGAGAAAGACTTCCAGGTTATAGTGGTTGAACTCCACAGACGCCATATTCTCTTCGATCAGACTCTGGAGCGAGTCATTGCGCCGCAGCCCATCCAGCGCGAGCTGAACCCGCTTTGCATTCTGCTCGGACCAATCTGAGTGATAGCTGAGATCGGCGGACACCGCAGGAGGCAGGGGAAGCGTTTGGTCCTGAGCGGGGCGCGGCTTATCAAAGATCCCATAAGACCATCCCCAGATCGGCTTGCGGGCCGTAGATGGCTCCTTCTCCCACGAATCATTCCACGACTCCGCTTGATAGCTCATCATCCGGTAGAGTGTGCCCATATTCACCGCACTCGGGCCGTAGAACAAGGGATAGAAGGCGTTCGCGAGCTCCTCCGGGTTCGTCCCCGGATGCCACCCCGCCGCGCCACCTGCAATATATCCAAGCCAGAAGGTCTCTGCGTGAAGCCCCTCATCGGCCCAGCCACAGTCGATCTCTCCCATCACGCTTGTATTGCCCCGCGAAGAGTCGAACGAGATCTTGCTCATGATGTCGTCCACCCGGGGGTTGTTCCTACTCGTAATCCCGTTGGTCGTCACAAGATGTTGGATGTCGGCATCGGTTTGGTGTAGCGAGTACTCACTAGGCAAGGGATAATAGCTCGGAAACAGGATCGCGTTCCCTCCCTGTGCGGAAGTGAAAATCATTTGCTTTATGCCCAGCCGGTGGAACTCGCGATCGAAGTCCGGCCCGTAAACCTCTCCGTTCACCACATAGTTCGGCAACGCCTGCAGGTCCTTGGGCTTCATCGGATACTCGCCCCAGAACATAACCGTCCGCCCATGTTCATGCAGATAGGCCGCAGCCTGATTCACGAAGTATGCAAAGACCTGCCCAACCGAGCCCCGGCTGCTCGCCATATCGCTCTCGTTGCATTGGTCATTGTGCGCCAGGCCAAGATAGTACGGCTCGTCCGTGGACAGGAAGAAGTGCTTCACTCCGCGATTCGCATCCAGCAAGTCCTGGTACATGCCCTCCAGCAACTTGTAGGAATCGGGATTGGTTGCGCAAATCTCGTAATTGCTGTCCGGAAATTCACGCAATTTCGCATATTCCGGATGCTTGAGAATGAAAGCAATGTGAGCCGGACCGTCGAGATACGGAATGAGCTCGATGTGGTAATGCAGTCCGTAATTGGTGAGTTCCTGGAGTTCCGCGGGACTGAGCGCATAAGGTTCGACAATCGCCGGTGCGCTCTTATATTGAAAGTGTCCTTCCAGTTTGATAACAAACCCATTCATCTTGTAGAAGGAGGCTTGTTTCATTGCCCGCTTCAGTTCGTCCATCCTGTCCAGGTGGTGCGCGTCATCCCAATAGATCTGGCGAAGTTCCAGGTCCGGCCAGTCCTCGATCGTTCCCTCCGGCAGCCCGAGCGCTCCCTGCGCCGGCCGCAATAACTGGATGAACGTCTCCACACCGTAGAAAAGCCCTGTTGGGGCGTTGCCAGTGATCGTTACAGAACCTTGATGCAGTTCGATCCGGTACGCCTGCTCCTCGAGTGCGCTCTTGTTGCTATCCTGTGCCTTGCCGATCGCGACGCTGCCGGGAACCATGCGCAGCGAGATCACACCCTGGGCTTTGCCAGGCTCATTCAAAGTTACGTGGAACCTCTGCGAGAGTCCTTCACGCAGTACTTCCACTGCCGTATCGTTCGCCGGAACACTGGCGTCAAGTTGTAGTCGCCAGCCATCTCCGAAGGTTAAATCCCCGGCTTCGAGAGATACCTTCTGCGGTTCGGGAATGACCGTATATCCACGTGCAAACAGAGGGGAAGCCGTTTCGGCCATTCCTCCCGCGCAGAAATAACCAAGCACAGCAGCAATCAAGAGAGACTTCATAGCATTCTGCCTTTCACCAGGGCCATCGCCGGCCCTGTGTGCGGTTGAGAACTTTCGGGCATCGCGCTACAGGCGGGTGGACCCATGTAGCCGGAGTACAGGCACATGGGTCCGACCCAACCCTTACAGCGTCAAGTGGACAATAAAATTACCACTGCAGCTTTAATGCAAGCTGAAGCTGTCTCCCTGTATTTGCCGTGGATTGAATCTGTCCAAATGCTGCACTTGTCGCTGTTGAATTCGGGTTTGAGAAAACAACCTGATTGAACGTATTAAAGCTCTCTGCCCTGAATTGAAGCCTATAAGAATCATGCAGAGTGAAGTCCTTCAGCATGGCAGCATCCGTATTCGCATACGCGGGCCCGGTGATCAACCCCTTGCCTGAATTTCCGTACGTACCGAGAGGCTCAGCGTTTGGCGTGACAAAAGCCTGCGTGTTGAAGAACTCATGCACTTCACTCGCTCTGCTCGGATGGGCGATTCGGACGGTGCCTGCTTTGGCGCCGGACTGCAGTTGAGCGTATTGCCGTTGCCCGGTTCCGTCGACTGCCACGTCCTCACCGGCATAGAACGTTATCGGCAACCCGCTATCGACGCCTTCTATTGCGCTGAGGGTCCAGCCGCCCAAAATGCTGTTTTCTACGTGGTTGGAGAAGCGCAAAGGAACAGCATAGAGCCACGAGACCACAAATGAGTTCTTACGATTGAAATCCGAGGGCCCGTACCCTTGCTCAAAATTGAAGGGGTTAGGAACATTTCCGCCCGAGTTATTACTTGAAATCATATCCAGCGATTTGGCCAACGTGTAGCTAGCAATGACCGTCGATCCGTGACCGAAGCGCTTGGTGCCCTGAATTTCCAGGGCGTTGTAGTCGCTGTGAGCATAGTTCTCGAAGAGACTCCCCGAGGGGCTCAGAATGCCCGGCTCGAACTTTGCCCTATCATTGACGTTGAGTTCTGACGGAGGAGCTCCGGTAATGGGATCTGCTCCGAATACGGCGGGATTGTATGGAATGTAATTGGTGATACGCGCGCCTTTATTTCCCACGTAGGCAGCTTCAAGCATAAGGGTTGGCGTGATCTGCCTTTGCACCGACAGGTTATATTCCTGGTAAAGGGGTAGGCGAAGCGAGGTACCGACGAAAAGGCCACTAAGCGGCAAGGGGAATAGCGAACAACTATATCCCGGATAAGTGGGAACCTGGCTGCAGTTGAATTGGCCGGGGGATGTCGTGGGTGGGTTCGCCACACCAGTGGAGGTGAACGGATTAGCCATGTCGCCGTGGAATGCAGACAGCGCGCCTGCATAAGGCGCATTTTCTTGTGCCACCGAATCAGCGTTGATGGCGTTGTAAAAGATCCCATAACCGCCGCGAACGCTGGTCTTACCGTCGCCGAATACATCCCATGCAAAGCCTGCGCGAGGCGCAAAGTTGCCCAGGTTGGCCGGCGCAATACCGTCTGTGATCCCAGGGTCCCCGGGGGATACAATTCCTATCGGCGCCTTCGGATCTACCTTGGACTGAACGCCTGGCTCGACAGTCGTCAGCACATTGTTCTTGGCCTTCCAAGGCAGGAAGGGCTCGTAGCGCAAGCCGATATTCACGCTCAGACGCTTGCTCAGGTGATATTGATCGTCGGCATAGAAGGAATTGTAGGCGGTGCGATCGTCATTCACCGCCAAGCCAAAGTTTACATGAGTTGTGTCATAGGCACCCAAGAGAAAGTCTGCCACCGGGTTGTTGGAGCGAACCCCGGAGAAACTGATACTCGGCGCGCCGATGAAGGACTGATAAAAGTGAAGTTTCAACGTTTCGAATCCAAACGACAAGCTATGCTTCCCTTTCATCCATGTCAGCTGATCGGCAATCTGGTAATTGACGCCTGAGAAACTTGAAGGGGTACCTTCTCCAAGAGTAAAGTTGCCACCAACACTGAACGTGATCAAACCCGCGATATATTGCGGCATGTTCACGCCCAACGAAGAATAAGAGATCGCTGGATTTTCGACCTCGCTCGATGTGCTATTCAATACCGAAAAAATAGCCCGATTAATGATCGCGGGAGAGAATGTATAGATGTCGTTGACCACGCCGTCCTGTGTTTTCACAGCAAAATTCTCGCTGTCGAACCCAAGGAAGTTGCCACCGCCCGCGAGGAGATTCGAATAATTCACTTGATCCTGGTAATAGTGACCGTAAATCAAGTTCTTCGCGCTCTGGTTCCAATCAAATCGAATGTTCCCGTTCTGGTTGTTAATAGGACTTGCAGCCAAGGAAACAACTTGCCCCGACGCCGATTGAGGAACAAAGGTGAGTAGTTTTGTAGCAACCGGGCTGATGCAACCCGATGTGATCACGTTGGCGACAACGCAGGGAGTTCCGCTCGAATCTGCAAGGGGAAGGCCGGTGACTGGATCAACAGGATCGACCAGCACTTGAGGCACGCCAGTGAAATCACCGCTTCGCTCTGCCGCATTGGGAACAAGCGCCTGACTCGCCACCGCTTGACCATGGTTGATAGTCCTTGGTAGGTCGCGTAAAAGAATACTTTCCTTCGGACAATCGGTCCCCCACTGCCGCACCAAACTGATTTTGTTTATCATTGGGCACGCTTGGGGCAAAGTAGCTGCGAGCATTGAATGCATCGTTTCGCAGAAACTCCCAGGCAGTTCCATGCAGGGAATCCGTTCCTGCCTTTGAAACCACTTCTACCTGAGCGCCGGAGTTGTGCCCGTACTCCGCGCCGAAGTTCGTGGTCAGCATGCGAAACTGCGCGATGGCGTCCGGCGGCGGAAGATTGATCCCCGTGTTTCGCGAAGGATTATTCAAGAATGCCCCGTCAAATGTATAGACGGCCGAGTTTGGAAGGTTCCCACTTACATCCATTTCGGCTCCTCCGCGGGCATCCCTCGGGGTTTGCGGAGCGCTGACGGCGGTAACTCCGGGAAGAACGGTCGCGAGGCTCATTAGGTTGCGCCCGTTCAGTGGAAGGTCGACAACGCGCTGGTCGTCTACGAGTCCGGAGAGCGTATTTGACGTCGTATCAACTTGCGCCACCGTGGTCGTAACATTAACCTCGTTCTGAACCGCACCCACTGTCAGTTGCGCATCGACTCGCAAGTTCTGCGAAACGGTCAATTCCAAACCAGAGTGCACTTCCTTCTGAAAGCCTGGCGCTTCAAAGGTAAGGACGTAATGGCCGGGCAGTATCGCTACAAATTGATAGAATCCCTGCGCATCGGCCTGGGCGGTCCGGACTGTCTGCTGCTCGGTCATTACCGCAGTCACCGTTGCATTTGGAACGAGCGCTCCAGACGAGTCGTGCACGTAGCCGGATATCGTGCCCGTTGTCTGCGCCGCTGCCACGCCCATGGCTACGAGTTGAAGAATGATGATGATTGCGATGATCGAGATCCGATGGACCAGCGGTTGGGTAAACTTCCGCGTCGCGGCTAGATTCGCCGCAAAAACCCTTCTGTCGCTCATTCCAGTGCCTCACTTTATTTTGGTGGGTTGGTCTCTTTTGTTCCGTTTACTTCCGTAATATTTCTGATCATGTTTTAAAGGAAAATATTTGTCAAGAAAAAAAGGCAAACATACCCCAAAAAACAACTCGGCAGCGAAAGGCGGGCTACAATCCTTGCGATTTGAGCAACTTTACGAAACGACTCCAAAGGGGACGACTGGCAATCAGATGGAGACTTACGCTAGCGTTTCATGATTTTCCTGGAGACGCCAGATGGAGTGGCAATCCGAGGACGGCCTCGGGCACACCATTCCGCGATAGGGAAATTCCCGATAGCACGGGTCAATGATTCGCATTTGCTTGCCCTGGGAATACGCCGTCGATGCTATATTTCTTTGTTCATGCGCGTCGAAGTTGTCGGGAGGAGGTTCCAGAGACAGTTGAACGAATCGAACGGAATAAATCGTCAAATTGCAATCTTCATGCTTTCCCGCCAAGTTCGCGATCTACGCCCAGGCGCGAGTTGCTGCGCGACCGCCCCTGGTGCCCGAGCCGCAGCGTTCGCAGATGGATTGCACCGTAACCGCCCGGATCGCTCCGGCGACGTCGGCGACGAAAAATATCGTTTTCCCCATGCCTCGACCCTCACTCTAGGGCAGATGTTAAATCGTGAATCTCGAAGAGAACCGAAACGCTATCCGCTGGGCACTCTTGACTTCCAACCAGTGAATACCAATAATACGAAATAGTTCGAAACCGCAGAAGGTACTCATCGAGTGATGTGAAACCCAAGAGAACAGACCGCGGACACACTTTCCCAACGAAAGCGCCGGCTAAGGAGAATTTTGCATGAGCGAGATTGTTTGGCAAGGTGTCGCGGAGGGTTGCTCACCAAAGCCGAAGATGCGTCGCGTTTTGCGACGCAGGGATCTGATCATATTTGGGCTGGTCATGCTCGGCCCGACGGCGCCGTATCCTGTTTACGGCATCATTCAACAGGTCTCTCACGGCCAGGCTGCACTCAGCTATGTCGTCGCTATGATTGCCATGCTGTTTACCGCAACAAGCTATGCCCGCATGGCTGGCGCTTTTCCATCGGCGGGCTCGACCTATACCTTCGTGAACCGCACATTCAGCCCCTGGGTAGGATTCTTCGCGGGCTGGGCCATGATCCTCGACTACTTCCTGATCCCTCTCGAGAGCATCATCTACTCTGCGCTCACAGCGGCTCGCCTTCTTCCCTCTGTTCCCTACTTCGTCTGGGTGCTCCTGTTCACAGTGGGAATTATGGCCATCAACGTCAGAGGAATTCGGCTCATGGCGCAGGCGAACACGGTCATGATGGCTGTCATGGCCTTCTGTGCCGTTCTCTTTATCACCCTGGCAGTTCGCTTTGTTCAACTCCACTTTGGAGCGGGCGCACTCATTTCCATGCGAGGAGTCGTTCCCAACGGACAGTTCTCCCTCCGGCCCATGATGCTGGGCGCCTCCATCGCGGCTCTCTCCTATATAGGATTCGATGCCATCTCCACCTTGGCTGAGGACACCGTCAATCCGGAGCGGGATATCGGCTTTTCCACCATCCTCGTGTGCATCATTCAGACCGTGATCTGTGTGGCCACGGTCTATCTTGCGGCCCTCGCCTGGAGCGACTTTAGGAGCTTCCCCCAAGCCGAAACCGCAATCCTCGATATCGGCCAGCGCATCGGCGGCCAGGCAGTGTTTCTTCTGTTGACCGTCGTTCTCCTCGTTGCTGGCGTCGCCAGTGCTTTGACCGGGCAGGCCGGCGCATCCCGCCTGCTCTTCGCCATGGGCCGGGACGGAGTGCTTCCGCACTCTCTTTTCGGATATATCAGCTCGCGCTTCGGAACTCCCACACGGGCCATCTACCTCATGTCTGCGGCCTCGCTCGCAGGAGCGTTGCTCATGAACTTCGAGGTCGCTGTCGAATTGCTGAACTTTGGCGCATTCGTCGGGTTCATTCTTGTCAATCTCTCGGTCATCCAGCATTTCTATATTGCCCGCAAACAGCGGCAAGGGCGCGCATTCTTCCAGAACCTGGTCTTTCCTCTTCTGGGTGCATCGGTCTCCGTCTATGTCTGGATGAACCTCAGCAATCATTCCAAGATCATTGGATTCCTGTGGCTGGCTGCCGGAGCGGTCTACCTTGGCTTTCAGACCCGTGGATTCAAGGTCAGGCCCAGCCAATGGAAAGGTGAGGAGATTTAGTGATTCGACCTGAATTGGAAAGGAAGCTGCTTGCGTATGTGGATGAGAATGCCGACCGACTGGTGACAATGCTCCAGGATCTCGTCCGCATCCCCTCTGAGAACACCCCGCCCTTGGGCAGCGAGGCTGATTGTCAACAGCACATCCTGAAATTGCTGTCGGCACTCGATTGCGAGGTAAACTCCTACACCATAGATGAAGTCGAGGGCCTCAAAGAGCATCCTCTCTTCCGCTCTGGCCGCAATTTTCAGAATCGCCCCAACGTCGCTGCAAAGCTCAAGGGCGCCACAAAGGGCCGTTCGCTGTTGCTCTCCGGTCATGTCGACACAGTGCCCATCGGCTCGCAACCCTGGACCGGAGACCCGTTTAGCGGCGCCATCGAAGGCAATCGCCTTTACGGCCGCGGGTCGAACGATATGAAAGGCGGCGTGGCCACCAACCTCTTTGTCTTCGAAGCCCTGCGCAAGATGAACATCTCCCTTGATGGAGATCTCTTGCTTGAAACGGTCATCGACGAAGAGTTCGCCGGTGTCACCGGAACACTCGCCGGCCGCGTCAAGGGCATCAATGCTGACGCGGTTGTTCTTTCCGAGCCTTCTTTTCTGCGCATTCATCCTGCGCAGCGCGGCGGACGCAGCGTCCATGTCATCCTCAAAGCAACCGGTGGCATCATGCAGCAGGGTCCTCAGGGTGCTGGCGTCGTCGAGCAACTCACATTCTTCCTGGTGCAGATCCGGGAGTTCGCGGCCCTGCGCCGCTCCCGCGTCCAGGTCCATGAACTCTATCGCACCGTGGCCGATCCCGTACCGGTCAGCATTGGCAAAATCTTCACCGGCCCATGGGGAACCAAGGAGCCAATGTCCACTCCGGCCGAGTGCAGAATTGAAGTCTTCTGGCAGACCATGCCCGGCGAAACGGTCGAGGACATCGATCGCGAATTCATTGAATGGCTGAATGCATTGGTCGCCCTTCCGGGAAGTCCCTTTGCGCTGGCGCCCGAAGTCGTATTTTTCTCCCGCTGGCTGCCCGGCTCTGCCATCTCCGCGGACCAACCCCTGGTCACTGAATTGGCTGCGTGCGCAACCCGCATTATGGGCGAAGCGCCCCCGGTTATCGGCCTCGAATCTCCCTGTGACATGTATGTCTTTCACACTGTTGCCCATACTCCCGCCGTCATCTGGGGCGTGCGCGGTGGCAACACGCATGCTCCCGACGAGTATGTTGAAATCGATTCGCTCATCACCGCTGCCAAGGTGCTCCTGGTCTTTATCTGCCAGTGGTGTGGAGTCGCCGCAATCTCACAATGACGAGTCCATGACAATCATGAATCCTGACCGCAGCGCATCTCCGGCAATCTCCCTCTGGTCGGATGAGGAGCCGCCCCTGGGTATAGACCCGAGCTCTTCCTTCTGGCACGATGCTCCGGTTCTCGCAATGAATTTCGGCCCTTACGGCGAACCCGTTCCCAACCATGAAACACGAATCCTGTCCCGCTGGAACGCTGCCTCGCTTTACTTCCTCTTTGTCTGCCAATATCTGGACCTCCATCTCAAACCCGAACCCGTCGTCCACACCAAGCAGCAGCAATTATGGAACTGGGACGTCGCTGAGGTTTTCATCGGATCCTGCTCTGACCCCATATGGAGATACAAAGAGTTCCAAGTCTCTCCTCAAGGCGAGTGGCTTGATTTGGAAGTCGACCTCAAGCGGCAGACGGACCTCGGCTTCCAATGGGATTCCGGATTTGAAGTGAGCGCCAGCGTGGATTCGCCGAGTCAAGTCTGGTATGGTGCGATGCGTATCCCCCGCGCGTCCATCGGACTTGACGGTAATGCAAATGAACTGGACGCCCGCATCAACTTCTTTCGCAGTCAGGGCCCCGAGCATTTCGAACTCGCATGGCGGCCCACCTTTTGCGCGAGCTTTCACGTCCCAGAACAATTCGGTGTCCTCAGGTTAGTCCGATAATATTGGCGCAGATCGTGGGCTACGGGAGGCGGCCTGTTGGAACAATTGCACAATGAATCCACTCATGGAGAAGCATCCAACGCATGCTGCTCACCTCGATCGCGGCCAAAGCAGGACTGCTTCGACGCAGCGTCTCGTGGCGTTGAATTCCCTGACCCGGAGTCGAGCAGCCGTCCCACGCCGCACGATACGACCCGGGCCGCGTCAGCACTTCTGAGCCGCGAGATGGTCGCCCTGAAGGGTGGGAGCTTCTTGATGGGAACCGACTATGAGGAGGGATTTCCAGCGGATGGCGAAGGTCCGGTACGTTCCGTCAACTTGAATCCTTTCTCCATCGATTCGGTGCCCGTAACCAATGAGCGCTTCGAGGAGTTCATACAAGCCACCAGGTATTGCACCGACGCGGAGCGATTCGGATGGTCATTCGTCTTCTGGCTGCACATTGCGCGTGAGCGATTTTCAGAATTGGTTGTCGATCGATTACCTGCTGCGCCCTGGTGGTGCGGTGTACGTGGAGCCCGATGGGACGCCCCCGAAGGTTCGGGCTCTTCGATCGGGTCGAGGATGAACCACCCTGTAGTACACGTCTCGTGGAACGACTCCATGGCGTATGCTCGATGGGCCGGTGAGCGTATTCCCACGGAAGCGGAGTGGGAGTATGCCGCTCGGGGCGGCCTGGTGCAGAAACTGTATCCCTGGGGGAACAATCTTCACCCTAAAGGGGAACATCGATGCAATATTTGGCAAGGCGACTTTCCGAATCACGATACTGCCGAAGACGGATACGCAGGCACCAGTCCCGTGAAGGCATTCCCGCCGAATAGCTTCGGCCTGTTCTCGATGGTCGGCAATACCTGGGAGTGGTGTTCCGATTGGTTCGACTCTACTTATCACCGCAGCGCGGGAACAGAGAATCCTACAGGCCCTCCGACTGGGTCAGCACGAGTGATCAAAGGCGGTTCATTTCTTTGTCACCAGTCGTACTGTAACCGTTACCGTGTCGCCGCACGCACCGCAAGTACGCCGGACAGTAGTGCATCCAATCTAGGTTTCCGCTGCGCCTTCTGAGCGCTCAAGCCAAGTTAATCAAACCGGTTCGCTTCCGCCGGCGATATGGAATTCGATATTCAACGGATCGCCAAGTTCCTTCTGTAGGTGTTTGAGACGCTGCATCAAATCGGCCTTGACCGGGGCCAGGGCTGGATTCTCCGACAGATCATTCATCTCCCACGGATCGTTGACCACGTCAAACACCTGAATGCGCTGCACCAGCGGGTAGACGATCAACTTATGCGTTTTCGTTCGCACCGAACGTTGGCAGGCCATGTGGAAACTGAAGACTGCCTCGTGCAAACTGCGCGGCTCGCCGCGCAACAGCGGCGCCAAGCTGGGAAACTCGACTGACTCGGGCACTTCAATCCCGGCCAGCTCGCAGGTCGTGGCGAACATACTGTGTTGGTAGACGAGTTCATCCACTCGCCTTCCCGCCGGAATCCCAGGGCCGGATATTAACAATGGCATTCGTATGCTGCAGTCATAGAGATTCTGCTTGCCCAAAAGGCCATGTTCACCCACCGCCAGACCATGATCGGCAGTCAGGATCACATAGGTGTTCGACGCCTGCCCCGATTGCTCCAGAGCGTCCAATATCCGGCCTATCTGGTGATCCATGTGGGTGATGATGGCGTAGTACTCGCGCCGGTGGAGTTGAATCGCATCTTTGGTGCGAGGAGATGGAGCGAGTGCTTCATCGCGGCCCAACAAATAGGGAACGATATCGAATGGATGCTCTGGTAAAAAGTTCGGGGGAATCTCGATCTTATCCTGCGGATAGAGGTCGAGATATTCCTTGGGAGACTGGCGCGGGTCGTGCGGCGCATTGAACCCTAGATAGACAAAAAAGGGATTTGAGCGTTTCGGCGTTGACTTTGTGAGATGATCGATCACCGCATCCGCATAGACGACGCTCGAGTGTTCGATCGTCCCAGACGGTTTATCAAGCCAGATGTCGGTATGCAGCCAATGCCCGTTCCTGGATTCGTCCCATGGCTGCCACTCGTCTCCCAGCCTGGGCCGAAAATAGGCTGCATCTTCCACGTAAGGAATTTCTTTATGATCCGGAGCGAGCACTGCGTCGCTGTAGAACGGATCGGGGCCGGTCACCGACCTATACGACGCAGATCCGGAAGGCAAAAATCCCGGCGCAATTGGTCCCAATTCCCGAAAGCTGCGCTGAAGCGCGGTAGCGTCCAAGTGCCATTTCCCGCAGAGATATGTATCGTAGCCGGCCGCCCCGAGAGTCTGACCCCATGACCGAACCTTATCAAGGCCCATTTCGGCGTGGAATGCGGTGAGCCCCGTATTGAGCATCACGCGGCTTGGCACGCAGACAGCGCCCTGCCATGCACCCTGATGGAAGCAATGGGTAAAGGCACATCCGCGATTCACCAGCCGATCTAAATTGGGTGTGTGAATCTCAGCATTGTTCAGCGAGTGGACGGCTCGAAAGGTCATGTCATCCGCAATGATGAAAAGAAAATTGGCCCGCGCGGATCGTTCCCGGCGCCGCTTGCCATCGCAGGCATCGTCCCGGAGACTAGGCCGGATGCCATGAGGTTCACAAATGCGCGTCGATCCATCACGGCCTCATCGAAGGCCACATCTGCTGCATTGCAAGTCAAGCCAACCCAGTTCTTTTCGCAGAAGCAATCCCTGCGGCGGAGCAGAACGCTTCCGTTCCCCTCCGCCCCAGTAGACCTTCCCTTCGGTCACGCTTGCCGTCCGCTCACAGCAGTACTAGCTTGGTCAGTTCACGGAAGTCCGCGAGAACTGGATACAGATCTTCGCCGTACCGAAGGCAGGTGAAAGCTATCATCGCAATCTCGATGCGACTGCCGTACAAGAGAAATGTAGGTCAGTAACGAAAATAAGTCAAACCATTCGTAATAATTCATAATCAATACATCACTATTGGAGATAATCAGATTTCCATGGCTCTATTCACTCAGCACACAAACCCGCATCCTCCTTTATTCCAGCAGCCGAGCATCCTATTTCGCCCCAAGCCCTCCGCCCGGCATCCCCAAACCCTCTCTCGCCAGTCAATGCGTGCTTCTCAACTATATATGTATGAGTAGGTTGGCGAATTTTATGCTTGTGGGAAACCATCGCCGAAGATCCTCGTTGCCAGCCGGCATTTGCCTGCCTTGGTCGACTCCAAGCAGGGCCAAAACCATCCTCGACCGAGTAGCGCGCCGCCCATCAGAGTATCTAGCAAGTCCGGACAGGAGATTGCGTTTCCTTACGGTGTGTGCTAACAAGAGAGGCTCGACCTTCTCAGCACCACCGGCATCGTGAATGTTCCCCGAATGCAGGATCGACTTGAATCCGTATTTGCCACTCTCTACGAGCCCTGCAGAGGCGCCACTGTAATGACCACCACCGCATACCAAAAGGAAAAAGTCATGCCCACAATTCGGGAACCATTCCTGCCCCTTGCATTTCTGACTCTCTTCATGAACATCGCCCTGGGTGCCTCCGCCCAATCCAGAGCACCATCTTCCCGAACGGGCCAGCTTCGCAAAATGGATTCAGGACCCGTAGTCCAGTCTGAGTCCCAGCCAGACAATCCCGTCCTGCCGGTTCGCTCCGTCAACGATCCCGGCGTGACTACCACGCGCCAAGCCATCACCCCGGGAGGAGTCCAATCGGTCTTCGAGAACCGCGTGAATGGAGTTGCCTTCGGAAACACCGACGACATTGTCTATGCAGAAACCACTTCCCGCCAGGGCACGCTGGTTTACGAGCTCAATTGGAAGACTAACCAAGTCCTGCACATTGGCCATTCCGTCGCCAATCGCGGCATGCAATCCCTTACATTCGACCCCGGGACCGATGCTGTCCTGCTCACCGGCGCGTCCACCAAAAAGCAGAACGGCAAAACGCTCCGTACTGTGCAGCTTGTCTCCCTCACCGGGGAAACTTCCCGCGTGGTAGCCGACCGTCTCGGCGATTTCGCTGTCGGTGGTGCAGCAATCAGCCAAGGCGGTGGGCCGTCAAAACTCGCTGTCGTTCCTCTCACCTTTAATGATGAGGCCGCCATCGTCAATCTCGAAACCAATCAGATCCAGGCCAAAGTCCCTACCGGGATTGCTCCTTTCGGCGCCGTGATCAACAGTTCCCAGACCGTCGCCTATGTCAGCAACTGGGGGGGAAGGTTCACCCACCCAGGCGATCGAACCATGCAGACCGGCATTAAAGCGGATGCGGATCAGGTCGTGGTTGACCGGCGCGGCATCGCATCCACGGGAACAGTCTCCCGCATCGATCTCACTACCGGCAAGGTCACTGCGGAGATCGCCGTCGGCTTGCACCCTACATCCCTGGCGTGGGAGGAGCCGCAAGGTCGCCTCTACGTGACAAACAGCAACACCGACACGATCTCGGTTATCGACACCCTCACCAACCAAACGGTCAGAACGCTTTTCCTTCAACCCTTCGGCCGTAAAATTGCAGGCATCTCTCCTGAGGCGCTCCACCTCTCGAAAGACGGCCGCCAGCTCTTTGTCGCGTGCGCAGGCATCAATGCAATCGCGGTCATCGATCTCGCCAACCACTTCGGTGCCATCCAGGGTCTGATCCCGACCGGATGGTATCCGAGCGACCTGGCTCTGAGCCCGGATGGAAAATATCTCGCGGTCTCCACTCTTCTCGGTGTGGGTTCCGGTTGGAAGAACGCCCCCATCAACTCGCTCAACCTCTCCCAGGGAACGCAGATTGAGCGAGGACCCACGCGCCGCTACGTTAACTCTTGTCGTGGCACCATCCATGTGATTCCGGTTCCCGATGCCGCCCAGTTGGCTGGATATACCACCGCGGTGCTCGAGAATAACCACCTACCGGTCGGAGTTATCGAGACCGGTATGTTGAAAGAATCTGCAGCTCAGCTCAAGCCGGCGCCCATGCCCGTTCCGCTACGCGCCGGAGATCCCTCGCCCATCAAACACATCGTCTACATCATCAAAGAGAATCGATCGTACGATCAGTTCTTCGGTGGGATCGGCGAAGGCAACGGCGATCCCACTCTTCAGGCCTACGACGACACGGTCATTCCTAATCATCGCAAGCTGGCGCGCGACTTTGTCTTGCTCGACAATTTCTACGCCACAGGAGGAGATAGCGGTGATGGCCATCAGTGGGTAACGCAGGCAAGCGAGACCGACTACCCCTATTGGCCTGGCTATGATGGCCGCAGTTATCCCTTTGACGGTTCCGATCCGCTCGCGCCGGCCAATAGTGGCTTTATCTGGGATCTCGCGCAATCGCACGGCAAGACCGTCCAAGATTTCGGCGAGTACGTTGAAGTCCCAGCCGATCAAATCAACGCAGATGAACGCACCAAGGAACTCAAACAATGGGAGAATGGCGAAAGCTTCGAGGGCAAACTCAACATCAGTACCCCCATGTTGTCGCTCGACAAGATCGTGGCCAGGGACTACCCATACTGGACACTCTCCGTTCCCGACGTTGTCCGAGCCAGCATCTTTCTTCACCACCTCAAAGACTGGGAAGTCAAAAATGACATGCCCAACCTGGCCATCGTGCAACTTCCCTCAGACCATACGCAGGGAACGCGGCCCGACTTCTCCACCCCGAAAGCTTGCCTTGCAGACAACGATCTCGCTCTCGGCCAGATCGTCGAAGGCATCTCGCATTCAAAGTTCTGGAAATCGTCCCTCATTCTCGTTGTTGAAGATGATTCCCAGTCCGGCTTCGACCATGTCGACGGACATCGCACCGTCGCTCTTGCCATCGGTCCCTACGTCATGCGCGGCTCCATCGACTCGACCTTCTACTCCCAGCCCAGCATGCTTAAGACGATTGAATTGATCCTCGGCCTCCCTACCATGTCGCTATTCGATCTGATCGCTAACGGCATGCAGAACAGCTTCCAATCTGTTCCCGACTTCACGCCCTACACCGCCGTCGACCCAGATACTCCATCGACGCAATGAATCCTTCTGTTGCACAGCTCACCGGTCAGGCAAAACGAGATGCCCTGGCCTCAGCCCACATGAACTTCCAAACCCCCGACGCCGCGCCGACGGAGAAACTTAATCGCATCCTTTGGCGCGACGCGAAGCGTCTCAACGGGAGATATCCTGAGACGAGACACGCCCTCTTCGCTCCCTACTCGCTCGATCTTACCGACGAAGAAAAAGAAGAGCGCGATCGATGATCGCGATCTCCTTCCAGCACTAATGAGACATTTCTATGATCCCAAAGACCGCGCTACACCAGGATCAGGTTGCAGCCCTCCGCACGCAATTTCGTCTGAATTCGTTCGTCCAATCTCGTGTCGCTGATCACAATGTCAATCCCTGAAAAGGGAACAATCCGCGACATGCCGCGCTTTGAGAACTTGCTGGCGTCAGCCACCACGATGATCTCTCGCGCAATCCGAATCATTGCGCGGTTCACCATCGTCTCTTCCAGGTTCGCCCCGCTCACACCGAATTCAAGATCGCATCCTGCCCCGCTCAGAAAAAGCTTGTCGGCCGAGAACTGATCGAACATCTCCTCCGTAAAATGCCCGCTGATTGAAGCCGACTCGCCGCGCACCGAGCCGCCCACAATAAATACCTGCAGATCCCGCGCGTCAAGCAGCTCGGCGGCAATATTCACCCCGTTGGTGATGATCTGCAGTCCTTGCTTCTTCTTGATTTGCCGGGCAATTTCCAACGTTGTTGTGCCCGAATCCAGAATGATCGTCTCGCCATTGTGAATGAGCGAGGCCGCCATGGCGCCGATGCGTCGCTTCTCGTCGGCATTCGCCTTCATCCGCTCGTGCACCGGCGATTCTCGCTGGATTGTGTCTGGAAGCACCGCGCCGCCGTGCGAACGCAACACCAGCCCACGTTGATGCAGCTCATTCAGATCGTTGCGGATCGTCACCGCCGATGTCTTGAAGTGGCTGGCCAGCCCGTTCACCTTCACTCGGCCTTCGCTGCGCACCATCTGCAAAATCTGGGCGCGCCGCTCCTGAGCCATCATTCCATCCAGTCCTTGGCCTGCTTGCGATATGGCTGTCCCTGCCTCATGGCCGTCGGTCCCGTCCATCGGAGTCGGCATCGAGCTCCTCTTCGTCATTCCCAACCTCGCTTTTCTCATTCTTCTACTTGGAGTCCAGTTTAATCTGAAAGTGAAGGAATATGAAAAACCGCGCAGGAATGCCCGTTCTGCCTTGCTGCTGCCTGGCGGAACCTCGACAAATTCGCTATGAGATATGGCCACGCCATGCAGAAATTAGCGGGAATGCATTAGCTGTCCACAAGGCGGCCGAAGCTGATGTGCTATCCCGCGGCTGAGTAGTGCGCACTCACTCCTCAGGATTGCGATTGAGACCACGTTCACGCTTGGCGCGCCGATTTTTTATCCTAACCAGAGATAGCAATCTTACCTTCAGGCGTCTTTGTGAAGGCGTGCAGAATGCGGCCGCCCGCATCGAGATGCCGAAGCGTTAACAGCTCTTGAGTGACAGCAAGATGGCTGAAGCCATATACCTTCTGGGCGAAAGGACCGCGCATCGCAGGATCGAGTTTGAGGTTATACAGATCCGCTCCACCGCCCCCCGAGAGGAAATGACTCGTCGGATGCCCCTCAAATTCGAGATGCTGCAGATCATGGTCGTGGCCGGCCAGATACAGATCGACCTTGTACTTCTGGAATAGGGGGTCCCAGTCGTGCACCAGTACCGGGTGATCTCCATGCGGCCCGTCCGAATAGACCGGGTGATGACCCATTACAACTAGGAATGGCGTTGTCCGCGGATGCTTGAGTTCGGCTTCGAGCCAGGCCAGTTGTTCTGCCTGCAGCGCGGGCGTGAGAGTGAAGTCCCGCCCACGCTCTGACGTTCCATCCTTAAAGGGCATGTTGCTGTCGAGCGCAAGAAAGGTAATCAACGGGTCTTTTGCCGGAAACTCGAAGCGGTACCAGCGGGCGGGCATGGTCCAACGGGTTTTTCCATTGCGCGCGTATTCGAGCTCGGCCGCTACCTTACTCTCAGGCCACTTCTGGTAGTCGTGATTGCCGAGAATGGCGTAGGCCGGACCGGGGAAGGCGTCAGCAGAATACATCGCTTCGAACTGCGTCTGCCAACGAGACGAATTCGCGCCGCCGGCAAGCTCTCCGTACCAATTGTCGCCTAGCATCAGCAGAGCCTTCGGGTTGACACCCTTCGCTTGGGCGTAGCTGCGCATGCCTGCGGCGACTCGGGACTGCGCAGTGTGATCGTCGTCGTAGCCCCAGTCCCCAACCATCAGAAGCTCCGCGGTCCTGGAAGGGTCCAGCGCAGGACTGGATGACAGAGAACCGGCCAAGGACGGAATTGATCCAAGACTGGCCAGGGCGCTGAAGGCAAAGCTCTGGCGCAGAAAGCGGCGGCGGTTGACGGCGACGGAAGGCGAAGCAGAAATGTCCATGATCGGTTTGTATCATTACTCCGTTAAAATCGATGTCTTATTTGCGTTCTAAAACCCAGACGTTATTGCGTGTGGTGGGACGCTGAATTGTCCCATAGCGAATCTCATAGATTGCGAAAGCGCTGGAGCGGAGAGAGGAACGCTACCTTCAGCAGAACATGAGTTTCATGCCAATCGATATCATTGACGACCGCTTCCTGATCGCTGCCCGCGTCCAGAACGACATCTGGTACAAACTTCGAATTCTGCCAACGGCGAGAAACCCGGACCACGGCGCGAAGTGGATCAACTGGACGGAGTCCGTCTGCTTCAGTTGTGACGGGGGCTTATCCAGCGTGCCTGGATCGATATTCCACGCGTCGCACTCCCTGGGCCTGTCGACACATGCTTGGAGCTGAGAAACCGCAGGCGTTTGCAGCGAGCGCTTCATAGTGGCCAGTTTTCGGATCGACGACTACCCGGAGTGCCGCATTTTCCAGCGTCGTTCGGTCTGTCTTGAGGTCGAATGCGAACGGCCGTTGGACCCAGTAGCCGGAGTACAGGCACATGAGTCCGACCCAACCCTTACAGCGTCAAGTGGACAATAAAATTACCACTGCAGCTTTAATGCAAGCTGAAGCTGTCTCCCTGTATTTGCCGTGGATTGAATCTGTCCAAATGCTGCACTTGTCGCTGTTGCATTCGGGTTTGAGAAAACAACCTGATTGAACGTATTAAAGCTCTCTGCCCTGAATTGAAGCTTATAAGAATCATGCAGAGTGAAGTCCTTCAGCATGGCAGCATCCGTATTCGCATACGCGGGCCCGGTGATCAACCCCTTGCCTGAATTTCCGTACGTACCGAGAGACTCAGCGTTTGGCGTGACAAAAGCCTGTGTGTTGAAGAACTCATGCACTTCACTCGCTCTGCTCGGATGGCTGACTCGGACGGATCCTGCTGTCGCTCCAGACTCCAGTTGAGCATACTGTTGTTCCCCGGTTCCGTCGACTGCCACGTCCTCACCGGCATAGAACGTTACCGGCAACCCGCTATCCTGCGCTCGTGGACCGGCGATTCGCGCCGGATTGTGTCCAGAAGAACCGCACCTCCGTGCGAACGAAAC
>CAVQZQ010000109.1:0-4484 GCA_963718435.1 uncultured Acidobacteriota bacterium | reverse complement strand
TAATCCCCGGATTGCCCACCTCTGTTCGCGATGATGAAAATGCGGCGGAGCGGCACGCCTACCGCTTTGGGCATTTCTATTAACTAGCTGAGGCCGTATTCGTTGCCGTAAAACGTGTTCAGTCCAAACTCCTGACTTCCTAATTCGTCGATTCTGCCAGGCGAGCAACGCCCGCCAGGCAAGACGAGGATGACCCTATGGCTATTGGCTGAACGCCACGCCGTTAAAAGAAGCGACACCAATTGAACTCGAGGTCGCCACATTTGTGAGGTCACCATGCTCGTCAATGGAGAAGACGGTGACATATGCGTTGCTGCCCGCTGCGTAAATGACGGCGAGCCACTTACGGTCAGGAGACACCGTTATGTCCGACGGCGCACCCGGCAAGGACACCGATTTGTAGAACACTCCGCCCTGGCCGTCGCTGAAGAAGATGGAGATCGCGTGACCGGGAGAATTACCGGTGTACCAGATATTTCCTGATCCTTTGGCAACCCAGCAGGGAGCATTTACCGGGAACGACGGTGTCGGTCCGGCTATCGGGGTGAGATTTCGGTCTTCATCCACGATGGCAAAGCTGTCAGGGCTGTGGGCCGGAGTGAAGCCCAGAATGTTTCCCCAGAACGCAGCCCCCAGAGGAACCATATCCGCGTCGCCAGGAAGTGGAATGGCGCTGCTTGTTCCGCTCAACACCCCATCGTCCTGTGTAAGCGGCAATTGAAGAAGGGATCCTGAACTCATTGTCACGGCCGCCCAGTTTCTGCCAACTGCTATCTGCGCCGCTGAGGGATCGGCGAGGCTCACGATGGGCCCATCAGGAGAGCCAGAAGGCCACGCATGACTCTCAGCGCAATTGGCGCCGACAACGAAAAGATGCTCCCTGGTCAACGCGACAGAATCGGGCATCGCGCAGTCAGGCGCCAGGTGGATCGTTTTCCGAATGGCGATGGAATTGTCGGACCGCACTAATTGGCTCACGGTGTTCGAGCCGTAGTTCGCCACCGCTCCGAGATCGTCCTTGAACTGGAGAATTCCTGCGTTCGTGCTCGCACCACCCTTGCCACCAGTGTGCAGCGTTTCCGCCAAGGTCAGCGAGGGGGTTCCCGAGTTATCAAGCTTGAACACCACGACAGAGTTGCCGGTTGCGTCATTCGTGCTCGTGATCACCAATGCGCTGCGTTCCTTCTGCCCGGCTACGGCCAGTACGCTGGTGAGAAATATGGCGGCCAGCGTAAAGCCGGAGCGCCACAGGCCAGATTTCTGGAGCAATTGAAGATTCATCGCCATCTCCTTGGGCTTCGTGTTGAAAGTGCGCCCCAACCGCGACTTTGCTGGATCGTCCCGGAAGCAGAGCATTTCACAGATGGGTATTCGATTTGGATCGGTGAAAAGTTACGCTTGGCTTGCCGGGTCATCCGAAGTTAAAAGTATCCGAACTTATTTGGTCTCGGCGTGACTTGCCAGCGCTCTCCATCGAACAACTCGCTATGGGATTGAATTGAGTTCAAACGCGCTTGACGGCGGGGACCGATTTGCGCGAACACGCTGGCGCTGGTAAAGATTGCAGAAGACGTTCCGACGCATGTACCCGGAAAGCAATCTCGAACTGCTGATGGCCCGCTATCAAGAGGGCGATTTCGTTGCGGCCACGGATCTAGTCGAGCGCGTCAGCCCACAGCTGCATCGGTTTTTTGTGGCGCAGTCCGGGAGCCGCGTGGATGCCGAAGATCTGCTGCAGGAGACATGGCTTCGCATTCACAAGGTGCGGCACACCTATCGTCCCGGGGAACCGGCGCTGCCTTGGTTCTACGCGATTGCACGGCACATCCGCGTTGACCATTACCGGAAATCGGTCCGGACCGTTGTCGGCGAGCGAGAACTGGAGGCAATGTCGAAAGATGTAGCAGCCGTTCCCGGAGATTCCGATCGCGCTGACGAATTGGAGGCACTGTTGGCGCCGCTCCCTCAGAGTCAACGTGAGGTGATCGAGATGTTGAAGGTGGCGGGAATGTCGTTGGATGAGGTTGCACGCGCCACGTCTTCCAGTGTGGGATCGGTGAAGCAGAAAGTACACAGAGCGTACAAAAAGTTGAGGGAAACGATGAGCGCCAGCGGGTTCGGGAAGGGGCAGAGCGGAGGAATTTCGTGAAAGATGAAGAGATTGACACTGCCCTGAAGAAGGCTGCGAACGCTCCGCATGATCCGATGCCGGAGACGCTCCAACGCATCGCTGACTCGATCAAGCTGTCGCTCCGGCCCGTTCGCCCGTTGCCACCAACCTGGGTGATGACGGGCGGACTGATCCTGGTCTGCACGGCCGTTTCTCTGGCGGGTGCAGCCCGCGCAGGATTCTTCGGATTTGAAAAGATGGATATCCTTGAACTTTCGCTGATCTTTCCGCGCTCGTTATCCTTGCCTGCCTGAGCGGCAATGTGTTCGTGTACGACACGATCCCTGGAAGCCGCGCCGCATCTCTCCGGGCGCGCTTTTGGGATTAGGCAGCGTGGCATTGCTTGCCGTGTTCGCGTTCCTGTTCCTCGATTATCAAATGGACCACTTCTTCTCCATTGGCGTCGTGTGCCTGCTTACCGGCTTCCTCCACGCCATTCTGCCCATTGCTCGCCTGGCTGCTGCTCCGTCGCGGCTTCGCGGACTCTGTATCCGCCGGATGGGTGGCAGGCACGCTCGGAGGCCTCGCCGGTGTTGGAGTGCTGGAGTTGCATTGCCCGAACTTCCAGGCCGCGCACGTGCTTGTGTGGCACACCGCCGTTGTGCCTTTGAGTGGTGGGGTAGGAGCATTGGTCGCGTGGGCGCTTCGATTCTGGCTAGGCTCAGGCGCTCGAGTGCGCTCGAAGCCCGAATAAGATGAAGATTGAAGCTGAATGCTCAAACAAGGCTTGATTCCCATCGCTGAAGAATTGGAAAGTAGGTTCCAAGACCAGATCTCAATTGGTGCTGGATTACCAATGCGTTCAACAGGCCTCGCACTCGGAAAAATCCCCGATTTTCTGAGTTCCGGGCGAATTGGCGCCTCTCGGACGTGTCGCCTACCAACCGCTGGGTTCGCCTTCGGATGTTAAGCCCTTATGTATCTCTGAGGAGGCATAACCCGTCGAGTCGGGTCTGCGCCACTGAAAGATAAGGAGAGTATCGGATGATCGTAGCCTGCCTCGGTTCGAGCACCACTGCCGGTAAGGGCCAGGCGTATGACTGGGTCGGTTCACTGGCCCGGAACCTGGCAGACAAGCATATCCAGTTCCGTAATTTCGGTGTTGGTGGAGACCTGGCGTATAACGCTCTGCAGCGGGTATCTGAAGTCGTAAGCTCGCGTCCGGACAAAGTTGTTGTGCTCGTTGGTGGGAATGATGTACTGGCACGAGCCTCAGCGAAAGCACGCCGCTTCTACCGGATATTCAAAGGCATTTCCGCGGAGCCGTCTGCCGAACTCTTATCGTCAGAACATGGCCCTTCTGGCGCACCGCCTGAAGCTCTGTACCACCGCCGAAATAGCACTCTGCTCATTGACACCGATTGGCGAAAACCTGCACTCTGCTGAGCCATTCCAGCAAAGATTGAACCAATATCTCGCCGAATGCAGTGCAATCGTGCGCGAAATCGCGTTGCAAGACGGGCTTAAGTATTTGCCAGTCTTTGAACGCCTGTGCGACGAGATTGCTGCATCACCGGGCCGCGCTTTTGATTCCTTTCAGTTTCTCCCGATGTATCGCGATGCTTTCCGTGTCTTGATCCTCGGCAAGAATCCGGACGAAATTGCCGCAATGAACGGCTGGCATCTTCACACAGACGGAGTGCACCTGAATAGCATTGGTGGGAAGATTCTGGCCGAACTCGTCCAAGAATTCGTTGAACAGTCGACTGGCGTTTCGGAGTAAACGCTTCCCGGGCAATTCACCTGCCCACAAGGGACGAGTTCGCCGATTTCTGAGTTCCGGTGGTATAACCGCTAGCCTACATCGGAAACGCCTCGCGCACGACGGCGTCGGGGTAGGTGAGATTTGTTTGCGAGGCGTTTTCGATTAGGTGGTAAGAAGGAAGGCGCAGGCTGGGTCGCGGTGATCCTGACTGGGATTATGGATATTGAATAGCGTCAGGACTTCCGGCGAGTGATTCTGAGGGCCGGTTTTTCGTCGCTGACGATGAACAGCGGTGAGGCGACGGCAGTGCGATCCGCGAAGCGGCGATTCCAGGATGCGATTGCGTGTAGCGATGGAGCTGTTTTGAGGGCGATGCACACACCGCCACGGAGACGTGCAGGGAGCAAGCCGTCGGAGCGTGTTGGCGACGTTGTTCATGAGGAATCCAGGCCTGCGAAATAGAGTTCTGCAGCGGTGAAGCGCTCAACGACGCGCATGGCTTTTCCGCATCGGGGGCAGTGCCACGGAGCGCAATCAGGCAGTGGCGGAAGAGGCAGCGGTTCGCGTCCCTGTTCGGCGAGCAGTGTGCGCGCCAGGGGCAGCAGCTCC
>CAVQZQ010000108.1:0-39005 GCA_963718435.1 uncultured Acidobacteriota bacterium | reverse complement strand
ACCTTTTCTCGTCGTCTTCCAAATCGTTTATGTGCCACATCTCCCTTTCGTATGCTTCACTAAATTATGCGGGTTGTTGATAAGTCCTCTCACAGTGTGTTTGGTGTCATAGCCAGGTTGTATGCGATTGGCTTGCAGTCGCGCCATTAGAAACATCCCATCCACTTCCTGAGCCAGTTCTTCTGCGAATTCCTTCTTAAAGTCTTGTAAGTTAGACGCTAGCTTATTGGTGAGTTTCCCTTCCACGTAAAGTTCTATGTCAGGTGTAACGTCTTTAGGCGAAATTTCGTATGTCGTTGTTGTAGCTCCCGTAAGGACACTCTCCATATCGAGCAAATTTCTGCTGATAATTCAAAAATATTTTTAGAAAAGGAAATCCGTTTGGCCTGGGACTTTCCGTAGCCTCAAAGAAACTGGCGTTAGGCAGCAGGTCCAGTACCGCACTCGCAACTTGGCCATATGAATTGAGTCCAGGAATTGACCAGCAAACAATAAGAATGCTCAGGCGTGGATCGGCGTGAAAGCCAGCATAATACCCGCTATAGTAGACTTTAGACTGCAGGGATGCCCGGGACGAGAAGGGAGCTACATATTGTTGTTGGTTTTACCCCCGATCTCCTATATTGTGTCATAGGCCTCTCGGTAAGTCAGCCTTCTAAGGCCAGCTAAGTAATCGCATAGAGTTTTCACTTTCGATATCCCGCACACTCAAATTTCACGGAAGACTTACAATCCCAAAGCAGGTCTGAATTGTAACCTCTGTCACGGTGTCGCACACCCTGGGTTTAACAGGCCCCCGATGGGGTAAGGCCCTGCGCTGTCCAAGTCGCCGCTTTCCCAACGTCAATAAATACCATGCCTCCTCCCCTAAATCACTCCTCCTCTCACTGCTTCCTTTCTTTTCGATGTCTATTCTGTGCACATCCGTTCCATGATTACTTCCCGCTCGGCTTAACTCATGGCCCCAGCCATTCCCCTTCTCGTCGGGATCTCTCGACCGCTCGGATCCTATCTCGTCGTGTTCGAGCGCCCATCTCCCAGCGCAACCCTAACCCTTTGCGGCCGGGGAACGCGTTATCTTCGACAATGCCTCAGAGATTGAAACGGCAGAAGATTTACGAGCCCAAAGCATCTGCCTATATAGGAGAGACCAATAGAAAAATACCTCACAGCGACGAGAATGGATTCTGCCTTGCTGCGCCGCCACCTATCTCACAAGTTGGCGGCGCTGGTGAAATCCAAAGGAATCCGTCTGTGGGATGAAGCTTAGCATGCGGTCACAGCATCTTCTGCCCAAGACACGAGGGCCGAGATCCACGTAATGTGACAATTGAATGGTGTGGGCGAAACATTTATGAAGACTGGCGCGGCGGTTGCCGCTGCTTCCCTGGTCAAGGCGCGCGATGGCTTCGCGACTGCTGGCAATGAATCGGCGAGTTCTTCGCCGTTGACTGAGTTTGGTTATAGCGATGTCGCCTTGCTGGATGGACCACACCGCGAACAATTCGACAGGAACCACGCATTCTATGCAGGCATCGATGAAGACTCGCTGCTGAAACCGTTTCGGGAGCGAGCGGGGCTGCCTGCGCCGGGCGAGGAGATGGGCGGATGGTATGGTTGGGCGCCGCTCGACGCACCTCGATGAGCCGGGGGACAACGGCTTTGCGCCGGGCCACAGTTTTGGGCAGTACCTCTCCGGGCTTGGCGCGCGATTATGCTGTCGACTGGCGACAAGGCGACGCAAGAGAAGGTGCACAGGCTGGTGGCGACTTTGCCGCCGGCTATCACGGCGAATTTCTGGGACGATAATCGGTTTCCTGCGTATACCTACGACAAGATTTCCATCGGCATGATCGACGCGCATGAGTTTGCCGACGCGCCGATGGCTTTCAAGGCGCTGGACGCCGCACTGATTCGGTTGAGGCGCATCTGCCGCCGGGGCCGCTGTCGCGTGCGGAGCAGTATGCAAAGCCGCACGCTGATGAGTCCTTCTGCTGGGACGAGCCGTACACGCTGCCGGAGAACCTCTTTCTGGCTTGGCAGCGCGGCGCGGGGAGCCGCTACAGAGACATGGGCGTTCGGTTCTGGCTGACGACTGGTACTGGGATCCGCTTGCGGGGGCAGAACGTGCTGCCGGGAAAGCATGCGTACAGCCATGTGAACGCGATGAGCTGGCCATGCAGGCTTATTTTGTGACGGGCAACGAGAAGTATCTGCGCGCGGCCAAGAATGGCTTCGAGTTTCTGCGCACACGCAGAGTTTTGCCACCGGCGGCTGGGGACCGGACGAGAATTTCCGCAAGCCGGGCAGCGGCGAGATTGGCGAGAGCCTGACCAAGACGCACTCAAGTTTTGAAACGCCCTGCGGGTCGTACGCGCACTTCAAGATCACTCGTTACCTGTTGCGGGCCACCAAGGACAGCCGGTATGGCGACAGCATGGAGCGCGTGCTCTATAACTGCATTCTGGGTGCGAAGCCGATCGAGAAAGATGGATACGGATTCTACTACTCCGACTACAACACAGATGGATCTAAGTTCTATCACCCATATAAGTGGCATTGCTGCACGGGGACGTTTTCGCAGGTTACGGCGGATTATGGGATAAGCTCCTACTTCAACGATGCGAAGGCGTGTACGTGAATCTCTATGTGCCTTCGAGGGTAACGTGGAAGCGGGGTGGAGACCGAATTACACTGACGCAGAAGACCTATTATCCGCATGTGCCGACGATGGAGATCGAAGTTGCGGTTGGCACACCGACGGCGTTCCCTGTATACCTTCGCATTCCTGCGTGGGCTGGCTCCAAGACGACGGTCGTGGTAAATGGGAAGCGGATTGTCTCCGGCCCGGAGCCGGGCAAGTTCGCGCGCATTGATCGCACCTGGAAGAGGGGCGATCGGATTGAGGTCGAGTTCGATATGCCTACCTCGCTCGAAGCTGTGGACCCGCAGCATCCTAACTTGATGGCGTCGGTACATGGGCCGCTGGCGTTGTTCAGTGTTGGAGAGATTCCGGCCACGTTGCGCAGGCGGGATCTGCTGGCGGTGACGCAGGTGTCCGCGGGATCGACAGATTGGCAGATGAAGACCGCGAGCGGGCCGGTGACGCTGCGGCCGTTCGCGTCCATTCACGACGAGCATTATCGCCTATATCACAATGTCGAAGGCTGATCTCATCAGAGTGACGTCAACGTCGCCGCGGCTGCAATCGACGCCTGCGTGACTGCACGAGGTAGAAGAGAGGCTGACTTGGGCTTGAGCGTTCAGGAGCAGTTCGGGCAAATCGACATCTATGTCTTCGATCAAATTCTGCGCGGAAACGTTGCAGGGGACATGCGCGTGCTCGACGCGGGATGCGGCTATGGGCGGAATCTCGTGTACCTGCTGCGCGAGGGTGCCGAGGTCTTCGCGCTCGATCAAGACCCAGATGGGATCGAGCATGTGCGCCGCCTGTCGTCGTCGCTGGAGACGGGATTGCCGGCGGAGAATTTTCAAGTGGGATCGATCGAGCGGATGCCCTTCGCAGACGGGTTTGCGGATGTGGTGATCTGCTCGTCGGTGCTGCACTTTGCGCGGGACGACGAGCACTTCAGGAGCATGCTGGCGGAACTTTGGCGGGTGTTGCGGCCCGGCGGGATGCTGTTCTGTCGTCTGGGGTCACGGATCGGTATGGATTTCGAGCGGGTGAAGGAAAACATTTACATCGTCGGCGACGGATCGAAGTGGTTTTTGGTGGACGAAGAGATGCTGATGGACCTGGTCGAGGAGATGGATGCGGTGCTCGTGGACCCACTGAAAACGACAATCGTGCAGGATTACCGGTGCATGACGACGTGGGTGCTGCGCAAGCGAAAAGGATGAGAGCTGGATCACGCAAAGCCATCGCTTCGACGCGCCCTTCATCGAAGGCGGTTGCCTCCCAACGAAGAACCTCGCGAGGATGAGGTTTAGTCAGGCGCGCAAGCGCGGTCAGCCACACCGCGCAGCAGGGCTTCTTTGTTCTGCCTAGCGCGCAAGCGCAGTTAGCCGCACCGCAGGTTGCTTACGGCCGGTCGTAGAAGCGGAAGAAGAGCGAAGGCTTGGCGCAAGGTTCAGCCCGGGCAACCAGTTCGGCTGCCTGGGTGTCGTTCAGGGGCGTGAATTCGCGCGCGAGCTGCACATTCTCTTCGAGCTGTGGAATGGTGTCGCAGCCGATGATGACGGTGCTCACAGGGCGCGAGAGCGTGTAGTACATCGCCTCGCGCATCTTCAGCGTGCCTGGCTTGTCGGTCTGGATGGTCATGCCTTCCCATGAGTGTTTTTGCTCTTCGATAGGCGGCGGCGTCCAGGTGGAGAGGATGCGCCGCGCCCCGGGATCTTCATGCCGATAATGCCCATCTGCTTTTCGACGGCAAGCGGCAGCAGTGCTCGTTGAAGCTGTAGTGGTGCGGGTCCGCGGCGTTCATGGCCATGAGAATTGTGTCGAAGTCGTGGCGATGAATGCCCTCAATGAGCGCATCAGGACGGTAATGGCCGGTGAGGCCGAGATAGCGCACCACTTTCTGCTGCTGCATTTCGACAAGCGCTTCCATTGCGCCGCCCTTGGCGAAGACCTCGTTGATATCGGTCATGGTGCCGATATCGTGCAGCTGCCATAGGTCGACGTGATCGGTCTGGAGCAGTTGCAGCGACTTCTCGATCATGCGCATGGAGCCGTCGCGGGTGCGTTCCTTGGTTTTGGTGGCGAGGAAGGCTTCGTTGCGGCGGTGCGCCATGACCTTGCCGACATACTGCTCGCTCCAGCGCTCCGGACCGCCGTAGATCGAAGATGTGTCGATGTAGTTCACGCCGAGGTCGAGCGCCCTCTCGACGATGGGCACGGCGACGTCGAAGTTGTTCGGCTTCTCGAGGGCGGCCTGGCCGCCGAGCGAAAAGATGCCGACCTTGTAACCGGTCTTGCCCAGGTTGCGCGTGGGCATGGCCTTGGTGGTTCGGGGGTTCGACGGCAATGCGGGCATGGTCTTCGGGGTGTCGGCCAGCGCGGACGGCGCGAGCAGGGCGGCGGTGAGAGCGCCACTGGCTTTGAGGAAGTCGCGGCGGCCCTGGCTGGGCGCGGGTTTGGAATCGCTTCTCATGGGACACACTCCGTAAGGTTCGGGACTCGGCCCTCATCATAAACCCGGCGGGCGGATTCCCATCTCAGTCAGACCCGAGTCACCCGCCAGGCGCCCTCATGACAGCCTTACAACGTTACAGTTTCACAGCTTCACAGCCTCTTTTTAGAGATCGAAGGAATCTTCCTCCACCTCGCTCATCGCAAAGACGTTAGCCTTTTTTAGCCGGTAAATTTGCTTCGATTTGCTCGTATTTGATTGCGTTTTAGCGCACTTTCATGCGCATTTGGTCTCATTTGCTGCGAGTTAACGGGACGGCTGGAAGGCGTGTCTCCCGGGTGATTGCCCGAACGTGTGGAGCGAGGTTGAAACGGCTTGGCGCTGCGGTTTTGCTTTAGGTGTCTTCAGGATAACGCGATGTGGGAATCAATCTGCAATTGGGAGGTGGACCCTTGGGCCTTGTTTTCAAGAGTTTGAGCGGGGTGAATGGGGAGAGGGCTTGACAAGTAAAGAGACGTTGGGCGGCGGCTTGGGTTCGTTGTTTCCCAAGCCCCGAAAGGCGGGATTTGGGCTACCCCGGCCGTCCGCCAAGTGTAAGCCATGCCGTGCTTTAGATGTGGGAAGTATTGGGGTTGACGGCGTTTGCATCTAAGCAGGAAGGTTGCCGGTTGAGACGATTTGGACCGGTTCTTCGTCTGGTGAAGGTGGTATCGGCGCATCCGCGCACGAGATGCGGAGGCCGAAGAACAAGGCGAGTATCTTGTTCAAAAAAATCCCCAAGGAAAACAGGAGTGACTATGAATGGTATCCATAAGGCATTAGCTTTTTCGACCCTGGCAGCGATTCTTTCGGGCGGAGTTGCCTTCGCCCAGGATGATCACCATGACAACCGCGACAATCACCACTATGTGAAGCACGAGGAATGGAAGAAGGGTTATCACATGAGGCACGAGGACTGGGATCGCGGAGAGAGAGTCGATTACCGGCAATACCATCTGCATCGGCCGCCGAACGGCTATGAATGGCGGTTAGTGGATGGAAATTACGTTATGGCGGCTGTCGCTACAGGCGTGGTAGCTAGTCTTGTCGTGGCGTCGGGACGCTAGATACAATCGGGACAAAGGAGAGAGCGCGGCTGCGGCCGCGCTCTTTTTTGTGCTCTATATCCTATGTCTCAGAAGCGAGACATGGGGCACCCATTCTAATGGTGGTCAGACCTGGCCATTTGCCGCGCGAGAATAGAGAACTATTGACGCCGCAACGCGGGTTGGAGAATCAAAAAAACGTACTTCCCATGACCTTGAGGGTACTTCGATGGCAGCGGCCGACATGGATTTCCTGCATAACCAACTGGGGGAGCGCAAGCGCCGCCTTGAGACTGTTATTACGCTAACGCCGGGCGACGCGAATCTTGGAGCCTTATTACGTGAAGTGGATTCGGCATTAGATCGATTCGCTGCCGGTACCTACGGCTTGTGCGAAACCTGCCATGACACCGTGGAACGGGACCGGTTGATGGCCGATCCGCTGATTCGCTATTGCCTCGACCATCTGACTGAGCATCAACGTGTTGAGCTTCAGCGCGATCTCGATCTGGCCTCCGAGCTGCAACGGGGCCTGTTGCCGCCAGCAGATCTGAAAGTTGACGGGTGGGAAACAAGCTATCACTACGCACCGATCGGACCAGTCAGCGGCGACTATTGCGACCTGTACCCATTCGATGGACAGCTCTTCTTCATGCTCGGCGATGTTTCGGGAAAGGGCGTGGCGGCATCGATGCGGATGGCGCAACTCCACGCACTGTTCCGCAGCTTGATCGGAATGGGGCTTCCGCTGGCGGAGATTGTCGAACACATTAATCGATTTCTTTGTGACAGCGGGCTTTCCGGACAATACGCCACGCTCGTCTGCGGGCGCGCCAAATCAGGCGGCGACGTCGAGCTCGGCAACATTGAACTCTTTAATGCAGGTCATTTACCTGTGATTGCCGTTCAGCAGAAGGGAATCCGGCTGCTCGAGTCAACCGGCTTTCCGCTTGGAATGTTTCGCGAAGCCTCGTTTACTTCCGCCCGTTTGCAATTGTGTGGCGGCGACATGCTTTTCCTTTTCACCGACGGTCTCTCTGAAGCCGGCGGAGAGGACGGCGAATATGGCGTCGATCGGGTAACGAAGCTGGTTGGGCGGCACATTTCGTGCTGCCCGGCCGGAGTCATCTCGGCCTGTCTTGAGGACCTGCGCGGATTCGCCGGCGCTAACCCGGGGATGGACGATGTAACGCTACTGGCCATTCAGCATGCCGCATGAGCGGGCGTGAGCGTTTGCTCAAGTTGCGAAGTTTCGTGGTCTCCCCGGTCTCAGAAGCGAGACCTGGGCACCCAATGTCCGTCGCGGGAAAGCTTCTCTGAGATGTGGGCCACCCGCCCGGGTGCCCCACCCATGTTCGTGCGGATTGGGGCGGTAGTGAAAAATGCAGGTCCTTCGACTCCCTGCGCTGCGGTCGCTCAGGATGACACAGTGAAACGCAAAGGCCGCCCGAAAAGGGCGGCCTTTGTTGTGAGGAGAACCAAGGTTAAAGGATGTGCGCCGAAGGCGCGGTTGCCTGGACGGCCAGTCCTAGTCGCCGGCGACTAGGTCGGCTTCTTTTTGCTTTGCGGGTTTGGCGGGGGCGATGGAGTCGAGGGTGACCAGCCCTTCGACCGGCTTTTCACCGAGAACCTGCTCGCGGTAGAGCTTGGCCATGCGGGCATTGTCGGCTTCGGCCTTGAGACGTTCTTCGCGGGCGCGGAGCTTCTCTTCGCGGGAGTTCTTGGCGATTCCCAACGTGTCCAGAGTATGGTTGGCTTCCGCGTTGACGTGCTCCATGTTGAGAGCGAGATCGTGGCCCACGTGGGTCATGCCAACCTTTTTGCCGCCGGCAAAGATTTCATGGCGGCCGTGCTCCTCATACCACTTGGTGAGAGTGGCGGTCATGTGCATCTTCTCGATGATGTTGCGCCAGCCCACGCCGGTGTTGTAGGCGCAGAAGCTGATTTCGCCTTCCTGGGTGGCGTAGGGAATGATGCACTGCTCGGTGCGGCGGAAGTCGTAGTTGAAGAGGTCCTGGAACCACATGCCTGCGATAAAGAGGAAGTTCCAGCGGTCCTGGCGGCGCTTCTTGATGTCGTCCAGCGTGCGGTCACCCTTGACGCTGCCGTAGTTTTTGCCGGTAGCGTTGAAGGTCTTATCCATCTTCTTCATCATGTCGGTGATTTTGAAGTGGGTGGGCGCCTGGAACGGATCGTAGTTGCGGAGCAGGGCGAGGCCGAAGCCGATCACCGAAAGCCACTTGCCACGAGCCGCGTCGTTGACCTTGGCGAGGTCCTTGGCCACCTTGTCCATGTTGAGGAAGGCGGTGACGGGCGCGGCTTCCTTGGTTTCCTTGTCGATCATCAGCGCCATGCCGATGCCGCAGTTAGGGTGGCAACCGCAGGAGAGCTGGCCCCACTCGGCGGCGGGCCCATGGATCAGATCGGCCCAGTCAGAGAAGGTGCTCATGAAGCTGATGGGGAACCAGTCGCGCTCCGGCTCGCCGATGCCGCACTGCTTCTTGACGTCGTGGGCCATGTGCGAGAGCGTATAGCGCTGGGCAACACGGCGCTCTTCGGTGATGTCCTCGTCGCGGCCGGTAAACGGACCGGCTGGAAGCTCAGGAAGCTGATCTTCTTGGGGTTATCCAGGGCGAACTGGATGATGTGGCCGACCTGCTCGTTGTTGATGCCGTTGATGATGGTCGTCACCGGTACGATTTCGACGCCGGCTTCGTGCAGGTTGTTGATGGCCTGGAGTTTTACGTCAAACAGGTTGCCGACTTTGCGGTGGGAGTTGGCGGCGTTACCGATCCCGTCGAATTGAAGGTAGACGTAGCGGAGGCCCGCTTCGGCAGCGGCGCGACAAAGTTCCTTGCTCTTGGCGAACTCGATGCCGTTGGAAGCGGCCTGGACGCTGTTGTAGCCGACCTTGCGCGAGTAGGCGACGGCGTCAAGGAAGTAGGGCGAGAGTGTGGGCTCGCCGCCGGAGAACTGGACGCTCATCTGCCGCTTGGGCTTGACGGTGATGGCGTTGTCGAGCATGGTCTTGATTTCTTCCCACGTGAGCTCGTGGACGAAGCCAACCTGGTTGGCGTCCATGAAGCAGGGGTCGCACATCATGTTGCAGCGGTTTGTGAGGTCAATTGTGAGCACCGAGCCGCGGCCGTTGGTGATGGTCGAGGTGCCGTGGTGGTGAAGATTTTTGTCGCCCTCGCCGTGGGCGCGGATGTCGCGGCCGGGGAAGCTCTCTTCGAGGTGCTTGAAAAACGCCGGGTCGATGGACATGACGTCTTCGAAGTGGCCGTGCTTGGGGCAGTCCTTGACCATCAGGATCTTGCCGTCGCGCTCGATGATCTGGGCCTTTATTTCGCCAACCTTCTCATTCAGAAGGACTTCATGGGGGAGCTTGCCGTCGATGATTTGCTTGCGGATCTCGGGGACGCACTTGGGACAGAGAGAGTCGGTGGTGCGCGGCCAGCCGAGAGGCGGCTTTTCTTTCTGGTAGCTCTTGAGGAGGGGCTTTTCGCTCCATTTCGGCGTAAAGGACGGGTTAGGGCTGATGCGGTTAAACCGCTCGAAAACTACCCACGCGCCCTTTGCCGCGTAAACAGCGGCTTTCTCGGCATACTTAATCGCTTTGGCCATATTGTTTGCGATGCTCCTCTTGAAATGTGGTTGCTTGAATTTGTTTCGCAGGCTGGGTCGGCGGATACATTGTGCGAAAGCCAGCGGGGACCTTAAAACCCAGTAACAGAGTAACTTCGCGCGCGAGTCAATCCAACGCAGGTGCAGCGAATGGGGAAATCGCTACTTGAATGGCAATTCCGGCGAGTTGAACGGCGAGCGGGGTGCGGGAACGGAGCCAGTGCAGGACGCAAAGCTCTTGCTGAACAAAGGCTTAGGGTGGCTACTGCGACGATCCGCCGCCTTCGGTTTTGGCGACCTGGTCGATGATGCGCTGGACCAGGACGACGCGGAAATGGATGCGGCGGGCCAGGTCGGGCAGGAATTCGGTGATGAAGTTGTCAGTGGGCGCGAGGGCGAACCCGATGGCGTAGCGGGAGGCGCTGGCGGGGAGATTGGTGCCGCGATCGGGAACGTACAGGTCGCCGATTTCATCATCGATGGCAAAGCCTACAAGGTTGGCGTAGTTCAGCATTCCCTTGCCGTTGTCGCCCTGGGTCCATACCACCTGTACGATGGCGTGGCGTATTCGCTGAATGATGGGCGCGTGCGGCATTCGATGATAATGGGGGTCCTGGTGGACGATGGACGGAATGAGGAAGGTGCCAAAAAACTCGCCTGTCATGTCCTGGGTGTACTCAACGCCGACATAGCGCCCGAAGCCCGCCATGCCGGGACCGTAGGGCGAGTGCGAGTCGGCTCCCACCGAGACGGCGGCGGTGCCCAGAATGGTGACGGCATTGAAAGGGTCGAGCACGTTGCGCACGGCCAGAAGCCCCTTCTCCCTGGGTGTGAGCGGCTTGACCTGGGGCCCGTTGAGGAATCGCGCAAACCAGTTGATCGAGGGCGGGGGAGGACAGGGAGGCAGTTCGGGTGCGGCAGCGGGCGGGCTGCTGTCGCCCGAGGTCGGGGCAGCATGGACCCCAGCCAAGGAACTGCCGGCCTCGGTTGCCGCGACTCCGACCGCTGCCCCAGCCGCCTGGGAAGCCGGGATGACCCTGCAGGGGGATGTTTTGGACTTTGAACGAACCAGGTCTTGTGGATCCGGAGCGTCGGGGAGTGAGGATGCGGGGCTGAGCGAAGCGACCTCTCCGGTGACGGCCTGCGCAGCCGCGGGGGCAAGCGGGATTGGCAAGGAACACAAGGTCAGGAGCAAAGCTACGGCCAGCGATGTTTGCCGGGGACGTAACGGTGCCGCGCTGTATTTGCCTGCGTCGCCTCGGCCTCGACCTTGGTTTTTTGATTGCTCTCGCAAAAGCCGGGCCCCTCACTGACAGCAGGCATCATAACTGACTGGAGGGCGGAAAGCGTGGCTGCCTGGACTCGGCAACATTGGGACGGCTGCTTCGGCCCTTCTCAAGGTGAGACGCTGTTTTTCAGCCAAAGGTACACTGAGAGGCTGCAAAGAATTGCCTCCAGGACTCTGGCCGGAGAGGAACAGGCGATCAGAATCCATGTTAGCGATCGCGGCACGTGCGGATCAGTGGGATTGACGCGCTGGTACACACCTCGCACACTGAAACTGAGGAGGTCGGCCATGAATTCTTATCCTCCACCGGGACCGGGACCAGGCGGCGTGGGCCAGCGGATTGAAGAAGCGATGGAACTGATCAGATGGAGCTGCGACACGCCGTCGCCTATGTCAACGACGCGGTTGTGCCGCAGGTTCGCAAGGAATCCATTACAGCCATGCGCAAGATGAGTGACACGCTGCGCAACCTGGCTGACCGCATCGAACAGCAAAAAGGTCCACGAACCTGATGGCGGCAAAGGGACTGAGCTGGTATTCGCAGTCGACAGCCATTTGGGCTGGTTTGGGGCTCGTGATGGTTGCTTCGTCCGGTTGCGGACATCGGCACACCGCGGCGCGATACCCTGCGCCCCAAGCGGCGCCGCCTGCGGTAGCAACACAGCCCAACTACCCCTCGGAATCACGGCATCCGGCGGCCGGTGTGTCGACCGGGCGGATTCCGGTTACACCGGTTCCACCGGGAGGCATCAGCGAGGATGATCGGGAGTTTGTGTTGACGCACAGGCCGATTTTCAGCGAGGAAGGCGATGCCACCTGGTACACCGCGCCTTATAAAGGGCGCAAGGCCGCGAATGGGCAGGTGTTCGACGATGATGCTTTGACCGCGGCGCATCGCACGTTGCCGATGGGATCACTCATCGTGGTGACCGATCTGAAGACGAGGCAGGCCTCGGCGATGCGCATCACCGATCGCGGGCCATTCAGGCCGGACAAGGTCATCGATCTGACGATGGCCTCGGCCAAGTCGATTGGGGTTTACAGAGTCGGCACGGCTCCGGTGAGAATCGATGTGTATGAGGCTCCCAAGCCGATCGAGACGGGCGGCAGGTGGTGCGTGCAGATCGGCGCATTCACGAGCGAACGCAAAGCCGAACAGTTGAAGGAAGAGTTTCTGCGCAAATATCCCGAAGCGCGCGTCATTGAATTCCCCGGCGAAAAAAGCTATTGGGTCCGCATCCGGCCGGAGGGGGATGACCGCGAGCGCGCGGAGTCGATTGCCGAGCATCTGCATCCAGCGGAAGGCGACGCGTACCTGACGCGGCTGGACTGAGAAAAGCAGGGGTCAGCGATAAGGGATCAGGGGTCAGTTGTCAGGGGTCAGTTGTGGGGTCAGTGGTCAGGGATCAGGGCACGTTTGATGAGGGGGCGCCTTCAGGTCTTTCTTTTCGATTGCGTTGAGGGCGGAGTTCGTCCTAATGTGAGTCCGTTCCATGGAACGGAGGATGCAATGGAAGTTGGAGTTCCTGCGATGCAAGGGGCGAGAGTTCGGCAGAATTATCTGGCAATCGTCGTGGCGGCAGTGGCCTGCTTTCTGTTGGAAGCGGGCTGGTACTCGTATTTCATGCAGACCTGGCTCAGCGGGATAGGGCGCACACGAGAATGGTTGATGGCCTCGGGCCTCAGCCCGGCGTTGCAATATGGCACGGCTCTGGTTGCGGCGGCAGTGATCGCCACTGCGATCTCGTGCGTGACGCAACTTACGGGTCCGCAGACGATGCTGCGCGGGGTGCAGGTGGCGCTGCTGCTGTGGTTCGGGTTTGTGCTGCCTACTTGGGCAACGGAATACGTGTTTGAGGTGCGGCCCTTCAGTTTGCTGGCGGTGAATACGGGGTTCTGGCTGCTGGGGATGATGCTGATGGGCGCGATTGTGGGGGCGTGGAAAAAGAAGGTCTGAGGCAGCTTCAAACTTCAAGCTGCCAGCCTGCAGCTTTCCCAGGTCCCAGAAACGGGACCTTGATGGGAGGACGGGTTCATCGAAGATCGAGCAGGGTTAGGCGATGCAGCGTGAATCGACCAGGGCTCGGGTCCTCAAGCCTCTGGCTGGAACAGCGCTGCTCATGCACCGCACAGAAATTTTGTGCCGTGACAAAGCCTTCCTCCTTATCGAGGGGCACCCAGATTGGACCGAGTTCTAGCTGATCCCTACCTTGTAACGGGGCCAGAGGGGGCGGATCGCATCATGGTCGATCGTGGGCTCTCCGTCGCACTCGACTTCGATCACGGTTGCGGGCTGATCGGGAGCTTCGAGAGGCAGTCCGGTGAGGCGCAGCGAAAATTCATTCTGGGTGAACTGGACTTTCTGGCCAGTCTTGAGCAGCCGTGCGGAGAGGACCTTGGGCTTGAGGCCGCCGAGGGCGATGACCGCCTCCGGCTGAAAGAAGCTGAGCCACTCGGCCGCGGGAGTATGTCCGGGCCAGTACTGCTGATGGATGTAGAGGGTATTGCCGCGGCGGGTGTAGTTGGCGTTGGTATTCCAGCCGAGAAATCGCCACGCTCCGCGCCATAGATGGCCTTGCCGTTGGTATCGAGCCACTTGCCGACCGCTTCAAGCACGTGTGACGGATTCTTCGGGGATGGAGCCGTCAGGTTTGGGGCCGATGTTGAGCAGATAGTTGCCGCCGCCGCGGGCGCAGTTGGCGAGATTGTTGACGATGGTCTTAGGCGTCTTCCAGGCGTCGTCAACGCGGTTGAAGCCCCAGCTGTCGTTGAGGGTCATGCAGGTTTCCCACGCGCGGCCGGACTTGGCGGCCGGATCTTCCTGCTCGGGCGTTGAGAAGTCGCCTGGCGAGGCCGTTGCGGTTATTGACGATGATCTCCGGCTGCAGGTCGAAGACCATCTGGTTCATGCGCTCCGACTCCCACTGCTTCGGCCGTCAGCGGCCAGATCGACGTCGTACCAGAGCACGTCGATTTTGCCGTAGTTGGTCATCAGTTCGCGGATCAGGCCGTGGGTGTAGGCGACAAAGCGCTTGCGGGCCGCCTCGTCGGTCTTGCAGCTTGGCGCCGTCGGGGTGATGCCAGTCCATGAGCGAGTAGTAGAAGCCGACGCGAAGACCTTCGGCGCGCGCCGCTTCAACAAACTCACGGACAAGGTCACGCCCCGGACCCTGCTTGCGGGGCGCAATAGTCGGTGAGCTTGGTATCCCAATGGCAGAAGCCCTCGTGGTGCTTGGTGGTCATGACCATGTACTTCTGGCCGGCACGCTTGGCAAGGCGCGCCCAGTCGCGGGCGGCATTGGGTTTGGGCTTGAAGTGTTTGGCCAGCATTTCATATTGCGGAATGGGGACGCCCTCGACCTCCATGGCCCACTCGTGATGGCCGATGACGCTGTAAAGCCCCCAGTGGATGAACATGCCGAAGTGGCCTCGTGCCACCAGGCCATGCGCTGGGCGCGGGTGGCGGCCATCTTCTGCTGTATCGGCGAAGCGGGGGCGGGCGAAGCCGAGTCTTGCGCGGCTGCGGCGGGGTTCATCGCAAGACCGGATGCTGGGGTATTGGACGCGGAAAGGGCCAGTGCTCCGGCTGCGCCAAGCTGCTTGATGAACGACCGCCTCGAACTTTCACTCCAATCGATGATTGCGTAGCTCCTCTCGAATGAATGGGCCGCGCGGGTTTTGAGGGTGATGCGACGTGGACCCGGGCTGGCGGGGCAACTATATCAGGGGACAGGGACCGGGGGACAGGGACTGGGGAACAGGGAACAGGGAACGGGAGTTGCGGTTGCGGCTACAATTTCTCTATGCAGTTTCTTTCGATGTCGCGCCGGCGGACGGATGCGTTTCCGCCGGAGGCCTTTACCCCTGAGCTGCTGGCCCAGGAAAGCAAACGCGTGAAGAAACTCCACGCCGACGGGATTCTTCAGCAGATATGGCTGCGCGGCGACATCCCGGGCGCGGCGATTCTTTGGGAGGCCGCGACGGAGGCCGATGTGCGCGCCGCGATCGGGAGCCTGCCGGTATTTCAGGCGGGGATGCTGGAGATCGTCGTGCTGGCGCCGTTGAAGCCTTATCCCGGCTTTTGAGAAGGCGGGATTCGCACGAAAGCGAACGGGCACCCCGGAGTTTCAGCACGAGCAAGGGACGCTTTTCCTCAGGATTCCGGCCACGCGCAAGTCGTACACTAAAGTTTCGCTATTTTGCGGGGAGAGGATTGTCGAATGGCTTATCCGACGAACTATCGCTATACCCGCGAACATGAATGGATCGCGCTTGAGGGCAACATCGGCACGGTCGGCATTACGGACTACGCGCAGAACTCGCTGGGCGATATCGTATATGTCGATGTGCCGAAGGTGGGCGATCAGGTGACGGCGAACGCGACATTTGGATCTGTCGAGAGCGTGAAGGCGGTGAGCGATCTGTTTCGCCGGTTTCCGGCACGGTGACGGCGGTCAACGAGGAGCTGAAGACCTCGCCGGACAAGATCAACGAGGCGCCGCATGAGACCTGGATCATCAAGGTGGAACTGTCCGATCCCGGCCAGTTTGAGAAGCTGCTCGACGCCGCGGCCTATGAGAAGTTTGTATCGGAAGAAACGGAAGCTAGCAAATCGGCTTTCAGCGATCAGCTTCTGCAGCCTGCACGCAATTGCGACGGAACATCGAGAGACTGATTCAGTCGCCGGAATCATTATCGGGACATGCCGAGTCTTGCTCTGAGCAGGCTTTCAGCTACGATAACTGGAGCCAGGAGCAGGAGCCATCATGCGCTATTTACCTAAATCGCCTGCCGAACGGGCACAGATGCTGGCCGAGATCGGCGCGAGATCGATCGACGATCTGTTTGCGGTGATTCCGGCGGAGTACCGGCTCACCCGCGATCTCGATGTGCCGCGGCAGCAGGCGGAGAGCGAGATCATCGACTATTTCAAGGCCGCGGCGGAGAAGAACGCGACCGGCTATGCCAGCTTTCTGGGCGCGGGCGCTTACCGGCACTATCGGCCGGTGATCATTGATTCGCTGGTGCAGCGGGGCGAGTTTCTGACCAGCTACACGCCCTACCAGGCGGAGATCACGCAGGGAACGCTGCAGGCGATCTTCGAGTTCCAGACCATGATCGCCGAGCTGACCGGCATGGATGTGGCCAACGCCAGCATGTACGACGGATCAACCGGCGCGGCTGAGGCGGTGATGATGGCGGTGCGCGTCACCGGGCGGCACAAGGCGGTGGTGGCGTCGACGGTGCATCCGGAGTACCGCGAAGTGCTGGCGACCTATGCGAAACACCAGGGGCTGCCGACGACGCTGGTGGGCTACGACGCGAGACGGGCCGCGTGGATCTGAAGGCGCTGGAAGCCGCAGTGACGGAAGAGACGGCGGCGGTGCTGGTGCAGAGCCCCAATTTCTTTGGGGTCATTGAAGACATTCCGGCCATTGCGGAGATCGCGCACAAGAAGGGCGCGCTGCTGATTGTGTCGATCGCGGAGGCAGTTTCGCTGGGCGTGGTGCGGCCGCCGGTGGAGGCGGACATTGTCAGCATGGAGGCGCAGTCGCTTTGGCGTGGCGCTGAGCTATGGCGGGCCGTATTGCGGGGTGATTGCGGCGAAGGAGCAGTATCGTGCGGCAGATGCCGGGGCGGCTGGTGGGACAGACCACGGACAGCAACGGGTTCCGCGGATTTGTGCTGACGCTCTCGACGCGCGAGCAGCATATCCGGCGGGAGAAGGCGACCTCGAACATCTGCACCAATCAGGCGCTAGTGGCGCTGATGGCGACGATCTTTCTGACTGTTTACGGCAAAGAAGGCATTCGCGAACTGGCCGAGCACAACCTGGCCAAGGCAGCTTATGCGGCGGAGGTGCTGAGCGGGCAGCCGGGAGCAAAGCTGCTGTTTACGGGCGCGCCGCGGTTTCATGAGTTTGTGCTGGAGACGGAGGAAACGCCGGCGCTGTGGAGTCGAAGCGGCTGCTTGAGAACAAGATTGTGGGCGGCGTGGAGTTGAGCCGGTGGTATCCGGAGTTGGGGAACGCGACGCTATGGTGCGCGACGGAAGTGGTGACGCGCGAACAGATCGATGCAGCGGCCAGAGTGCTGGCGGCGGGGCTGGTGGAGGCCTAGATTAGAGAGCTTGTAACAGGGCACGACTTTAGCTCGTGCCGAGATGACAAGGCAGTAGAAAGGATACGGGCTTTAGCCCCTGCTATGGCGCGATCCGGGCCGCAACGCTCTCCGGAGGAGATTCTGAAGCCAACCCGCGCCTTCTTCGCGACAACGAAGACGGCCATGGGCAGACGACTTCTTGCAATCGGAACGGAATGCGGAACTCCTGATCGACGTATTGCGCTCTCTGGTTGCCGAACATATGTTCGACCTACATGATTTCGTGATCATGCCGGATCACGTGCATCTGCTTTTGACGGTTGGCGATGGAATGACGATTGAGAAGGCAATGCAGCTGATCAAGGGGCGATTCTCTACGATGTGAATCGGCTAGGGTGAATCTGGCAGCGGGATTTCGAAGTGCGGGTGTTGGGTGGCAGGTTTCGGCCAGAGCGTATCGCAGTTTCCTGTTAGCGAACTGGTTGATGCGGCGGAAGAAGTTGGCAGGGCTAAAGCCCAGATGCTCGATGAAGCGATTGCGGCACGACTAAAGTCGTGCCCTGTTACGACGGCTCGACTCTTTCGCGCGAAGCTGAAAGGCCGTGTCTTACGAGAGAAGAAATACGAGGCTTGACGAATGGCAACGAATAAAAATTCCGACCGCACGACAACGGCAAGGTTCGTCCGCACCAGACGCAGAACGAGGCGCTGCTGTTTGAGAAGTCGTCGCCGGGCAAGAAGGCGTATAAGCTGCCGCCGCTGGATGTGCCTGCGGTTGATGCTGGGGCGCTGCTTGGCGACGCGCATCGCAAGACGGCGGGGCTGCTGCCTGAGCTCTCGCGAGATCGAGATCATCCGGCACTTCACGCGGCTGTCGACGTGGAATTACGCAATTGATCTGGGCATGTATCCGCTGGGCTCGTGCACGATGAAGTACAACCCGCGGGTGAATGAATATGTGGCGCGGATTGAGGGGTTGGCCGAGGCGCATCCTTACCGGCCCGAATCGCTGGCGCAGGGCGTGCTTGAGATCATCGACCTGCTGCAACGCTGCCTGCTCGACATTACCGGGATGGAAGCGATCACGCTGCAGCCGGCTGCCGGGGCGCATGGGGAGTTTACGGGCATCCTGCTGGTGCGGGCGTGGCACGAGTCGCAGGGGAATGCGCGGCGCAAGATCCTTATTCCCGACTCGGCGCATGGGACGAATCCGGCGACGGCGGCGATTTGCGGATATGCGGTCGAGAATTTGAAGTCAAACGCGGACGGGGGAATCGATCTACAGGCGCTGGAACGCCAGATTGACGGAGAGACCGCCGCCCTGATGCTGACGAATCCGTCTACCCTGGGCGTTTTCGAGAACGAGATCCACAAAATCGCGGACCTGCTCCACGCGAAAGGCGCGCTGCTGTATATGGATGGCGCAAACATGAACGCACTGGTGGGCAAGGTGCGGCCGGGCGACTTTGGCGTGGACGTGATGCATCTGAACCTGCACAAGACTTTCTCGACGCCGCACGGCGGGGGTGGACCGGGATCGGGGCCGGTGGCTTGCAAGGCTTTTCTTGAGCCGTTTTTGCCGACGCCGGTGCTGGTACGAAAAACAGGGATCAGCCACCCCAACGAGCACAAATCGCTCGTCGGAGACCCCGGCAGGGATCAGGGATCAGCCACCCCAACGAGCACAAATCGCTCGTCGGGGGCCCCGGCAGGGATCAGGGTTGCAGAGGCCGCAGGTCCTGAGCGGCCTACCAGTTGGGCTGGAACTATGACCGGCCGCAGTCGGTGGGTCGGGTGCGGGCGTTTTATGGGAATACGGGCATGTTCATCCGGGCGCTGGCGTACATTTTGGCCAACGGGCCGGACGGGCTGCGCCAGACGACCGAGGACGCTGTGCTGAACGCGAACTACATTCGCAAAAAGCTCGAGGACCTCTACGAACTGCCATACAAGACGCCATCGATGCACGAGGTGGTGTTCAGCGACAAACGGCAGGCGACCCAGGGCGTGAAGACGGGCGATATCGCCAAGCGGCTGATTGACTATGGGTTCCATCCCTACACGGTGAGCTTCCCTCTGATTGTGCACGGGCGCCATGATGATCGAGCCGACGGAAAGCGAATCGCTCGAGGAACTGGACCTGTTTGTGGAGGCCATGCGCTCGATCGCCAAAGAGGTGGAGGAGAACCCCGAGCTGGTGAAAACCGCCCCCCACTCAACGCGCGTGTCGCGCCTGGACGAGGTGCAGGCGGCACGGAAGCCGATTCTGCGCTGGCGGCCGGCCAAATGAATTCCTAGTCCTGTCAATGGGATGTTCATTTGAAACGGCGGTAGCACGACAGCCTGGGCCCAGTGTGTCTGCGTCCCCGAGAGCTGGATTGATGCATCTTCTCCTATCTCAACCCATTGAAATATCCTTCCGACGGCGCTGAATGGGCTCTTTTTGAGCATCATCGCAGAAGAGGTGCATGTTACCTCAGCGTTTTGTTGCGCCTAACTTATGTTGCCTTCCAATCCTGGGGATTCGATAATAACGAACTCGGGGGCAGTGTTTTCAGGATTGGACGAGAGGTCGTGTGCCGACGGGAGATTGATTCGCCGGCGCGTATTTCCGGCACGCTTGCCGGAGACGCTTCAGGCTCCATCCCGCCAGCTTTATTCTGCCGCGAAGAATCCGCCGTGGCCTATTTGGGGGAGCTCGTTTCTTCGGGGAGGGGCAGTTTCAAGAGTGTGCAAGGAGCAACGAATGCGGTCGAGGATCCTAAAGGACGAGTCTGGCCAGGTGCTGGTGTTGACGGTTCTGTCCATGACGGTTCTGGTTGGCTTTCTGGCGCTTGCAATCGACGTGGGCATGCTCTTCCGCGCCAAGCGGAACATGCAGATCGCCGCTGACGCCGCCGCGATCGCCGGAGCGCTGGATTACAAATACAACGGTTCAATTACATCGGCCCAGGCGGCGGCCCAGACAGCCGCAACGGCAAACGGGGTGACGAGCACAGGAACCTGCCCGATCTTTGACCACACCAAGACCTATGTTTGCATCAATATTCCTCCGGTTTATGGACCTAACGCGGGTAGTTCGGGTTTTGTAGAAGCTCTCATCAGCCAGCCAAATCAAACGATTTTTATGCCAATGATCAGCCATAGCAGTCTCATTTCCGTGGGCGCCAGGGCGGTGGCTGGATCAGGGACCAGCTCTGCGTGCATCTGGACACTGGCCAAGTCGGGAAAAGACATTTCACTCACAGGGTCCGGCTCCCTTACCGCGAAAAAGTGCGCCATTTACGACGACTCCAACGCGAGTAATGCCCTGGTGCTGACGGGAAGCGGTTCGGTAAGCGCCAAGGCGATCGGCATCGTGGGGGGCTACAGCGACACTGGATCGGGAAGCCTCACGCCCAATCCCCCAACGACTGGAATCGCCCCTGCGGCCGACCCACTCGCCAGCCTTTCGGCGCCCACGGTTACGAGTGGCACCTGCACGGGAACCGTGGCAGCGTGTAATCCGAGCAACTCTACCACCGGGAGCCTGGTCGTTCCGCCAGGAAACTACACGTCGATCTCCAACACCGGGACTGGAACAGTCACTCTGAGCGGCGGGAATTACGTGATTTCAGGCAATTTAATCAACTCGGGGACCGGAAGCCTATCCCTGGGCGCCGGGAATTATTCAATCGGCGGAAACTTCAGCAGCACGGGAAGCTCATCGCTCACTCTCTGGCGCCGGTCTTTACACCGTCGGAGGCAACCTAAGCCTTACCGGCTCAGGTCCTCTCACCGGGGTCGGCGTGAGCTTCTACACGCAAGGCAGCACCACTGTTACCGGAAGCGGCAGCATGGACCTTACAGCGCCGACCTCGGGAGCGAACGACGGTCTGCTGTTTTTCCAGTCAGGACCGACTCTCAGACGATGGCGATCACGGGTTCCGGTGGTGATGTCATTCAGGGGATCATTTACGCTCCTGATGCGAGTTTGACCTTGAGCGGGTCTGGCAGCGTGAATACATCCACGGATATTATTGTTGATTCTCTTACCGTTTCCGGAAGCGGATCGATTACGAACACCAATTACGCCGTGGTAACGAACAGCAATTCCCCCCTGGGAAAACTTGTGATGGTGGAGTAGGTATGGGCACTTTGAGAAACCGAAAATGCAGCCGGCGGCCGTTTATCTCTCGTCTATTCGGCAGAACAAGAACTGAAAAGGGGCAGGCGCTGGTTGAACTTGCTCTTACCTTTCCCATCCTCGTGATGCTCTTTGTGGGAGCAGCGGAATTTGCCAGGGTGGTCTATGCATCCATTGAAGTGTCAAACGCCGCCATGGCCGGTGTGTCGTATGGCGCCCAGACCCCTCCACCGCCGGCGACACAACGGGGATTCAGAACGCCGTTTCGAACGATGCGCTGGATCTCACGTTGGGCACCACAGCTGTATCGAAATCCTGCATTTGCTCCGATGGAGCGCCTCGACTTGCGTGCCGACGGACTGCTCCACCTCCAATATTGAAACGATCCTTACCGTCCAGACACAAGCGACGATCGATCCGGGGTTTCATTTGCCGGGGTTCGCAACAACCTACACGCTCCACGGCCAGGCGGTCCAGAAGGTTCTGCAGTGACGGACAGTATGACTTCGGGTGGACGGGAGGCAATTGAATGTCCAAATGGCAAATAGATTTGAGTCGTCGTAGCCATTCGCGGCGTTCCATGACCGGGCGAGACGCGCAGGACGGGTTGGGAGTCCTTGGCGAGGAGGGGGCGACCCTGGTCGAGATGGCGCTCTGCTCGTCAATCTTGCTTTGCATGTTGTTCGGGATTATAGGGTTATCCGGCGCGCTTTATGCCTATAGTTTCATTTGCGATGCCTCCCGGGACGCGAGCCGGTGGGCGATGGTGCGCGGTGCGCGATCCTGTACGAACACTCCCAATTTGGACAACTGCAGTGCAACGTCGGCCGAGATTCAGACCTATGTCCAAAGCATGGGATATCCGGGGATTACCGCGTCCAACCTGCAGGTAACCACCACCTGGCTCAGTGCAAGCGCGACTCAACCGACCAGTTGGTCAGCCTGCACGTCGGGTACCTGCAACATTCCTGGGAACGAGGTTGAGGTTCAAGTCACATACGCCGTCAGCATTCCACTTGCGGGGATTCCGCCGATCAACCTGAGCAGCGCGTCTGAAATGGTGATTCAGCAGTAGAAGGGCGAAGCCGCCTAGCAAATTGGTATTGCCTAACCGAATAGTCTGTTGCATCGCAATTGGATGAAAGTGCCGTATCCCTCTCCATTTGGCGTAGCATTCGTGAGTATCGGGAACCTCAGCGCGAGCAGCACATCCCAAATGGTGATTGCACAAATAGACGCGGCGTTCTCCAGGGCGGAGCGTGAAAATGGGACCACAAAAGCGCAGGGTTTACAACAGGGCTCGCGAAGATTCACTAAGCCTGGCTGTTGTTGTCGTCGATACCACGACGGAGTCGTTGAAGAGACTGATCGATGATCTCGCCGTTGAAGACGGCACAGGGATCTGGCTAACGCCCTACCGGGGTATTCCGTCGGCGCCGGGGCTCCCGCCCTTCGACGTGGTTTATCTGGATGAAGACCAGAGAGTGGCGCAGGCCGTGGAGTCGTATCCCAGTCCCGAGGCCAAACCCTTGTATGCGCAGGCTGCAAGCGCGTTGGTTTTGCCGGCGCACACGGTTTTTGCCTCTCACACCCGGACCGGAGAATCAACTGGAGTTTTGCGTTGCCGAGGATGCTGCTGAGACGGGGTTTCACAAGAATCGTCCCGGACCTTCGACCTCGCCGGAAGAGCGCACCCTTCAACTGCAGAATGCAATTGAGAAGCTGGATAAGGAAAGGGAATCTCAGAGCCCCAAAGGGGGATCACTCGGGGCTCGGTTTCTGCATTGGCTGAACGCTGAGTCCTCGAATCGCCGGAGAGGCGAACGGCATCCTTTGCCTGGATTGGTCGCTTACCATTGGACGGGCGCGCCCCGAAAGCCTACCACATTGGGGATATCAGTCATTCCGGGTTTTATCTGATCACCGAAGATCGCCCTTTCCCGGAAACCATGGTCTTGATGACGCTGCAGATTGCGAGCTCGGGCGGAGAGAAACCCGAGGACTCGATTGCCGTGCATGCCAAGGTCGTGCGATGGGGTGATGACGGCGTGGGATTTGCGTTCGTCTTCTCAATGCCTGCGAAAAGCGGACCAGCTTCGCCCGAGAATGGGGCGGACAGAAAGACGCTGGAAGAATTCCTCGCGCGATTGAATCTGCCGATGTTATAGAAGATCGGGAGTCGACGGGGTCCGGCCATTCTGATGAACACATAGCGGTATGCTTCGAGGCGCAGTTTGTGAGGTTAATCTGCCTCTGTGCAGCCGACGCGGTGTTACCACCATGTTACCAATTGGGTGGATCAAAACCGAAATATCCGTTGCGTCTGCTCTCGTGAGCGGTGGATAATAAGCATCCCCCAGGGATTATTTTCAGAGTTGGGCCCTTTTTCACAATCAGGTCGGAGTTGAGAGACGGCGTTGCGTCCGAGTGCATTGGCGCCCCGCATGCGGGTTTGGAAGCCTGAAGGCGCCAAATCGAAGCGCATCGGCATAGACGCGCGCTCAGTTCCAGCGGGAAGTTCAAAGGTGCATGGGAACCTGGACTCGCCATGATGGGAGCCAGTCCCAAGAAGGGCGCAAGGAGCGATGTATGCGGATGAGGAAGATCCTAAACGACGAGAGCGGTCAAGTAATGGTGCTGACGGTCCTTTGCATGACGGTTCTGTTTGGCTTTCTGGCGCTGGCCATCGATGTGGGCCTGCTATTCCGCGCCAAGCGCAACATTCAAATCGCTGCAGATGCCGCTGCCACCGCTGCGGCGCTGGATTACTACTACGATAACAACGTCACTACGGCTGAAGCGGTCGGTACGCAGGCCGCTACCGATAACGGGATCACGGCCGCCGCCGGGGGTCCCACGGTGACTTTCCATACGGGAGCCAATATCTTGACCCCCTACCACCAGGGAACGGGCTATTTTGAGGCCGTGCTCACCCAGCCGAACCCCACGGTTTTTGGGGGGTATCTGGGCATGGGTTCCGTAACCTTAGGCGCCAGGGCGGTGGCCGGAACCCCAGGGGCGGCGCAGGGTTGCGTCTATGTCATGGATCCTTCAGGGGCCTGCCCAGCAATGGCGTTGCAGGGATCTTTTACGGTCAACGCTCAGAAATGCGGAGTCGAGGTGGAAGGGACGTGCAGCGATGCTCTGCACTTCACAGGCGGCGCCGGCAATCTCATCGCCGGATCAGTCTCCGTGGTGGGAGGAGATGGCGGCCAGACAGGAGACAGCACACCGGCACCAGTAATCCATGCGGCTCCGGTCACCAACCCACTGCAAGCCATTGTTCCGCCCACGCCGAGTGGATGCGTTGCGGGTGGGACGCTCACCGGAAACGTCGGTGCGGACGGCACTACTGTGTGCTATAGCGGCAATGTCACTCTGCAAAATGCTGTTCTCAGCGGAGTGGTTGTCTTTACAGGAAATGTGACGCTTGCCAGCAGCGTGACGACCGGGGCGAATGGCGGAACCATCGATCTCAACAACGGGACCCTGACCGAAAACTCCGGAACCACCATCAACCTTACGGCACCGGGGGCGACGGGGACATACCCAGGCGTTGTGCTGATGGCTCCCGTGACGAATACGAGCACAATTACGTTTGAATTCGGCAACACCCATGGAACCCTGACGGGGATTATCGATGTGCCTGGAGCCAACTTGTTTCTGCACGATAGCGGTGGCGACCATAGCGGCGGCCTGGTGCTGACCACCGATCTGGTGGTGGGCACCCTGAATGACCAGACTGCCGACCTGACCATCAATAGTTACAGTCAGGCCAATCCGACCATAACTCCCCTGAAGGCAGTTTCGCTGGTTGAGTAGTAAGGAGAATCGACATGATCGATGCACGCGTGTTGCTTCGACGAATCAAGAACCGGGCGAGAGCCGGCGAAGCAGGCCAGGCGCTCGTGGAACTCGCGCTGACGATGCCGCTGCTCATTGTGATTTTAGTGGGGGCCCTCGAGTTCGGCGAGGTGGCCTTTATCTCCATCCAGCTGTCGAACGCAGCCAAGGCGGCGGCCCAATATGGCGCACAGAGCACGACTACAGCCACCGATCAGGCTGGAATGCAGGCAGTCGCGCAGAGCGAGGTTACCGCAGTGAGCCCGGTGACTGTTGCCCTGGGAGCGCCTACCTGCTCCTGTTCATCTCCCGATACGGCCACACCGTCTTTTTCCTGCACCCTTGCTCCCCCTACGTCTTGTGCCGCCCCTTCTCATATTGTGCAGACCCTGTCGATCACTGTATCCGGACCGTTCACACCTGGATTTTTCGTGCCAGGCTTCTCTCACGCTTCCTTCACGCTCTACGGCTCCGCGGTACAGAAGCGCCTCCAATGAGATTGCAATGCGAAGGATAGGTGAGTCGATGCTCAGCATTCTGGGATATTTCGGGCAGCGCAGTCTTGCTCACTCGCACGACGGTGAGGAGAAGGTGGTACAAGACAGGCGGAGCATTCTCCGCGACGATGGCGCAACACTGGTCGAGATGGCGATCTCCTGCGCGGTCCTGATGACCATGTTTTTCGCGATATTCGAATTTTCTCTGGCGCTGTATTCCATGCACTATGTCGCCGCTGCCGCCCGGGACGCCTCCCGTTATGCCATGGTCAACGGTTCCGCCTGCACGGCCATGCCGGACTGCGGTTTTACGGACACCGGCACCACCCTTCAAGCATACGTGAATAACAATCTTGTCTATCCGGCCATCGATCAAACGCGATTGACGGTTACTTCAAGTTGGTTCTACCCGGTTCCTGCCGGGACTCAGAACCCAACCTGGACTGCTTGCGCCGTGGGTAGCACCTGCAATGACCCGGGAGACATGGTCCAGGTGACCGTCACGTATCCCTTTGTACTGAGCATCCCGTTCTGGAGGGTAACGACGATCAACATCAAGAGCACCTCGCGGATGGTGATCTCGCAGTAGCTCTCGACGCCCACATGGGCTCAAATTACATCCTCCAGAGCCAAGACCCACTTGCGGTTTGCGCGAGTCTCCGGCGGTCACCCCAATTTGTGAACACCATGGTGCTGGGCGACCATTCTCTCGTAAATAATTGATAATAAAGGAAGTAGAATCGCGCGGCGCATTCGAGCCTGCGTCTGTCAGAGAATCGCGGGCAATTCTGGTAATGCGGTCTAAATTACTTAACGCCCATTCGAAATAACTAATCGTGGGATTGAGTCTTTTTAGAAATAAGACAAAGATGGGACACCATTCGTTATAAGGCCGGTCCCGCTTTGAAGTTGCGAAAGCAATTCCGGTTAGAGCTCGGCTCGTTCCCCTCAAGGACGCCCGAAAGCTGGCGGGCCGCATGCGCTGCTTAGAGAGCGCCATTTTCTATACAGCGAGAATTCCAGTAAGAGAATGGGCAGGGTTTCTCGGGTAAAAGATCCGGCCCGCATTCGGTTTTTGCAGAGGGGTACTGATGAGAATTCTGAAGGACGAGAGCGGGCAGGTTATGGCGCTGACTGTGCTGTGCATGAGCGCTGATCGCCTTGTCACAAAGAAGATGAAATTTGGCGGAGGAACCATGAGACTTTACAAGGATGAAGAAGGCCAAGTTTTAATTCTTACTGTTCTGTGCATGACAGTCTTTTTCGGATTCCTAGCCTTGGCAGTTGACGTGGGTATGCTGTTCAACACCAAGCGCCAGTTGCAGATCACTGCAGATGCCGCGGCCACCGCTGCCGCGGTTCAGTACGTCTACGGTTATGTTCCTAGCGCAACTGTCAACACCTACAGCACGGCCAATGCCATAGCCGCCGGAACGGCAGCGGGGTTGGCCAACGATCCTAACATCAACACTCCGGCAGTCACGGTGAACGCCAACCCGGCATCGCCCGCAGTCCACCGAGTCTGCTCCGGATCGACCTGCTACTTCGAAGCCATCATTACCAAGGACGTGCACACCGTCTTCTTCGGTGCGTTCTACAACATGTTGACCAACACCAGCGCCAATACCGTCATTACCGTGGGCGCTCGTGCAGTGGCGGGGACGCCCGGACCCGCTGGCCCCAACTGCACGTTTCTGACCGACCCTACCGGCCTGGCCATCAGCGCGAGAGGGAGTTGGGGGGTCGTCTCCAACTGCGGGATGTATATCAACTCGAACAGCGGTACCGTGGAGACCTCCAACGGCAAAGCCGGTGGTATAACGGCAAGCTCCATTTCCATGGTGGGACTGCCATCTGGCAGCGACGGTCTCAGCATCAACAACAGTGTGGTCCCTCAGCAGGTACTTCCGGAGAGCATCCCATTCGGCAACATCACGCCTCCCACTCCGACTGGATGTGTCGCCTGGGCCAACCAGAAGACCCCTGGCTGTTACAACATGCCTACCACCGGCAAGAACCCTGGTGGCACTGTCACGGGAGCACTGGCCTCCGGCATCTACATCTTCACCGGTAACGTCAGCATCAAGTCAGTTACGGGGACAGGCATCTGCCTGGACATCAATGACGGCAGCCTGGAGGCTGTGTCGGGCAATGGCACCAGTGGTTTCACGCCGCCCACCACCGGGGAGTTCAGTGGCATTGCGATCTATATGCCTCCGTCGAACGCCAACTCCATCAACTTCGATAAAGGGGCCGACGGCTTCAACTCGACGGGCTGGATCGTCGCACCCGGCGCTACGTTCAGCATGCAGGACAATGGCAGCAGCGCGACCGTTGGTGGCCTAATAGTGGACAACATCAACACGGGCCCATCGACCGTAACCATAACCGGCTCGGCTGGATCGGCATCTCCCATCAAGATCGTGTCTCTGGTCGAGTAGAAAGGAATGCGATGAGGATCAATCCAAGAAGCGAGCAAGGGCAGGCCATGGTTGAGGTAGCACTCGGCATGCCTTTGCTTTTTTTGCTCATGCTGGGCGCTGTCGAATTCGGAAGGTTGGCTTTTGCGGCCATCGAAATCAGCAGTTCTGCGAAAGCGGCGGCACAGTACGGTGCACAGAATCATGCGACTGCACTTGATCGGCCGGGTATGCTGAGGGCGGCACAGAACGAGTACTTTTCTACAGGTCTCACGTTGACCTCTCCCAGTGGGACAAGCGGGTATGCCTGCACGTGCGCAGACACTGGTGCGACCGTAAGCTGCACCGACAACGACATCACCGCTCCAGCCTGCCCGGGGTCGTACGTGGAGGTCCAGATCACGGTGCAGACGCAAGCAACCTTCGACGCAGGGATTCATGTGGCGGGAGTGAATTCCATTACCCTGCATGGAAATGCCATCCAGAAGGTGCTGCAATGAAACTATCCAACGAGGAAGGTTCAACCCTGGTAGAGTTCGCCATAAGCACGTCCGTTCTCTTTATGGCGCTATTCGGAATCATTTCGTTATCTCTTGCGCTTTACTCATATAACTTCATAGCTGAGGCCGCGCGTGATGCAACCCGTTACGCCATCGTTCGTGGTTCATCCTGCCTGGGATTGAGTGACTGTGGCATTGCTCAATCTGGATTGAACACATATGTGCAGGGCCTCAACTATCCGGGAATAGACTCGACCCAGCTGAGTGCGACAGCGTCCTGGTCACCTGACAATAACCCAGGGAGTACGGTGTCAGTGACGGTCACCTACAACTTCCCAATGAGCATTCCATTCTGGGTCCATTCAGGGAGCATTATCCGAATGAGCAGCACGTCGTCAATGGTGATTTCGCAGTAGACCACGGCTCAGATTGCGATTTCAAACTGACGCGGTGCGACATCCAGATGCGCCCCATAATCTGCTTAAGGTCGGATTGTCCCGAAAGCCTCCTACTAGCTGGTGCAGGCGATGCCAGGCCCGCAGTTTCGCTCCAGGCAGGCATTTGTTTTTGTGATTCCCACATATAGGCGCGGCGATTCACATGCAAATTGGGGCTCCGATTCGGCCTACACTTTGAGGTATGGCCACCATCTCCAATATCAGTCTCGATACGGGTCTGCCTGCCAACGTAGATGCGGAAAAAACGATTCTCGGCGCGATTCTGCTGGACAATGCCGCTCACTCGGAGGCGGCGGAAAAGCTGGAGTCGGAAGACTTTTCGCTGGATTCGCACAAGCGCATCTTCCTGCGCATGACCGAGCTGATGAACGCGCAGCGCGCCGTGGATATTGTGACGCTGGCCAACGAACTCTCTCGCTACAAGGAGATTGAGTCGGTAGGCGGCGTGGCTTACCTGGCCTCACTGACCGAGGGTTTGCCTCTGCGCCCGGTGATTGAGGAATACATCCGAATCGTCAAGGACAAGAGCCTGCTGCGGCGGCTGATGATGATCTGTTCGGCAGCGATTGCGCGCGCGGCCGACCAAAGCGAGACGGCTCTTGAAGTGCTGGGCGCGGCTGAGACGGAACTGCTGCAAGCCAGCGAGAGGGGCATCACGCACGGCCTGCAGCCGCTCGACGAGATTGTGGCCAACTCGTTTGGCACCATCGACAACCTCTACAAGGAAAGCCGGGAGGTGACGGGGCTGAGAACCTGGTACGACGACCTGGACCGGTTGACCAGCGGGCTGCAGAAAGGGGAACTGATTATCATCGCGGCACGGCCATCGATGGAAAAACGGCGCTGGCAATCAATCTTGCCCAGAACGCGGCAATACGGGGCAAGGCAAAGGTCGCTATTTTCAGCCTCGAAATGAGCAAGGAATCGCTGTTGCGGCGCATGCTGGCGTCGCAGGCCGGGGTGGATCAGCGCAAGCTGCAGACCGGTTTTCTGGGCGGAGAGGACCAGGGCAAGCTGCGACACGCACTGGAGCAATTGGTCGAGTCGCACATTTTCATCGATGACACGGCGGGGAGTTCGCTGGCCGAGATGCGCGCCAAGGCAAGGCGGCTGCGGCAGACTGCGGGTGGCCTGGACCTGGTGGTGGTGGATTATCTGCAACTGATGTCGGCCACGCTGCCTTCGGCCGGCGGCAAGCGCTATGAGAATCGTACGCAAGAGGTGTCGGCCATCTCGCGCGGGCTGAAGGCGCTGGCCAAGGAACTGGATGTACCGGTGGTGGCGCTTTCGCAACTCAGCCGCGCCAGCGAGCGCCGCGGGGAAGATAAGCGTCCCATGTTGAGCGACTTGCGGGAATCGGGCTCCATTGAACAGGATGCCGACGTGGTGGCTTTCATTCACCGCGAGGCGTATTACAACCGCAACGAGGAAATGTCGGAGGCCGACAAAGCCAAGTCGGAGATTATTGTTGCCAAACAGCGCAACGGACCCACGGACACGATCCAGCTCTACTTCAACTCGAGCCTGACTCGATTTGACGCTATTGACACCGGACACGGGCCGTAAGCGTCATGTTTCGTTGAAGATGAGGGCAACGCGGCCAGCGATCAGGTCATTGGGGGTTTCGTCAGGACCTGTCTGGATCAGTTCAACCGAAAAGGCGAGGTTGTGCGGACGGAGGACGAGGCGGTCGGCGAGGAATTCGACATAGCGCAGCTTCAGGTGACCTCGATCACGTACCGCGTAAAGCGTGAGCCGCCGGGAGCGGTAGGGCACGAGCGAGTTGTAATGGCGATCGATGATGACCAGGGCTTCCGGCAGGACAATTGGGTCCATTGGCAGGGCATCGGCCGGTGGGATGCGACCGCGACGAACCGCTGCCAGGTACGTCGCGCGGCCGTGGTGCGCGTGCGGATCGGACGGAACAAGCCGGGAGGCAAATGAAGGATGGACTGCGCGGTCGCGGGCCGGATGAACGGCTCGAACAATGCGGCCCCGTGAGAAACGACGGGAACGGGGCTGATCTCTCCATCAGCGGGACGCTCTGCATCGAGTTTCGAAGGCAGCAGATCGTCGGCGGCGATGTTCTGCGCGGTCAGGATTCGGTCCATGGCACGCAGGGAAAGCTGTCCCTTGTTGTGGAGAAAATTAGACAGATGGGACTGGCCAAAGCCCGTTTCCCTGGCAAGAAGAGAGACGCTTAACGTGCCCCGTTGTATTCTGCGGACCAGTTCCAGGCGGAGATGCTCATGCATCTGGGTTAAATTCATGTGTGGAAAGTCCGCTGCCAGAAATGGAGAAAGACGCTCTCCATTCGCTCCCAACAATACGATTTGCGCGGATTCTCCAGCATATTTATGTATTTGGCCTGGGTATTAGAGCGCGGGGGAGTAATTATGCCGGGACTGATTGACGCAAAGTAGCCCAACCTTTAGATTGGCATTACTTTATCTCGCACTTGCTGTGGAAAATTCTCGAGGAAACGCTTCATTGGCGCAACCTTACGAGGGTTGTAGTACGCCCTCATCGGTAACCATCGAAGATTCTCGATTGGCGTGTAAATCCATACCAATGATCCACTTCCGGCGGCGCTCGACAGAGAGCGTCGAAGGCAGGCTGTGCGCGAGATTTCCAGAATCTGCTCGGAATGAAACATGACAAAGAACGAGAGAACACGGGCGGCGGTCTCTCATCAGGACATCAGAATCCTGAGTTGCCTTGCCTTGTTCTCGTTACCCCGCCACAGCAAAACAAACCAACAAAACGGTGGGTACAAGGGCTTTTACGGAGAATCCGTCATGGAAACGCGTGTGCAATTGAAGATTTGCGAGGGGTGTGGTTGCCTTTGGTATCGTCCACAGGATCGACATGAGATTGTTTACTGCAGGGAATGCGAAACAAAGCTGAAGGCCTTTCCATCACCGGAGAGCCGAAGGACGAGGGCGCCCGGGCCGGCAGCCGTTGATCAAGATTTGGGGAGTGGCTGAGGCAGCCGGGGGTGCGGCATGAGTGCAGCACTCCAGTTGCCCATGGTTTGGGGAGTGGGCCGGCCGACCGGTTCCTGCTCGGTACACGTCGTCTCAGAACTCAGAAAGGCAAGTAGTACGGCCGCCGTTCTGAAGCGACACCGAAAGAAATCGCCGGTGGTCAGCCTGGCGTTCTATCGGAAGCATACCGAGAAGATGTTGCGGCGTTATCTATATGCCTCAATGCAGGTGGGGAGAGCGCCATCGATCCTTGGCGATCCGGTGGGGCGGGGATGGGTGTCAAGCCGGCCGGTCCGAACGTTCGAGGATGCGGTGATTTTTGTTCTCGATGTGGAGAAGTGCCTGAATCAGCTGGGACCGCTGGACCGAAAATGCTGAACCGAATCGTTCTGCAGGAATACACGCAGGCCGAGACGGCAAGCTTGTTGGGGATGAACGTTCGCACCGTTTGCTACAGGTTTCCGCAGGCGGTGGATCGATTGACCGAGAAGCTGTTCCGGAGCCAGACTTATTGTTCTACCGCACTGATACCTTTCGGCCGTGTAGCAAAGGGGAGCGCCTGGAGCGTTCCCCTTTTTTTGTTGCGAGCGGATCACAATGCGGTTCTGGAACAGGGGTGACTCAGTGCATCGCTCCGGCGCCGGCGCCCTGCCCACCTGGACCGGTTCTTGCTCAGCAGGAAGGCGAGCAGAATGAGGGCTGTCGACATCCAGGAGAGTTCCATGTAGACGTCCTGATAACCCTGCATCTGCGCCTGTTGATTCAGTTGGTTGTAGATGGAAGCGATGGCCCTGCCTTTGCTGTTTGGGCTCGCCGAAGGTGCTGCCGAAAAGGCCTGAGAGGGCGTTGACGTGCTGCTGGTAGGCAATGGAGGCGGAGGTCATGGCGCTTCTGCAGATGCTGCTGGTGCCACATGGCCCGGCTGGTGACCTGCGCATTGGTGAGCGCGATCAGGATGCTGCCGCCGATGTTGCGCGCAAAGTTGATGAGGCCGGCCACCTGGTTGCTTTCTTCGCGAGGCATCCCGACGTACGCCGCATTGGTAATAGAGATGAAACAGAAGGGGAGGGGCAGCATCTGCACGACGCGGAGCCACGATGCCTGGGCGAAGGTCATTTGCAACGTAGTGACCTCGGCAGCGATGCGGAAGGTGAAGACGAACATGATGAATCCGCAGACGGCCAGGGTGCGGGCGGAGATCTTGCCGGTGGCAAAGCCGGCGAGGGGCATCATGATGAGCAGAGCAATTCCGCCCGCGGTGAGAGCGAGGCCTGCAGTAGTCGCGGTGTAGCCAAGAGCTGCTGCATGTACTGCGGCTGCAGGACAGTGTTGGCATTGAGCACGCCACCCACCAACATCATGAGAAAGCAACAGATCGCAAAGTTCTTGAAGCGGAAGAGCTTGAGGTTGATAAGTGGGTTCTTTTGTCGCCACTCCCATACCACCAGGCCGATCATGCCGACGACGAATAGAGCACAGAAGAAGCGGATGAAGTTGGATGCGAACCAGTCGTTCTCCTCGCCCTTGTCGAGCATGATCTGGAGCCCGCCCATGGCGATGGTAGGAAGGCAAGGCCCATGTAATCCATGTTACGAAGCTTGGAGGGATCGGCCTTGATCCACGGTGGATCGTCGACGAGGCGCGTAACAAGAATGAAGGCCAGAATGCCGACTGGGATATTGATGAAGAAAATCCATCGCCATGAAAAGTTGTCGGTGATCCATCCGCCGAGGGTGGGGCCGATGGAGGGGGCAAGCACGGCGACAAGTCCGTAGAGTGCGAAGGCCTGCCCGCGCTTCTGGGGTTCGAAGGAGTCGGCCATGATGGCCTGGGCCATGGGCTGCATGCCACCGCCGCCTGCCCCTGGATGATGCGGAATATGAGGAGCATAGGCAGCGTGGGCGCCGCACCGCAGAGGAAACTGGCGATGGTAAAAACGGTGATGCAAAAGACGAAGAAGTTGCGGCGGCCCATGAGGCTGGAGGCCCATCCACCCAGCGGCAAGACGATGGCGTTCGATACGAGGTAGCTGGTCAGCACCCATGTTCCCTCATCGGTGCTGGCTCCGAGACTGCCGGCGATATGGGGCAGAGCCACATTGGCAATGGATGTGTCGAGCACCTCCATAAAGGCCGCGAGCGCCACGGTCATGGCGATCAGCCAGGGATTGACGCGGGGCTTCCACTGCGCAGCGGGCCGACAGATTCGGGTTGTTCACTGTAATTGGATCTTCCCGTCGCACGCCGCGGCCGGAGTTTCGAATCAGCCAAAAATCTCTCCTTGAAATAATCTGCACGTGCATCTTAGAGGTCAGGGAAACCGGGACGAACTCGGTCAAAGATCGAGGACACAGGGTCACTTTTGATTCGCCGGTTCTCAAATTTGACATACCGTAGGCTTAGATTCTCTGCGGCGATCGGGGTGCAGGATTCTGAGCACCGCACGGACGAAGACCTGTCCGCGGGGACCCCGAGACCGTGACCACCGCGGGAAGACCGCGCTTGTATCAAGCGGCGGGAAGTGCAAGGACTTCTGCTGCCCTGGGGGTCTTCCATCCGACGAGGGCAATGGAGAGTGCGATCAGCTGCATGGCGACGATGAATCCGACGCAGGCGGGCCATTTACCGAACGCCCAGAAAGCGCCGGGAACGACGCCCGCAGCCGTTCCGCCGAGGTAATAGCACGTGAGGTAAAGGCCGGCCGCGGTGACGCGCGCACCGGGAGGCGCGGCGACGCGCAGGTGGCTCTGCGAGGCGGTCTGCGCGATGAAGACGCCGCTTGAGAGCAATGTGAGTCCGACGATCACAATGGGCAGAGACGGCGCGAGGGTGAGGAGCACACCAGTGATGGACAGGCAAATGGCCCCACCACACGCCGGCGCGCAAACCCGACGCGGGTGATGATGTAGCCGGCGGCGGGGGTGACGATGAGACCGATGAGGTAGACGAAAAACAGCGAACTGAGCGCGGTGGTGGAGAGGAAAAACGGCGCGGCGGCAAGATGAAACGTGATCCAGGTGAAGACGCCGACGAGCGAAAAGAGGACGTTGAACCCTACGGCGAAAGTGGCGATGAGTCGCCGGTTGCGAAAGAGTCCCTGCCCCTGGTAGGGAAACGAGGGCAATTCGTCGAGCAGGTGCGGCGGGTGAGCGCGAGGCCGTCCGGGGCAGCCACACGGCGACGGCCGCAGCCTCCGGCTAGAGAGGCGGCTCCCAGCGCGAGAAAGCTGACGCGCCAACTGAAACGGTCGGCGAGGAGACCGGCCGAGATGCGGCCAATGAAGCCGCCCAGCGCGGTTCCGCTGACGTAAAAACTCATGATGAGCGCGACCCGGTCCGGAGGCCACTCTTCGCCGATGTAGGTGACGAGGACGGCAATGACGCCCGGGACCGTGACGCCCTGAAGAAACCGCCAGAAGACAAGCTGCGCCAGTGAAGTGGAGGTCGCGGCCAGCAGTGTGGGCACGGAGATGCCGATGAGGGAAGCGACGATGACGCGCTTGCGGGGAAGACGCTCGGTGAGGGCTCCGAAGACAGGTGCAGAGATGGCGACGCCGAGCGTGGCGGCCGAAACGGTCATGCCGGCGCCGGTTTTGGAGGCATGGAAGAGGCGCGACAGCATGGGGAGCATGGGCTGCGTGCAATAAAGCTCAAGAAAGGCACACACGCCGCACAGCGCCACCGCGGCCGCAGCCCAGTGGCTCGGAACCGCACGTTCCTGAATTGAAGTGTCCAATGCTCAGGATAATTCAGAGGCGGCAGACGGCTTTCGGAACTGACGCGGTGCGACGATATAACCTAAGTCAAGAGATGCATTCTCTTTCCCCAAGTCCAATGCGGCGCGGCATGGAGGCTTTTGCCTCACGTGATTTCAGACGGTACCAGGTGGCGCGTAGCGCGGCCATCCTGGGCGCCGAGGCGCAGTCGGTCGCTGTGGCGTGGCAGGTCGTACTCCATTACCCACCGGGCGCTCGATCTGGGCTATACGGGACTGGCGCTGTTTTTGCCGGGGTTGCTGTTTCTGTTGCCAGCGGGACACGTTGCGGACCGCTTCGACCGGCGGCAGGTCATTCTTGTCTGCTATTCGCTGCAGGTATTCGCCACGCTGACGCTGCTGGAGTTTGCCAGGGCGGGGATGCACCAAGTGCTTCCCATCTACGCGGTCGCTATTCGTCATCGGCACGGGGCGCGCTTTCTCGGGGCCGGCGAGCGCGGCGCTGTTCCTCATCTCGTGCCGGAAAGCACTTCGTGAACGCGGTGACATGGGGAAGCGGAATCTTCCAATTTGCCAACTTCAGCCGGCCTGCGCTGGGGGGCTGCTGTACACGCTGCCACTGGAGAAGACTTTGCCGGGCACGCGCATTGAGGGCGCGGGCATCGTGTACGCATTCACGTTTGCACCCTGGCGGCTTTCTGGCGCTGGTGGGCAGCCTGCATGTGCGGCTGGTACGCATGGAGCACCGCGCCGTCTCAATGAAGGTGGTGCTGGCGGCTTTCGCTACGTATGGAGAGGCTCAGCTGCTGCTGGGGGCGATTCGCTGGACCTGTTTGTGGTGCTGCTGGGAGGGGCGGTGGCGCTGATGCCGATCTTCGCCAGCGACATTTTGCACACCGGGCCGCGCGGTCTGGGCATGCTGCGAGCAGCCCCGGCCGGTGGGCGCGCTGGCGATGTCGCTGCTGATGGCGCGCTTCCCGATCGAGCCGCGGTGCGGGGAAACGCATGTTCTGTCGCGGTGGGGATTTTTGGCGCGGCGACGGTGATCTTCGGGCTGTCGCGCAACCTCTGGCTCTCGCTTGTGGCCTTGGCGGTAGGCGGCGCGGCCGACATGATCAGCGTGATCATCCGGGGTTCGCTGCTGCAGCTTGCCACTCCGCCGGAGATGCGCGGCAGGGTGAGCGCGGTCAACTCATTGTTCATTGGTGCATCGAATGAATTGGGCGAGTTTGAAAGCGGGCTCACGGCGCAGTGGTGGGGCGCCGTGCGAGCAACGCTGGTGGGCGGATTGGGCGCGCTGGTGGTTGCCGGGGCGTGGGCGACGCTTTTCCCGGATTGCGCCACGCCGACGAACTCAGCGGCAGAAGCCCCTGAGACCGTGCGAGACTTCCCACCGGTAGTCATGTCGGAAATTGCATGGCCCAGCGGAAAAGAAATGTGACAGGAGGGCACGTGGAGACCTGGAAGATCACTCTGATTCCGACGCTCCTCACCCTGACGGTTGGCGGCATCCATCTTTTCTCGGTGTGGAAGCACCGCCAAGTATCCCGGGCTGATTGTCAAGAACGACGCGACGATACGCTACAAGGACGACCTATTGCGATGCGGCTCTCTTTCCGCGACCTTTGACGATCTGCAGCGACTGAAGGGACAACGGTATGGATGAAGGACGGCTATGCCATTCCTATTTCCCCTATGTTGGCGGGCATGTGGATTTTGCCAAGCGCGCGGGCGTCATTCCGGCGACGCAGCAGATGGAGATCAAAAAGATGATCAAGGCGGTGGCGCCGGCCAAGTTGGATGATGGACTTGAGCACGGGGCGCGGCAGGCCTTCGCGGTTTTCGAGCTGCCGGGCAACAAGGAGTTATTTGCGGCTCCGGTGGGATATTTGGAGGGAAACACCGAGGCCTACTTCAGCGATGAACTGTTCTTCTATGACGACCCGCATAAGATCTATGACTATTGGCCGAAGGACATTTGGACCGCCATCGACGCGCACCAGGTAAAACCCGGGATGAGCGAAGTGGAGACACGCATGGCCATCGGCCAGAACATGCATCCCAACGGAAACACGGAAGGCGACCGCACCGTGACCTTCAACCAGGACGGGAAGACATGGACGGTTACGTTTGTGAAGAACCGGGCCACGGATGTGAAGGCTGGTTAGCCCGAAGGCTCTGAAAGTGTTTGGACTTCGGGGCGCGGCCGGAACCGCGCCCTTTGTTAGGCGATGCCTCTCGAGAAATTCACCTACGCTATTGCCGCTGCTGAAGGTCCGGATCTTGCTGCGACCGCTCGGTGATGTGAACGGAGTGCTGGAGGCGGAAGGTGAGAAGCGTTTCCGCGGGCAGAACGATTTGCTTGTTGCCCGTGAAGGCACTGCCCGCGGTGCCGGCACCGCCGCCGGCAAGTGCGCCAATGGCAGCGCCTTTGCCTCCACCCGCCAGACCGCCGATGATCGCGCCGAGGCCTGCGCCGCCGCCGATGAATCCCGCAGAGCGCTTGCCCTTGCCCTTTTCAGCGCGATCAATCGAGCTGGTCGAGACGGGGTAGCTGCCCCACTTGGTATGCACCCGCTCAAGTTTCAAGACGAGAGCAGCGCCGCCGTTGAACTTGCCCAGCGCCTTGGCATCGACGACGGTGCCCTCGGCGCGAGCGCCACGGGGAATCACGGTTGTTCCGTTAACATCGACGTTGTCTGCCACGGTGGCGCTGAAGGAGTCGCCAGGCTGCGAAATCTTCGATCCCAGGTCCTGATCGAGTTCGGACGCGAATCTCGGTGCTCGCGGGCAAGACGATCACGGCGGGCGGAGGAGGCGCCTGCGGAGCTTGCGGGCCGGCGGGCGCGAGGTTGGCGCCGGAACCGCCGTCGGGTTGTGAATTGGGCTGGGCACTGGGCTGGCCTGAGGGCTGCGCGGCGGAGGGCTGCTGGGGACTGGATGACTGGGCGGTCTGGCTGGCAGGCTGGGCGGTCTGGCTCTTGCATCCGCTGAGCGACAGGGAGGCTGCCAGCGCCAGCGCGGCGAGGAGAATCAAGCTGCGATTGATCTTCATACGCGAACTCCTGTCAGGGGAAGTCTCGAAATCGGGTTCACGAAAGCGCTGCGGACGCTGCATCGCGACGTTCGGGAACTGAGTTCGGGTTTGACGCGAAGGCACTTAGTGACGGCTTGCACTCGCATCCATAGGGGTCGTTTGTTGGGACGTGCAGGAATCCTGCCACCCCGGTGGAAAACCGCAATTTTGGCGGCTATGGCTGTTTGCTG
>CAVQZQ010000107.1:0-19637 GCA_963718435.1 uncultured Acidobacteriota bacterium | reverse complement strand
ATTCCTGAATCATCTGCAAGGCGATCTGAAGTTGAAAGCCGTTGAAGCGGGATGCGACACGGTGATGCCGCGTTCGGCCTTCTCGCAGAGCCTGCCAAACTTGCTGCGCCGCTATGGGCTGGAAGAGGAAGAAGAGTACGCTCCGCAACCGGTATAACGACAGGGATCAGGGTTCAGAGATCCTGGGTCAGAAAACAGCAGAAAGAAAAGAGCGCGCCACGATCTGGTGCGCTCTTTTCTTTTAGTCGCGGCAATGTTGTCGTCTTAGCTGACCCCTGACCCCGACCCCTGACCCCTGGTTTCTGCTTTCTGCTTTTCTCATCCCGGAGGCCAGCCGAGGGGGCGGCCGCCGAGCAGATGCATGTGGAGATGTTCGACCGTCTGGCCGCCGTCTTCGCCCGTGTTGATCACGATGCGATAGCCCTTGTGGAGGTTCCGGGTGCGGGCGATTTCAGCCGCGACCCAGAGCAGGTGTCCGAGCAGGGCACGATGGGGCGCTTCACTCTCCGCGAGCGAGGCGATGTGTTCGCGCGGGGCCACCAGTACATGAACCGGAGCTTGCGGACGGAGATCGGGAAAGGCGTAACAGAGCTCGTCCTGGTAGACGGCGGTGGAAGGGATGCTTCCGTCAATGATCTCGCAGAAGAGGCAACTCATAACGCCAACAGTGTACAGGAGCGCAATTCGCGGGAGTGGATTCTCGAGGAACCGCCAGGCGGGTTGAGTCGGCGCATTTCAGCCGGCATCTCTCAAGTCGGTTGGACCTGAACGGGCTCTTTGAGCCAGCTCAGTGATCTTTTCAATGAGGCTTTGCGGCCTCGCCGCAGACACCTGTTCCTGGGGCCCAGCCAGGGAGCGGATGTCGCGCCATCCCTCATTCAACTGAAGCACCCGGGTGGCCGTACCGTGGCTGAAAACTACATCGCAGATCATCTTGCATTCCTGCTCGGTCAGCGAGTGGCATAGCAGGACAAGATCGAAGGAAGGTCCGTTGGACGTTGCCAGGCTGGAAAGAGCTTCGGGGACAGTATCGGCGACCTCCACCGCGAATTCCCCCTCCAGCATCCATTTGCGGGTCTGGAGGAGCATGGGATCATGTCCGACGCAAAGGATTCTCGCTTTTGGAAACATGGCTGCTGGCCGCCAATCTACGAAATGATTAATGCGAGTAGGGGTGAGAATAATCGCTTATTTTTCAGCGTTCTGTCTGGTACCGTACAGAACTTCGAATCTTTGTCTGTAAGCTTGGACGAGGCGGGAACGGCCTCCGCCTCGCAAGACGCAACCTTCACTCTCAACCCACCGTGAGCGTCCTTTGCGACAGCGCGCGCAAAGGAGCCTTTTGGCGACCACGGTTTCGAACGCCCTCATCGACTGTCTCCCCAAACAGCTTCAAGACTCTTTCAGAGGACGAATGGAGCCGGTTTCGCTGCCTTCAGGTACGTATCTGTATCGGGCGGGCGAAAAGCCGAAGTTTGCTCATTTCATGACATCCGGGCTGGCTTCGGTGGTGACCTCGATGACCGACGGCAGAACCTCGGAAGTGGGCATCTGGGGTCGCGAAAGCCTGGCGGAAAGCATGCATTTACTGGGGCCCGCCAGGGTTCCAAATAACTGTTTCATCCAGGTGCCTGGAACCGCACTGCGGATGCGATTCAGCGATGTCGAGCAGGAATTCAATGCCTCGGAGCCATTTCGCAATCTCATTCTCCAGTCCATTCAGATCCAGGGGCTGACGCTGGCGCAACTGGCCGCCTGCAACCGGCTGCACGAGGCTGAGGAAAGGCTGGCGCGCTGGCTGCTGATGGTCGAGGACCGTGTGGGCGACAATTCCTACTTACTGACCCAGGAGTTTCTTGGGGATATGCTGGGCGCGCGCCGCACAACGGTGACCCTTGCTGCCGGGACTTTGCAGGGAAGCGGACTGATCACGTATCGCCGCGGACGCATCCGCATTCTGGATCGCGAAAAGCTTGAAGCAGCATCTTGCGAATGCTATCAGGCTGTACGCAAGATATGGCGCGGGTCTTGTTTCGAGAAAACTATCGAAGACTCCACAGTCCCGAATCACCGGTAACCCTCAGCGCCGCAACAGCAAAAGCCGAACCAACGTGAAAATCAGGGTCCCCACAGAAAGCCACGCGAACCAGTCTCCCAGCAAAAGGTAAAGGGTTTGGTCGTGCACCGCCGGCACCTCGGCGATGAGCGTGGCGAATGGCGCGGAGTCGCTGCGGGTTTCAGCGAGTATGCGGCCGCGATTGTCGGTCACCGTCAAGTAGCCGTTCTTTGCAGCGCGCACGATACTGAAACCGTCTTCGACGCCGCGCATGATCGCGATGTGGCCGTGCCAGGCTCGGTCCAGATTGAAATCCCACCCAGGAACCAGCATTAATCCTGCGCCGGCCTTTCCGTACTGACGGGAGAGGCTGGTAAAGTCCATGTCCTTGCAGATAGCCACGCCCCAGGTCGCCGATGCCTTATGCAGGAGGGTGAGACGGGTGCCGGGAGTGAGGTCGGATTCAAAAGGCGGCAGCAGGTGGTGCTTCTCATAGCTGAGCAGGGGGGCGTTCGGCGTGTAGACGCGGGCCTCGTTGTATCTAAGAGGAGACGAGACATGAACCAGGCCGATAACGATTGTTGCGCCGGTCTTGTCGGCCAGGGACTGGAACAGGTCGTCGGTGGAGCTGGTATCCGGGGAGGCCGCGACGCCAAGCTTCTCCGGCAGCACGATGATCTGCGCTCCCTCGGCAGCGAGGCTTTCTGCAGCGGCGGCGTAGGCGCGAAACAGGCGCTGTGTATCGGCGCCGGACGATGCGACATCGACGTTGGCCGATGTATCGGAGGCGATGAGGCCAACCTTTTCCTGCGTTTCTGGGGTGGGTTGCGCGAGTCGCACCGCGCCAAAGATGAGCACCAGCGCAATGATGCCGAGCCCCGCGAAAACGACGCGAAATGCCTGTTGGGGCGCAGTGCCACGCAGGTAGAGGCCGATGGCAAGCGTGGATGAAAACAGGAGGAGCAAAAAGCTCATGCCCCATGGGCCGGTGAGGGAGGCGAGTTGGAGGAAGGGCAGAAAATGCAATTGCGAGTAAGAAAGACTGCCTGCGGTGCCGCCTGATGTATGACGCGCGAGCGCAAACTCAAAGGTTACCCACGCTGCCGGAAAGGCAACCAGCGCGCTCCAGGTCGCACCGCGCAGCAGGAGTGCACGGAAGAGCAACACTGCCATTGTGAAAACCAGTGCGATGAAGGAGAAAACCGCCAGCCAAGGGATTTGCAGCAGGCTGAAGTACTCGTACATGTTGAGGCATCCGATCAGCCAGGAGAAGAACGCGGTGAGCATGGCGGACCACCACGAGCTGCGAGCAGCAAACAAGAGCACGGGAAGAGGCGCGAACCAAAGGAGCGGCCACAAAGGGTTCAGGCCGTTGCCAAAGTAGACCAGTGTGGATGTGGACGCGATGACGAGCAGCGCGGCGAGTAGGCGCCGGTAGTCAATTGCGAATGCCATAATCAAATCGCCAAGTCCGGAGCTGCATGCATCGAAGCACGCGGCGAGGTTAGACCTGGATTAGACTATCGCCGTATGCGCCTGTTTGTCGCGATTCCCCTGGGGGCTGTTGTGGTGGAGGAGTTGTCGGCGATCCGGGTGCGGCTGCAATCACGCGAGGACGGGCTACGCTGGGCCGCGCCGGAATCATGGCATGTCACGCTGCAGTTTCTCGGCAAAACAGACGGCGAGCAATTCAAGTGCGTTGTGGCGCGGTTGCTCGACGTCCGGTCAGCGCCGATTCAAATCGCGCTGGAGGAACTGGGCTTCTTTGACCGCGCCGGCGTCTTCTTTGCCGGAGTGCGCCTGACGCCGGAGCTGATTCGATTGCAGCAGGACGTACTTGCGGCGACAGAGCTGTGCGGATTTGTGCCGGAGGCTCGGCCGTTCAATCCCCATATCACAATGGCGCGTAGCAGAGGCAGCGCGCGAGACGGCCTGAGCGCATTGCGATCGAAATTGCACGGGCAGCCGCGCTTCACGCGGTTTGTGGCCAAGGACTTTCTGTTGTTTGAGAGCTTTCCGGGCAGCGAAGGCTCCCGGTACGAGATTCGCGAGCGGTTTGCACTGAAGGAGGGCTAGACAGCCCTGGAGCGACTGTCTCTGTGCACCAACGCACGGCTAAGCGTGACGCAAATGGCATGAGAGCGGAGCGAATGCTGTCGCATTGCCCGGTTCGTGCCGAACTCGCAGACTATTTCGGACTGACGGGACACGAACCGTAGTCCTTATTCAGCTTCTCCACCCTGAAGACCTGGTCGCCGGTTGTGTCTTTTGTCTTCTTGGCCTTGGAGCCGTGGAGCTTGACACGGTCGCCGACCTTCATGCTTGCCGCATCCCCTTCAAGGGCGTAGGTCTTTGAGTCGCTGGTTCGGAGTTCGAGTCCGTTGGGAGCGGTGAAGACACACCCGGTGAGCGTGTGGTGGCTGTGGCTGATTTCGACAGGGACGATAATCGCGACGGCAATCACCGCGCCGATCCCGACAGCGGCGCCGACTACCTCGCCCGTTGACGGACCGATGCTGCCGGTATTGCAGGCAACGGGAGCGGTTGAGCCGGAGCAGAGGAGAACGGCAAGGATGGCAAAAGCGGCGATGCCAAGCCGGCGGTTAGCGATTGAAGACGTCTTCGTCACCGACGGATCAGAACCCAATGGAACGAGCTTCATGTTTGCCTCAATTCGTGCACGCGACCCCTGCCGCGGAGAAACTCAGCGTGAGAAAAGAATCCACGCTGAGGCTCTTACACCGATCCATACGCCTACACCAAGGGGCAAGGTATACAACCGGCGCGATATGGCTCTTGGAGGAAGCTGACTGAGAGTACAGCAGTTTTGACTGAATGCAGAGGATTTATTTTGGGCCGAATTAACTCAACTGGTGTGATCGACGATGATCTTCCAGCCTCGGGGGCCCTTCCGCCAGACCAGCGAAAAAATGCCATCGTCTTTCTTTGCTTCCCCTTTGGCTTTGCGGTCGAGATGAAATTTGCCTGTGACAACAGCGAATTCCGTGCTGCCGCAGGAGCCTGGGAGCAGACGGACGTCGAGGTCGTTGAAGGTGAGTGTGCCCATCTGTTCGGGGGTGGAATAGTTGAGCATGTAGCGTTCGCGGATAGGCTGGAAGCCTTTGCGCAGGGTGAGGCCGATGAAGGTGGTGGAGGGGGAGTCTTCATAGGCCTGCATAAAGGCGGGGATATCGCCGTGGTTCCATGCCACTGTCTGGGCTCCGATGGCAGCGCGGATGGCATCTTCATCCGCCGCCTGCCGCGCGGCCGCCTGCGGTGGGGCTGGCTCCGCTTGCCCGGGCGCCTGCGGTGCGGCGGCGAGCAGGGACAAGGCGAGGATCAGGAAAGAGCGTTTCACGGAGGAGCCTCCAGGGATGCGTTCCTACGGGTTCAGCTTACAATGGGCTGCATGGTGACGGCTGCCGAAAATTCCCCATTTCGCGTGGTGCATACGGTCTGCTCCCACGACTGTCCGGACAGTTGCGCGGTGCTGGTGACCGTGGATGGGAGTGGCCGCGCGATCAAGGTCCAGGGCGATCCGTCGCAGCCGGTGACGCAGGGGTTCCTGTGCGGCAAGGTAGCGAAGTACCTGGATCGGGTGTACGCGCCGGACCGGGTTCTATTCCCCTTGAAACGAAAGCAAGGAGCGCAGAAGGGTCCACGGCCCCGCGGACCGGAACACGAAGCATTTGAGCGAGTGAGCTGGGATGAGGTACTGGATGCGATTGCGGCGCGGTTGCAGCGGATCAGCGATGAGTATGGGCCGGAGGCCATTCTGCCGTACAGCTACGCGGGGACCATGGGCGTACTGGGGTACGGATCGATGGACCGGCGCTTCTTTCACCGGTTAGGGGCGAGCCAACTGGACCGGACGATCTGTTCCGAGGCCGGCGGAGTGGCATGGAACTTGGTTTACGGGAAGAAGTTGGGGACGCCGACGGAAGATTTCCGCCTGGCGAAGTTGATTGTGGCCTGGGGCGCGAACATCCACGGCAACAACGTTCACTTGTGGCCGTTTGTTGAACAGGCGCGGCGCGATGGGGCGCGGCTGATCGTAATCGATCCTTATCGAACCAGAACAGCGGCACTGGCGGACTGGCACATCGCGATCCGGCCGGGAACTGATGGGGCGCTGGCGCTGGGGATGATGCACGTGATCCTGCGCGAGGGCCTCGAGGATCGGGCGTTTATTTCGGAGATGACGCACGGATTTGAGCAACTGGCCGAACGTGTGCGCGAGTACACACCGGAGCGCGTGGCGGCGTGGACGGGGATGTCCGCCGGCGAAGTGGAGCAACTGGCGCGCGAATACGCGACGACGCGGCCCGCGGCGATTCGGCTGAATTACGGAGTGCAGCGCTCGGAGAACGGCGGCACGACGGTGCGGGCAATTGCCATGCTGCCGGCGCTGACCGGGGCATGGACGCATCGCGGGGGCGGCGGACAGCTATCGACCTCGGGAGCTTTTCCCTGGAACAGGAAAGCAATAGAGCGGCCGGACCTTGCAATGGCCTCCCCTCTGGGACGGCTGGCGCGGGTGGTGAATATGTCGGAGCTTGGCCAGGCTCTGACCGAGCTCGGCCAAACCAGTGAACAGGAGTCAGGGAACAGGGATCAGAAAGACAAAGTTGCGCAGGAAGGTCCCGCGGTGCAGGCGCTGTTTGTGTACAACTCGAACCCCGGGGCGGTGGCGCCCAACCAGAACGCGGTGCGGCGAGGGATGGCGCGACCGGATCTGTTCACGGTTGTGCACGAGTTGTTCTTCACCGATACGACGGATTATGCCGATTACGTACTGCCGGCCACCACGTTTCTGGAGCACACCGACATTCAAGGCGCGTATGGGCACTACTTCGTGCAGCTGTCACAGCAGGCGATTGAACCGCCGGGCGAGGCACGGTCGAACGTGTGGCTTTTTGGTCAACTCGCGCAGCGCATGGGGTTTACCGAGGAGTGTTTCCGGGATACGCCTGAGGAAATAATCCGGCAGGCGCTGGGTGCCGGACCTGATGAGCATTCGACGAACGCAGGTATGGAAGAGATGACCTTGGAGGAGCTTAAGCGGAAGGGACACATTCCGCTGGGATTCCACAAAGGGGGCTTTCAGCCATTTACTTCCGGTCCGCTGGCGACGCCCTCGGGGAAGATCGAGTTTTGCTCGGAAACACTGGTCGCTCAGGGACTGGATGGCGTTCCGCGCTTTATTCCTCCGATCGAGTCACGTTGGGGCGAAGGGGCTGCGCGCTACCCATTGGAGTTTCTGAGCCGCAAGGCGGACAACTATATGAACTCCACTTTCGCCAACTTGGGGGGACACCGCAAAATGGAGGCGAGGACAACCCAACGGCTGGAGATGCATCCCACAGACGCCGAAGCTCGCGGAATCGGCGACGGGGACGCGGTCCGGGTGTGGAACGAGCGGGGCACGCTCGAGCTCAAGGCGTTCGTCAATGGAAGTGTGCCGCCGGGCGTAGTGGCGGCACGGCTGGATTGGGCCAAGATGCATGCGGGGGGGTCTAACGTCAACGCTTTGACCAGCGAGCGGCTGACCGACCTTGGCGCAGGGGCCACGTTCTATTCGACGCTGGTCGAGGTGGGGAAGGCGTAGGGTTTGTTAATACCTTGTCACGCGGCGCCGGCACGGTTGCGTGGCCGCTCCAGATGGCTTACGCCGAAAGCTCCCGACGGGTAAAATGGAGTCAAGCCATGAGTTGGACCTATTTCATTATCGCAATTGCTCTCTGTGTACTCTACATCGCGTACAAGAACTCCGGGCTGATTCCAAAAAAGGACGCGGTGGATCTACTGAAGAAGGGCGCGCTGGTGATTGATGTGCGTACTTCTCCAGAATTTAATTCAGGCCATCTGTCGCAGGCATATAACATGCCCCTCGATGAGGTTGAAGACCTGGTGTTGAGGCACGTGAAGGACAAGAGCAAGGTGCTGTTGATGCACTGCCAGAGCGGTGTTCGCAGCAAATCGGCCAAGGAACGACTGGAGCGCATCGGCTACAAGAATGTCTTCAACATGGGCTCGTACGAGCGTGCGTTCAGGATTGTGACCGGCAGAAGCCTCTGAAGCCCATGAAGCCCGCCTTCAGGCTGCGCCTAGCAACCGAGTCGGATATCCCCGCGCTTCATGAGCTGATCGAAGCATCCGTACGCGGGTTGCAGACCAGCGACTACACCGCAGCTCAAATTGAAGGTGCGCTGGGGACGGTCCTGGGCCTCGATACGCAGCTGATCCGCGACAAAACATATTTTGTGGCCGAAGCGCTCGTCCAAAACGCACAAGAGCGGAACGTCGGGTGTGGGGGATGGTCGAAGCGAAAGACCCTGTTTGGCGCAGACCGTGGGCCGGGGCGCGTGCCGGAGCTTCTGGATCCGGGGACCGATGCGGCGAAGGTGCGGGCGATCTTTGTGCATCCGGAATTCGCGCGGCGAGGATTGGGTTCGTTGATTCTGGCGCGTGTGGAGGCAGAAGCTGCTGCGGTGGGATTTCGACGTTTTGAGATGGGATCGACCCTGACGGGCGTAGCGCTCTACAAACTGAAGGGCTATGTCGAGGTGGAGCGGATTGAGGTGCCCCTCGCAAACGGCGAGGCGCTTCCCGTGGTAAGGATGGAGAAACTACACTCGGTGGGGCCAACTCTTGTTGCGGAATGAGGCGTGGCCCCGGACCACAATATCCTTGATCTGTCGCTGGTAGAATTTCTGGCATGAATCCCATCCAATACAACCTGCCGCAAGACCGCATTCCCCGTGCCTGGTACAACATTCTGGCCGATCTGCCGGAGCCGATGGCGCCCCCACTGCATCCGGGAACGTTGCAGCCCATTGGGCCGGCGGATCTGGCACCGTTGTTCCCGATGGCGCTGATCCTGCAGGAGGTGAGCACGGAGCGGGAGATCGAGATTCCTGACCCCGTGCGGCAAGTGTATGCGCAATGGCGGCCATCGCCGCTGTTTCGCGCGCGGCGGCTGGAAAAGGCGCTGGATACGCCGGCGAAGATTTACTACAAGTACGAAGGCGTGAGTCCGGCGGGTTCGCACAAACCGAACACGGCGGTGGCGCAGGCCTACTACAACAAGATGGAAGGGACTAAGCGGTTGGTGACGGAGACGGGCGCCGGGCAGTGGGGCTCTTCACTGGCGATGGCGTGCGCGTTTTTCGGACTGGAATGCAAGGTCTACATGGTGCGCGTGAGCTACGATCAAAAACCCTATCGACGCGCGCTGATGGAGGCTTTCGGGGCATCGGTCACGGCCAGTCCGAGCATGGAGACGGCGTCGGGTCGCGCGATTCTGGCTGAGTTTCCGAAGACGAATGGGTCGCTCGGGATTGCGATTTCAGAGGCTGTGGAGGTGGCGGCGAAAGACCCCGACACCAAGTACGCACTGGGCAGCGTGCTCAACCATGTGCTGCTGCACCAGACTGTGATTGGGTTGGAAGCGATCGAGCAGATGGCCCTGGCCGGCGATGAGCCCGACGTGATTGTGGGCTGCACCGGAGGCGGGTCAAATTTTGCTGGGCTGGTGATGCCGTATCTGGGCCGCAAAATCAAAGGCCAATGCCATGCGCGCGTAGTGGCAGTAGAACCCGCGGCCTGCCCCAGTCTGACAAAGGGGCCGTTCGCTTACGACTTTGGTGACACAGGGCATCTGACGCCGCTGGTGAAAATGCACACGCTGGGATCGACATTCATTCCGCCGGGGATTCACGCGGGCGGCCTGCGCTATCACGGCATGGCGCCCCTTGTTTCACACGTTCTGGAGTTGGGACTGATCGAGGCCACCAGCGTACAGCAACTGGACGCGTTCGCGGCAGGGATTCAGTTTGCGCGCGCGGAGGGAATCATTCCGGCACCGGAGGCGAATCATGCAGTGGCGGGAGCCATTCGAGAGGCGCTGAAGTGCAAGGAAGAAGGCAAGGAGCGGACGATTCTCTTCAACCTTTGCGGGCACGGGCACTTCGATATGCAGTCGTACATCGACTACCAGGCCGGGAAGCTCGAGAACTACGATTACCCGGCGGAGGAGATCGCGATGGCACTGGCGGGGCTGCCGGCGGTGTGAGAAAGACAGGGAATAGAGATCAGGGACTAATGACGAGGCCGTACATTCTAGGGTGCTGGTGGCTGAATTTCGACGTAGTCCAGCGCGGCGGGGTCGCCCTTGTCAGGCCCGCCTTCTACGCGGATGACATCACCGGGCTTCAATTCGACGGCGCGCGCAGTGAAGCGGGTTGAGTTATCGCCGTCGGGACGGGTCGACGGAAGCTTCGCGTCGGCGGCCCAGCTTGCGATCGACTTGCCGTTGACGCTGAGCGTGAAGTGGGCAACCCCGCCTGGAAGGTCGAAATACTGGACTGCAATGTTGTAGCCGCCGGCTTGGCCGTTGTAGGTCCATACGGCAACGCAGCTCTGTTGTCCCTCGCAAGATACGGCCTTGCCGCGCGAGGCGTCTTCCCAAGGAATAACATCGACGACTTTGTAGCCGTTGAATCGTGCGTCCTCGGCTTCAAGGCGGCCCGGGAAATTGCCGGCGCGGCCTTTTTCGTCGGGGATACCGCTGAGCTTGAGAAAATACTGCACGACGGCGTCGCGCCAGACGATTGCGTGGCCGGCCTGGTATTCGAGGCGGGCGTGCACGTCGTTGTAAAGCGCAGGGTCGATGTGGCCATTGAGCGTGGTCCATTCGTCGACAAGGTGCGCGGCTTGCTCAGCACCCCGGTAGTGGCTGTCGTAGATGTACTGGATAACGGTTTTGCCGTCGTGAAGCCTGTGGGTGTACGGGACGTGGTGGAAGAAGAGGAGCAGGTCGTCAGGGCAAGTCGCCGGCGACTCGTAGATCTTTGCCACTTCCGGTGGATACTGGCCAACGAAGCTGGTGCCGGTCGCAACGGTGCGATCCATGCCCACACCTTCGTGATCGGCGCGGTGCCACTGGCCCCAGCCGTTCTGCTCGCTCGATTCAATGTTGGGGCCGTAGTGGCTGCCGGTGATGTCGGTGAGCGTCTGCATGCCGAGAGGACCGGTGTAGTTCACATACGCGGGCCACGATTGCATCAGCATGTTGGTGACTGTGCTTACAACTTCAGACTCGTTGCTGAGGGTCAGGCGGGTCCACTCTTCGGCGATTTCTTTGGGAGCCAGGTTGGGGTTCCAGGCGAGGCGGCCGAAGGCGTAGAGATTGGCCATCGCGAGCGGCGAGCCAAGCCAATTATCCCGCCCCACTCCAGAGACGCCGATCATGCCAGAGACAGGACGGCCAAAAGCCTTTCCCGCGAAGATGTCCTTGACTGGCGTCGGTTTGCCGTCAACGCGCATGTCGAAGTCCAGCACGTCCTTCCACATGGGCGCGAGATAGACAAGGTGACGCTGCTGGCCGGTGTACTCCTGGGTGACTTCGACTTCCATAGCTTGATTGGTTTTGGTGAGGCCGCTGAAGAGGGGCGAGACGGGTTCCTGAGCCTGGAAATCGATGGGGCCTTCCTTGGTCTGGATGATGACATTGGGCGCAAATTTCCCATCGAGGGGGTGAAAGATGTCGTGGGCGGCACGGGCGCGGTCAGCTTTGGGATCGCGCCAATCGAGGTGGTGGTTGTAGACGAAGGCGCGGTAAAGTACGACGCCACCGTGGGGCGCAAGGGCGGCGGCAAGGGTGTTGGCGGCATCGGCGGGGGTGCGGCCGTAGCTCGCGGGGCCCGGTTGGCCCTCGGAGTCCGCCTTGACCGTGAAGCCGGCGAAGTCGGGGATTTTGGAGTAGATCGCATCGGCTTTGGCGGCCCACCAGGCCTGAACGTCTTGGTTGAGAGGATCGTAGGTGGACATCCCGCCGATTTTCTGAGGGCTGGCGACGTCGACGCTCATGGCGATGCGGACGCCCCAGGGGCGCATGGCGTTGGCGATTCTCTCCAAGCCGCGAAGCCAATCCGAAGTTAAAAAGGGCGAAGCCCCATTGACGTTGTTTAGGTTGCAGGTGTTGATGCCGACGGAGGCGAGCAGGCGGGCATAAGCAGACACTGCCGCGAGGTCCTGGCGGACGCGGCCATTTTCGAAGAAGATGCTGCGGCCCGCGTAGCCGCGCTCGACTGAGCCGTCGGGGTTGTCCCAGTCGTCGACCCAGCGGAGGGGCATTGCCGGGTGTTCACGGATGACTGCACTCGCTGAGATCGGCACCCTCAGCCAAATGGCGCAGCAAAGAAAAGGCGCCATAAAGCACGCCGCGAGGGCTGCCGCCGACGATATACAGGTTTCGCGGAGAGTTCGTGGCGCCCTTGCCATTCCAGAAGATATCGAAGTCCTCGGGTCCAAGGGACTTCGGAATGGGGACACTTCAAGTCGCTGATGGCTTCGAACTCTTCCGGGGTGCCGAGGACAATTGCGTTTTCGCCGAAATCGGGATTGTGGATTCCGAAGAGGCTTGATATGCCCTGGCTCAGTTCATTACTGGCGGTTTCTTCCAGCAGGCTGTTGCTGAGTCTCCTGATGCGGACAGGCACGCTGCGCGGATTCTTCACAGGACGGTAGCCGAGCCAGGCCCTATCGTCTTCTTGGGCATGGGCTTGGAACGGGAATGCAAGTGCCGCAGCGAGAAAAAAACTCCATGCAATTCCGGAGACCCGGGGCAGCAACGCGAACCGAACCCGGCGGCGCGTAGAGGGCGACACGGTTTGCAATTCGAAAGACGGATTCTTCTCTGCGCCAAATCCCCCCCATTTCGCCGCTCAAGGAGCTTTTCCATCGCGTCCTTCTATTATCCGGGACACGGAATGGCGACGAGGAAATAGCTCAAGCCCGTTGCCCTCCAGGGATCAATTTGTTCCGGGGTCTTTAGTAGCGCCTGGTGAGTGAGGGCGGGGGCGGACCGGTTTTGCCGGCGAGGAGCCAGTCGACTGCGCCGCGCACATCCTCATCTTTGGCTTCACCCATGATGCGCGCGACGATTTCGCCTTTGTCGTCCATCACGACCGTGCCGGGAACGATGTTACCGAGGCCGAAGCGGTCGAGCGTATCAGTGTCCGCATCGACCCAGCTTTGCAGCGAGACGTTTAGGCTAGCAAGCTTGGCGGGGATCTTGCCGCGGTTTTTCGGCTCGTCGATGGAGATGAAGACGAAGGCGACTGGCTTGCCGGAATAGGACGCCGCCATCCGCGTGAGGCTCGGTAGCTCTTCCTGGCAAGGGCCGCACCAGGTGGCCCAGAAGTTCACGACGACAATCTGACCATGGAGTGCGGAGAGCTTGCGCGTCTGGCCGTCAAGGGTCTTGAATCCGGGGTCAGGAGCGCGCTTGGCCGCGAGCAGCATGCCAGCGGCGAGAAACGCCAGGATCATAAGGCGGCAAACCACCCTAACAGAGCTTTTGAGCATAGCCTTTTGACTATATCCGTGTGCGCGACGATTGGTCTCCATCGAATGGTTGAGACCGGTCTCATCCGCATTGGCGACGACGATGGCACGAAAAGGCTGCTACCTTCGGGCACATTGCTCATGCACGTGTCTTTCCGCCGTGCCGTACGATCCGCGTGGCGAATTCGAGGTCAGCTCACAACCGATTCACCGGAGAACAAGAAGATGAAAAGCTTCCCTTCGCCGGGAGCGGCAATCTCCGCCGCGCTCGTTGCCCTATCCCTCTCGCTACACCCTGCAGCTCATGCGCAAGGCTGCGTGGCTGCCCATTCTCCCCAACCCATCATCTCGGGACTTGATCCCACCTCAGAGACCAGCGCACGCCATTATGCGGGCACAAACCTGCTGCATGGGCTAACCATTACCACCGGCTACCGCGTGTACAACTCGTACCGGCACTATATCGGAACGGTGTACCAGGTGCAGCGCCAGACTCTGCACAGCGCGGTAGTGAACCACGTGAACCTTTTCGAATTGGACCTGAACTATCGGCTCACGCCGCGGCTGAGCCTGATTGCCAGCGTGCCGGGGATGGAAGCGACGCGACACGGCCAGAGCAGTCCCTTGAATGTGTATCGTTCCGGCGGCATTGGCGACGTGACGGTGGGCGTTCAGTCATGGATATTTCGGCCACCGACTGAGAACCACGGCAACGTCAACATCTCTGCTCAGCTGAAACTGCCGACGGGTATCAACGATGCCAAGGGCTACAAGATAAATTCCAAGGGGACCACCACGCTGGAACCGTTTGACGAGTCAGTTCAGCCGGGGGACGGAACCTGGGGCTTCAGCCTGGCCACCGAGGCGTACCACCCTCTTATCTGGAAGACTTCGGCGTACTTTACCGGTTCGTGGCTCTTCAGTCCGCAAGATACGACCGGCGTGCTGACCTTCCGTCCTGCTCCGGGTGAGGGTGTGGTATCCGCTACTGACCAGTATTTGTGGCGTGGGGGATTTTCGCGGCCTGTCACGGGAGTCCACCTGGTTCGTGGTCTGGCTTTGAGCATCGGCGGCCGCATGGAAGGCGTGCCGGTTCGGGATGCGTTTGGATCGAGCAACGGATTCCGGCGGCCCGGATACGTGATTTCGATTGAGCCGGGCATGATGTACGAACGTGGGCGGTACTCGTTCTACGCGAGCGGACCGTGGGCCATGGAACGCAACCGCAAGACCAGTGTGACGGACCTGGCTAACAACACACATGGCGACGCGGCATTTTCGGACTACACGGTGATTGCGGGGCTGTCGCGATCGTTCTGACGCAATCCCTGTCGGCCAAGGCGTTCACGAACAGGCTCCGCAGGCCTAGTACCACGACCGCGAAAATATGTGGTTTCCCAGGTCTCAACGGCGAGACCTGGGGCACCCAGAGTCATAGGCACGATTGCAAAATCACCAAGTCACGGTCTGAGCGCGTGGGCCTTGGCCGAATCATTTTTCCCAGTCCACCTCGACGCGGCGAAGGCCCCGGACTGCGTTGGATAGATAGATGACATCGGCGTTCTTCAGGTCCTGTATGGTGAAGATTCGCTGTTCGATCCCGGGTTGCGTCTCGATCAAGTGGCGGCGGTAGACTCCTGGGAGAACTCCGCACTCGATGGGCGGCGTATACCAGCGGCCTTCCTTCTCAACAAAAATGTTGCTGATGGCGCCCTCGGTCACCTCGCCACGCTGGTTGAGGAAGAGCGCATCGCAAAAGCCGGCTCGCGTGGCAGTCTTGAAGGATTCTTGGTAGAGAGCCCGGTGGGTTGTCTTGTGGAAGAGCATCCGGTCGCGCGAGTTTGTGCGATACGGGGCGATGCATACGCGGCCGGTTTGAGGCACCGCTGAACCCGCGGACGGCAGCTTTTCCTCGGTGATGTGCAGGCTGCCATCGGGGCGGACCAGCAACCTGACCTTCTGCGGCGAATTGCCGGGGAAGGCTGCGGCTTCGGCAAGCAGGGCCGCCTTGATCGAGGCCCGGTCACAATTGAATCCGAAGTAGTCTGCCGAATCCTCGAGACGATCGAGATGCAGTTCGATGAGCGGATACGCGCCCTGCCAGAGCAGAGTCTCGATGAGTGAGAAGGGCTCAATGGAGCGGGTGAGAAACTCCGCCTTCAACTGGCATTCGCGGAATTCGTCGTCCGCATTGGAGTCAATGACGATGCCGCCACCCAGGCCCATCCTGGCGTTTTGCCCAGCCACATCGAGAGTGCGGATGGCGACATTGAAAATGGTACGGGAGCGCGAGAAGAACCCGATCGCCCCGGTATAAATGCCGCGGGGTTCGTTTTCAATACGCGCAAGCAACTCCATGGCGTGCACCTTGGGTGCGCCGGTGACAGAGCCGCAGGGAAAGAGCGCGCGGAAAATCTCTTCAAAGCCAACGTCGGGGCGAAGGGCGCCGGTGACTGTCGATGTCATCTGCCAGAGTGACGGGAAGCGTTCAACAGAGAAGAGGTCTTCGACGCGCACGCTGCCGTAGACGCAGAGCCGGCCCAAGTCATTGCGGAGCAAGTCGACGATCATGACGTTCTCGCTGCGGTTTTTCGCGTCGGTGCGGAGCCACTCGGCGATCTGGCGGTCTTCGGCCGTGGTGCGCCCGCGGGACGCGGTTCCCTTCATGGGTCGCGTAGTGATGCAGCGGGTTTCGCCGAGCTCGTCCAGGCGAAAGAAGAGCTCCGGGGAGAAGCTGAGGATGCGTCGGTCGGGCTGCCAGTGGATGAAGGCACCGTATTTTACGGGCTGACTTTTGCGCAGCCGGCCGTAGAGAACGGCAGAGGACCCTGGGATGCGCACGTGCAGAGGGAAGGTGAAGTTGAGCTGATAGACATCTCCCGCGCGGATCCACTCGTGGATGGTCTCGATGCTCGACGCATATTGCTGCCGAGTGAGGTCCAAGGTGGTTTCTAGCGGACTGGAGTCGGAAGTTTCATCGCTGGATGCGTTTTGGTCCGACCGGCTGGGTTGCATTTGCGCGAACTCTGATGGAATGCCGTCAACGAAAGCTCCTGTGGTGTGATCGAAGAAGATGGACCGCTCGTAGATTCCGAACCACGCGAGCGGTTGGGCGATCTTCGGTCTCGCGACGAGAAAGGATCGTCGGGGATTGTCGAAATGTGCCGGGGCAGAGAGGCTTTGGGTTCGAAGGCGGCGCCGCATTCGTAGCTGAAAAAGCCGGCGGCGACATGGCCTTCATCGGTTGCGCTCTTAATCTTAGCGAAGAGGTGTGGCAGTTCCTCGCGGTCGTTGGCGACAAGCTCGTGCCGTGGAGAGACAAAGAGCCGGCTGAGCGGCTCAGAGGCAGCAGCGTCTGAACAATCGAGGAGCACCGTCGCCGGCGTACGCTCCACCAGCGCGTAGACCTCTGCGGGAAGGGGATGCCAAGGCATTTTCACGTTTACACGCCGGCCCCCGGTGAGGAGCTGCTTACTTGACCGTAAGCACGATGGTGGTGGAGTGGGTGGTGGCGGATATTCCGTTGCTGGACTGCGCGTTGATGCTCACCGTGTAGGTACCGGCCGGGGTGGGCAGGTTATGGGGCGGTCCGTGGTTGTGGTAGTTGTAGAGCGGCGAACAGGCCGTGGCGCCGAGCACAGAAACCAGCCCCACCAAAGCGAGCAGACAGAGCCGGCTGAGCCAGGGGCGACGTCGAATGCCGAAGGCGATCCCCGCGAGACCGAGCGTACCGGGAAGAAGCACTGCCCAGGCGACAGGGCTCGAAGTTCGCGTAGTCGGAGGAGTGGAGCGGGCGGTGGAACCAGCTACCGTGGCGAGGACCATCGAACTGGTGACCGGCCCTGCGGCGTTGGGCAGAATTTCCAGGTTCTCTGGATTAAAGGTGCATGCGGCCTGGTCGGGCAAGCCGGAGCAGGACAAGGTAACAAACATCGGCGCGGAAAGCGACGCGGCGTTGATCGGTGTAACTGAAGGCGTAACGGAGCCCGACTGGCCTGCTGTCAGCGAGAGCGTGGCGGGGGCGACGGTGATTCCGAAATCCGGAGTGCCGCCGGTCACGGCGCGCACCGGCGAGAGTTCTGAGACGGAAGATTGATGCGCGTTATCGCCGGCGTAGACGGCGGTAAGGCTATGCTCGCCGGGGAGCAGCGAAAGCGCCGCAGTCGCGTGGCCCTGAGCGTCGAGCGCCACACCGGCCAAGGGCTTTCGCGGCGTCCTGGATAACGACGGCGCCTGTAGCGGGAAGGCCGTCGCGTCCGATGACGGTGACCCTCAAGGTAGCTTGGGTGCTGCCGGCCTGGTCATGGAATTGCGCGGACAAAGTGGTCTCGGTGGCCAAGCCACTCGTGTTTCCAGCGGGCAGTGCCATTGCGGGCAGTGCCAGAGCGGCACCCAGTGCTGCTATCAACTCAAGCCGCATACCGCGGCCGATCAGACTTCTCACGTGCGCCTGCTCCAAATCTCAAGAAAAAGTCGTAGTTCGCCCATGTGTGGCAGCGTGCATCCATTGTATCCGGCGGGGGCGGGCGAGCCAACCGCGGTCTGGCGATCTGCCTTGGTAAGAGTTGGACGCGAGGGGGACAGGGAACAGTGATCACTGGAGTTGTCAGTGGCCAGCGGCAATGGGGGGCCAAAGCTAGTCTAGTTTTCGGCGGAGAATCTCGGCGGGGTTGACCGCAAGAGCGCGGCGGGCAGGGATCCAGGTTGCGACGAGGCCGACAAGAGTCATGGCGATGACGGCACCGAGGAGAACGAGAGGATCGCGCGGCGTGGCCTGGTAGACGAGGAAAGCGAGGACACGGCTGGCGAGGACGCCCAGCAGCAGGCCGGCAGCCGAGCCGGAGAGCAGAAGGACCAGCGGGCGGCCCAGCGCGGAGCGCATCGAACTGCGCGCGGTGCGCTCCGAGGGCGACGCGGATGCCCAATTCGTGCATTCGCTTAGTGACGGAATAAGTCGGCCATGCCGAATACGCCGGTGACCGCGAGCATGGCCGCCAGCAAACCCATAACGCTGAGTGCGGCCGTGGCGATGCGGGCCGGGAAGAGAACAAGGGCCAGCGCGTCAGGCCAGAGGCGGATTGAGAAGGGCAAGCTGGAGTCGATGCCGGTCAACATACGATTCAGCGCAGACACTGCCTGGGCGGGAGGCAATTGCGAACGGACGACGAGGTGGTATAGGCCTGATTTTCCTGGGTGAGCGGGAAGAACATGGCGGCGGTGGGCTCTTCAGTGAGACTGTCATATTTGCCATCTTCGACAACACCTACGACGTGATAGACCGTCCTATCGCGGCCGAGAAAATGACGGCCGACCGCTAGGGAGTTGCCGTACAGTTTGCGGGCAAAGGTTTCGTTTCACAATTGCGATTTTGGGTGAAGTCGAGCCGTCATCCCAGGTGAAGTCGCGGCCAGCGAGAAGGTGGGTTCCGGCGGCCTGAAGGTAGCCAGGCGAGATGGCATATATTTCGGCACCATGGCGGCCTTCAACAACCCGCCGAAGCTGGGCATCTGGGACTCACGGATATCAACGACCTTACCACTGGCATTGTACTCGGATGTCCTGGAATAGCTCGCGCTGTCGTGCGTGCGATCGGCCGCCGCACTAACGGGCTTTAGAAAGCAATCGGAGCCGCCGGCGGGAACGCCATCGTGAGCGCACAAGCCGATGCCGATTGGTACTTTGGACTTGTAAATTAATCCGGTGAAGCGTATCAGATGCCTGAGCAGGACGCGCCTCGATGAACGCTGGTCCCGCAAGCTCGCGCGCGCAGCCGCGGCCGACACCGCCAGGACGGACTTGAGCGGGCTCGCCGATTTTCGACATGGAGAATTGATCATGGACTTTGCTCACGTTAATAGTCATCGTCGCGCTTGTTCTCGCTGGAATCGGAGCGTGGGTGCTGGTCTCGTTCCTTTTCTACCAACGTTTCTTCAAGTCAGTGGATGCAGTCTTATCGCTGACGAAGATCGGTAGTTTGTACGCGATGCCAACGCATGAGTTTATGCGTTTTGCAGATGTCGTGAAGCAGTCCCGCCCGCGCTTGAGAGCTGAATAGATTGTGGCACCCGGCTGGCGCTATCGTTGCCGCCGATGGTCCGCCGGCGAGCTCTCTTTGACCCCCTTGCCCGCACGACCGAATTTCAAGCTTGCAGGTTACCGCGGCGACGTTAATCTCGCCGGTCTTCTTTTCCGGCGCGTTGTCGCGCGCGTCCGACCGGGGCTAGAATCAGAC
>CAVQZQ010000106.1:0-5633 GCA_963718435.1 uncultured Acidobacteriota bacterium | reverse complement strand
GCCGGCGACCGCCTTCGCTCACTCGAGCAACGAGCCTGTGCAGGCGCTCGGCACCGGCATAACACTCGACCGCCCGCTGGCCAAGAGCCACGCGATCGAGTCAGTTGTGCGTGACCCTGCAGTTACGGCCGCGGGCTACCAGGGGACACCGCGCGCCCAACCGGTGGTTCGGAGGCCCCGAGTTCATTACCAACGACGTCGCCTTTGGGAGGTTCAATGTCTCCTTCAGAGAAGGCGACTTGGTGCTTCGGGACGCCTCCGGCCTGATTGTCGACAGCCTCAACTACGGCGGTATGGTTGACCCATGGGCCGGCGAGGGATTCCAGGGAGTCTCCGGATCAGAGCGGAGTGGCTGCCACTCGCCTGCGCCCGGCGCGGTCATGGGCTTCGGGCCTTTCTCTGCGGCCGCCGAGGGCACCAATACGAGCGCGGGCCGATTCCCGGACGGCGCGGATACCGACAGCAACTGCAACGACTTCCTGGGGCAGGCCTCTGCCACGCTATCGGCCGCATCGGCCGCCGGTGCGACCAATATCAAGGTCACGAGCGCGTATGGTTTCGACGCAGGCCGGAAGATCATGATTGATAGGGGCGCGAACCTCGAGACAGCCGTCATCGCGACGGTTGGCTCAGCAGGCGCCACGAGTGTGGCCACCGCTACCGGCGTGGGCGCGACCGTCATCTCTGTCCCAAGCGCGATTGGTTTTCGTGATGGCCAGACCATCACCATCGACACTGGCGCAGACTCTGAGACCGCAGTCATCTCCTCTGTCAGAAGATTCGGCGGCACCACCATTAGCGTTACCGGGCCGCTGACTCATGCGCACGCGGCGGGTGTGCAGGTTTCGGGCACCGGAATCACCCTCAACGCTGCATTGACCCGGGCGCATGCCGGCGGGGCGCAGGTCTTCGACAATCTTCCCACGCCCGGTGCGCCCAACCGCTATTACCGGGGCACACATTGAGGGGCTTTTTGGAATTGAATTGGACTTCCGACCCAGGGGAGCTACGCAGTCTCAACGCAGCCGACACGCACAGGAGCCAGAATGGCCTTACTCATTCCCCTCTTTTAAAGAATGAGGAGATCGCGGTAGTCCCAAAATCTCCTTATTTGAGTGCGGCGTCAGGGGCCGTATAGTGGCTTTGTGATGAAAGCTGGCAAATGGGAGAAGCGGCACAATGGACCGAGCGGCGTGTCTGAAGCGATGGCAAACGAGTAGCGCGGCGGGAATCCCTGTCATCGGTGCCGGTGCGGGCACTGGAATCACCGCCAAGTGCGCCGAAGCCGCAGGAGCAGATCTCATCATCGTCTACAATTCCGGCCGCTACCGCATGGCCGGGCGAGGTTCGTTGGCGGGTCTAATGCCTTACGGGGACGCCAACGCCATCGTCGTCGAGATGGCCCGCGAAGTACTGCCCATCGTTCGCAAGACACCGGTGCTGGCCGGTGTCTGTGGAACCGATCCTTTTCGCGTCATGGATCTGTTTCTTCGCGACCTGAAGCAACTGGGCTTTTCCGGAGTGCAGAACTTTCCGACAGTGGGCCTCATCGATGGCAGCTTCCGAGAGAGCCTCGAGGAAACGGGGATGGGGTACATCGAGGAAGTTGAGATGATTGCGCGTGCACATGACCTGGATCTGCTTACCTGCCCATATGTCTTCAATGAAGTCGAGGCAAAGGCCATGGCAAAGGCAGGCGCAGATCTTTTGATCGCGCATATGGGACTGACAACCAAAGGGACAATCGGGGCCAGGACAGCCATCACTCTCGATCAATCGGTTGACCGTATTCAAGCCATCCAGGAAGCAGCCATCTCTGTCCGCCCGGAGATTCTGGTCCTTTGTCATGGCGGACCGATTGCCGAGCCCGACGATGTTCAGTACGTCCTCAGCCGTACCTACGGCGTGTGCGGATTCTTTGGCGCCTCGAGCATCGAGCGCCTGCCCTCCGAACGCGCCATTACCGAGCAGGTAAGGAATTTCAAGAATCTCAACATTCAAACGGAGCACCGTTAAAGGAGCTGGCATGTCTAAAATCGCCGGTCGCCGTTTCGTAACACCCGCATCTGTCGAAACGCAGGTCTTTGATTGGGGAACGATCAAGTGGCTCAGCGAACCGCGTGTCACCTCAACCGAGCGCTTCACCATGGGTGTTGTGCTTCTGCAGCCCGGGAAAGGCCACGCGCGACATAATCACCCGGGGACCGAAGAGATTCTGTACGTGGTCTCCGGACAAGGGAAGCAGATGATCGATATTGACGGCGAACAGTGGGAATCGATTGGCGCCGGCGACACGATTCACATTCCCGCCGACATCTACCATTCCACGGTAAACATTGGCTGGGAGGCTTTGAAATTGATTGCCGTCTATTCGCCGCCGGGCCCCGAGGCGCTTCTCCGAGCAATGCCGGAGTGCCGGGTGATTGCCCCTGGCGAGCTGCCGGAGAGTTGACGTCGATGACTCCCAGGACCGTTGCGCTGATCGGCACGTTCGACACCAAGGGAGAAGAGTTCTCCTTTCTCCGTGAGCGGATCGAGAGCGCGGGCCTGCGAACGCTGATGATCGATGTCGGCGTGCTTGGCAGCCCGCCCTTTGAGGCCGATATCTCGCAAGCAGACGTGGCCGCGGCCGCCAAGGAGGATCTTGCCGCGCTCCAAACGGACAGAGATCGAGGTCGAAGCGTCACCGCCATGGCGATCGGGGCGAAGACGATTGTTGGCAGCTGGTTGAACAAGGGGCCATTCATGGAGTCGTATCTCTGGGTGGTTCTGCGGGTACGGCGATCGCGACCGCGGCGATGCGCGCCCTCCCTTGCGGCTTTCCAAGATTGATGGTTTCTACGCCCTCAGGCGATATCAAACCCTACGTGGGAACCACGGACATTTGCATGATGCCCTCTGTGCTCGACATCGCGGGTTTGAATCACGTCTCTCGTCGAATCATCGGTAATGCGGCTGCGGCGATATGCGGCATGGTTGCATCGGAGCCAGCCGGGGCCCTCGACGAGAAGCCGGCGATGGCGGCGACCATGTTTGGCGTCACGACACCTTGCGTTACAGCCGCACGACACATCCTGGAGGAGAAAGGCTTCGAAGTTCTGGTCTTTCACGCTACAGGATCTGGTGGACAGGCGATGGAACAGTTGATCGAAGACGGCGCATTTCGAGCCGTTCTCGACATAACGACCACGGAACTCGCAGACGAGTTAGTAGGCGGTGTCATGAGTGCGGGCCCGCACCGGTTGGAAGCAGCAGGCCGCAAGGGCATTCCTCAGCTAGTCTGCCCAGGCGCGATCGACATGGTGAACTTCGGGCCTGTGGAATCGGTGCCGGCGCAGTTTCGAACCCGCAATCTGTACATCCACAACCCCAGCGTGACTCTGATGCGGACGACCCCGGAAGAGTGCGCGGAGATCGGACGCATCACGGCCATCAAGCTTAACCGCGCCAGCGGGCCGGTAACCGTGTTGATTCCTCTACGAGGCGTTTCCGCCATCGACAAAGTTGGAGCGCCGTTCTACTCGCAAGAGGCGCTTGAGGCCTATTGCCGTGCCTTGAAAGCGGCGCTCAGCCCAGACATCCGGCTGGTTGAGCTTGACGCGCACATCAACGACGAAGGATTTGCACTTGTCGCCACCGATCTGCTGATGGAGTCGCTGCGCGCTTCAATGGAAACGATGGCGGCGCGTTCACCGGGGCGACGGGATGTCCTATTCGGCTCCGGTGACCCCACGCGGGTCGGCTGAGGGCGAGCCAAATCCGAATTGGTCCACCGCCTCGATGAAGAGGCCTGCTTACACCGTTCTCGTAAACTTGTGAATCCCCATGCCCAGTAAGGACAACGCCACTGCGCCCCACAACGCCGGGAACCATCCGCTCACATGGAAGCCCGTAACCAATTGCGCCGCCAGCCGGATATCAATGCGTTGATCACCAGAAGGAACAGCCCCAGCGTGAGAATTGTGATGGGAAAGGTAACAATCTTCAGCAAGAGTCCCAGGGTTCCATTGAGCAGGCCAATCACCAGAGCCGCAATCAATGCAGGCTCTAATCCACGCACATGGAAACCCGGCACAAAATGTGAAATAACGAGCAGGACAAACGCACTAAGGATCCAGTGAATTAAGAGTTTGATCATGCTACATTTCTCCTCTTTCGGTAAGCCGCGCCATCGTGTTCCGAACCATCAGTCCGTAAACGCGGATTCAGCGCCCGGACACCGAGCGTGCCTCAGATGTCATTTTCTCCTCCGATTCTACAAAGAGCCAGTGCGCTAAAACTGTTCAAAGGGGCACAGTTTCTCGCAGCTTTAGGGCGACTTGAGGAAACGGTGGCGCCCGGAACGGCGAGCGCGGTAGGCGGTCTCTCATAGACGTGTGTGGCCGTCCTTATGAGATGGAATCGTGAAATTTAACTGCGGAGGACGACACTAACCAGTGAAGAGTGAATTTGCAATCCACCTTTGCTGTAGGCAACGAAGCCAGATTTCCTGAATTCCCTCATCAGAGAACCGACGCGCAGCAGGCTTGTGTCTGCCATTTTGGCGAGATCCTCCTGATTGGGCGTCGGGATCACAGTCTGGGGCGCGCCGTCCTCACCGAAATGCGCATGCAAGAGCAGAACCCGGGCCAGTCTCTTTTCGCTTGGATCGAAGAACTGGTCAACGAGAGCCTGATGGTATCGGATGTTGCGTGCCAAGAGATGCATGACGAATAGATCAAACAGAGTGCGTTTCGTATGGAGAGCGAGCGTCATGGCATTTGTATCGATCTGCAGAAGTTTGCAGTCCGTCATTGCGGTTGCAGACTTCATCCGCAATGGCTGTCCAGCCAGTGCACCGTCTCCAAAGACGCCCCATCGCTCAATATGCTCAGGGTTGCCCGTTTGCCAAACCTGGACGTAACTGTGAGCCTTACCTTGCCTTCCTGGATGTAGAAGACTGAGTTATCCTTGTCGCCTTGTGTGAAGATTGCCTGTTTCTTAACAAAGGCCACGGCTTTAGCACTCTTGCCGATGATTGCAGGGAGTCTGTCTGACGCGGGAATGCAATTGTTCTTAGCCGAGTTGGTTGGCGTCTTCAAGGACTTCTCCCTGCCCGGGTCACACTCGGCGACTTTAAGTCAGAGCGATCTCCAAAGATGGTCACAATTGCTCGGATTTTTGCTCGCGAGACATAGAACTCTTTCTTGACTTTATGTGGGACCAAATCGATCCCACAAGGTGAGCAATTCTGGTCAGAATTCGCATGTGCAACATCTCATGATGGACTTCGTGGGGCTCTTTCCCGCTCCAGAGAAGATCCGACGAACTCTACGCCTTCGCAGAGCATCCAACAGAGGAGAACTTATGAACTTTCAAGTTACGCCCGTTGCCGTGGTAGCCCTCTTCCTCGTCGTTGCCATCATCATCGGCCTTTATCTTCAGCGCCGCAAAATCCGGACTCTTGGTTTCCGCAATCGTTTTGGATCGGAGTACGACCGGGCCGTCCTGACGCACGGCACCTCACAGAAGGCGGAGGCGAGGCTGGCCGACAGGGAAACCCGCGTGGAATCTATGAAAATCCGCGACCTCGGAGACACCGAGCGGGAGCGCTTTGTTGCCGAGTGGCAAGCTGTGCAGAGTCGCTTCGTTGT
>CAVQZQ010000105.1:0-48297 GCA_963718435.1 uncultured Acidobacteriota bacterium | reverse complement strand
ATGCGTGCGACCAAGCACATGGTTGACCAGGTTCGGTGTTCGGTTTTATAGGCTATCAGGAGTGTGTCTTGCGATCCATGCCGCCGGTGTGAGATCGTCCAGCTGCTGAATAGACCGATTGGCAAGACCGGGCAGGATCTCATTCAGGTATTCACGAACCGGAATTCAGAGCCTGCGACAGCTTTCGAGCACGGAGAGGATCGCGGCGACACGCGGTCCGGCCTGCCTGCTGCCGATATGGGTCCAGTTTTTTCGGCCCAACGCTATGCCTCGCATGGAGTTTTGAGCCAGGTTGTTACTAAGCTCCAGTTCCGGATGTTCGAGGAAGCAGGAGAGTTTCTTCCATAGTTTGATCGTGTAGCCGCAGGCTTCCCCCGCCGCACTTTTCGGCAACACGTTCTTGCTCAGCTCGAGGATCTGGGCGTGGATTTTCTCGAGCAGAGGCGGACCCTCTTTCTGGCGCAGGGCATGACGCGCAGCATGATCCATCTTCTCCTCGCGAGCACCAGCGTCGATCGCGAACAGTTTATCCATCAGCTCCACGATGCCTATCGAGGCTACATCCAGTTTGTTTACCTTGATCGCGTCGACAAAGCCCCGCCTTGCATGGCTCCAACATGCCGCATGCACCATCTTCGGGCCGCCTACACCACTTTCGTAGGCCACATAGCCGTCCGTCTGTAAAATGCCCTCGAACTTGTCAAGGAAGCGCGCTGGGCCTTCGCGTCCGCGGCCCATGCGGAAATCGAACACCACAGAACTCCCTGGTGAGCCGTATTGCCACAAGTATGCTTGGTGGTTCTTGCCACGACGATCATGCGTCTGCACATCGACAGTTGTTTCATCAGCCTGGATGTAGTCGCCTGCCAGCAACTGGTTCCGCATCGCACCCACTACTGGCGCCAGCATTTCGCCGACAGTCATGATCCAGCCGCACATCGTGGCGCGGCTGATGTCGATGCCCGCGTCACGCAGTAGGATGGCGCTTTGACGATAGAGGGGACTGTGATTGCCGTATTTGCAAATGATTGTGTCGATGATAATGCCGTCTGACACCAGGCTCTTGTCGATGATCCTCGCGGCTATCGGCGCGGTGGCTACTCCTTGCTCCTCGCACGTGCTGCAGGCACGCTTTTCACGCTTGATGACGTGGACGAAATACTCGGCTGGTTTCACATCGAGAACTTCGCTCACTTCGTAGCCGATTACCTTCGTCTCAGCGCCGCAGCTTCCGCATCTGCACTGCTCCGGCGTGCACGCAACTATCTTCTCGACGCGAGGCAGATCGGCAGGTAGTGTCTGGCGACCAGGATGCGGACGCCTCTTCTTCTTCACATCCTGCGAAGAACCGGGCAGTGTCTCGCGTTCGCTCTCGGCAGCCACTTCTACATTACTAACGCCAGGTTCATGCTCCAACAGTTCCAACTGCAGGCTGCTGAGCTTCTCACTGCCGGGGCCATACTTGGCGATTCGCGCCAAGCGTAACCGCTCTTCAAGAACCTGTACCTTCAACTGAGCATTCTGCAGTTGGAACTCGTACGAGTTGAACTTGCCGCTCACCGCGGCAAAAAGCGATGGATCAAGTCGGGCTTTGAGTTGTTCGAGAAGGTCGGTGCGGGAAGACGAACCATCGGTCGGAGTAGACGTTCGGGAAGGATCGATGTTCGCACTCACGATGCGTATTTAATAGCAGAAATACCTTTGGATGAACAAGTGAAATGCACCGTGTTCATGCGCTTTTCCGTGACTCCGATGATTCTTCTGCGATGGGCTTGCGAAACCACTTGCGTTCTCGTGTCTGGGTAAGATCGATACCCCCAACAAGCATCGTAAATTGCTCCTGACTCAACACCACTTTGCGCTGATCCTTATCCACAGAAGGCCAGTGCACCCGTCCCTTTTCAATTCGCTTCGAGCAGACCCAGAGTCCGGTTCCATCGAAGAAAATGATCTTGAGTCGATTCCTCCTGGTGTTTGAAAACAGGAACAGATGACCGCTCAACGGATCGCACAACAACTGGTCGCGGACAAGCCCGTAGAGGCCATCGAATGATTTACGCATGTCGGTTGCATTGGGTGCTAGATAGATGCGCGTCGCAGCGCCTAAGCCGAACACGCTATGACCTCTCAAGAACAGCGACCAAACGTCGCAGTGTCTGATCGTCGAATCCATCACCGACTTCCACCCTGCGACCGTTGCACAACAACACCTTCAGAGATGATGGCCGATCCAAATCGAAAACAGGATTTACGACATCGGCCAGCTTCACTTCGACTAGAGGACCACGTCGAACAACATCGCTGTCTCGACGGGCTTCCTCCTCAAACTGTCTCTGTAAATGACGGTTTAGCGTGCTCAATGCCAAACCATGACGCCGGCAAAACTCGCTTCGCCCCAACCCGCTCGCTCGATACGAACTTGCCACTCGTGCAATCTCTGCCCGACCACGACGACGAACCACCACTCCAGTCTCTCCGCTCATGAAAACAGTCCATCACAGCTGAGACATACTTAACAGATGTGGTTGGTCAGACGGATACGCTTCGTTGACTATCCCAAGCCGGCTGTCATCGAGGCCGGCGACCTTATTAATGCAATCCTTCAAGCCCGCGGATATCCAGAGGCCGGCTTTGACCAGCGCGCCGCCGATCTATCGGTCAGCTACCCTCGCGTGATGGAGAACTATCGGCTGGCGAGCGCAGTTGCGGTACGGCCAGGTCGCGCGGATGCGAGCACTGAAGAGCTCCGCACCGCAATGGTTCAGTACCGCACCATTTTCGACGAGCTCATTGAGGTTCAAAAGCCTAACCAGAAGGTCGCGGCAGCGTAACTCGAACGCCGGCCTCTCGATCCGGAGGCGTCTCAAGGAGCAGGCAGAATGTCAGGTTTCTGCGCGTTGTGGTCGGGCAACTGATCGAGCAGGACCACATTGAGCAGCGCCTTATGAACCTGGATGCGACCGTTATAGCTGATGAATCCTAACTTACGAAAGCGATTCATAAAGAAGCTGACGCGAGAACGGGTAGTCCCGATCATGTCCGCCAGCGTTTCCTGCGTGACCGGCGGGATGAAGATTTCCGGTTCACCCGGTTTGCCGAATTCCGCCATCAACAAGAGAATCCGCGCGAGACGCTTTTCGCTGGAATTGAACAGTTGATCGACAAGATCGGCTTGGGTCCGCATGCTCCGAGCCAACAGGAACTTGAGGAATATATCCGCGAATGCGGGCTCATCATGCATCACGCGGATCATTTCTTTTCTGCTGATCTTGAGTGCTGTGCAGGTATTCACCGCGGTCGCCGTCGCCAGGTGTAATCCCACGATTGTGGCGAGAGACTCCTCCCCGACAAAATCGTTGGTAGACAGAAGGGTAATTGTCGCTTCTTTGCCGCTCTGCGAAACGACAGTGACTCGTGCACGGCCCTTCTGTAAGTAGTACACGGAGTCTGCAGCATCTCCCTGGCAAAAGAAAGTTTGCTTTGGCTTCAGTTCGACGATCGTTCGGCCAAGCCCGGCATTGGCAAGGAATGAAGCAGAATCAAAATTAGGATCGCTTATCAGAAGAACACCTCGGATCAACCGCAGTTCACTAGCACTTCCTGCCTATCATCGCTTGTATTGAAACTGCGTGTCTGAGCAATCTTGCTCACTTTCGGCAAAGAACGGTCATAACAAGGGATGTTACGGCCGTCCAATTGGGCGACTTGCGACAACGTGCAAATTTGACCATCTTCTGAGGCCTCCTTCCTGACAACATCTCCAATGGCGTAACTGTTCGCCGGTACACGTCATTGCCAGCGCCGGATTTACGTGAAAAGGACCGTTGCCGATTAGGGAGTGCTCTTGACGTTATCAACGACCAGATGGAATTCGCAGCCCTCGCGCGTGCTCGATTTGGATAAGAGAATCAATCGGTCATCCGGATTGATGAGGGGTGTTCTCAGCTTAAAGATCCGCCGGACAATGTTTCTGATGCTGTTGGCCATAGCGGCCCTTGCGGCGCCGCAGTGGCAGTTAAGATCGCAATCACCCTTCGACTCAAGAGACTTCTCGGCGGCTCGAAGTACGGCTTCAGGGAAACTGGATATGACGTATGTACGACCAACGCCGAGAACAATGCTGAACAACTATTCCTTCGACACGTTCGGTCCGTATGCCTTTGTGAGTACAGCTCTCATCGCTGGTCTTGACCAGGAAACCAATACGCCTCCGGAGTGGAAACAAGGCTTTGGTGGCTACGCCAAGCGATTCGGGTCCGATTTTGGAATTGCGGCTATCGAAACAACGACACGCTATGGACTGGCAGAAGCACTGAAGGAAGATACACTCTACTATCGTTGCGGATGCAGGGGCCTGGTTCCGCGGTTGCGCCATGCTGTGTTCTCCAGCTTGACAGGACGCCGCGGCGAAGATGGCCATCGCGTTTTCTCGATCCCGGCCCTTGTGGCTCCCTATGCCGGTTCGGCGGTCGCGACTTACGGCTGGTATCCGGGCCGTTTCGGCGCAATGGATGTGCTCCGAATGGGCAGTTATAGTTTGCTTGGATATGTGGGTGAGAATATTTCGCTGGAGTTTTTCTATAGTGGACCTCACTCCCTGCTTACACGCATGCACCTGAATAACGCGCACGGCTCCACGGTTCAGGGCCCAAACCGATGAACGATCACGCGCACACTGCGATTCCCGGCTTCAATCGGCCATCACAAAGGCACAAGGCAACCACTTTTTCTTCTGCTTCCAACGCAGCTACAGGAGTGTTCACCGGCTTCTTCGAGTGGTTTGGCAGCCTGAGCATCTTTTCCTGGCAGGTTCTCAAGGCCGCAGTGACGCCCCCGTTCGAGTGGCGCGAATTGATTCGACAGCTCGACGAAGTCGGATCGAAGTCTTTTCCACTGGTCGCATTAGCAGGCGCCGCGATCGGCGTTGTCATCTCTCTGGAGGCTCGCTACAGTCTAGGCCGGTTCGGCGCTAAATCGATGTTTCCCGCCACGCTGGTGTACTCCGTGGTCCAGGTCATGGGCCCCATCATCACGGGTCTTGTGGTCAGCGGCCGGGTGGGTGCAGGCATAGGGGCGGAACTTGCATCGATGAAAGTGACCGAGCAAATCGACGCCATCGAAGCTTCGGCAATCAACCCATACAGGTTCCTCGCAGCAACAAGAATCCTGGCCTGCATTCTGATGTTGCCCCTGCTCACCCTTGCCGCCGACGCATGCGGCTTAATGACCGGCTGGTTTGCACAGAATTTGGTTGATCCCCTCTCGTTCCATCAATTCATCGAGAGCGGCTTCAAGGGCGCCACGTTTAATGCGTTCCTTCCACCGACGTTCAAGACAGCCGTGTATGGCTTGATTATCGGTCTAATAGCGTGTTTCCAGGGAATGCGTACGCGAGGAGGCGCTGCAGGCGTGGGCCGTGCGGCCACCAACTCGGTGGTGCTCGGTTCGCTCTTCATTATTCTCGCCGACGTTGTGCTGGTGAAATTCATCCTGGTTGTCTTCTCTTAGTCCATCTTGAGCACGCGAAGGATCGATATGGCATCAACCTATGACATTGCGGCGAAGCAATTGGAAACTGAGTCAGGCAGCGGTGTTGCAATTGTGGCCGTGGAGAACCTGCAGAAGAGCTTTGGCGCACAGAAAGTTCTGAATGGGATTAGCTTGAGCGTGGGACGCGGAAAGACGCTGGCTGTGCTCGGACGCAGCGGCACGGGCAAGAGCGTTCTATTGCGGATGATCATCGGCCTCGAGCAGCCGGATTCCGGTTCGGTTCGCATCGATGGTCAGGACATCGCCGAGTTGGCCCTGGATCGGATGGGCGAAGTCAGGAAAAAGATGGGATTCCTGTTTCAGCACGCCGCACTCTACGATTCTCTGACCATCTCGGAGAACGTCGCCTTTCCTCTCGCGCACCACAGGAGAGAAATGTCGAAGACCGAGCGGGCTGATCGCGCGAAGGCGCTGCTGGACGAAGTGGGATTGAAAGGCGGTTTCGAGAAGATGCCTTCCGATATTTCAGGGGGCATGCAGAAGCGGGTGGGCCTGGCACGCGCACTGGCTCTGGAACCTGAGATTCTGCTTCTCGACGAGCCCACTGCCGGTCTCGACCCGATCAGTTCAGGAGAGATCAACGAGTTGATTCTCAAACTCCAGCGGGAACATCAGATGGCGTCGATAGTGGTGACGCACGATCTGCACAGCGCCAGGACGATTGCCGATCGGCTGGCCATTTTGAATGAAGGCAACGTAGTGATCGAGGGAACCTTCGAAGACCTTCAACAAAGCGACATTCGGTTTGTTAAGGAATTTCTACAGCAGTCCTAGGGGGATATATGTCGAGAGTGGCGCGATTGGGAGCATTTATCGTAGTTACTTTGGCGGTTCTGGCCGCCGGGGTCTTCATCATCGGGAGCAAGGAGTACCTGTTTCACCCAACCTATCAATTGAAGGCCCAGTTCGACAACGTGGCGGGTTTGGCAGAAGGAGCCGATGTGCAAGTCGGCGGAGTCCACAGCGGCACAGTAACTGGAATCGAGTTGCCATCAAGGCCTGGAGGAAAGGTCTCGGTGGTTATGGAACTCGCCAAGTCTACTCACGAGATCATCAAGCAGGATTCCGTGGCTTCAATTCAAACCGAGGGGTTGTTAGGTAATCAGTACATGGCTATCTCGTTTGGATCCGCCGGACAACGCGATGTAAAGGACGGCGCGCTGATCGAGAGTGAACCGCCGCTGCAGATGGCAGATCTGCTCAAGAAAACGAACGGCATTCTGGACAGCAGCCAGCAGGCCATCCAGAGCGCGGCTCTTGCAACAGCGCATCTGAACTCGGTAAGCGCGAAGATCGATTCGGGGCAGGGTACCGTAGGAGCGCTTATCAACGACAAAGATCTCTACAACAACCTGACACAAAGCACCACCACCCTGAATGCAACGATGCTCCAGGCCCAGACAGGCGTCTCCGACTTCCAGGAAAACATGGAAGCATTGAAGCATAACTTCCTTTTGAGCGGATACTTCAAGAAGCGTGGTTACAAAGACTCCGCCGACCTTAAGTTGAATAGAATTGGGGAACTTCCACAGGGTGCGCCGTTAAAGACGTTTACCTATGCCGCGAAAAAGCTTTTCGATGGCCGCGATTCCGCCAAGTTGAAGAATCAGAAATCTCTCAACGACGGCGGAGAGTATCTGGCACAGAATCAATTCGGGTTTGCAGTTGTCGTCGTTTCCACTGGTATGGAGGGCGATACCCAAAAAGATCTGGTACTTACCGAGGCCAGAGCTGCGGTCATTCGCGAGTACCTGGTCGAGAACTTTGGATTCGACGACAGCCAACTAAAGACCATGGGCTTGGGCAAGCAGCCGGGTACGAACTCCGAAGGAGATTGGGGTTCGATCCAGGTCCTCGTCTTTCCGGCGGGCACAGAGATACCGGTCGACAAACCGGGACCGGCCGCCAGCATACCTGCAGCAAATGCCGATAGCCCGTCCCAGGTCACCGCCGCAATAACTCAAAAACCATAGCGTTTAACACGGCGATGTATGCGGTACCCTTGCCGATAATGATTTGGCCTCGCATGCGTGTGGGTTTGATTGCCCATATCCGTCTGCTTTTACTTATGTGAGCTTTCTAGCTCAGCTATTTCTGCAATGGCTTGAAACAATAACATTGAAGCTGAGTGACCTTTCTCCTCTTCCTTATGGTTCCCACGATAAGTGAATCAGCCTTATACGGGGACATCTGAGCCGCGGGCGTCGTGTTCGAAAGAACGCAAAGACTACGCAATCAACGCAAGAAGACAGATTTCCGCCCATTGGAGGCACCCTTGAAGCACACGTTATCGTTAGTGATCGGAATTGCCCTATGCTTGAGCGCGTTTGCTCAGGCCAGTCCTCAAGCATCGGTGGCCTCTAACGGCTCAACGCCTGTGTTTTCAGTAAATGAAGTGAGCCGGACGGTTCAGGCAGTCAACTATCAGCATCGCGGCGGAGCTACGAACGTGGATTTTGCGGGCACTGCTTTGCTGCCTTCGGCCGACGGAACCGCCAAAGTGAGGAGCAAGCGTGGCACGATGGAAGTTGAAGCCGAATTCGGAAGCCTGCAAAGCCCCTCGACCTTTGGCACCGAGTACCTGACTTATGTGCTTTGGGCGATTTCGCCTGAAGGGCGGCCGGTGAACCTGGGCGAAGTGTTGATCGGCGATAACAACCGAAGCAAGTTGACTGCCACCACCGATCTGCAGGCATTTGCGTTGATCGTGACGGCCGAGCCGTATTATGCGGTTCATCAGCCCAGCAATGTGGTTGTGCTTGAAAACGTCGTACGTGGTAACACCAAGGGAACGACGGAAGCCGTGAGTGCCAAATATGAACTCATGGAACGGGGCGGCTATATTCCAACCGGATACAAGTTTGATCCTGTGGTCCTCGATGCGAAGCTGCCATTGGAGTTTCTAGAGGCGCGAAACGCAGTTCGGATTGCCAAATCTGAGGGAGCCGAAGAGTATGCCGGCGACAGCTACCAGCATGCGGTGGAGTTGATGAACGCTGCGGATAGGTCCGCAACGGAACACCATTCCAGCAAGAAGCAGTTGATTGCCACTTCGCGACAGACTGTACAGACAGCAGAGGACGCGCGGGAGATCGCGGTAAAAAGGATCGACGAGAACCGCAGAAACAACGAACGCCAGGCTTCTGCAGATGCACAGGCACGGTCGCAGGCCCAAGCGGATCAGGCGACCCGGCAAAAGGAACAGGCCCAGTCTGATGCGGCGAAGGCACAGGCCGATATGGCGGCAAACCAGGCAGCGTCGGCGACAGCGATCACGGCGGCCCAGGCTGACGCCGATCAATCCCGCTTACTTGCGCAAAAGGCGCAGCAAAACGAACAACAGGCAGTTAGCGACAAAGCAGCTCTGCGTGCACAGCTGTCTGAACAGTTAAATAAGGTACTTCAAACCCGGGATAGTGCACGCGGTCTCATTGTCAGCATGTCCGATGTCCTGTTTGATACGGGAAAATATCAATTGATGTCTGGCGCGAGAGAGAAGCTGGCGAAGGTCGCCGGAATATTGATTGCGTATCCCAGCCTCAACATCGCAGTGGGCGGCTATACCGATAACGTTGGGGGCGATCAGATGAATCAAAAGCTGTCTGAAAATCGCGCCGGCGCAGTCCGCGATTACCTGGTTGCACAGGGCGTAGGGGCCAATTCGGTCAGTGCGCAGGGATTCGGCAATTCACTCCCAGTAGCATCGAACGACAACTCCACGGGCCGGCAAGAGAACCGGAGAGTGGAACTGGTTGTATCTGGAGACGCCATCGGAACTCCAGCCAACCCCACCGTTGGAAGCTTGCAGTAACCCTTCGTTCGATGCAATGCGGCCTCAAGAGAGGCCGCATTAGCTGGCGAGTTGCCTTACGACCGAATATCGGATTGAGGAGTGGCCATGCTTGGAACCGTATTGATTGTTGTTTTGGTATTAATGCTTCTTGGTGTACTGCCGAGATGGCCGCATAGTCGGAATTGGGGATATTACCCCACCGGAGGATTGGGACTTATCTTGTTGATTGTTGTCATACTTCTGCTTATGGGGCAAATTTGAAGGTTAGGCACTTGAAGGAGCTGTGGGCACGCCGGTCGGGGAAGGTGTATCCTCCTAAGTAGTAGTTAGTTCACCCCTCTCGCCTACTGCATTCCAGGCCTTTCCTCAGACGAGATCCGTTCAAGTACGCAACCGAACGACTGGAGATGCCATGAGTATCATCAAGAAATGCGATGTAAAGGCCTATCTTCTGACCCGCAAGAAAAGAGAGAAGCATCCATTCCGGTCGGTAAGCGTGTCCGATGCGACCGGATTCTCCAACATTGCACCCGGAGCCCCCGTTCCGAATGCTGACTACCTGACTGAGGCGCCACGGAAGCTTCCCTCTTCGAGTGGACTGGACATCCCCGCGTTAATTGTTGCGTCCAGAAGCGCGCGGGCGTGAAGTCGCACTCTGTTTTCCTGCGCACTGGATGTATCTTGCCAGAAAAACTGAACCCTCTCCTCAAAGTAGTTGGCGACAATTGGAACCTGCTCGAAGAGATTACGGCGCCAGTATTCGATACCATGATTCGCCAGGCTGGATGGCACTTCATGTGGATGCAAGGCCCGTGTTCGCGAAGAGGCTTTGCGTTCACACAAGAAGAGGCGATCCGTCGCGCCTTAGCACATGCCCTTCGAGGGATCAGAACGCGATTCAACGCTTCAGAGCTTGACTCGGTTCAGATCACGAAGGTCGTGGGCATCCACATCGCGCGGGTCACGTTACATTCCCGCCAGGTCCAGCGGCAGACGTCGCTGGAAAGTTCCGTCAAGTTACCACTTCGGCCGGCTACGGCGATATAAGTCAGTTGGCTGAGCACACGATCGCCGATCTATCTGCTGATCGGCACAGGCGGTGTGCAGTGGGTCCGTCGAATTCACGAGGAAAGAAAGCTGGTTACGATGCCGTTGATTGAATCGACGAATTCCAAGAGATATTTTGAAGGTGTTGATCGAGTGGCTCCAGTGCCGGTCGGGTCGGATGCATGCAGTCTTCCGTTGCCAACGCGCATTGCATTTATCGGAAATTATCTGCCGCGAGAGTGTGGCATTGCCACATTTACGACCGACCTGTGCGCTGCGCTTGCAAAAGAATATGGAGCGGAGCGCTTGTTTGCAATTCCAGTAAACGACCCCGATTCGAGCTACGAGTATCCTGAGCAAGTTCGGCTTGAGATTGACCAGGAAGACGTCGGCTCCTACATGCGGGCTGCAGATTTCCTCAACTTCAATGGCAATGATCTTGTATGCCTGCAGCATGAATATGGCATCTACGGCGGTAGCGCGGGACGGTACATCCTGGCCCTGCTTCGCAAGTTGAAGATGCCGCTGGTTACTACCCTGCATACGGTGCTGCGCGAACCAGATGCAAATCAGCGTCCGTGCTCGAAGAGATTGCGCAGATCTCCGATCGCATGGTCGTGATGAGCGATCTGGCTGCACAACTTCTGAGGGATGTCTATGCGGTTCCGGGCGACAAGATCGATGTGATTCCACATGGCGTGCCCGGACCTGCCATTCATGGACCCTAACTATTTCAAAGACAAGTTTGGTACAGAAGGCAGATCTGTTCTTCTCACCTTCGGCCTGCTGTCCCCGAATAAGGGAATTGAAAATGTGATTCGGGCGTTGCCTGCAATTCTGGCGCGGCATCCGAATGTGGTCTACATTGTTTCCGGAGTGACGCACCCGCATATTCGTCGACACGACGGCGAACGCTACCGCGAAGAACTGCAAGAACTGGCGGCGCAGCTTGGCGTGAGCGATCATCTGATTCTCAATAACCGCTTTGTAAGTGCTGAGGAACTGGTCGAGCACGTAGGCGCTGCGGATATCTACATCACACCCTACCGGCAGGAGGCGCAGGTTGTTTCCGGCACCCTCGCGATCGCCCTTGGCGCTGGCAAGGCGATCATCTCCACGCCTTACTGGCACGCAAAGGAATTGTTGGCGAAGAAAAGAGGCGTGATCGTTCCTTTCGATCGCCCTGACGCCATAGCAGAGGCCGTAACCGCGTTGCTCGAGAACGATGCGGAACGTCATGCGATGCGTAAGCGAGCCTATTTGCACTCCCGCAGTACAACGTGGCCAAAGACAGCGCGAGCATACATGTCCAGTTTTCAGCGGGCTCGTTTTGAACGCACGCTGCAGCCAAGGGCCGCGCAACTGGACGACCACACGGTAGAGCCGGCAGACCGCCTGCCCGTTCTGAATACCAGACATCTCTTGACCATGACCGACGATACAGGGATGTTGCAGCATGCAATCTTCTCGGTGCCCAACACGCGTGAGGGATATACGACTGACGACAACGCACGCGCACTCGTCGTCTCAACGCAGCTGGATGAGTGCAATGGCCATGAAGATAAACTGGAGCATCCTGAACTTTCAAGGCGATACCTGGCCTTTCTCTGGCTTGCATTTCATTCCGATACAGGACGATTCAGAAACTTTCTTGGATATGACCGCCAATGGCTTGAAGATGTTGGCTCGGAAGACAGCCACGGTCGTGCATTGTGGGCCTTGGGATCTGTGCTGGGCCATTCAAAGAACGCTGGATTGCGCGGAGCAGCGGGAAGACTTTTTGAGGCCGCGGTGCCTGCGACCCTGACGTTCAGCAGCCCGCGCGCATGGGCATTCAGCGTTCTCGGCATGCAAGCGTATCTGGACTGGTTTCCGGGCGACAGGGCGATTCAAGGAGCGCGCAACACGCTTGCCAATCGTTTGCTCGACATCTACGAGCGTAGTCACTCCAAGAGCTGGTGCTGGTTTGAGAAGAGCCTCTCGTATTCGAATGCGAGGTTGCCGCACGCGCTCATTCTCGCTGGATGGCGAAGCAAGAACCAGAGAATGATTGAAGCTGGAATGGACTCTCTGAAGTGGCTTGTCGCGGAGCAACACCGAGGCGATCGGGAGATATTTGTGCCCATCGGCTCCAACGGATTCTTCGTCGAAGGGAATGAGAAAGCGCGATTTGATCAGCAACCCGTAGAGGCCTGCGCAACCGTCTCGGCCTGCCTGGAAGTCTACCGACTGACCGAAGAGAGCCAATGGCTCGAAGAAGCCCATCGAGTCTTTCGCTGGTTTCTTGGCAAGAACGACCTGCAGGTGGCGCTCTACGATCCAATCACCGGCGGCTGCAGGGACGGACTTCATCCTGATCGCGTGAATGAAAACCAGGGAGCAGAATCAACGCTCTCGTTCCTCATGGCCCTGCTTGATATGCAGTCAGCTAAGGTAGCAAGCGAAAATGAACAGCAGCAAGGAATGAGTGTCGCCTCTTGAATTTGGTAACTACACCAGCTTCATTGCAGAATTCAGTGGCTATCGAACTTCCCGGGCAGGACGGATGTACTGAAGTCCCACTCTTCACGCGGTATCCTGGCAATCCGATTTTAAGTCGCCATAACTGGCCCTATCCGATTAACAGTACCTTTAATGCAGGGGCCGTGCTCCTGCCTGATGGAGATACCCTGCTGCTCTGCCGCGTTGAAGACAGAACCGGCCTTTCGCACCTTTGTGCCGCTCGCTCCGCGAATGGCATCGATGCATGGCGAGTCGACCCTAAGCCCACGTATGGCGGCGAATCCATCAGAGTATCCCGAAGAGATCTGGGGAATTGAGGATCCGCGCATTACTTACGTTCCGGAACTCGAACAATTCGCGGTGGCCTATACCTCCTTTGCTCGCGGCGGCCCAGGGGTTTCACTGGCGCTAACAAAAGACTTCAGGACCTTCGAGCGATTCGGCGTAATCATGTCTCCGGAGGACAAAGATGCGGCCCTGTTGCCTCGGAGGATTGGCGGGCGATGGGCTCTCATTCATCGTCCGGTGACGACATTAGGTGCCCACATGTGGATCTCCTATTCGCCGGACCTGCGCCATTGGGGCAGCCACAAGATCATTCTCGAGGCACGACGCGGAGGCTGGTGGGACGCGAACAAGATCGGCCTATGTTCTCCACCCATTGAGACGGCAAAGGGATGGCTCATGATTTATCACGGAGTGCGCCAGACAGCGTCGGGGCATATCTATCGCCTCGGCCTGGCTCTCTTCGATCTCGAATGTCCGGACAAATGCCTGCAGCGAGGAGACTCCTGGATGTTCGGCCCCGAAACGCTATATGAGCGCGGCGGAGACGTAAATGATGTCGTGTTCCCGTGCGGACAGACCATCGGCGCGGATGGAGACGCCATCAATCTGTATTACGGAGTTGCCGACTCCAGCATCGCTCTGGCCACAGGGAGCATCCGCAGACTTCTCGGATGGCTGGACGCGAATTCCGGTTCAACACAGATCACTAATCGCTAGCGCGAGGCTAAGCGCCGGAGGAATAAGCAGAGTGACTAACACAGGATGGCACCGGCCTTGCTGGATGCCGGAGATTCTTTGGATAAGGTGCAAATGTCCACGCTGCAACTCGGTTAAGTTCAAAGCGGCCGAACTGCGCCCGTTCGATAGCCTGCTTAGTCTGTTTGCGATGCATCCGGTGCGATGCATGTTCTGTTGGCGCCGTTACTATTGGGTCACCTTGCGTGGAGCCCCTGCGGGCTAAGTCTCCGCAAATAGCAGTGGACCGATGCAAGTTATCTTTCCGAAACGAAAGCGGCAGATGCGCCTTTCGACCTGAATGTTAAACCGCTCCTTCAGGCTCATATGAGTTTCATCGCAACAATACCAGCGCATTCCTCAACGCCGCGGACGCACCAGTCGATCCTGCCCCACTGGCTCACTCATCTGGGGGCCTTGGGGCTCTTCTCCGTCGCCGTGATCGATTCCTCAGTGATCCCTCTGCCCCTGCCTGGGAGTACTGATCTGCTGCTACTGTGGTTGGTGGCGCACAATGGAAATCCATGGCTGCTTGTCTCGATGGCGATTTTCGGCAGCCTTCTGGGTGGCTATATCACATGGAACGTCGGCCGCAAGGGAGGCGAAGCCGCGCTCCACCGCCACGTGCCTGCCCGCGTTCTTAAGCGTGTTGTCGGTTGGGTCAAAGAGCATCCTGCCCTTGCGGTATTTCTTCCCGCCGTTCTTCCTCCGCCCATTCCGCTTTCCCCGTTTGTGCTCGCATCGGGCGCGTTGGGAGTGTCGCGCAATCGATTCTTCGTCGCGTTTGGAACTGCTCGCACATTACGTTACGGCCTGATTGCGTGGCTCGGCGTGGTCTACGGGCGCCACGTGATCCGGCTATGGTCGTCAACACTCGAGAGATGGTCGGCACCGCTGCTTTGGGTCTTCTGTGGATTGCTGGTGGCCGGTATCTGTTTCGGGGTATGGAAGGTCCGCGAACTGCGGACGTCTGTTGTTAGGACGAAACGCAAATCACGAGACACGAGAGTCCTTGTGGATTGAGCTGTGATTGCCGTTGTATCTATGCTTCACTGAGTCGAACTGCTATTCCTCCGGGCGAGCAATGCATGAGATTGGTCAGAAAATACAACGACCGGGTACGTATACCCGGTCGTAAATGAACTCATCTTGCAGCTAATTATTGTTGTGTCGTCCCTGTTGCTTCTGCTCCTTGGACTGGGGTTGCCGAGACTGCAATGCCTGCTGTTGTGATGCGTGCCGATCTGAAAGCTGCTGCGTCTGCTGCTGGTGTTTCTGCTCTACTTGTTGATTTCGGGAATCGCTGGCCCTCTGCTGGCTCAATTGCTGATGTTCAGTGTCCTGCTTCTGTTGAAGACCTTGGCGTTCCTGGGTCTGTTTAGCCATCAGTTTGTCCTGCTGCTGTTGGTATTTCTGGTCTGCCCTTGCATTTCCGGAGTTTGTCGGCTCGGGACGCTGGATCGGCGCAAGATCATTCGGATGAACAATTGTTCGAGACGGAGTATTGTCTGATTGCCTTGCCTGAGGCGCGGCGCGAGGATCGGTTGCCACACCAGCTCCCAGAGACCTTGAAGGCTCCATTTCCCGCGCGGGCAATTTGGCCTGATGGTCATTGACCGGTTCTGGCCGGGTATAGGTTGCGGCCGGCGGATTGCCGTGGTTTGATGATGCCCGCGATGTCGGGTTGGCTCGCGCTGTTTGTGCATGTTCAGTTTGAGCGGCGACAGGCGCGAAATGTCTCTGTCTTGACACCGCTTCCTGCTGGGATGTCGCGCGCAACTCGATTCCATCATTTCCGCCGTTAAAGCTAACGCGACTTTCATTGCGGTTGCTGATCTGTGCTTGGTAGACATTGTGATTTCTCTCAACATCCACGTTGTTCACCGAGCGATTATAGAAGAAATGCCCGTTGTCCCAACGACCGCCTTCATAGCCATCGCCAGAGTAGCCATAGCCATAATTGATGCCGCCGTAGAAGCCGACCTCAGGGCCCCAGTAACCTTCGTTAAAGCGATATCCGCCGTCTCCCCAGCCCCAATAACCCGGTGTCCAAAGAAAGCCCTCTTCAGGTGCCATCACCCATTCACCATCCACCCAGTAGTAGTCGGAAACGCTATCGTCATATGCCCAATAACCAGGGGTCCAAAGATAGCCATCCCCGGGACATATTGGCTGTTCGTAAACCGGCAAGGCAGGTGGTCCGATCGAGATGGAGACGCTAACCTGCCCAAACAGGGCGGCCGGTATGGCCAAAGCAAGAAACGCCAATAGAATTCGAATCGTACTCATAGCAATCCTCTTGACCAATCATCCTTCGATTACTCGCCTGCGCAATACCAACCCGAGCTGCGAGGACTGAAAGGCGACGTCTCATACGTCATACCCAAGACTCCTATGGATAATTGGGCAAGTCTGTGTACTAATGCTCATGTTTCGCGGATGTTTGCGGCTAAGTCCAAAGTTGTCGGGCGATTGGGTGTTCTGGAGACCGCTGCGCCACACAAGGAACATGGCAATGTCCGCGATGAACATGGCAATTGCTGTGAGTACTTGTTAGGAAATGCGCTTCGCGCCTTGCCGGCGAGCCGGGTTCCTTCCTCGTTTCGATTGGTAGCGTGAGGCCGGAATAGGTAATTACTTCTGGCCCCGTTGTGTCCTCAGCTTCAGACAGGCTGCAGCATGGGTTTTGCGGGTAGAGCAGGAGATAGCGACCGGGAACGCCCGGGATTCGAACAAGTCCCAACCTCAACGCTAGGATCAGGAGTTTTCGTTCGCCGGGCCACTCTATCGCCGCTTCTGCTGATCGCAGTTACTGTGGATCCTTGTGGCTGCGCTCGTGATTGCGGGGAGCGGGCCTGACAGAGACAATGGCGCCATCGTGGGTGGCAAGAACGTAGTTGCCATCTATCTGCCTCCACTCGTGACCCTCGGGCGGGCGCTGCAGGTGGTTTGCTTGATAGTCAAGCTTATCCCCGCGGTTCCAGTCTTCCTGGGGTATGCGGGCACCCTTCTTCCACTCATCGTGTTGGCGATATGTGCCGTTGTCGTGGCGATCTTGCGGCTGCGCCTGATCGTGGTGATTTTGGTCCGGATGGTCTTGCGCGAAACTGGGCAGGCAGGTGAGGGCCGCTGCCAGGATTGGGAGCGAAAACGCTCTGATCATTCGATTCATAGTTTCTCCTTCATACTTCGATTCTCCAATCGGCATTGACCGTCAGAGACTGTGTTACGAAATGGGAAAAGAGCCGCGGCGCATTCCGTGATGCCCGGAGTTCGAATCCAATAACGGCCGAATGTACCTGCGCAGAACGACCTTTCACTCTCGCTTTTCGCGTACTGAAAAGCGGCGAACCATTACATGACTGCTCGGAATGAGATCGCTGCTTAATGCTTCGGGTTATCTGCGCTTCATCATCCAGCCGATCAGTGCTCCTGAGGTGATCCCCGCCGCAAACGTCATCGCAACCGTTAGAACAAAATGTCGCTGGAAACGTTGAGTCGTATCATTCAAGAATTCTTCGGCAGCATCCCCGCTTTGCTTTACGGCACGCCTCACGACTCCCACGCTATCGTCAAACGCATCGGCAATCGCGCTGGTTGCGCGAGAAGCCTGGTGAGCCGATTCCGTGATGTGTTCAGCCGCTCTTTCCACGACAGTTTGTGAAATAGTGCCCTCCTGCGCCCTTTTGCGGGCTGTTAGTCAGTATGAGATTCGAGATTCTGAAAAGCTGGTCAGAATTGAACGTCGGAACATCTTTTGAATCGGAACGCGCGGCACCCATTTCGAGAGAAGTTGGAATGGGCTGCTTATCGTTTGTGCCAATCGAAGCTCAATGGGTGCGCCCCCTTGATCAGAAGGAGGGATGGGCGGGCAACTCCCGCCCGATCGACGGAAAAAGGGCGGAAGGCACTAGAACAAAACAGGATCAATCGCGAGCCACCTGAATCATCACCGAAGCTTCAGTCGTGATGAAGGAACAGACGCAAAGTGCAGCGCCTCCTTCCCGCTAATGACCTGCGGGCGTGCCGGTCCCTCGAAAGGGTGCCAGAGATTCCGATCCATCTTTGCAATTTACGACCAAGCCGGAGCCACGCATCAACACGAAGCACCCGACCGAGGACAGAAGTAAGTTCCAAATGGGCGGTCCGAGTTTGATAATGGGGCGAACATAGGAAATCATCTTCGCCAGACAATATCCCTTGCCCGGCAGTGATGGATGTCCAATTCAGCTCACAGAGAAAGGGTTCAGACGAAGCGGACATGAGGGATGGGCGGCAACAGCGAACAAGGGGTGCGGCTTTTAAGGGAACGTCCCCGTATAAACTGGCATCGCTGCCGCCGCTTTTGGTGTGGGCGCCTGCCCATCCCGGTCGCGAATGGGGGTGACGGAATCTTCAATTGAAACTTCGCTTCCGTCACGCATCACTCAAACACTTACCCGTGAGAAATGCGCGCTAGAGGCGAAGCAGACCGACGGCCGCTCCTGCCAAAGTGGCTGCGCCGCCGAGCGTCCCCTTTCGTACCGGTGCCCAAAACAGGGGTGAGGCACAGTCATGGAATGACTGATTCGCCGGTTCGACGATCAGGTCGTCCGCTTCTGAGATTCCCCCGACCAGCAACACAAGCTCCGGCTCGAATGCAGCTGCCATCGAGGCAAGGGCCTTCCCTAGCATCTCTCCAGCGCGCCGCAACACCCTTACGCTCTTCTCATCTCCGGCCTTTGCCGCTTGAATCAACTCGCGAGTTCCCTGGGCCGAACCGCCGAGCGCTCGTACCGCCAAGACCGACTCGAGACAGCCTTTGCACCCTGCCGAACAACGATCGCTTCCGCCTACGTATACGTGGCCCCAGTCGCCGCCGCAGCCTCCGGTAAACCGCAGTGGCTCACCGTTGATCAGCATTGCAGAGCCGACCCCGGTTCCCAACGTCACCACCAAAAGCCTTTTGCAATCCTGGCTCGATCCAAATCGAAACTCTCCCAAAGCAGCCGCATTGGCGTCAACCTCGAGAACGATCGGCACTCCGAGCTTTTCTTCAAGCAAATGGACCCACGGAAAACCCACCAGCGTCGGGACATTCACGCAAACCTCTACCGATCGGCGATCCTCTCCGATAAATCCCGGCACTGCTATCCCAAGGCCTCGCAAATGCAAGCCCTCGAATTTCAGTTGGTTCAGCGCGTCAATAAGGAATTGAAGGAACTCTCGCGGATTCAGGTCCTGCGGCGTTGGCAGGATTCTCATTTCACCAATCAAGCCTTGGTCCGAAACCAGCGAAAGCTTGGTCGCGGAGCCCCCAATGTCGATCGCCGCCACGACCGTGGACTCAGGCTGAGGCGTCATTGCTCTACGGCCACTTTCATTTCTGACTCGGTGGTATCTGCGGCGAATCGGAACACTCCCGGCAGATGCGGGGTGGCGGCTGCAAGCTTATACGCCATGAACTGCACCGGAATCATTTGGGTGATTGAAGCCAAGTGTTCTGGAATGCCCGCCCACGCGGGCCCGATTTCAATCACCCGCGCTCCTGTAAGCTCCACTTCCCGCACCACTGCCGTATTCAGTTCGCGCGTGGGGCCATCCGGGGCAAAAACAATCACACCGTGATCCGGCTGAAGCACTTCAATGGGACCCTGGCGGAATTCGGCACTGTTGTACCACGCCGCCGGGCGCCGGGCGAGTTCCTGGAAAAGTAGTGCGGCTTCTCCGGCACAGCCCAGGGAGTATCCGCGGCCGAGGAAACAGAAGAACGTGAGTCGTGACAAGTCTGTATCGTCGTCTTCCCAATCGGCGATCATGCGCTCGAGATTCGGCAGCATATTCACGGTTTCGCTCTCGAGAGTTTTCAGATTGCCCGTGAGGCTCGCGCCCAGGTGGAGCAGCGTGAGCACGGCTGCCGTGTAAGTCCTGATCGAAACGCCGTTATCCGACTCGCCCACCACCGGTAATGTCGCAGATGCAAGCTGTGCCATCTCGCTGTCCGGCTCATTCGTTACAGCGATGTATCGTCTCCCCGCGTTCTTCAGGATTCGGCCAAGGCGAACCATTTCTGCCGTTCGCCCCGACCGCGAGACCAAGACGATGGCTGTGTCGGCCGGAATCTGCTCGTAATAGAGGAGTTCGGCTGCATCCGCTACCCGCGCGTCGTGGCCGAACCGCGAAAGATACAGCGCCGTGGACGTTGCCGCGTACTTGGATCCTCCCAGCCCCGCAAACAGAATCCGCTTCGACGCACCCATCAGATCCCTGCTCTGACCCAGATGTTCGGCGCCCTCACCTTTCAGGTACTTTGAGACAACCTCTAGATTCGTTGATTGTTCGCGGATATTCCTTAGGATTTCCGGCATGCTTTCCCTCTTCTTGGATCTAAAAGAGCAACCTATATAACATAGTATACCACGATTACTTGCGGAGCGCGGGATTCGCAATCGCGATTTGCGCGCCTTTTCCGGAACACCTACCGCAATCACAGAGCAACTCCGTGGGTTGCATATACCTCTGAAAACAAATAGCCTGGCCCCGCCTTGCTGCCCCGTTCAGGCCAGCCCCAGTTCCTTCAGCGGATCATGAGGGCTCTGGACCTGGTAGAGAAATGCTTCAGCCTTTTTGTTCCCACTTTCAACTCCTCTGAAATCGGCAACCTGATCTTGTATTTTGTAGAAACCGTCGGGTGAAGCATGGGCGTGCGCATAGCAGGCCGCACGTTTTTGAGGTTCAGTGTCTGTAATATTGACGTAGTGGGTTGGGGAAAATTGCAGGGTATCCCCGCCGTTGGTTACTTCGTAGTAATACAAGCAGAATTTCCTTTTGGAATCTACCCAGGCTCCCAAAGTGAGCATTGCCGTGGCGCGATGATCGATGTGATTGTCAATGGGCCACTGCGTAAAGACGGCGTCTGGATTTTCGGCGTCGAGGATCTTTGCCCACTGCTCATAATGGGCGCTGTCGACTATAGCGTAGGTGGTCTTCTGACCGGCCCAAACAGGCCGCGCTTTCAATATTTCGCATGCCTTCCTGGCCTCGGAAGTGCGCGTAGCGGCGGTAACACCTCCCCACTCATTGTCGTTGAGATAGAGCAGGACAACTTCGTGACCCAATGCGGTCAAGCGGGCGATCGTGCCGCCACAGCCGTATTCCGGATCGCCTGGGTGGCCGCCGGCCACGACCACTTTCAGTCTGCGGTTAGACGATGCCGATGGAGCTTGACCATCAGCCTTGGTTAGCGGAAGGCCGAGCCCCAGTTGAGAAGCGACTCCTAAGGTAGCGGCTTGGGTAACAAATGACCGACGATTCACCTGCGCCTCCAATGTGCATCTTCAACGAGGCTGAGATGCTTTGCGCCCATTTGCCAATCAACGCATGCCTCGAGCGGTGCCATATTTTGCGTAAATCCTAGCATACCATGTAGCCGTATCATTTGACCGGGTCGATCGCAATCCATCTGGCCACTGATGCCAGTCGTCTGTGCCACGCATGACAAGTCCGCATAGAGTCGAGGCGTCTAACATGGTATACTAAGATCGCATCATCGCTTTCGTTTGATCAGAAACACGCCGCCACATTCCGCGTGCGACGGGGCCGATCGATTCAGGAGAATGCTTTGACCATAAATCGTCGCGAGTTTCTGCTCAGTTCCGCTTCCCTTGCTGTGATGGCATCGCGCTTGAATGCAATGGCGCGCGAACAGGCGCAGACCGAATCATCCGGTGGCGAGTGGCCCGGATCTGGCAAGCCCTCGCCGTTCTTGAATTACAACAGCGCCACATTGATCGGCCTTGGCGACGAACCTCCTACGTTTCTTGATCAGTTTGGCCAGCCCGGCGGCCGCAGGACCCAGGTCCTTCTCGATGTCGATTACCCCGTCAAGCCGTTTCAGAATGATGCCATCACTCCCAACGGGGACTGGGCACAGTGGCTTGAGAGCGGCTACCTGCCCATCGTTCGCACCAGAACGAACGCCAAAGGCGTTTCCATCGACTGGACTGCCTTCACATCTGAATACGCCGGCGTAAAGGCGGATTACGTTGTTCTCAACACTGCGGCCGCGCCGCTTCGACTGCGCCTGGCGTTTCCCTGTGCTGATTCGGTCAGGGTGGAAGGCAACAAGATTGTAAGCGACGACAAGATCTGGGCAATCATCCCTGCCGCAAAAGTCCTCAAGGTCACCACCTCCCGGTACAACATGCTTTCGCCGGAATCGTGGTGCAACGATGTTCCTCGTTGGGATCCTCGCGTCCCGGCGAAGCAGTATGTGGGTCTGGCAAATGCATTTAACAGCAGCCGCGGCATTTACCTTAATAGGTCTGTCAACTACCGCATCCCGGCGACAGAAACGCAGACGCACCATGTTTATCTCGGCCTGATTACGAGCGAAAAATTTGCTCTGGGCGAGTCCATCCTCAGACTTACAGTGAACGGCCAGACCCAGTTACTCGACCTCGGCATTCAGGGAGCGGGCAACCCCGCCATCCTCGAATTTGCTGTGGCCCCGCAACAGGGAAGCATTTACATCAGCTCCGAATGTGATCCGTCCTCGATGAGCGTGTCGCGGCACTGTTTCCTCAACGGGGTCTGGGTGTTTGAAAGGGCCGTCAACCGCGACGATCTCAAGATCGGCAAACTGGACGACAGCGCATCGGTGCACATTCATTGCGGCCATGAATCTCTCAGCGATGTCGCCGCCACTGTGGAACTCGAATTCGATGCCGATCAGATTGCCAACAGCCACCTCCTGCTTCCTTACGATTTGCCCAAGACCGAGGAGTCCCGCGCAGCCGGCATCTCCGCATCCACCGCGAAAGCCGCTGTGATCGACCATTGGAACTCGTTCCTGGCGCGGGGCGCGCAGTTCAGGACGGGCGTTCCTCACCTCGACAATCTTTACCGCACCTGTGTTGTGAACATATTTCTGATGCGAACCAGGCATCCGGGCGCTGCGGCGGACGGCGGCGATCTCTACGTCGTGAAACCCGGTGCCGGCATCTACGATAATTTCTGGACTCGCGATGGATCCTACATCGCAACTTCGCTCGGCCTTGCCGGCTACCCCAGCGAAAATGAGCAGTCGCTGCGCCTTTTCTGGCAGCACGGATTGAAAGGAATCTTTGCCTCATGGGGGCAGCAGCCTGCGGGTTTCTGGCAATCTCCAATCAACCAATGGGACAGCAACGGCCAGGCGCTCTGGGCTTTGGTCCAGCACTTCGTACTCACACGCGATCGCGAATGGTTGAAGAATGTCTATCCCAGCATTCGCAGGGGGGCTCTGTGGATCGGCTACGCGTGCGAGCAAATGAAGTACGCGAATGAGAACGGCGAGCGCCCCATTTACTATGGCTTGTTGCCGGCCGGGGAAGGGGAATCCATCGCCTCGGGCATCAATTACTATCACGATTTCTGGGCGGTGCTGGGCTTGCGTCAGGCTGCCTTCGCGGCAGAAGCGCTGGGGGAAACCGCGGATGCGAAGGCGTTCTCCGATTCGCACGATGACCTGCGTTCTAATCTCGTCCGGTCTGTCAGTTGGGCATTCCAGCGCGCGGGCGAAGGAAAATACATCCCGGCTACGCCGTTCCAGCCGGGCGGATCGATCTGGGGATCGGCGAACGCGCTCTATCCATGCGGGTTTCTTGATCCGCAGGACCCCATGATGTCCGCGACCCTCGCCACGCTCGACTCGCAGATGGAAGAGGATGTCTATATTTACTCTCGGCGTCGCCTCTGGACATATATCACTGCAGATATCGCCATGTGCCACCTGCTGCGCAACGAATTAGATCAGTTTTATCGGTTCTACAACGGCTTCGTTGCACATGCTTCTCCTACGAACGCGTGGGTTGAGGGCATTGTCTGCGATGACCAGCGCCGCGGAACCGGGGACATGCCCCATGGGTGGGCCGCCGCGGAATACATCTTCCTTCACCGCAATTCGCTCGTTTATGAAAACGGCAACACCCTCGAACTCTGCTGGGGAGTGCAGCCGGAATGGCTATCGGACGGTTCCGCGATCTCGGCCAAGAATGCACCCACCCGATTTGGCAAGGTCAATCTTGAAGTGCGCCGCGGGGGGGACAAACTGGCCGCGACCTTCAGTGTGGATGGCAGCAACTTCCCGAGTCCCCGAAAAACAGCACTGCACGTTCCGCGCCTGGACGGAGTCAACGAGATCACCATCAACTTGAAGCGGTTCCCGCTGAAACCCGGACCCAACGTGTTGACGATTGACTAAGTGACGTTAAGCTTTACTATTAACGCGCAGTTAACGACTTGCGGGCTCATTTTCAGAGGGGCTAACTGGGCTATTGGGTGTTCACTCGTGATGCCATCATCAGTTACCGCAATAAGGAATGCTCTCGTGCTATTCCGCTTTCGCATTCTCCTGGCGCTTGTCCTCTTCACCTGGCGCAGTTCTCCTGCTGCAACCGTTACCACGCAGGAAAATGGAACGCTGCCATCCACTGCGGGCCAAGTGGCGCAGGACCACGAAAAGTACAAAAACTCCGCCCTGGAAGCGCAACGCGTGGCGGAAGCACAACCCTCAGAGGCCAACTTGTTTTTGTACGCGTCGAGCCTCATGAAGCTGGATTACCATTCCGCGGAGACGATTTACCGCTTTGCGGTCGGCAAATATCCAGACTCAGTCAGACTCCACGCCGGGCTGGCAAGCGCGTTGGAAGGGCAGTCTCAGTTTGACGAGGCAGCCGCGGAATTATACCGGGCCGCCGAGCTCGCGCCCTCGGACCCACACCCGCTTGAGTTTCTCGTCGCGACGAAGAATATACCGCCGGCGCTGTCTCAACAGGTTCTCGACGGGCTACTTCGACTTCATCGGCGCTACCCGCAGGATGGCCTGATTCTTTTCGACTACGAAATGGTGCGGTCCAATCGCTACACCGACAGCTCTTCTCCGTTGCCGCCGGATTTCGTGACAATCTTGAAGGAAGCGATTCGACTTACTCCAAATCTTCCGGAGGCGTACTTTGAGCTGAGCTCTGTCTACGAGATTGGGAAGGCCTATGCTGAAGAAGTTCGATTGCTTCGCCGAGCTATCCAGTTTGCTCCGCAGGATGCGCGCTTCAGATACAGGTTGGCCATGGCTTATAAGAGACTAGGGAATAATGAGTTATATCTGAAGGAGATGGCAATTTTCGAGCAGATCCATGCTCACTGAGTCGATACGAAGTTCACTTGAACTGGCACCGATCCGACCATGAAGATAGACAAGCTTGCGGCGGAGTTTTTCGCAGCAATAGTTGGGGTTGGTGAGCACTTTAATTGCTTTCAACAATTGTCAGTATTTGGTCGGCGCGGACCTGGGTTAGAACCTGTTTGATGCCAGTCGGCCAAAGGAGTTCAATCTTGTCGATAACAGAATCCGCGCCCAGGCCAAAATGCACCCGTTTGTCGCTCGATGAACTGTAACCGACAGCCGTAGTGGCGTGGTTATATTGGACGCCATGTGCGGTCGTAACCTTTATCCTTGCGCCCAGACCATCACGATTATCTTTTGTACCTACAAGCTTAAGAATGATCCAGTGATTGCCATTGAACGTGCGGTTTATGAGCAGTTGTGGTTTGTCATTCAGAGCAGTGACAACAATGTCGATGTCTCCATCGTTGTTTATATCGCCGAAGGCGGCTCCGCGATGGGCCTTGGGAACCAGAAAGCCGGCTCCGGCACCGGGGCTTACATCGGTGAAAGTGAAGTTACCATTGTTCCTAAGGATCCCGTTGGGCAGTCGGGTTGGCCTGTTATAGACCTCCATTTCATTATCGAGGATGGCGCCGCCGGCTATAACGATGTCCTTGTAACCGTCGTTATCGAAGTCGAATGCGCCGGTGCCCCAGGCTGTCAGGCGATGGCTGAAAACGCCCATTCCCGACGGCAGGGAAATATCGTCAAAATGATCTCCGGTATTCTTATATAAAGGGAAAGTATCACCGAACATCGCTGTATGAAAAATGTCGGGCAGCCCGTCATTATTCAGGTCTCGAAACTCAGCTCCCATTCCAGCCACAACTTTCCCGTTTGAAGTGTACGCTGTCCCCGTTTCCAGGGCCACGTCATTAAATGTCCCATCACCGTTGTTATGAAGGAGAAAATTGGGGAAGGTGTCATTGGAAATGAAGACGTCGGTAAAACCGTCGTTGTCATAATCGGCAAAGGCCAACCCCATGCCTTTGCCGACATACTTTGCGACGTGCGAAGCAACAGATACGTCGGTGAAGGTTCCGTCGCCGTTGTTCCGGTAGAGGATATTCGGAGTTCCTTCGAAGTTATTCGGGGAACAGTAAGTGCGAACGCCGTTGATTGAGCATGGCTTGGCGTCCTTAATTCGGTAGTTCAGGTAGTTGATCACCAACAGATCGAGCAGTCCATCATTGTTGTAGTCGAACCATCCTGCGGCCACGGCCCACGCCTTGCCCAGCTTAGGAACAATCCCTGCAACGCCGGCCTTCTCCGTTACATCGGTAAATGTACCGTCGCCATTGTTATGAAGCAGCTGGTTTCGGTTCACGCCAACAATATACAGATCCACGAATCCGTCGTTGTCGTAATCGGCCGCCGCCACTCCCATTGAATAACCGATGCCCTTCACACCCGCTTGTTCTGTTACATCGGTAAATGTGCCGTCGCCGTTGTTTCGATACAGACGGTTAAAGTAGCGCGGGTCCGTTTTCTCGAGAGACGGGATGGCTGCGCCATTAGTGAAGAATATGTCGAGCAGGCCGTCATTGTTATAGTCGAATACCGCGACTCCTCCCATCATGGTCTCGATGGAATATCGCTGAGGGCTGACGCTGTTTTCCAACTGAAACCGAATGCCAGCCGCGTCAGCGACATCTTCAAACTTGATCTGGCCAGGTATGGCGCCAGCATCAGGCGATGTCTGGGGGGGAAGATTCGATGACCCCGACTGTGCATGTGGCCTATGTGAGGGAGGAGTGACCTGGAATGCTGATGCACTGAGTTGACCAAAGGCAAAGGCCATAAGAAAAATGACGCAAGCTGAGCAATCTCGTGCCGCGAGGGTAACTCGCGCCATCGAATTGTAATTGCAATCGTGTATCCTCAATGCGCGCACTGGATCGACTCGGATCACTTTGGCACTGTCTTTCTCGCCATTTTACAGATAGTCCACCTCGGTCGAGAGACAATGTCCGATCCTCCTGCTTCCAATCTGATTCAGAATCAAGGTGATTCGTCCGAAGTGCGAGCCGTTTCGAGAGAGTGCAAGGTACCCATCGGGGGCCACTTGAGAAGAAATCGTGTCCACCGCTCTTGAAAACAGGCTAAACGATTTCCCAATCTCGCATGCATATCGGGAACGGGCAGGCAAGTTTTCGCGTATGAGTTGGTAGCGGAGAGTCCGACATTCCAGTTGTCGAACTGTTCGCGCCGGGACAGCTGTGTTCGAAAATGGACGATCCCGGACAGCAGAACACTCGCTCGGCACTGCAATTCTCAATGAATGATGGTAGTTACACCGAAGGATGCACTTCGAGTTTTTGGAAGGTCAATTGCTGAACTGAATCTGGAACTCATCTTTCCCCGAGGAGTCCCACTTGATGAAGCAATTCGAGTCTTTCGCGCTGGACACTTCAAACGAGCGTCTCTGGCACGAGGGTGTGCAGATTGATCTCGCCTATAAGCCATTCTCAGTTCTGCGCTATCTGGTGGAAAATGCCGGTCGTTTGATCACGCACGATGAACTTTTGGACGCGCTTTGGCCGACAACCTACGTGCAGCCGCAGGTGTTGAGGACTTACATGCTGGAACTCCGGAAGGTCCTGGGCGACGATGCAAGACATCCGAAGTTCATTCAGACCTTGCCCAAGCGGGGTTACAGTTTTGTTGCGACTGTGAAGGAGTCAGGCGCAACGTGCGAAGTTGCTAGAGCGTCTGGCAGTCCGACGCGCCGCGTGAGAGTTGCCGAATTAGTAGGCCGTGATGGGGATCTGGTTCGTTTGCAAGAACTTGCTCAAATCGCAGCAAACGGGCAACGGCAACTGGTATTCATAACCGGGCGAGCCGGAATTGGAAAGACCGCTCTCGTAGATGCGCTTCGCGAAGCTCTAGCCGTCTCATCACCACAAGCATCTATGGTCTGCGGTCACTGCGTTGAGGGATTGAGCGAAAAGGAAGACTACTACCCCTTCCTCGAGGCATTCGATCAGCTCTCCACCTCAGGAGATCAGGAGCGAGCGCGGAAGATTTTGGCGATGATCGGTTCGATGGGGTCGCCAATCGAGCCAATGCCTGGGGCAGCCGCTGGACTCGTGGCCGGCCCTGCGCGAGGATTCACCATTCGAATTGGACCGGGTGAATTATGCGAGACAATCGAAGAGCTTGCACAAGAGAAGGTTTTCATTCTCGTACTCGAGGATATTCAATGGGCCCACGACTCCACCCTCGAGCTCATCTCGGCTTTGGCGCGACGCGGAAGGCCCGCAAAACTGATGGTGCTTGCGACATACCGGCCTCATGGTAGATCAATGGACCTCAGTCTGAAGTCAATGAAGCAAGACCTGCTGGCGCGGCATTTTTCTACGGAATTATTGCTCGCGCCGCTGTCGAAGAAAACAGTCAAACAACTGCTGAACCAGCGACTGCAGCAAGAGAGATTGCCGGCTGGGCTTGATAGCTTCATCTACCAGCGTTCCGAGGGGAATCCGCTTTTTGCGCTTGCGCTTCTGGAGCACATGATTGCGGAGGGATTTCTGGCGCGCAAAGCGGCGGTAGGTGAAAGACAGTGGGAGCAGCTAATTCCCTTTTCCGAGATGGAAATCGGCGTTCCAAGCGAACTGGCGAAGGGAATTGAGTTGGAGATAGATCGCTTGAGCCGAGAGGAACAGAGAGTTCTCGAAGCGGGAAGTCTTATGAGCATCGCGTTTCCAGTTTGGGCAGTGGCAGCGGTGCTAGAAAGAGATTCCGATTATGTCGAGGAGCTAATTGACGATTTGGCCCGCCGAACAGGGTTGGTTCACCGAGCGGGTCATGACGATCTTCCGGATGGAACGCAGTCGGATTTTTACACCTTTACCCACGAGTTCTATCGCGAGGTTCTGTATCAACGGCAGCCGATAGGTCGCCGTGCGAAGGGACACAGCCGCATTGCAGAGCGGTTGCGCGCACTCTTTGCCGGACGCGAGGCCAACGTGGCGAAAGAGATTGCGATGCAATATGAGGCGGCCGGCAATTGGCCGCGCGCAGCATGTGCACTGCGCGAAGCTGCACGACATGCGCATGCGAGACACTCGTACCGGGAATCGGTTCAATTGCTGGAGCACACTCTGCGCATCGCAGAGAATATGAGCGACGTAGAACGTGGGGTCATAGCAAGAGAGATAGAAGGTGAACTGGAGATGGTCCGCGAAACGATCGCGGGGATGATTCGGGAACAGAAGGCGAGTTGAAGATTTGACGTTTTTTAGACGGAGGCTTGACGACTATCTTCTTAAAGATCGCTAGTGTGATGAACAAGGCAGGAGGTCTCACACATGCAGTCGATCTTTAAGAAAGTTCTTTTGGCGTCTGCTATCGCCGCCACAGCAGCATTGGCAACAATTCCTGCATTGGCGTCAACAACCGTCAATGTACCTTTCAGCTTCAAAGTTGCCGGGAAGATTCTCCCCGCCGGTAGCTATCGGGTCGAGCGTGACTTGACCGGAAGCTTTGTGACACTCAAAGGCGCGAAATCGTCGCAAAGCTTTTGCTGGATTCTAAACCCGGGCCCCGCGGAGCCAGCCAATCACAAGATCGCTTTAAAGTTTGAAGACCGCGACAGAATCCATGTCCTGAAATCGATTCAATTCGGATCGATGGTTACTCCAAACCTCGACAAGGCCAAGAGCAACGATAATGATTCTGAGCGAGTCTCGCAGAGTTGGTGAATCATGCCGGTCCGTGGTGACCGCAAAGAGATACCAGGAAACGCTGAGGGAGCGTCTTCAAGTCAATGAAGCCGCTCTCTTTGCAGCTTGAGGCGAAATGCTCCAGGGGCAAGCTAACAACAGATTCAAGTTAAATCTCGGATAAACATAAGGGGCGCATCCTCGGTCCTTGATGCGTCACTCTAACGAGACTGGCCTGACGATCATCTTCCCAACCCCGTCGCGATATTGGCTGGCGATTGCGAAGGCCTCATCAATGTGTTCGATGTCTCTCGTGTGGGTAAGCAGCGGCGCAAACCACTCTGCGTGTGCGTGAAGTAGTTCCAGAGCCTCTTCTGTTTCGTGGTTCGATCGGCGCACGTTGAAGAGCGTGAGTTCCTTGCGCCTCATTGCGGATGCATCCAGCCCTACGAAGGGCGTCGAGTGAATTCCTGTCAGCGCGACGCGCCCGGCATTGCGGGCGAGTCGAACCGCCTGACCGGTGGTATCTTCCTTGGCCGCACAGTCAATTGCGCAGTCCACACCGCGCTGTCCCGTCGCGCGGAGGATTTCCTCAACAGCCTCACCGGGTTCCATCGCCGCGTCAGCGCCCAATCCGCGGGCCAACTCGCGCCGGTGCGCCAGGGGTTCTACTGACCAGATTCGTCCTGCCTTGGCGGCTCGCAGCGCCGCGATCGTCAAAAGCCCGATGGGCCCCGCGCCGATGACCACGACCGATTCGCCTGGGCGGATCGACGCCAGGTGGACGGAATGCAGGGCAACTGCGAGAGGCTCGGCGAGAGTCGCTTCGTCGAACGACATTCCGGCGGGGATAGGGCAAAAGTTGGCGACCGGCAAGTTGACCAGTTCACGGAAAAAACCGGGATGGCAAGGGTTGCTCAGAAAGCGAAGGTTCGCGCACACGTTGTGCTGCCCGCGCAAACAGAACTCGCAGTGATAGCAATAAAGCGCGGGTTCGAGCGTTCCGCGGTCGTCCGTCGCGAATCCGGTGACACCAGCGCCGATCTTCACGACCTTTCCCGCAGGCTCGTGTCCAAGCACCATCGGGTAGACGTTGGGAGTGCTGCCGACCCCGCCCTCGGAGTAGGCATGCAGATCGGACCCGCAGATGCCCACAGCCTCGACCCGGACCTGCACTTCGCCCGGTCCGGGATCTTCAATCGGCATTTCGGTAAGCCGGAATGTCAGGGGCGCAATGAGTTCCGCAGCTCGCATTGAACGCACTTCCTCAGAAAAACGATACCTCATCGGAGGGCTGGAACAAAAGACGAGTGGACAGCCGCCCAGCGCCGCAATTGATCGGCTTCCATCTTCGACTCACTTTTTAGCCGCGGACCCTGTAAGAATCCGACGCGCAAAGCAGATGATTCAAAATCCGCACCTGTTCCACTTTTCCCTTTGTGTCTGACAGCAGAGTTGTTAGATTCACATTTGTGCTTTTTGCCCTCAAACCCGCACGGCGAAAGATGCTTCTCCTGCCGCTGATCGCCGCCACTTATTTCATGGTGTCGGGAGGGCCTTATGGGATTGAGGACATTCTCGGTGGCGCCGGGTACGGCGGGCAATCGCGATTCTCCTGGTGTTGCCGATCCTGTGGTCCCTGCCCACGGCGCTCATGATCGGCGAACTGGCCAGCGCCATCCCCGCCGAAGGTGGTTTTTACGTTTGGGTGCGCCGCGCACTCGGCCCCTTCTGGGGATACCAGGAAGGCTGGCTTTCTCTTTCCGCCAGCATCTTCGACATGGCCATCTATCCGGCCATCTTTGTCCTCTATCTGGGCCGATTCGACCCTGCTCTCACTGCCGGATGGTTTGGTTACGCGTGGTCACTCGCCGTGGTGGGTGTTTGTTGCGTGTGGAATCTGCGCGGCGCTCCCGCGGTCGGCGACGGGTCCGTGGGTATCTTCGTCCTTCTGCTGGCGCCGTTTGCCGTCTTCGTCGTGCTCGGCGCTGGTCGCGGATTTACGCTGCATCCGCTGGTGCAATGGGGCAACCCTGGCTCCGGCGCCGCGCTGTCAACAGCCGTGATGGTGGCCATGTGGAACTACATGGGCTGGGACAACGCCTCCACCGTGGCTCAGGAAGTGGAGGACCCTCAGCGCAACTATCCGCGCGCCATGATCGCTGCAGCCGCGCTCGTCGCCTCACCTACATCTTGCCGCTGCTCGCCATGGCCTTGCGGGCCTTTCGGTCGGCAGCTTCTCAACCGGCGACTGGATGACGGCGGCCATCGCCATCGGCGGTCCGCTGCTGGGCACTGCCGTGGTGGCCGGCGGCGTCATCTACGGCTCGGCATGTTCAATGCGCTGGCGATGAGCTACACGCGCCTGCCTATGGCCATGGCCGAGGACGGCATGCTGCCGCTCATGTTGGCCCGGCGCAACCAGCGCGGCGTGCCATGGGTCAGCGTGCTGTTGTGCGGGTTGGCCTGGGCGCTTGCGCTCAAGCTGCCGTTTGAACGGCTCATCTCCATCGACCTGATTCTCTATGGATCGAGCCTGCTGCTGGAGTTTGTGGCGCTGATTGTCTTGCGCATCCGCGAGCCTGAGCTTCCCCGGCCCTTCAAGGCCGGCAACCTGGCCTTCGCCTGCTCTCTTGCAATCGGGCCGGCGGCGCTCATCGCCTTTGCGCTCTTTGCATCACGCAACGAAAAACTGATCGGGATCGATTTCAGCGCTTCTTTCGCAACCTGCGTCGGCTGCTCGGACCGGTGCTCTACTGGCTCACGGCTCTCCGCTGGCGCGCCGCCGTCTCGCCGCCGTCCCCGCCGCGGACTAACTTTTCGTCTGGCCGAAACGGCGCACAGACGGTACCCCATCCTGGCGATGCTTTGTTTTTGCCGCTATTGTGGGAAAGCACAAACGCTTATCTCCGGACTTCAGCCCTCGAGGGAGCCTCAGCAGTCCGCCCTACTTCGCCGCCTTCGCCTTGTGCGATGCAGGTTTCACCTTGCTGTTGTCCTCGAACATCTTCACCGCCCGCACCACGCGATCGCGCGCATAGGCCGCGTCGTGCCACCCCTTCACCTCCACGCGCTTGCCCTCCAGATCCTTGTAGATCGAGAAGAAGTGCGTGATCTCCTTCAGCATGTGCGGGTAGATGTCGGTGTAGTTCCACACATTCGTATAGCGCGGATTGTTTTTGCCCACCGCCAGCACCTTCTCGTCCAGCACGCCCTGGTCCAGCATCTCAAGCAGGCCAATCGGACGCACCTCTTGCACGCATCCTGGAAAGCTCGGCCGCCGGCACCAGCACCAGCACGTCCAGCGGATCGCCGTCGTCGCTCAGCGTCGATGGAATAAAGCCGTAGTCTCCGGGATAGTGAACCGGCGAGTGCAGGTTGCGGTCCAGCTTGAAGACGTGCAACTGCTTGTCGTATTCAAACTTGTTGGTTCCGTCTTTCGGAATCTCGATAACCGCTCGAAAGACCTCGGGTGCGCGGTCGCCGATCGGCAACTCCAGATAATTAACCATCGCTTCGTGCTTCTCCTTTATCAGTGGGGAAGGCGTCCGGCATGAAGAAACTTTCCGGAAAACGACAAATCGGCGGCGATGCCCGGACGGGGCTGAACTCACCGCGGGGTCAAGGGCATCCCGGCGCAGTGAGCAGACCCCTATATAATCACGGATAATGAAGGCGCATGTCTATGTCACGTTGAAGACGTCGGTCCTGGATCCGCAAGGCCAGACCATCCAGAATGCCCTGCACAAGATAGGATTTGCGGAAGTCACCGCGGTCCGCCAGGGCAAGTATTTCGCGCTCTCGCTGGCCGATGGCCTGCCCGCGGAGAAGGCGCGCACCAGGTCGAGCGCATCGCTCGCGAAGTGCTCACCAACCCGGTGATCGAGGAATTTACATACCGCATTGAGGAATAGGTCGGCCCGGTGCATCCCTTGGAGGGTGCGGATGCCCGGAACCTGCGCCACTCGCAAGAGCATCCCTCGTGGCGCAGATTCCCGGTAGGAGCGAGACGAATCCCTATGGATTCGTTGGGATGACGCCCGGCGCAAACAAATCAGACAAATCAGTTGCGTTGGCTGCATCGCCCAGGTACGGCGACGATCCGCCGGTTGCTTTCACGTGGAAAATCTCCTGCATCGTGCGCAGATCGGACGAGTGAGAATAGTCGATCGAACTTGCGTAGGGAAGGCCATCCACATTGGCATGAGCGAGATTGGAGACGAGGATCTCGCCGATCGTATGGTCAAAATTATCCGCGTTGTCACCGGGCTCGCCATCGGATTCACTTTCATCCCACCACAGAATGATCACGCCCCCATCCTTGTAAGCTCTGGACGCCATGATGAGCGGAACCAGCCGGCTCACCGTGTTGTCGCCCGCCTTGATATTGCTTGCATCGCCCGTCAGGCCCACGAAGCCGCCCGTTAATCCGCTGTGCATTTCATTGAACTGGTCGGGAGTGATCCAGTTGTAATCGGCCACGCGGTCGTCGGCCAGGTCAAATGCCAACTGCTGCAAAGGCGCGTAATGGTCGGCCAACCGGTTTGAGGGAGAAGTATTGTTCCCGCCGTTCGTGTCGGTGAAGAAGACTTCCGGATTATGTTTGGGAGCGTAGTTATATTGGGTTGAATCGTTATACGCATTCAAGTAGTTGCCGGGGCCAAATTTGCCCGAGAGGCCTACCAGCGGAACGGTCCATTGATTCTCCGCCAGAGGCAGGTTGATGAGTTGTCCGTAGCTCGTCGTCAGATCAGTGTCTTCCTGGTACGACTTCCAGGTTCTCCCGGCCCTCTGCAGCAGACCGCTTAAGTGCTGGGTTGTGTTCTGGGCATTCGGGGGATTGTCGGCATAGGGATCATCGTCGTCCAGGATGCCGAAGTTGCTGCCGGCCTCCGCCCAAAGGTAGTTGGGTTCGGACGGGTGGACATGAGGATTGCTGCCGCTCGCAGTGGCCAGGACGTTGTGATAGGCCGTCGCATACGAAACATGTTGGCTGATGTTCACAAGGCGGCCATCGACAAAGGCGACCGCGGTCCCGTTCACCAGGCTATTGATGAATGGAGCGTTCGGGTTTTGATAAAGGGGCTCAATTCCGCCCGGAACGGTGGCCGGCTGAGTCCAGTTGTGATTCTCCAAAGCGATCACGAAGACGTGCTTGATTTCATGGTCATCTTCGGCTCTCGCGCTCCAACTGCCCAGTGCTGCGAGAAGTACGAGCCCGGCGAGCGGACGAAGATAGGGGATCATCGACATTGAAACCTCCAACTTGGGGGATTTGCGGCATTTGCGGAATACATCTCAGTTGGTTCATTCAGCAAGGCCAACCTGCCGCTGAAGGATTCCTAGCAGGCGCATGTTGCGTCCATATGACTGGCACGTTAAAGAATCAGGCGCGCCGCCGCGAGTGAAAAAGGACATCCTTTACGTTGGAGATCAGAGTTGTCGACCGCAGCTACGAGAAACACAAACACTACTCCCCTTGCGCTTCGACAAGAAGCGGTGTATGGTTCCGTGTAGAAGTGAAAGGGGAGCGCATGCCGGGGCGACGAATTGACCTTCCGCAAGGTACTCTCGACCTCCTGATCCTGAGAACGCTCGCTCTCGGCCCCCAGCATGGATGGGCAGTATCCGAGCGGGTCCAGCAGATGTCGAGCGATGTTCTTCAGATACAGCAAGGGTCGCTTTATCCTGCCCTGCACCGTCTCGAGCGCCGTGGCTGGATCAAGGCGCGCTGGGGAACTTCGGAAAACAACCGCCGCGCAAAATACTACGAACTCACCAAGGCCGGGCAGCGGCAGCTCGAAGTGGAGAAAGATGCCTGGGAGAAGCTGACTGCGGCTGTGGCCCAAGTATTGGGAACCGTCTAGCAGGCTCATGATGCTGAGCGATTCCTACATTCGCTTCCGCGCCCTGTTTCGTCGCACTGCCGTGGAGGTGCGCGAGGTTCTCCAGAATGTCGACGCACAGCTGGTTGCAGAGGATGTGAAGACACTGGCTGAGCAGATGGACCAGTCGCTCGATGAAGAGAAACTCATCTGTACCGTGTCGGGCTGTTTTGGCGCGCTGGCTCTCGTGTTGGCTTGCATCGGCCTCTATGGAGTGATGCGTATTCGGTGGCGCGCCGCACAAACGAGATCGGGCTGCGCATGGCGTTGGGGGCCGAGAAAGGCGATACTTTTCGGATGGTCATTGGGCAAGGCCTCAAACTGGCGCTTGCCGGGTTGTTAATCGGATTAGTTGCAGCTTTAGTGCTTGCCCGACTTTTGACCAGCTTCTCGCGAGTGCTTTATGGAGTAAGGGCGACCGATTCCACGACGATCATTGCCGTTTCGCTCGTGATGGTGGTTGTGGCCGCCATCTCTTGCTATATTCCTGCGAGTCGAGCGATGAGCGTTGATCCGATGATCACCTTGCGCTACGAATAGTCCATTTCAGTCCCCCGCAGCAGGCGCAATGCCCTAGTTGCAGCAACTTTAACGCCCACTTCCCGGCCGTTGATCGGGTCTGATACTATCCTCACTCTCCGGCATCGAAGCATGTGCGATGCGGATATTTCCCAGCCCGCTGTGCGGACGAGCAACATCCATGTTTCTGTCGCGAATCGGCGTCGTTGAAACATGGGTCCAACCAAGTTGTCGAATCCCTTAACTGTTGCACCAGGAGGTATGGCTTATGGCTGAAAATCGTGGAGTAGTTTACCTCGGGCAGAACAAAGTCGAAGTACAGTCAATCGACTTTCCAAAGATGCAGAATCCGGCCGGCAAAAAGATCGGTCACGCCGTTATCCTGAAGGTTGTTGCAACTAACATCTGTGGCTCCGACCAGCATATGGTCCGCGGGCGCACCACCGCTCCCGCAGGTATGGTGCTGGGTCACGAGATCACTGGGGAAGTGATCGAACTCGGCTCAGACGTCGAATACATCAAGAAAGGAGACTTGGTTACTGTTCCATTCAACGTCGCCTGCGGTCGTTGCCGCACGTGCCGTGAGCAGGAGACAGGCGTCTGCCTCAATGTCAATCCCGGTCGTGCCGGCGGAGCCTACGGCTATGTCGATATGGGTGGTTGGGTCGGCGGTCAGGCTGAATACGTCATGGTCCCCTATGCCGATTTCAATCTGATCGCATTCCCAGACAAAGCCCAGGCCATGGCCCAAATCAAGGATCTGACCATGCTCTCCGACATCCTCCCCACCGGCTTCCACGGCGCGGTCAACGCCGGAGTAGGCGTGGGATCAACGGTCTACGTCGCAGGTGCCGGGCCTGTCGGCCTCGCCGCCGCGGCCTCGGCCCAGATCCTGGGTGCTGCGGTCGTGATGGTCGGCGACATGAACGCAGAGCGCCTCCAGCACGCTGAAAGCGTTGGCTTCGTCCCCATCGATCTGACCAAGAGCGATAACCTCGGCTCGCTTATCGAAAAGGTCGTAGGAAAACCTGAGGTTGACGCCGCGATCGATGCAGTCGGATTCGAAGCAAGGGCTCATGGTAAAGGTGGCGAAGAGGCTCCAGCAACCGTCCTCAACTCCCTCATGACCATAGTCCGTGCCGCAGGTTCGATTGGGATACCCGGACTCTACGTTACCGAAGACCCGGGCGCCAAAGATGATGCCGGGAAGACCGGCAATCTGAAGATTCGTTTTGGCCTCGGCTGGGCGAAATCTCACCGGTTCTACACCGGCCAGACCCCGGTGCTGAAGTACAATCGCAAACTCATGCAAGCCATCCTGCATGGCCGGCTGCCGATTGCAAAAATCGTAAACGCCACCGTAATTCCCCTCGGTGACGCCCCGCAAGGTTATGCTGATTTCGACAAAGGAGCAGCAAAGAAGTTTGTCCTTGACCCCCACGGGCTACTCTAGGCTTGGTGACGTCCTGGAACCAAGAAGCCTGTTCACGCAGAACTGTTGCGATACTCGAAATCAAGAGCCCGAGAGCCCGCTGCCCCATCCTTGACGCAGTCTCATCGCGGAGAGGATGGGATAGCAGAAATGCCAACGATCAGGTATCGTCCAGACTCCGGTCTCGATGGAGGCACAATCGCCAATGCAACACGCTCCAACGCTTGTTTTTCCAGCGTGGAGCGCAAGCAGGTGGCTTACAATCCTTGCACTTGCAGGTATTGATTGCGATTTGTTCAGAAGAGAATATTTCCATCGCGAGAATTGCCTGACCGGAGGGACAGATTGTGGCACAAGGCGACCGAGCGTTCATCAGCTATAGCCGTGAGGATGAGGACTTTGCGCTGAGACTGGCTAGCGACCTGAAGGCAGCCGGTGCGAACGTTTGGCTGGATCAATTGGATATCGTTCCGGGTGACATATGGGATCGTTCGGTCGAAGATGCACTGAGCGACTGCCCCCGCATGCTGTTGATTCTCTCTCCTGCTTCTGTGAAGTCCGAGCATGTGATGGACGAGGTTTCCTTCGCCCTAGGCAACCAGAAACGATTGATCCCGGTCGTTTATCAAGAGTGTAAGGTTCCTTTTCGGCTGAGCCGGATACAGCAAGTGGACTTTAGAAATAATTATGTTCGAGCGCTTCAAGCGCTCCTGCTCGCCATCGCTCCGATAGCTCCGAAAAAAGATAGTAACCAAAGCAATCCGGCTATCGCCGACGCTGCAGCAAGCAAGACAGCGGAACAAGGGCAGTTGGCGAAAAGACCCAGAAAAGGTGCGCAGGGTCAGGAGAAGGGGAAAGATCCCGGTGGTGCTCTGGGGCAAGCTCCAAAGGGATTTTCCCTTCCCTGGACATCCGAAGATCATGCGTCGACGACAATTCGGAACCCAGCCATCCTGCTCACGGACAATAATTCGGCCACCTCATCCGACTTGTCGTCGTTTGTGCAGGATTGCAAAGACACCGGGAGACCACCGGTCTTTGTGGCGCCAGGTATTGACCCTTCGGTGGCCCGATTGATGAAGTCATTAGGGGGCCTTGCCATAAGAGCTACGGAATTGAAGGGGCAGCCGGTGGGCGAATTGCTGGGGGATGTTGGAATTTACCTCGAAGGATATCCCTGTGCTGCGAGAATATGGGTACGGATTGGCAGCACAAGAAGACTACGAGGAGCGTTCCGGCTGGATACTTTGCCGCTTTGAGCAGATGTCCAAGAAGAATATATGCCGCGCGCGCAGCGTTTCGACCGATGGGCGCAGTACAAGATTCGAAGCTCGGCATCCAAGTCCTGACCTTGGTTTCGAGATAAAGTACCTAAAATACAGAGCCAGCCACTACGCCAGGTCGGATGCCGAATTCGAGGGTCTGAGCGATCGACTTCGTCGACTCGGTGCTGAGGGACCTGTTTCTCGCCGCCCGATTGAACGAGTCACATTCGAACGAAGCTTGGAAGAGGTGCTTCTGCCGGCAGGTTTTGCATCGAGGTATTTCGTCACCGACGCGGATCATTACCGTTGCCAAATCGAGAAACCGAAGATAATGGTTACCACCTGTCCGATCCATACTCGCGATCAGATCATCCCCGCTTTGCAGCAGGCGGTCGCGCAAGGAGATGGCGGGCTGGTCGTCTTTGCGCCCGCCATACATGACGATGCTCTGGGAATTATGGTCAAGAATAGGTTGCGAGGCGTGTTGCTGTGTCTCGCGGTGCAAACAGCGGATGCGGAACAGTTGTTAGCCGTAGCTCAACTGACTGGTGCCGGGCTGATTGACGAGGCGAAAGCCAAGGTCTTGCTTCGAGACTCAGTTGGCGCCCACTTTGGAGATGCGCGCGAGGTTGTTTCTGAGTTCGGCAAAACGAAGGTCAAGAGATAACGGCGTCGTCCACAGAGATACCGATTTACGCATCATCGCCATAACTGGCCAATCTCCGCCCGCTCTGAAGGGCATGCTAGTCGCCGTCCCCTGCCCGCTGCCCCTGAACCCTGTTCCCTGTCCTGTGACCACGGTCCTCTCCGCCGTCGCATAAAATCATTCCATGTGCGGCATTGTTGGTTATGTAGGACCGAAGAAGGTAGTCCCTGTCATCATCGAGGGGCTGCGGCGCCTTGAATACCGCGGTTACGACTCGGCCGGCATCGCCGTCGGCAGCCCTTCGCGCGCCACGCTTGAGGTTTCGCCGCGCCCCGGGCAAGCTGGGCAATCTGGAAGAGGTGCTGCGCGAGCATCCCCTCGAGGGCACCTTCGGCATCGGCCACACCCGCTGGGCCACCCACGGACGCCCCACCGAAGAAAACGCCCATCCCCATCGCGACTGCACCGGCCGCATCGTCGTCGTCCACAACGGCATTGTGGAGAATTACCTCGACCTGAAGCGCGAGCTCACCGCGCAGGGCCACAAGTTCGTCACCGAAACCGACACCGAGATCATCGCCCACCTGATCGAGCAGGTGCAGATTGACGCGGAGGCGGCCGGCAACTCCGGTTCTGCTCGAAGTCGCCGTGCGCCGCGCCGTCAAGCGTCTTACCGGGGCATTTGCGCTCGGCGTGCTCTCCGCCGCCGAGCCAGACAAGATCGTCGCAGCGCGTTTCGGCCCGCCGGTGGTCATCGGCGTTGGCGAAGGCGAATCGTTTGTTGCCTCCGACGTTCCCGGCATCCTGCACCACACGCGCAATATCTACTTTCTAGCCGACGGCGACATGGCCATCCTCACCCGCGCCGGCGTCGAGCTCACCGACTTCGAGGGCAAGCCCATCCAGCGCGCCATCACCCGCATCCAGTGGGATCCCGATCCAGGCGGAAAAGGGCGGCTACAAGCACTTCATGCTCAAGGAAATCTGGGAGCAGCCGCGCGCCATCACCGACACCACGCTGGGCCGCGTCTCGCTCGATTCCGGCAAAGTCTTCCTCGGCGAGATGGAGATCAACGACGACGAACTGGCCGCCGCATCCAGCATCAACATCGCCGCCTGCGGCACCAGCTGGCACGCCGCGCTCGCCGGCAAATACATGATCGAGCGCCTGGCACGCCTGCCTGTCGATGTCGATTACGCCAGCGAATACCGCTATCGCGATCCCGATCGCCGACCCCAATGCGCTGGGCCTGCTGATCACCCAGTCCGGCGAAACCGCCGACACGCTCGCAGCGCAGCGGGAGATGATCGCGCTCGGCTCGAAGACCGTGGCCATCTGCAACGTGGTTGACGCCATGGTGGCCCGCGAGGCCCACGGCGCCATCTATACCCATGCCGGCCCTGAGATCGGCGTCGCCTCGACCAAGGCATTCACCGCGCAGCTCACCGCCCTGTTTCTGCTGGCGCTCAAGCTCGGCCAGCTGCGCGGCAAGCTCGATGCGACCCGTTCCGTAGAGCTCATCGAACAGCTGAGTCGCATCCCCGCGAAGATCGAAGAGGTTCTGCGTTCGCGCTCCGCCCAGTGCGAACAGCTAGCCAGGGACTTCTCCAACGCGCGCGATTTTCTCTACCTTGGCCGCGGCATCCATTTCCCCATCGCCCTCGAAGGCGCGCTCAAGCTCAAGGAAATCTCCTACATCCACGCCGAGGGCTACCCGGCCGGCGAGATGAAGCACGGCCCCAATGCGCTGATCGATGAAACCCTTCCCGTGGTGGTGCTGGCCACCCGCGACGAAGCCGATCCCGCATCGAAGCTGCGCTACGAAAAGACGCTCTCGAATATCCAGGAAGTCACCGCGCGCTCCGGCCGCGTGATCGCCATCGCCACCGAGGGCGACCAACAATCGGCGAACTGGTCGAGCACGTCATCCATATCCCGCCGGCAATCGAGCTGCTCGCCCGCTCATCGAGATCGTTCCCTTGCAGCTACTGGCTTACTACATCGCCGTCCGCCGCGGCTGCGACGTCGATCAGCCCAGAAACCTCGCCAAATCCGTCACGGTGGAATAGCCGCTCCTGGTGTTGGTTCCCTCCTCCTCCCCTCCTCACTCACATGCATTTCCTGACCGGCAGATGCAAAGAGCAACTTGGCATGTAACCGTCGCATCACACCTTCGAGCAAGCCAAAAACGAGTGCAAGTGAATTAAACCCACTGGAGGAATGCGATGAGTACTGTAGATACGATGGAGAAGTTATTTGTCCAGGAGCTGAAGGATCTCTATTCGGCTGAAACTCAGATCACCAAGGCCCTTCCGAAGATGGTTAAGGCCGCAGCATCGAACGAACTTAAGACTGCATTCGAGCATCACTTGAAAGAGACCGAAGGGCAGATTCAGCGTTTGGATAAGGTCTTCGAAATCCTCGGAACAAGTCCAAAAGGGAAGACGTGCGATGGGATGAAAGGTGTGCTGGACGAGGGAAATCAGATGCTCCACGAGACGGCGGAGGGCGACGTGAGAGACGCGGCGCTGATCTCAGCCGGTCAGCGTGTCGAACACTATGAAATGGCGGGCTACGGCACGGTTCGTGCGTATGCTGAGAGCCTGGGTAAGTCACAAATCGTGCAACTCCTTGAACAAACGCTGGAAGAAGAAAAAGCCGCAGACAAAAAGCTGACCGAGATTTCGAAGAAAGTAAATCCATCCGGACGGCAGACAGCCTCCGCTGGCAGGCACAATGCCTAAAGATTGTGCAGCAGAAGGGCGCGGGATATAGACTCTGGTTCCCCGTGCCGCCGCCCTGCCTGACCTGAACCTGCCTCGGTACAGATAAGAGTCCGGCCTGAACTTAGATATTTCTATATACGGTTCAGGCCGGAAATATAAATCGCAAATCAATTCGAAATCTTCTATGGATTCAAAGACCCATGCCACGTTGTGGAAGCCGCAGCCAGAATAGCGAAATGATCTTGCGAGTGGCCGATCCAAACAAGGAAAGGAGGCCGATGCTCGGCCTCCTTTCCTCATGGTGCCAGGGCGATTTTTATGTAGGGGGAGGGAACTATAACACTTTCTGAATTGGTATACTCCGGAACCGCGCGCTCAGGTGGCAACTTTCTCAAGGAATGGCCACCCTTCACAACGTTCATAAAGTCTACATGTATTCCGAAAGTGTTCTTACACCACGGGTCGTCTACCTGACACGAGCTGAATGAGTAGCACAACCAGCGCGATCACGAGTAGAAGGTGAATGTACCAGCCGATTACGTGGAAGCCGATAAATCCGACCAGCCACAGTATCAAGAGAATCACAAAGATTGTCCAAAGCATCGATTGTTGCTCCTGCCGAAAATAGGTCAACCGCTTTCGTTTGGGATGGCGGGCCCACGGTTGGGGTTGTATGTTCATTGCAAATGAACACCAGCCTTCTCGGATTTATCGCCTCCACGACGAGCAGATGGGAGTCGGTTTGTTTCTTCGCGACAAATGATTCAGCCACTCATGGTTACAGCAGCGGTGATCCAAGAAACCGAAGGTCACACCTTGCATCGGAATTCTAGAAAACCTGTGAACCGCGAGTAGCTTCTAATGAAATATGGCCTTCACAAACGCAGTCGGGCGTGCTTTCTCCAATGCGTCCGACATGCTCCTACGCATCGAACCAAAGCCGCCGATTCGATTTTTCTCAGCCTATGAAGAGAAAGTGCTTCAGGCGGTCATCGATCGCTTGATACCGCAGGACGACCCGCTTCGGGAAAAACGAATTGACCTTGTCCCAGCGATTGACGGTCGGCTCTACAAGAACGCACTGAACGGCTTTCGCTATGAAGACATGCTGTCTGACCGCGACGCATATTGCGAAGGCCTCAGAGCCATCGACGAGATGTCGAGGCAAAGATTCAATACTCCATTTGTCGACCTCAACGCAAGCTCCCAGGAACTGATCCTGAATTCGCTTCGCGATAGCGAGCCCGGTCCCCCACACGAGGTCTGGAAGCGAATGCCCGTGCCTCGTTTCTGGAATATGCTCGTCCGGGACTGTGCCAACGCCTGCTATGCTCAGGCGCCTCGAAGAGAGGCCTTTCTTGGAAACAGGGCGCGACTGGGTGAGCAGTGAAATCGAATCGCAGAGAATCGTTCAGGTCTCCCGGAACCATCCGCCCCGCAAATCCAGGAAGGACTTAAAACCGAATCCTCATACCGAATTGCATCTGCCGCTGGCGATAAAAGTTGGTCGCATTAATATTCAGCGGTTGCCCAAACTTCGTTTGGCCCGTTTTCAACCCGGTCAGGAAGTTCAACGTTGGTAAGCTTCCATTCACGCTGCCGGGCTCAATCGAGTATCCAACCGTCTCCAGTTCAGTCACATTCTGGTGGTCGAACAGGTTGAAGCTTTCTGCCAGCAGTTCCAGCTGCCGCATCTTTCCCAGGATCGAACTCTTGCCCAGGGAGGTCGGCCTTCCACGTCGAAGGATACCGATATGTGTTTCGCCCCACGCCGTACACCCGGTTGTCGCCCCCGGAGCCATTCATCCCGGACCCAGCCCGACAATGGCCGTACCCGTCGTCTGCACAAATTCCTTGGCCAGTGACCCGGATGTCCGCATCGTGTAAGGCAGGCCGCTGCGGTATTGGCCCACCGCCGGAGACCATCCATCCATTAGCCGCACTGCCCCGCCTTCCATCCAGCCTCCACGGCGCGTCGAGACTGCCATGATCGCGGAGCCGAATGGCGAACGTCCAGGTTGCTGGTTCCGTATTCCTGACTGAAGTTTCCAGGGGTCCAGCTACATCGCTTCCCGCCACCGTTGCGCTCTCGTTCGGGTTCCAATCCATCGCATGCGCATAGGTATAGTGGGCGTGAAGCTTAATCCGCCGCCGTCCATAACGGTCACGCCTGCACATCGCCGCCTCATAAGTCGAGTTCGCCCGATCATGATTTCCGATATCTGCTGGTAATTGGGATTTATCCGGCCCGCCAACCCCGTTCGGTGTTTGAAGCCGGCCACGAAGCATAGAACGGAACCGTGAGTTGCTGTGCCTTGATCGGGCCTTGTCCTGTCCCGTCGATCACGTTGTAGGTAATCGTTTCTGGGTTCACCGCCGGATCGAAGTTGGTGTCGATTGAGATAGGCAGGCGCCGTCCCAGGCTCACCAGCGCGCTCGCTGTAATTCGCACATGCGCCGGCAATTCTCTTCCACCGCAGCCACCGCCTGGTGTACCTCCGGATTGCGGAACTGCTGCGCAAACTCCACCGCTCCCGGCTTCAAGATCGTTCCCGGCGCCGCCCTCAAGACATAGGGAAACGGCGGTGCCCCGCCTGCGTTCAAATTGTCCGTCGGACGCATGAAAAAACTCAGATCCCCATGGGGGCTCCCGTCTGCGTCAGTGCTGTCTCCACCGTCGCGTTCTCCGTGCGCCCGAAATACATCCCGTAGCCCGGGCGCAAAATCGGCCAATGCCCCTCTGCCTCGCCCAGGGCAACGCTCACGCGCGGCGCCCAGTCATTCCCCGGTCGGGTAACCTTTGCGTCAGCGGTAAGTCCGTGTTGAACAGCGTCGCAATCGGAGGTGGTAACTGCTGGCGTTCCCAGCGCAATCCTCACGATACCACCAGCAGCTTTCCCGCCTGCCATTGCACGGTGCTGAGATAGCCCAGTCGTTCGTGCTCAAGTACCAGTTTGTCGGCCCGGTAACTTGCGAGTAATAGGAGTAGCACGGCAGGTAGCCCAAGCCATGCAGCGTCCCGGCCGTAGTCCCGCCATGCTTTGCCCGTCTGATCGCAGTTATGCTGATCTATCGGATTCAGCTCGCCCGCGATCCGATACTTTGCAAACACCAATGCATCGGAAGCAAAGTTCTCGACATTCGCGTAGTGATAGGTTCCCGTCTGATTCCGCAGCAAGCTCGTCGCATCTGCGTCGTGGCTCAGTTCGAATCCCGTCTTGACCAGCAAGTTTCCGCGGACCCAGTCCACCGTCTCCCGCACCTCCGTCGATGCTCGTCCGGATAACTTCCTATTCCAAATCGCGATGGATTCCCGATCGAGAATCCATAGCGCGAATCCACCACCATTTGCGGCAATTGTCCCCATGCGTTGACGGCAAGAAACGGCTGCTCGAATGCTGATGGCGGCTCGGCGTGCGCAGTCTGAATCGTGCGCCCCAGTGATCCCTCCGTAACCGCCAGCAGGTTGGGCGTCAGGAAGGCTTCCCAGCGCCCAGCAGCAGCGCTTCGCTCGCCTGGCTGGATCCGAAACTGTTCGTTCCGTACGTCTCCGATACCCGCGTGATTCCGCCTCCCGGCGAGTTCCGAATGCGCATCGGTCCCTCCGAGCGTGAAGCGATGCCGCTCCGCTCGCGGCCCAATCCAGGCGGCCAAAGCCGTCCATTGCCGAGGCCTGCGCGCGCCGATGGCCCCAACAACCCGTCCAGCGTTTGTAGCAGACTGGAGTAGGCGGCCTGACTCCTGCCGCCACCGGATTGGCGCTCGCTCAAGTCCCAGTCGCGCGCTCAGCACCTGCATCTGGTCATTCGATGGCTGCGCGAAGAAATTTTCCGGATGCTTCACCATCGATACGCCCGGATCATTTCGTTGATAGCTGTCGAGCGCGGCAAACCAGAAAAGTTTGTTGTCTCGAATCTGACCGCCGAGCCCAAATCCCACGTCGTTTCGCGATCACTGGGAGTGTAAGGCTCCGGCGTGAATACCGGAACTGCGCTCAACGAGCCGGGCGCGATCTCTTTTGCCCACTGCGTAAATGGATTTTGCGCGCCCCAAAAATTCTGCCGATTGAACAAGGACCCTTGCCCGTGAAGCCCAGGCGAGCCGCGCATGGTTTCGACGTTGACGTGCCCCGCGCTTGCGTGGTGCGCCGACGCGTCCAGCTTGCCCGACCCCGTCTGCACCTCGCGGTCTGCACCTCGCGCGTCTGCACCTCGCGAATGACTGTTTCGCTCGCCGCGGGACCGATGAGAGATGCTCCACGCCCGCTCATCCGGCCCACGCCCGCGCCGCCAAATGCCAGCCTGATGCTGGAACCGTCCACCGCCATTGATTCCGGTCGGCTGCCGCTGCGCGAGGCCAGACCCTCAACTTCCGCCTGCGCGCCTGCCGTCGCCGTATCCAGCACAAAGTTCTGCAGTTTCTCCCGGCGATGGGCAGCGCCTGCAATTGTGCCGCGGTCACCGTATCAGCTGTCGGCGCGGGAATAAGGGCCGCGCCGCCGCTATCTTTGCCGACTCCCTCCGTTGCCCTGGCTGCGAGCGCACCTTGCGGCCCATTCGTTTCGGTGGTTTGCTTGTTGTTCTGCGTTTGAACCAGATTCGGCTCCGTTTTCGCTGCAGATACGGCCTTCGGCATGAGATGCAGTGATTTCTCGAAGGCCTGCGCAGTCAGCGGAATGGTCTGTAAACTCTCCGACAGCACGACAGCGCTTATCTGCGGAGGTATCGTCTGAAGCGCCGTGCGGTCCGCTGCCGGAAATAGGTCCAGTCAGCTTCGCATTCGGGCGCTCCGCTGCAGTGATCCCGCCAAGTTTCGGCACCTTCGCCGCTCCGCCGCCCTTCGCCTCTCCGCCCTTCGCCTCGCTCGCCCCCGCAGCGGATGCGTACGGCTCCAGTTTCAGGGCGGTTTGTACCCGCGACTCGTGGCCGGCAGCGATTACGATCCCTTCTACCTGCCCTCGACCCGCCCCCGGAATCTCAGCCTCCAGCGTGTACTCGCCCGGTTCCAGTTCGCTGAATCGATAGACTCCGCTCTTCGTTGTGGTGCTGCGCGCCTCCGCGCCGGTGGCCTGGTTGCGCACAACCACGACCGCGCCGTTTAGTGGCTTCGAATCGAGATCGGTGAGCTTGCCGGAAAGTGACCCCTCTTGCGACTGCGTAAACCCCACGCTGCCCGCGCCGGTAATCAGCAGCAGCGCGGCCATGGCCAGCGTTTTCGCCCATCTACGTTCCGCCATCGACAAACCAGCTCAGCAGACTGTGGAAACACACACGCTTCCCGCGCGGCCCGCTCTGCCGGCAGGTCCAGGTCGAACAATGCCGGACCCTGCACCTGGAGACGCAAATCTCTCGTGCTCTTCAGCGTCCGTCTTGCCCTTGCAGTGAAGTTGCATGGAATTCTAGGGCATGCACGGAGAGTAATTAGGTGATTCTAAGCACATACTGGTAAACGTCAATTCGCAGTCTACTTCGCGCTCACTTCCAGCAGCAAATGTTTTTGGAACTCAGTCTTCAGACGAGGCGCCTTCTCTTGTTCCGCCTGCACCGTGCCTAAATCTTTTCCATCGACATAGTCGAGGATGCTGTATGTTCCCGGCTTCAACCTGGCGCAGTTCCACTTCTCCTGAGAAGGGCTTGTTATCGTCCGAGAAAAACGCGTAATACATCTTGCCGTCTTTGGCGATCACATAAGCTTCGGGCACGTCGTAGCCGTACACGTAGAGATCGAGAAAGTTGCCCTTGGACAGCATCCTTTCGTTGTACAGAGCGAGCCACTTCTTCCAGTGCTCTTCCTTCTCGCTGGTCAGGGCGACGGGCTTGAACTTCGGACCTGGGTCCGGCCACACGAACTTTGTTCCCGGAACTCCGCCAGTTCCGACGGTCGAGGCGAAATCGGAACCGTGCTCGCTCCAATTTCCGTGCCTGAGCGGCGTCATCTCTGAAAGCTCGACGTGATCTCCATAGACCGCGGACTCCGGCCCGAGCAAAGCCTTGCTCATCTTGATCCGGCGCCGTACCTGCACCCAGGGATACCAACGAACGAGAGGGTTACACATAGAG
>CAVQZQ010000104.1:0-18848 GCA_963718435.1 uncultured Acidobacteriota bacterium | reverse complement strand
TCATCGTCTCCAATCCGCCCTACGTCTCCTTCGCCGATCGTCCTTTGCTCTCCGTCGAAGTCCGCGACCACAGAAACCCACCCTCGCACTTTTCGCCGGCAACGACGGCCTCGATATCTACCGCCGCCTCATTCCCGCCGCCTTCGCCGCCCTCACTCCGAGCGGCTACCTCGCTCTCGAAATCGGCTGCGGGCAAGGCGCCCCAATCGAATGCTTGCTCGCCGATTCAGGCTTCGCAGACATCGAATTCACGCCCGACCTGCAAGGCATTCCCCGCGTTGCCTCCGCCCGACGCCCATGATCGTCGAAGCGATTGGGGTTCATGCCCTTCGATTCCTCCCTTGCTGAAATGAAAAGAGCCTTGCCCCCGCGGTGCAAGGCTCCTTGACACACGAGCCGCCAAATCTTTATGTTTGCGCCAGTCCATTGGACGCAAGCCGACAGAACCTAATGAAACTTACTGAGCAAACCGGCGCCATCCTCAAGGACAGCCACTTCCTCATCCCCTTGGTCGTCTTTTGTATCGGCCTCGCGCTCCTCATCACCCTGCATTGATGCAATCCGCCATTGTCGCGTCCCGTCGCCGCCACCTCGACGACATTATGATGCCACTCGAAAGGACATCCTGCCTCGGATTAGCCAACCGTGAAGACCAATACAACCGCAGGCTTCGGCTCGGCGCACGCGCTGGGCGTCGCTCTGCGGGCTCGGCGCCGGGGTCTGGCTCGGCGCAGCGGAGGCGCCCACCAAGCTCGTCAACTCCGGCCTCACGCCCTTCGCCATCTCGCTCTTCATGGTCGCCGGCGTCTTCACCGCGCGCTGGACGTTCCCCACGCTCCTCAAAGGCACGCGCCAGTCTTTCCGCCGATCTCGCCCGCAACCGCATCTCATCCCCGTCGCCGTGCTCGCGGGGATGCTCTGGGCCGTCGCCAACACGCTCACCGTCTTCGCCATTCGCGACGTTGGCCTCACCATCGCCTTCCCGCTCTGGAACGCCAACTCCCTCGTCGGCATCTTCTGGGGCTGGCTGCTCTTCGGCGAACTCGCGCGGCGCAGCAACCTCGCCAAAGTCCTGCTCGGCGCTCGCCATCCTCGCCGCCGCCATCCTGCTCGGCTTCACCACCCTGCAGGGCGACAGCGCACGCGGGCATCTGCGCTCGGCGGCATCCTCGCCGCCGCGGGCGCCAGCCTGCTGTGGGGCACCATGTACGTTCCCTATCGCAAGGCCTATCTAAGCGGCATGAATCCGCTCTCCTTTGTCACCGTCTTCACCGTCGGCGAACTCGGCACCTCTTCGCGCTTGTGCTGGCGCTCGATGGCGGTACGCACGCCGCCGTCTTCCATTCCCCCGAAGTCCGCCACATGCTCTTCTGGCTCTTCCTCGGCGGATTCGTCTGGGTCATCGGCGACATCTTTCAACAGTACGCAACCAAGTATCTCGGCATCGGCCGCGGCATTCCGCTCTCCAATACCAACCAGCTCTGGGGACTCGCGTGGGGCGCTCTCGTCTTCGGCGAGCTGGCCCACGCCGACGCGGCCCACCGCCTGCTCGTCGTCTGCGGCTCCCTCGTCATGATCCTCGGCGCCCTCGCCGTCAGCACCGCTGTCGCCACCGAACGGGAACACGCCTCCACCGACCTGGCTCTGCGGCGCGAATGCGATCGTTACTCGCTCGATTACGCCCGCGTCCTTCAGGCTTATCACGGCGCGCCCAATCCTGGCGGCGAGCCTCGACGCGCCTGGTGGATTACGCTATTCTCGCAGCAGGTGTCGGGGTCTTCGTTTGGCTCGGACTCGATGCGCGCGTGCCCAACCTCGGCATGAACCTGGCATGGACCGCCGTGTTGACCGCAATACTCGTCGTTACCGCCGCAATTTGCGCTCTGGGGACTGTGGAAGTCAACCAGGTTTTCTTAGCCGCCACCAATTCGCTGAAAGCCGCTGCCCGATTGAAACCGCAGGCTTTCGCCCCATGAGAAGGCGCGCCGATTTTTTCGAGTCCGAATCTTGTGTACCGGCCCGTTACAATAATCACTATGACCGCGCCGCCGCTGGTAGACCTTGTAGGAGTGGGGCTGAACGCCACCGACACACTGATTCCTCTCTCTTCCTACCCCGAGCGCGGCTCCAAGGTCGAGTACTCCAAGGCATCCATCCTGCCCGGCGGCCAAACTGCTACCGCAATCATCGCCTGCCAGACCTGGGGACTCACAACTCGCTATATCGGCAAACTGGGCGACGACGATGCCGCCACCTTGCATCGCCGCGAGTTCGCCCGCACCGGTGTCGATGCACGCCTCATCCACGTCAGCGGTGCCGCAAGCCCCCAGTCATTGATCATTGTCGATGGCGGCGGTGAGCGCACCGTGCTCTGCCGTCGCGACGAACGCCTGCTCCTCCAGCCCACGGATCTCGAGCGCGCCTGGATCGTGAATGCGCGCGCCCTTCACATCGACGGCTTTGAAACTGCCGCGGCCACCGTCGCAGCCGGATGGGCCCGTGCCGCCGGCATCCCCGTCGTCGCCGATCTCGACGAGCTCTATCCCGGCGTCGAAGAACTGATGAGAACATCGACTACCTCATTGTCAGCCGCGATTTTCCCGTCCGCCTGACCGGCGAGCACAATCTCGAACAGGCCCTTCGCACCATGAAGGACCGCTACGGCTGTGCCGTGACCGCAGCGACTCTCGGCGGGGACGGTGTGCTGGCCTGGGATGGCAGTCACTTCCATTTGCGCCCCGCTTATCGCGTTGCCGTGGCCGACACCACCGGTGCGGGCGACATCTTCCATGCTGGCTTCATCTATGGGCTGCTGCAAGGCTGGCCCTTGCCTCGCCGGCTCGATTTCGCGTGTGCCGCCGCCGCCCTCGAACTGCACCGCCTCGGGCGCCCGGGGCGGCATCGGCCCCGTGGAAGCCGTGGAAACCCTCATGGCCACTTCGCCTCGCTACGCCGTCGCGCCCGCGGCCGATTGAAGAACCTCTTCGCCGCTCTGACGTTCCAATATTGCCCAAACCTCCGCTCCAGGCATACCATTCCACTGCCATTGAAATCGTTTCCAAAAGGATCCTGAAAATGCGCCTTTCCGCTTCGTTGCCCCTCGCCGCCTTCGCCTTGACTCTTGTTGCCTTTGCGCCGCGGGCGCAGTCAGCCCCACCGCAGGTGTTGGCTGCGACGCCACCGATGGGCTGGAATAGCTGGAACTTCTTCGCCGAAAAAGTGACAGACAAGGACATCCGCGCTGCCGCCGACCAACTCGTCTCCACCGGCATGAAAGACGCCGGCTACATCTACGTCAACATCGACGACACCTGGGAAGCCGAGCGCGACGCCAATGGCGTGCTCCACACCAACTCGAAGTTCCCTGACATGAAGGCGCTCGCCGACTATGTCCACTCCAAGGGCCTCAAAATCGGCATCTACTCCGGCCCCGGACCGAAGACATGCGGTGGTTACGTCGCCTCTCTCGGCCACGAGGAACAAGACGCAAAGATGTACGCCGCCTGGGGCATCGACTACCTGAAATACGACCTCTGCAGCTTCAATGAAGCGGTTATGCAGAAGCAGGCCCCCAACGATAAGGCCGAGCAGATGCGCCTCATGGTCGCCGCCTACGACAAAATGGCCAAGGCCCTCCAGGCCACCGGCCGTCCCATCGTCTTCTCGCTTTGCCAGTACGGGTGGGACTCGTCCTGGGAGTGGGCTCCCGCGCTCGGTGGCAACTCGTGGCGCACCACCGACGACATCAATGCTCACTGGGATCGCATCTACGCCATCCTCAGCCAGCAGGAGGGTCTCGAGGCTTATGCCGGCCCCGGCCACTGGAACGACCCCGACATGCTCGAGGTGGGGAACGGTGAACTCACCCTGGCCGAGAACCGTTCGCACTTCTCCATGTGGGCCATGCTCGCATCGCCGCTGCTTGCCGGCAACGACCTACCCAACATGAAGCCCGAAGTCAAAGCCATCCTCACCAATCGCGACGTGATTGCCATCGATCAGGATCCATTGGGCAAGCAAGCCAGCCGCGTCTATTCAGACGGTGAAGTCGAAGTGTGGGCGCGTCATCTTGATGGCGGCGCCATCGCCGTGGCCGTGCTGAATGCCGGCAGCGACCGCTACTCCACGCATCCCTTCCACCTTAGTCTCACAAAACTTGGATTAAACGGCACACAGCAGGCCAAGGACCTGTGGACCGGTAAGGACATGGAACTAACCGACAACATGCCGGTGGAACTGACCAGCCACGACATCATCCTGGTCCGCATCGCCACACCGAAGTAAAGCGAGATGATGGCTGTCGACTTCGCCCTCTATGCGGGGGCCAGCATCGGTGCATCTTGAATCGAGGCGACCGCGCTGATCGATGGCAGGCGCTCAATCGTTACCACTGTGATGTCGTCGGATTGGCCAAACTGGACAGCCGCCTCAACGATTGCGGCGGCGGGCTCCATCGAGATTGCTTTACCGCGGTCGAAGCCAAACAATTCTCCATTCTTATTCTGAGCTTCGACGACGCCGTCAGAGTAAAAGGTAAGTCTACTGCCGCGCCGCAGTTCCAGACTCCGGGTCTCGTATTGCCCGCCATCTACGATTCCCAGGGGCAATGCGCCGGGGAGATCGACCTCCCGGCCGTCAAGGTAGGGGGACAAGTGTCCCGCATTGGCAATCGTGACTTGACCGTCCTCCGCGATGAAAGCAGCCAGTGCGGTCGAAAATCCGCCGCCTGTGCGCCCGACGAGGCGCTCGTGAAGTCTGCGCAGCATAAGAACCGGGTCGTGGGTGTCTTCGGCCGTTGCGCGAATGGAGCCGACAAGCATGGAAACGAGCATGGCAGCCGGGAGCCCTTTCCCGGCCACATCGCCCACGACAATAAGCAGTCCGCCGTTCCCGGCTGGAAGGATTTGGAAGAAATCGCCCCCAACTTGGCGGGCCGGCCGATAAACGGATTCCACCGTATAGCCTGGAAAAGTCTCTCCCTGGTGAGGCAGGATGAGCTGCTGGACCTGGCGGGCGGCGGCCATTTCACCTTCCAGCAAGGCCATTTCCATATGAAGCCGGACATGCCGCCGGCCTTCGCTAACCGAAACATAAACGAAGCCCGCATAGCTCAAACAGACAGCAACAATAGTCGCAATGGCATCGAATGTGAGTCGCGCGTGCAGACCCTCCATTTCGGAGCCGCCCTGAACGGCCTGCGGCGCATCGGGGAGCCAGTGGCCCAGCATGCCCATCACGACAAACTGCAAGGCAAATAACGGCAAACAGCCCCTCCAGAACTGACCTTTCAGAGTGATGCCGATGGCAGCATAGGCAACAGCGAATAGCCCGGAAAGCAGGACTGAAACCCCGTAACGGAGTGTGGGCTCGCGCCCCATTTCCATGATGTCGTTCGCAAACGCGAACGTTGTGAAGATGGAAAAAACGGCAAATAAGAAAATAACCGCTGACTTGCGGGGAGTGGTTTGCCATGGGTTGAAGCCGCTCATGGTAGTTCGGAGTGTCCTCTCGCTCTCGAATACAGAACAGAAATGCGCCGGTCTCGTCTCGCACTTTGGGAGAAAGTCTACGCTATCTGAGGGGTGGACGTAATTCGCTAACGGACACCGTTTGCTCATGAAACGGTTGACGCTCCCAGAGGTTAATTCTGGGAGCATCAACATCACTCGAACTTTTTGGTTTGCTATCGATGCGTTTAAGTAAGCTTCACCCGGCTCTTACATCGAGGGTGTGAAACAATTTCCTAAGCTAATTCCCCGGTATGCGCTTTGAAGGAGGGTTCAGCTTGCGTGCGCGTTGCTTTGCACGAGGTTCATCCCTGTGGTGTCCGTCGACAGTTCACCGTCTAAATTATTTTCCGATTGGGTCGAGTCTTTCTGCGCTTTCAGCCACGACCGGATATTAATTGCGTAGATGCAGATGCAAAACAAGTTCGCGGGGATGAAGCCAAACTGTGAAGTGTGCACTCCAATCACACAGACAATCAGACTATTGATTCCAGAAACTAAGAGACCGGTCCACATCTTTCGCCCCACAAGAATCGTGGCAACGATGGTGAGAAGGCAAGATAGATAATCCAATCGGAACATCCCCATGGCACGCCCCCAAAGATGAATCGTCAGCGGAATGGATTAACTCAAGAACCACATCTTGTGAGTCTTGCCACCCGCCAACGAATAAGGCATGTAACGTGCCAAAGATTATTGCTACCAAGCTGAAAGCGGTTGGCGATTGAAGCGAAATAAGTTAGATAGAAATAATCTGGATTTGGAAGCTTTTCGTGACGGGCGGGTGACGATGTGGCGGTGACGAGATGTCGTCATCGTGTCTTTATTTAGTCAGCAGGCCTCAGGGCGTGGCCGTCGCAGCCAGCCCCCTTGAAAACCTGTGGCCGGGTGCTTATGAGGAGGTTTGTTGAATTGGGATTTCTCTTCTCACCCAAATTTTGCGCACCTTGAGCTAGACTCGTTTTGAACCCCGAGAGTCTCTCACCCCTGAGGACGCCGAATTGCTTCGACACGGATTGTGCTTGTGCCTTGTCTGCATCGCCCTCTCAATTGTGGCTCTCGCGCAGCACTGCGAAGCCTATCCATGCTGGGGTTGGGTGGATTACACGGTCCTGTTCCACTTCAAGACCCGGCCTCAGCGCCACGGTTCAGATGCGATGCCGACGGTCGGTTTTGAGTTGAAAGCAGGAAATCCTCGCACTCACGTCATCGCGGATCGCTCGGACCGAGACCTCGTGATCGAGGGCATCAAAATCAGAAAAGTTGATTGCCGAGCAAGGATTGATCACCGGCGATAGTTCACCTTTGTTGAGGCGGCCACCCCAGTCGATCCTCTCCTGACCGTTGGGGAATCACGAAACCCAAGAACCCAACTTATCGCGCTCGCCCCAGCCGCACACCAAACCATCCCCGTGCATCAGTCCAGGTCCCCGCAATCTCGAATCCTGCCCGAGTCAGCATTGCATCCGCCTGTCCTGGCGAATATTTGTAGCTGTTCTCTGTATGAATCGTTTCACCTTCATCGAAATTCACTTCGAGATCCAGTGCTTCCAGCCGCACTCTCTGGGCGACCCGGCTGGCCAGGTGCATTTCGATGCGCGATTCCGCAGGGTTCCAAACTGCCCGGTGTTCAAACGCCTCGAGATCGAAGTCCGCTTCGAGTTCACAGTTCAGCCGCGTCAGCAGATTCAGATTGAAAGCCGCTGTCACCCCTGCCACATCGTCATACGCCGCCAACAGTCGCTCTTCTTCCTTCACCAGGTCAACCCCCAGCAACAGCGCGTCGCCAGGCTTGAGTCCCGCGTAAATCATCCTCAGCAGCTCATCTGCCTCGCAGGGATCGAAATTCCCGATGCTTGACCCAATGTAGAGAACCAGGTGTCGCTCGTCGGTATTCGCCAGTCCCAATCCGTGCGTGTAGTCCTTCACTTGCGGCGACACCGTCACGCCGGGGATCTCCCGCTCGATGCGTTGTTGCGCCGCTTCAAGCGCGCTGGATGAAACGTCCAACGGCTCATAAACCACCGTCCTCTGCCGCGCAGCTGTAGCCCTCAGTAGGAGCCGCGTTTTGTCCGCCGACCCGGCGCCCAGTTCCACGATACGCAGCCGACTCCCCTTTGCTGCCTCCGCAACCATCTCCGCCGCGTGGTCAGCAAAAATCTCCCGTTCCGTTCGGGTAAGGTAGTACTCGGGCCGCTCCGTGATCTCTTCGAACAGCCGCGATCCTGCTTCGTCATAAAACAGCCAGGGCGGCAGCCTCTTGGGCTGATTCCCTAACCCCTCACGGACTGCCGAAGCAACCCGTTCTTCAATGTATGGAGTGATTACAGGCAACGCGATCGTAGTCATGCGCTCACTTGGATGCCGCCCCTTCGCCGATAGTTACTTTGCAGCCAGTCGAATTCCCGAAAATTGCCACCGCGTCTCCGGCGCAAAAAAATTGCGGTAGCTCGCCCTTACATGTGCCGCCGGTGTCACGCACGATCCGCCCCTCAAAACCATCTGCCCGCTCATGAACTTGCCGTTGTATTCTCCCAGCGACCCGGCCAGCGGCCGAAAGCCCGGATACCCCAGATAGGCGCTCGCCGTCCACTCCCAGCAATCCCCAAAGAACTGCGTCCCGCTCTCGTCTTCGCTCGATTCCGCTGCCGGACGGGGCGCCAGTCTCCCTGAATCCAGCAGGTTGCCCTCAACCGGCATCCCTTCCGCCGCGGCTTCCCACTCAAACTCGGTCGCGATTCGCCGCCCCGCCCAGCGCGCGAACGCGTCCGCCTCAAAGTAGCTCACGTGACTGACCGGCGCCGTCGACATCTCCGACAAAGATCGTTCGCCACGCAATGTAAACAGGCTCCAATCGCCGCTTTCGCTGCTCCAGTAGAGCGGAGCACGCCAACCGTTCCGCTGCATCGCATCCCACCCCGCAGAAAGCCAAAGCTCCGGTTTGCGATAGCCGCCATCTGCCATAAACTCCGCGTACTCTGCGCAGGTCACAAGCCGGTCCGCAAGGGCATATGGCTCGAGCCACACCCGGTGCCGGGGAAGTTCGTTGTCGAAGCAGAATCCTTCGCCGCTGTTCCCGACCTTGTGTAGCGCTCCCTCGAATTCCAGAAAGCGCAACGCATTTGCCCCCTTCGAGCCCGGGGCTCCCGATGCCTTTCCCGGGTACGTCGAAAATCCGTTCTGAGATTTGCGGCGAGACCCACGATGATCCGCTTTGAGAATCCCAACCTCTCCATCTTCCAGACTCTTCATTTCAAGCACGTAAATTGGCCGCAGCGGATTGGTGAAAAAGGCATGCAAAACATCTGTAAGCAGCAATTCCTGGTGCTGCTCCTCGTGATTCACGCCCAATTCAATCGTCTTTAGGGTTTCCGCTTCCGGTCTGCCGGCAAGAAGTCTCTCGATCCCCTCGTCCACATGCTCACGATAGCTCAGGATCTCCTCGATCCCCGGCCGCGAAAAAGATGCTCGCAACTTCTTCTCGGGAAACTCGGCAAAGCTCCGGTAATAGCTGTTGAAGAGCCAAGGAAAATCTAAATTGAACAGTTTGTACCCGGGCAGCTTTTCCCGCAACACGAACGACTCGAAGAACCACGCCGTATGGGCCAGGTGCCACTTGGCAGGCGACGACTCGGGACACGATTGCACCATCATGTCTTCCGGCGTCAGCGGCGCGCACAGTTCGACCGTGCGCCTGCGCGCGGTGTGAAAACGTGCAGCAGTATCTAACTTCGCAATCGAGGATGTCACTGTACTCATTCGTTTCGATTCCCTCTGCCGGGAAATACCGGCTCGATTCAGACACCATTCGCGTTGAGCCCCACAGGATTGCGGTCGCGGCGTCGGCCATCAGGGGTCCACTGCGCCGCCTGTGAAATCCATCAATCCAGAAGACTTGTCCTTCGGTTACTTCTCGCTTGGCAGGTGATGATCAAAGCGCCTCATCCGTCTCGCTCCCAAAACGGGTACTGCTCCAAAATCGTGTTCCCTTTTCGATGTTCAAATCCGCTCGTTTGGTGGTTTAATAATTTCAACTTACGAGACGATTCGATAGTTTATATCGCTCCGACTCATTCGTGAGGAGGGAACTATGCGCAGGTTTGAGAAATCCTGCACGCTGCCGGTGCTTGCTGTTTTGGCAACCTTTGGCGCAGCATCCCTCGTGGCCCGCGCACAGGCTTCCGCATTGAATGCCACCACCCCGTCGACGGACATTGCAGTGAGCCCGACAATACAACCCCCACCGACTCCCGAAGCACTGGGTGACACCTTGGCGGTCCATCAGCGCTACCAGGAGGCGATCGAATCCTACAAGAAGGCTCCAACCAACTCCGCAATTGTCTGGAACAAGATGGGGATCGCCTACCAAATGATGTTCAACTTGCAGGAGGCTACCCGGTGCTATCGCGAGTCGCTAAAAATCAACCCGAACAACCCGAATGTCCTCAATAACCTTGGCACCGTCTACGACTCTCTCAGAGAATACAAAGCTGCCGTAAGGATGTACCACAAGGCGCTCAAGATTGATCCAAGATCTCCCCTCGTACTTAAGAATCTGGGAACAGATCTCCTCGCCCAGCACCGGTATGAGAAAGGATGGGCTTATTATAAAGAGGCTTTGGCGATTGACCCAGAGATCTTCGGTGCGGAATCGGGTCCTAAAGTCCAAAATCCCGCCTCTGTCCAGCAACGCGGCGCTATGAACTACTACATGGCCAAGAGCTGTGCCCGCGCCGGTTTGAACGCCCGCGCCATCCAATACCTGCGCATGGCGCTCAATGAGGGATTTACGAATCCCCAGAAAATTGTCGCCGACTCGGAGTTCGCCAGCCTGCGCGGTGTTGCAGACTTCGAAAGGCTCCTGACGGAAGAAAAAGCGCAATAGCGTTCCATATTAAACAGAGAATGCCCCCGAGAAGCTGGCGGAAATACTCGAATCCTTTGAACGGGCACGGCTTCAGCCGTGCCGTCAGAGACGCAAACCCATCGGCCTGCGTCCAGGCGCGAAACAGCCAACCCCTCAGAATATGCAAAAAGCCGATCGAGCGGTCCCCGCCGATTACCCGGGAGGCTTCCTTTCGTCCTATGATGGTGGTGGTGGCTTCCCTATCCAGGGCCCGTGCCCGTCCGGCTGACCCGATCAATGCGCCACCCCAGCCGAGATCGCCTTGGACATGAAATGCCCGCCGAGGCCTCCAACGCTGCCGGCCCCGGCAACAAGGAGGGCTTATGTGCAGAATCGCCGCACGTCGGCTGCTGCCGCCTTCGTCTATCCTCGCAATCTTGGCCACCGCCTCTCAGTTGGTTGCGCAAATAGCTCTCGCCGCCCAGGTTCCATCCGCGCAAATTTCGCAGCAGGCATCCACGGCGGTGCCTCAGCAACCCGGCGTCTCCCAGTCTCCTCAACTCACTCCCGAAGAGCGCGGAAACATGCTCCTCGGCGAAAAACACTACCAGGCTGCAGTCGAAGCCTATAAAAAAGCTCCCCAGAACTCTGCCGATGTTTGGAACAGGATGGGCATCGCCTATCAGCAATTGTTCAATGTGAATGAGGCTCTGCGCTGCTTCCAGGTCTCCCTTAAGCTCAACCCCAGGAATGGCAACGTTCTCAATAATATTGGAACCATCTATGTCTCCTTAAAAGACTACCGCACCGCAGAAGGGTACTATCGAAAAGCTCTCAAGCTCGAGCCGCACTCCGCTGCAATTCTTAAGAATTATGGGACTGAACTTATGTTGCGGGGCAAGCACAAGCAGGGCGGCCAGATGTACGCGAAAGCAATAGCCGAGGATCCGACAGCCTTTCAGGGCAGTTCCGGTTTTTCCATCGCTGACCCGACATCTACCAGGGACCGGGGTGCCATGAATTACTACATGGCGAAGACCTGCGCGCGCGCCGGCATGAAAGTTGCAGCGATCGATTACCTCCGCAGGGCTCTGAGCGAGGGCTATGTCAATCCGCAGAAGGTCATCGCTGACGACGAGTTCGCCAGCTTGCGCGGGACGCCGGATTTCGAGAAGCTCATGGCTGACCAGAAGCGCCCTTGAAGCCTCGCCAGTATTCGAGTTTCACCAACACGCAGACTACTAACCCGTCTAACGCAAAGGGTCGTCCTCACCGGGCTTTCATCCGTCTAGTTCAATAGGGCGATTGCAACCTCGCCGATAGGAGTGGTCGTGGAGATTCGTGCCCGTGCCCTGGTACTGCCCGCAATTGTGCTCAGTTTGACGCTTGTTGCGCTTTGTACCGCGTACCCGCAAGATGCGGGCGCCGTTCCCCAGACGCAAGGCCCTGGCGCCTCAAACGGTCAGCGCGGCGGCCGCGGAGGCGGCGGCTTCGGTGCCATGATGGGTGGCGGTCGCGGCACCGTGGGAACCGTGACCGAATTGGCTCCTGATCACTTCACCATCAAGACTGAGACCGGCGATGTCTATGCGGTGCACTTCAGCGTAAACACCCGCATGATGAAGCAGCCAGCGCAGCGGCGCGGCCCATCTGACGGTGGCGGAAAACGCACCCCTCCGCTGCCAATCAAGCCCGCCGATATCAAGATTGGCGATGTGATCGGAGCCGGCGGCGAAGTCGATCCATCGGCCAAATCGATTGGAGCGGTCTTCGTAATGCTCATCGACCCCGAGCGCGCCAAACAGATGCGCGAGATGGAGGCCAACTACGGCAAGACCTGGCTGCTCGGCAAGGTGACCGCCATCGACGGCGTCAAGGTCACCATCGCAGGCGCCCGCGACAAGACGTCCTACACTTTCACGGCCGATGAAAACACTACGTTCCGCAAGCGCCGCGATCCCATCACCCTCGCTGACATGCAGGTCGGTGACATGGTCCGCGTCGAAGGCGCCCTTAAGGATGGGGGCTTCCTTGCCACCACGGTTGCTGTCATGGTCCGTCCGCCTCAGGAAGGGAATTCCACGACCGCGCCCGGCAACCCTCCCCAATAACCTCGCACCATGCATCCCCCGCGAAACCGGGTGCCGTCAACCACCCATGAACATTCCGCCGTTCACATCCAGCACGTGTCCGGTGATGTATCCCGCCCCATCCGATGCAAGGAATGCTACTGACTGCGCAATCTCCAGGTCTGTTCCCGGCCGCCCCAGCGGAATCTGCGCCATCATCGCCCCGCGCTGTTTCTCGTCCAGCACCGCCGTCATCGGCGTTTCAATGTACCCCGGCGCCACGGCGTTCACGGTAATGCCGCGCGAAGCTATCTCGCGCGCCAGCGATCGCGTCAGCCCGATCAGCCCCGCCTTCGACGACGCGTAATTCACCTGGCCCGCCTGCCCTGTCCGCCCCACCACGCTCGTAATATTGACAATCCGGCCCCAGCGATTCTTCAGCATCGGCCGCAGCAGAGCCTGTGTCAGAAGAAACGCACCCGTCAGGTTAGTCCCCAGCACATCGTCCCAGTCCGCCCGCTTCATCGCCATCATCAACCCGTCGCGGGTGATGCCTGCGTTGTTGACCAGGATCTCCACCTTGCCGAAGCGCTCAATCACCGCCTTGGCACCAGACTTGATGGACTCTTCACTCGCCACATCCAGCGCAAACACCGCCGCCTGCCCACCGGCCGCTTCAATCTCCTGGGCCACTTCGCCAAGCTTGGTCTCGTTCCGCGCCGCCAGCGCCACGGTTGCCCCGGCCCGCGCCAGTTCCAACGCGCATGCCCGCCCAATCCCCTGCGAAGCGCCTGTGACCAGCGCAATTCTTCCCTGCAAACTCGCCATCTTCCGCCTGTCCCTCGCGCACAAAAACGCGCCTTTCCCGAAGCTCATTGTAAATACCCTCTGGCAAAGCAGTCTTCATCATGGAAGCCCCTCAAAAATGGCCTTGAAGGTGTAACGCTCCTGATCGGTCAACCGCTCTCCACCGCGCTTTCCCTTCACCTCCCTCATTCTACTGCGAATACAATTCGCGGAATTTTGCGATGGGCTTTCCAGAAGAGTTCAAAAACCGCAGTGCGTAGAAAGAGTAGCGAGGTTTGCTTTCGTCAGGTCTTCGCCGTTATGAACCGTCAATATAAGAGCAATGAAGAGATATGTCGCGTCAAAGGAGTTCTCTTTTCCTTCGTCTAGTTGAATCCGCCCGCCGCAAAGCGAGAGTCTTGTCTCGACGATGGTCTGCGTTCTCCTCTGAGACGTCACATATTCCCAAAGTCTCTACGTGGTCATCCGGTCAGGCGATATCGAATCCAGCGGCCATTGAGAAAGCTCAATGCTCTTCGCCCCCTCGATCGATACTTCCAGCTCAGTCTCGCCCGGTTTCAGCGTATACACGCGACTCGTAATCGCTTCTCTGCCGCCGATGAACGACTCGATCACCGATGCGTCGAGAAACAGCCGCAATGCGGGTCGGGGCCACGGCAGTGAAGGCAAAGCAAACGAGACTTCGCCGCATCGAATGGTATTCCCGGCCACGTCAACCACCAACTCCCAATCTTGAATGCTCCCAGTCAGCAATCGCACGCTGACTGCCCCTTTCGAGAACTCGATCGGCAACGACAGCTCTCGCCGCAACGTGGTCAGCTTCATTCGATAAGGCGTCTCCGCATGCAACGTCACGTGTTCAACCGCCCCGCGCAGTTTCTCAGTCTCGGCAGCAGGGTGCATTTCAAGTTGCCCTTGCTTGCCGACTCTCAGCACGCGAGGCAGAGACATCGCGCCAGCCCATCCTGACGCCGCAAACTCCGATTCACGCCGCGTCTCGCGAATCCATCCCCATAGCACGCGCCGGTCTCCGGGTGCGAGAAAACTCTTGGGCGCATAGTAGGCGCCGTGGTCCAGCATGCCTTTCCGCTTTGCCGTGTAGCGATGCTCGTGTGGGTCGTAGTCGCCGGTGGTCCAATACACTTTGCCCTCGGTTGAATACAGCAGGCAATGATGTCCATCGAGTTCAAAGAAGTCCGGGCACTCCCACATCTCGCCGCTGTCGCATGGATTGGCCGTCTTCAATCCGTTGGCCTTTCCTGAAGCAAGCGGATGCAGATATTCCCAGTGCCGCAAATCCTCTGAGCGGTAAAGCAGCACGCATCCGCCCTCGCCCCGCACACCTGACCCAACGCCCAGGTACCAGCCGTCCGCCTCGCGCCATGGGCAGGGATCGCGAAAACCGGTCACCGCCATCCCCGGCGGCGGAGCGGCAATCACCGGCTCCCGCCATTTCTTCCAGCGCAGCAGGCCGTCATCTTCGGCCGTCGCCAGCAATTGAGTCTCGCGCAGTTTGTCCGAGCCGTCGTGAAGTGTCACCATCTCCGGGGGCGCATTTTGCACGCCTGTATAAATAAAACTCGGCACGCCATTGCATATCACTGCCGAACCGCTGAAGCATCCCTCGCTGTCCGGGCCGCCGGGTGTAGGCGCAAGCGCGATCGCCTCGTAACGCCAATGCACCATGTCCGTGCTGATGGCGTGGCCCCAATGCATATCGCCCCACACCGCAGCGAGAGGATTTGACTGGTAGAAGAGGTGATATTTCCCCTTCCACCAGATAGGCCCGTTAGGATCGTTCATCCAGTTGTGGGGTGCCAGCAGGTGATACTCAGGTCGCAGTGGATCGCGGGCCACGTCATCAACCGAGTTTTGTAGCAAGCCTGGAGCCGCAAGACTCCAGCTTTGAGCGACTCGACCGAGCAGAAGCTCTGCAGCCGTTCCGCAACCAAGCTTCTTTAAAAAGTCTCTGCGTTCGAGAGCCATGCGAAGCGAACCTCTTCCCTCGAAACTATAGCGCGACGGACGTACCTCTTCTATCTGTCCGCCTCGCTCACCAGCTTCTCCGCTCTTGCCATCGCATCCAGCCTGCTCTGTTTTTGTGCATCCATGTCGTCGGGCCGCCAATTGCTCGTCGCCATGCGCTTGGCATAATCCTCCATGCGCGTCCCGAAATCCTGGCCAATCGAATTCACTTCAGCCTGCGCTTGCGGCAACACCGCGTGGAAGTGCGCAAGCTCTTCCTGCGCGCGCTCGGGATGATACCCAAGCCGGTCCCCACTTTGCATTGCGTCCACCAGAATGTCTGGAGGCGAAGACACAGGCCAGGTCTGGTTCAATGAATCGTAGGCGCCGCGCAATCGTGTCATCGCGCCCGCAAATCCATCCAGTTCCTCGCGGCGTGCGCTCAGCCCTGCCGCGCGGCGCACCTCGATTGAGACTCTGGCTGCAGCGCTCGTCTCAGGCACGGGAATAATCGTGGTCAGCGTGTTGCCCTCGAAACTCCAGCCATTTTTGCCCAGTGGTCCGGCCTGCTTGATTGCAACGCCGTTCACGGTGACGGATGCGGGCGGCCAGTCAGCGGGCAGGCGCAGCTCATAACCGCGCGTCCTCAACATGCCGGGGTACTGGCCCTCAACCGGACCGATGTCCACCTTAAGTGTGTCCCCGGTTTGTGTCGCCTTGATGGGGGTGCGAGCAAAGACGCCACGCTGATAATCAACCGAACTGCCCGAGTCCTCATAGACCGCGTAGTTTGAAGTGCTCCCTGCCTTGAGCGGCCAAACGTTCACGATAAGCGGGTCCACGGGTTTCTCGCCGGTGTGCAGCATCGGGGTCTGCATCGGTACGATCGCACCCGCCTTGAGATACACCGGTGTCTGGCTGATCGAGAAGTCGCGCTGCACGGTGCTTGGGCCCCTGAAGCGCTTGCCCGTGGGCCACTCGATCCACTCGCCTTCCGGCAGCCAAACCTGCTCAGTTGCCAGGCCGGAAACCTTGTCTGCGGCCGTCACCACAGGCGCGGCCAACATCTGTTCGCCAAAAAGATACTCATCCCTATTGGAGTAGGCAGCATTGTCTTCCGGCCAGTCGTAATAAAGCGGGTGGAAAAAAGCCACGCCGGTATCGTACGTTCGCCTCGCCTCAGTGTAGATGTAAGGCTGCAGCGCGTATCGCAACTGAAACGTGGATCGAAGTATGGAGGAATAGGGCTCAGGATACGCCCAGATGCGCCGTTCCGAATCCGGATTCTTGGTCGTGTGCGTGCGCAGAATCGGACTGAACGCGCCGAATTGCACCCAACGCGTAAACAGTTCCGGCTCCACTGCGCCGGGCATATGGCCGCCGATATCGTGGCTCCAATAGGCATAACCAACATTGGCCGCAGCGGCTGTAAACCATGGCTGGAATGCTAATGAAGGCCATACCGAGACCGTGTCTCCGGAAAACCCGATCTGGTAGCGATGATTGCCCAGGCCTCCCCAACGATGAAAGAGCAGTGGACGCTTTCCTTCACGCTGCTGATCGGTGAAGTGAAGGTAATTCAGCCACCAGGTGTTGTTCACGCCGGGCAGCTTGCTGTCGAGTTCCTGCTGCCAGTCCAGCCACCAGAAATCGACGCCCTGCTTCTCCAGCGGGTGCAGAATCAGCTTGAAGTAGTTCGTTGCCCAAGCCTTGTTGGTCGGGTCAAAAGGGGCATATTGCTTTGTGGCAGGATCGATTCCCACGGCACGCGCCATCTCCGGGTAGTGATCTTCCCACGGTTGAATGCCCGACGCGGGATGCAGATTCAGGCTGGTCTTCAGCCCGTCTGCATGCATCTTGCTCAGTAGCCCCGGGGGATCGGGGAAAAGCTGCTTGTTCCAGCTATAGCCTGTCCAGCCTTTGGCGTGCCCGCTTGCATCCTGCTCGTGAAAGTTCCCACCGAAAATGGGGTGCCAATCCATATCGATGACGAACACGTCGAGCGGCGTGTCATTCTCGCGGAAGCCGCGAATAATTTCTTCGATCTCCTGGTCGCTGTAAGCCCAATACCTCGACCACCATGCGCCGAACGCGAATCGAGGCGGCAGCGGAATTCTGCCTGCAACTTTCACATAATCGCCAAGAGCTTTGCGATAGTTGTGGCCGTATCCAAAGAAGTACCAGTCTTGCCGTTCCCCCGCGGGACGCTCCATCACCCAGGGCCACGGACTGTTTTCACCATGCTGAAACCGGAAGTCGACGGAATCGAAAAGGGGCCGCGTAGTGTCGTCTTCAATCGCCCAACCGGAGCGGGAGATGAACCCATTACCGATCGGCTCTTTGGTCTTCTCGCCCAGCGCACCGTCAAGGGTGCGCGTCGTGCCCTTCAGGTTCTGGAGATCGATCGTCCCTGGATGCCATGTGACCGGCTTGCCATCCACCACAAGTGACAAGGAAAGATTGTCATGCGTGAAAGCTTCAGCTCCCGTTCCCAGGTAGGTCAGCGTCAGCGCATCGGTTTTGATCGTCAGTCGATTGTCAGCGAGGTCTTTTGAGTAGCGAGGCACGGGCAGGCGGCGGTTCAGAAAGACGAATGAGGCGTGATCCTCAAATTTGCCGTCAGCAGCCCATTCAATGCGAATCAACTCCGGCGTGAGCACCGTAAACCTGGTCTTGCCCAGTATCACCAGCGCCTTCGGATCGGCCACCGGATTGTAAAGGCCCTCGTCCGACGACGCATGCAAAGCCGAAGGTCCCGTTGCCGCCGCAGGCGCTTTGATAGTTCCGTTTGCGGTCTGGGCGCGCGCCGGCGCGGGCGTAAGCCCTGTTGCTCCTAAGATTCCCCCGAACACGAGAACGGCTGCGGCAAAGTGATGCAAGGTGATTTGCATGGGGCCCCCTTCTTGTTTTCGCTACAGAGGGAAGGCTACCACCGAACCCGTCAAAACGTATTCAAAGGCGCAATCCTCAATCGGACCATCCCCTCGCACAAGCTCCTCCCGCGGCCTTCTAATCTTTCGCTTCAATGAGATGGAGAAGAGTGACCGCAGAGGTACAGTGCTGCGACAAAAAGAGGTGTCTCTGATCGGGGAATCAAAGGCGTAATGAACCTCTATGGTGGCGTGCAGAACGCCTTCAATCGCCAGAACTTCCTGGGATATGTGTGGCTCGATCGCTGCAGCACGGTCACGATCTCTGTGCAGGATTTCAATGGAGTCCCAATCACCCAGGTAAATCAGATGCCGGTCTTCCCGAGCGCCGGAGTGCGCTACCAGTTCTGAGCGCTCCGAGCGCAGAAGAGGGGGAACTCGACCTCTGGACAACCCTGCCGAAACCGCAGGGAACTCCGTCAGCGCTGCAGCAGGTCAATCGGCTGGGTAAAATCCGTCACGCGGATGTGCCGTGCGAGCGAAGGATGCTGACGCTGCAGAGCCAGGAACATCTCCCATGCGACGCGGCGATAACTGAAGTGACCGGCGGGGGCAGAACGCAGTTCGGAGATGTACTGCGCCTCGGCAAAATCCATCTTGAACAAACACCGGACGCGCGTGGCAAGAGGAAGCAGATAGAGCGCAGACAACGAAGCTTCTGGGGCCTGGCCTGCACTCACTTGCTTGCTGGCGGCGTGTGCGGCCTCTATGGCCGCCTTGTATT
>CAVQZQ010000103.1:0-17737 GCA_963718435.1 uncultured Acidobacteriota bacterium | reverse complement strand
GCCGACCTGCGCGAACTTCCCAATGCGCAAGCTGCTGCCGAAAGCTTCGATCTGGTGGTCGCGAATCCACCCTATCGCGCGAGCAAAACCGGCCGCGTCAGTCCTGAATGATGGACGTCGCCGGATCGCGAGGTCCGAGAAGCTTCCGCGACGCTCGAAGACTTCGTCGCGGCCGCATCGCAGTATGCGCGCGGCGCGGCGGCAAAAGCCGCCTTTGTGTTCGCCGCCGATCGCTCCTGCGGAACTCGATCGCGACGTTGCATGGGCATCGCCTTGAGCCGAAGCGGATTCGTTTCGTGCATCCGTTTGCGGACGCTACTGCCGCGGCCGACCCCGATCGAGGCGCGCAAGCGACGGCGGCATCGAAGTGGCGATCGAGCCGCCGCTGATTCTGTTCGATGCGCCCGGCATCTATTCGCGCGAGGCGCGCGATATCCTCGGCGAAGTTGCCTCGCCGTCGGAGGCTGGGTAGCTTCGTCCTTCCGGGAGATCCGCGGCAAGTTTGGAGGTCCTCAATGGCGGACGTTAAAACATTCGGCGTGATGCTGTTCGAAGGCTTCGAGGTCCTCGATGTGTTCGGTCCGCTCGAAGCATTCGGCATCCTCGCCACGATGGCACGTGCCGCGTCGTGACCGTCGCCGAACGCGCCGGCGCGGTCACCAGCGCGCAAGGCACCAAGGTGATCGCGGACTTCGGCTTTACCGAATCGGGCTTCAATGACTGCCCGCCGATCGATATCCTCTTGGTGCCGGAAGGCATCGGCACTCGGAAGAGGTCACCAATCACACCGCGCTGGAATGGTTAATCGCGCACGCTGCGAAGGCGGAAATTGTCGCGTCGGTTTGCACCGGCTCCGCGCTGCTCGCGAAGGCGGGACTGCTGGATGGCCTTCGCGCGACTAGCAACAAGGCCGCATTCAAATGGGTTACGGAGCAGGGCCCGAAGGTGAAATGGGTGCACGAGGCGCGTTGGGTCGACGACGGGAAGTTCTCGACCTCATCGGGAGTCTCGGCCGGCATCGACATGGCGCTATCGATCATCGCGCGGCTTACGGATGTAAAAACTGCGGAACAATATCGCCGCCCGGATGGAATACGAATGGCATCGCGACGCGGGCTGGGATCCGTTCGCGAAACTTCATCCGCTGAAGTGATGTTGATACCTGCCTAGTCCACGGCTCGTTCCATTCCGGGCGCTCCGCCCGCGTCTTCTTCGGAGAGGCGTTCATGCGCTTCTTGCGCAGCCGCGAACATTTTTAATTTGGTGAGCAGAAAACATCCGCAGAAAAGCGAAAACATAGCGCACACGACAACCGCGATGCGCGGGCTGAAATGGTCGCCGAGGAAGCCTACTTCAAGGCTTCCCAGTGGCGCAGTTCCGATGAACGACAACGTGTAGAGGCTCATCACGCGGCCGCGCAATTCGTCAGAGACGAACAGTTGCAGCATGGTGTTGGTCGTGACCATGTGATGCATCAGGCCCGCGCCGATGAACATTTGCGCGAGCAACGAAACCGGCATCGAGGGCGAAACTCCGAAACGCGAAGATCGCGACCGCGGTGCAGAACATCCCGAACACCAGATTCTGCCGCAATGCGCGTGGCGTCGAGGCGACGCGAGTTCATTGCGATGGCGCCGGCGACCGCGCCGAGACCCTGCGCCGCCATCAGGAAGCCGTAGCCGCTCGCGCCGCTATGCAGCATGTTTTTCGCGAACACCGGAATCAGCACGGTGTACTGCATCCCGAAGCCGCTGTTGATGGCGACCAAAATCATCAGGTAGCAGCGACGGCGGATGATGCCATACATAATGTAGGCCCTCGCGCACGCGACGGAACATCGATCCGCCGGCCTCGCTGATAATATGACGCGGCAGCTCCATCGCGAGCAGGCTCCAAATCACCGCGATATAGCTGATGCCGTTGAGGAAGAAGCATCCGGACACGCCGATGACGGCAATGAGGATTCCGGCGACCGCGGGACCCGACCATCCGCGCTCCGTTAAAGATCATCGAGTTCATCGCGATCGCGTTGGGCAAGTCTTCGGCCCGACCATCTCGACCACGAAGGCCTGCCGGCCCGGCATGTCGAATGAACTACTAACCCGTTGAACGCGGCCAGGATAATGACGTACTCGACGTTCACCATGCCGGCCCAGGTCAGCGCCGCGAGCACGAATGCGCTGAGCATCAGGAGGACTTGCGCGATGACGATCAGGCGGCGGCGATCGACGCGATCGACCACTGCGCCGGCGAATAGCGCCGACGATGATCATCGGAAAGTAGGAGGCGAACGCGACCAGCCCCAAGCGCCAGCGCGGAGTCGGTCAGCTTCAGGACCAGCCAGGCTTGCGCCACCGATCTGCATCCAGGTGCCGATGAGCGAAATCAGCTGGCCGACGAAGAAGAGCCGAAATTGCGATGGCGAAGCGCGCGAAGGCGGCCAGCCTCCCGTCCCAGATGCTTTCGACCGACGCGTCGGTGGATTGCTCGTCCGCCTCAGCCGCTTCGATTTCCAGGTACCGTATCGATGATCAAGCTCCGGAGGAACTTCCAGTTTGCCAGACCGGAAGGGCTAATCGAGTCCGCGATTGCGATTGCCGCGATGCCGGTCACCTAAGTTACACGCGATGGCGAGCGACCAAGAATCGAATTGCGATATCGCGACGCGCACGCGATCGCACGCGGACTCTGCTCACAGCCCATCGATGCGAGCATCGCGTCGAGCCTGACGGCGTCGTGCTTTCCGCGCGTCGCGAATCGCGCGAGGGACGCTCGATCGTTCACGCGTCATCTCCAATCGCAGCGGCGCGCCGATCCACCTCGACTCGATCCCGGTTTCACCTCGCCACCGGATTCCCGCGCCCATGCGCCGCGCGATTTTTCAAGCACGGCTACCAATCCTGGAGCGCATCGCATCCGGTCGCGGTCGGTATCCATACGCATCGGCGCGACCAGCGGAGCCGCATCGCGCGCGTCAATCATCAGAGCGAGGTGGTGCGCCCGCAGGATGCGCCTGAGGCGCGACCTCGGAGCAGTTCACGATTGTGGAGAGCGAATCGTCGCCGCGAGCGCTTCCTCGCGGGCTTCATCGGCGCGGCGCATCAGCTGACGACCATTACGGTCCGCACGCCGAATCATGTCATGGCGCGCGCTCTGCTCGACGATGTTGTGCTGCATCGGGCGAGGACCGCGAGATCGAGCCGCTCCGCGCATCTGGCGTTCGAAAGAAAGTCGCGCGCGGATGGCGGCGCGCTTCGCCGCGATGCTCGGTGACGCGATGCGCGCGAGAATCAGCGCGCCATATCCAGCGCGGATGGTGCTCCGGGTATCACTATTTCCATGCTATCACCGAAGAGGCGATGCGCTCGAACCTCCACGCGCTCAAGGAGTTGCGGTTCGAGTTCCCCATCGAGGTGGTGCAACTCGACGACGGCTATCAGGCCGCGCTCGGCGATTGGGATCGCACCAACGCAAATTTTCCGAGCGGGCTGAAAGGCCTCGCAGACGAAATTCGCGACGCCGGTTTCATCGCGGGAATCTGGACCGCGCCGTTTCTTGGCCGCGCGCGATTCACGCGATCATGCGCGAGCATAGCGACTGGTTCATCAAGCTTGCGCGAAAACGGCGAACCTCTGCGCGCCGGCTACAATCCCAACTGGACCACCAGCGACGACAAATACGCCTACGCGCTCGATCCGAGTCATCCCGGAGTTCGTGGAACATCTGGAACGATTGTTCGGGAAAATCGTCGAGGACTTCGGTGATCGACTACTTGAAACTGGATTTTCTGTATGCAGCCGCGGCTGAAGGAATCCGCCATGACCCCGCGATGACGCGCGCCGAGACTCTGCGCCGCGGCCTCGAGGCGATTCGGCGCGGCGCCGGCGAGCGAACTTTCATCCTCGGATGCGGATGTCCGCTCGGCCCGGCGGTTGGCATCGTCGATGGGATGCGCATCGGCCCCGATGTTGCGCCTTATTGGGGCGCCACTGCCGGCGCGGCCGGCGAGCCCGGGACCGCGCTCGCGATCGACGCGATCCTCGCGCGCAGCTTCATGCATCGGCGCCTGTGGCTAACGACCCCGACTGCCTGATGCTGCGCGCTAAGGAAACGCGGCTCTCGAATCCAATGAGCGCGCGGCGCTGGCGCGGACGCCGTTGGAGTACATCCAGCGGCCGATGACGAACGGCTTGCGGAGCATTTCGCGCGCATATTCGCCCGGCCCGTGGCCATGAGCGCGAGCAGCAGCACGGCCATGGCGTGGGACAGGTTGAAGCCAACGGGTTGCGACAGGCCAGGTAATAGGCGACGCCGACGATGGTGGCCGATGTGATGATGATGATGAGCGCGATGCGGGTGACGGTGGAGAAGGTGCCGCCGGCGATGGTGTCGATGCCCAGAGTGAGCAGGGCGCGCTGCGTTTGCGGGACCATGAAGAGGTACCACACCAGCAGGAAAGGCGTGGCGACGAAGGAGGGGACGAGCCACTTGACGCTCCAGCGGACCATGCGGGGTTTTCAGCGCGGGCTGCTTGTCGCCGTCGATGCGGCTGGAGGTGATGAGGGCCCAGACGCCGGCCAGCGAGGTGCAGACGCCGGTGCGGAGCAGCAGACTTGGCCAGTAAGTGGGATTGAAGAATGCATTCCAGAATTTGCTGGCCTCATGGCCGGTGCCGGCCACTGCGAGCCATGTATCGCCGGGCGTGAGCATGAAAGTGAGAATGCCATTGATGATGATCAGTGTAGCAGCCGATGCTCCGGCATAGACCCAGCCCACCTTGAGATGCAGCTTGGGATCCATGCGATTCCACGTGTAGTAGTAGACCGCTACGGTGGTCAGTTCAACCAGGAAGAAGACCCACTCCATCGCCCAGCCGAAGACAAAGTTATGAATCAGCGTGCTGGTGGCCTCGGGATGGGTAAGTCCGATGGCAAACCAGATGCCTACTCCGGAGACAGTGCCGAAGACGCCGGTGAGAATGAGAAAGAATTTTGAATGGCTCTCCAGTTGCTTCAGCCATCCCTCACGAAGCACGGGATCGGTCATGCGCATTGCTTTGCGCTCGGCCATCGGAAAAAGAGACCGCCGCCCACGGCGAACTGCGAAATCATGACGTGGAAGATTGCGATCATGCCGATCACCCAGCCTGAGCCGAGATGCGGAATGTACCAGAAGGGATAGTTCATTGCGTAGCTCCTAGCTTCTAGCCGCTAGCTGCCAGCTTTTACGCCAGGCTCGTCGTTTCAATTATGAAGACGAGCTGGAAGCTAAAGGCTAGAAGCTAGAAGCTGCCTTACCGGATCGTCCAGTAACCAATTGCGGTGGTGGCCAGCAGCGCAAACACCGCCAGCAGGCCGAAGTAGTGGGCGGAGCGGCTTCGCTGCCCCGATTCCTTGCTTGAGTCGTAGAACGGGATCAGAACCCACAGCGCGATGCCCAGCGTGAACAGTAGAATGCCTGCGATTTCGCCAGCTTCGCCAGGAAGAAATGACCCGAGCAACTTGAGCATCTCGAAGGGGCTCATGAAATACCACTCGGGATGAATGCCGGCCGGGGCGGGAACCAGCGAATCGGCCTGCCTGCCGAGAGTCCACGGAAAAACTGAAGCCAACAGCGCCAGCACATTGAGCGTGATAAGCCACATGCCCAGATCCTTGCGCATGAAATTGGGAAAAAACGGCATCGTTTTGCGATCGAGGACGGGCTTGGCTTCTTCGCCCGGCGGAACGGCGTTGCCATGGCGTTGCACCAGCCAGAGGTGAAAACCAAGCAATGGCAGGAACAGTGCCGGGAGCACCACGACATGCAACGCAAAAAAGCGCTGAACAGTGAATTCGTTAACTTCGAGGCCGCCGCGCAGCATATTGCTGATGATCGGCCCGATCCACGGAATGGCTGTGGGAATTTCGAGACCAACTTTGGTGGCGAAGTAGCTCAGCTCGTCCATGGGTAGCAGGTAGCCGGAGAAGCCGAAGATCGAAGCCAGTCCGAGCAGCGCCATGCCACTCAGCCAGCCAAACTCGCGCGGCTTGCGGTAAGCCTTCATGAAGAAGACCGAGAACATGTGCACAAGGATGGCAAAGATCATCAGGTTGGCGGACCAGGAATGCGCCGAGCGAATGAGCCATCCAAAGTGCATCACAAACGTGATCTGGCGAACCGACTCGTACGCCTCTGCGCCGGGCCGGTAGTACACCAGCAACAAAACCCCGGTGAAGCATTGGACGAAAAACAAAAACAAGGAAATTCCGCCCCAGTAATACCAGAAAGACTGGGCGTGAGCGGGAACTGTCTTATGGCGCGCGAAGGCAGCAAGGTCCGAAAGGCCCAGGCGCTCATCGACCCAGTCGTAGATTGAAATGGTCTTTGTTGTCATACCTTCATCCTTTTGCGTTACGCGCGGGAAACATCCACGCCGGTCGCGTTGACAGCCACCTTGAAGAGCTTGAGAGGCTTGGGTGGCGGCCCGCTTACGTTGGCGCCGGTGTAGGGGTTGTACACGCCGCCATGGCAAGCGCAGTGAATACGGTCTGCCTGCGGCTCGTATTGCACCGTGCAACCCAAGTGTGTGCACACCGCAGTCATGGCCACCCACTTGTCGTTCTCATGATGGATGAGCATGGCGGGGCGGGTGCCGAACTTGAACATGAGAACGGACCCGAGGGGAAGCTTCTGTGCGTCCTTGAGCGTCACCTCGGTGACCGCCGTTTCGCTCATCTCCATCTCGGTGGGCGAGGCCAGGTAGCGGTAAATGGGATAAGCCAGCGCGGCGGTGTAGCACAGGCCTGCCGCGCCGGCGGCTGCCAGAAATGCCCTTCGCGTTGCCACTTCGCCGGGCTCTTCTACGCCAGCCGCAGCCTTCGCGAGTTTCTCGTCCAGAACAATATGACTGCTCATAGTGAAACAGCCCCCTCCATTGTTTTCTGCGCCCGTGCCACGACCGACACGAGCCATCCGATGACGCCCAGGCCCGCCACAAAGATCACCAGGAACAGGCCCACGACGCTCCAGTTGGTCACCACGACCCGATTCCACACGTCGTAGCCTTTGCTCAACAGGGTCACATCCCGCACACCATCGCGGTAGACGGTGAACATGATCTCCGCGAGCAGGACGACTACTGCGCCGGTCCATCCGAACCAGCCCGCGGTGATTTTGCCAAGTCCTGCGAGGCCTGCAAGCAGCACGGCAACCACAACCAGCGCCAGCCAGCCATACCCGGCAAATCCCGCCAGTTTGTAGAGCGGATAAGCCGAGCCGCCTGCAAGCCCGGTCTTGACGACCGCAGGCTGCACGCCGGCCGCCCACAATCCGGCAACCAGGTAGACGACCCCGAACATCGCGGCCACTTTGCCGCCAATACCGGCGATGAACTTCCTCTCTTCCTCGGTAAAGGTGCTGCGCCCGCCGAGGTAGACCATCCACAATCCTCCGACAAACATGCCGCCGGCCATCATCAGCAACCATCGTGGGGTCAGCGTGGGGTCGCCCGTGGGCAAATACGCGCCGGCAGACGAGGACGAATACATATCCCGCCAGACCTCGGGCCGAAGCATCAGGGTCATGTTGGTCGAGAGCAGGCGGCCGATGAAGCCGGCCAGCAGCCATGCGCTCAAGCCCGCCCACCATGACGATTTGCCCGCCTCAAGCCGGCTGCTGAACTGGTAAAGCAGCCAATAAGTCAGCATGAGAATAAAGACAATCGATATCCAATAAATACCAATCAAGACGCTGCTGGTATACAGTGCGCGGCCATAGAGCACCTGGGCAAACAGCAGCGGCGGCACGGCCAGGTTGATCACAAATGTCATCACCACGGTAAGCCGGCGCGCCAGTGCTCGCGCGGCTACCAGCGCATTTGGTGAATTGCGGAAGAGGCTCAGCAGCACCGCCAGCAGCAGTCCGCCCAGCAGCATCTCCACCGCAACAAAATGCAAGGACAGCGTGACGATATGTAATAACTTCAGCAGCCAAATAGGGGCCGGCAAGGGGATTGGATCTACAGCGGGAAAAGGATGCATGGCGGTTTGAAAATTCCTTTCACTGTCCGGATTGCGCGGGTACGACAAAGTCTCGGGCCACGATTGATCGCACAATGCCGTTCAGGCGTGCCGCTACGTGGAGGCAACACAGGTAAAGGGCTGAAGGGCTCTGACCGGGCATTTGGACTGTTTCTCTCCAATTTCAGTTGGAAGCGAAAGAATCACCCCTGACACAACCCAAGGTCTGTGATGTGGAATACAGGCGATTGTGACATCCTCGGCTACTCTGCAGGTTGACCTGGAGGAATCTCGGAGAGCCGACACCGACAAAGGCTTGCCAGCTCTCTTTTGTCTCCGGCGCCGTGGTCCGCAATCTCCGTTATTCAGAGCGATTTCATGAAGAAATGCAATTCGTCGATGCAATTGACGCGCGCCGCAGACTATGGCGTTCGGGTGATGGTTCACCTGGCAACGCTGCCTGCAAATCAACGTGCGTTGCTTCCCGCGCTCGCCACCGCCACCGAGGCACCGGAAAGCTTTCTCTCAAAGGTCTTGCAAGCCTTGTCGCGGGCCGAGCTGATCTCCTCATGGAGGGGGAAATCGGGCGGATTCGCGATTCTGCCCCGCGGCCGCGAGGCATCGATGCTCGAGGTCATTGAGGCCATTGAGGGGTCGATCTCCCTGAACGTCTGCCTGGTTTCCGGAAAAAGCTGCCCGAGAAAAGCCCATTGTCCGGCACACCCCGTCTGGGTGCGCGCCCAGCAAGTTTTAGTGGATGTTCTTACCGATACCGTGATCGCTGATTTGGCCTCCCATTCGCCTGCCCGTCCGGTTCGGGCAATCTGTTGCCTCGATGATTCAGAAGCCATGATGAAGAGAAGGTCCTGAGCAAACAGGTAAACCGGCCTCGCTTAAGGAGCACGGCTGCAATCGCGCGATCCGTCTTTTCGCATCCAATGGTCCAGGAGAATGCGAAATGCGTACATCCAGGTTTGTGGTCCTTATGCTGGTGGCAGTGATTGGATTCGGAGCAGGATGCCGAACAAATCAGGTCGACAAAGGCGCTTTCAAGACGGCCATCAATAGCTACTACAGCGGCAAGCCCGACTGTCTGTGGTCCGCCCCCATCAAGCTTCCCGCCCAGGCTGACGCTTCAGACGAGGACCAGACAAAGGGGTTCGACGCCTTGACCGATGCGGGATTGCTGGTCCGCAAACCGGTGGAGAAGAAGCGGTTTCTGATCGGATCAAAGCAGGTGAATGATTACGATCTTTCTGACAAAGGCCGTTCGACATGGACTGCCGACCCGACCCAGCCGGGTTACGGTAATTTCTGCTTTGGTCATTTCGAGGTGATTTCTGTCGATGGTTGCACGCCCACGGGCAATACCAACGGAACTCAATACAGCGTTACCTATCACTACTCCGTAACGGGCCTGCCTGAGTGGGCGCACTCCGCGGAAATGAAAACGGCGTTTCCAAAGATCGCTTCGGATACGTCCAGCCAGCAAATAGCAACCGCCAGCCTGGCAAAGAGCGACAACGGCTGGCAGGTCCAGAATGTGCCGCCTGTGACGCCGTCGCAGTAGCCGGCTGCGCTCCATCTTTCGGTCGATTCCCGTCTCCAGCGTACGCCCCGTATACTGGCTGCCATGCTTGAGGCATTGCGCGCAACCACTCTATGCGGCCTGATGGCGGCGGGACTTTCCGTATCTCTTTCTGCACAAGCCACAGCTCCCGACGCGAAGACGCCAGGGCAGCAACCCGAAACACCTGCTCCATCCGCTCACTCCGGCGGCGACGCTGCCACTTCACCTCACGCCATCCAGCTCGATGCGGAACACCGGCCCATTACCGAGGGCGGATTCGTGAAAACCGGGCCCATCGTCTTTGAAGATGCCTCAGAGAAAGCTGGTCTGACCCACTGGACCCACAAAATGGGTGCCCCGGCGAAGACATACATTGTCGAGACCAAGGGTTCGGGCGTAGGGCTGATCGACTACGACAACGACGGCTGGCTCGACATTTATGTGGTCAACGGTTCCACCTTCGACGCGTTAGACGGGAAGGAACCTCCGCCGCACGCCGCACTCTTTCATAACAACCACGACGGAACATTTACCGACGTGGCCGCCAAGGCCGGGGTCACAAACGATCGCTGGGGCACCGGCGTCAGTATCGCCGACTACGATAACGACGGCTGGCCCGACATTTACGTATCCAACTGGGGCAAGAACCGGCTCTACCACAACAATCGCGATGGGACGTTTACCGATCTGGCCGAGAAGGCCGGTGTGGCGTTGGGCAACTGGTCCACGGGAACCACCTGGGGCGACTTCGATGGCGATGGAAAGCTGGATTTGTTTGTAGCCGGCTATGTGCACTATGACCGCAATAATCTGCCCACGAGCGAAACGAACGGTACGGTCAACGCCTTCTGCACTTTCCGCGGCGAGACAGTGGCATGCGGGCCACGCGGTCTGAAGGGCGAACCCGACCACCTGTTCCACAACAATGGCGACGGAACGTTCACCGATGTCAGTGAAAAAGCGGGCGTGGCCGACAAGCCCGGCTACTACGGCCTGGGCGCTGTGTTTGTCGACATCAATAACGACGGCAAACCCGACCTTTTGGTGGGCAACGACTCAACGCCCAACTATCTCTACATCAACAAGGGCGATGGAACATTCGAGGACGTCAGCTACGCCTCGGGCTTCGCCGTGAACGAAGCAGGCCGCGAAACCGCGTCGATGGGCATCGCGGTCGGCGACTACGAAAACAACGGCATGGTCGATATCTTCGATACCACTTTCTCTGACGATTACAAGCCGCTCTACCACAACGAGGGCGATGCCAATGTCACCGACATGAGTTATCACATGGGCTCGCCGAGATCTCGGTTCCCTTCCTCAGTTGGGGCGACGCTTTCATCGACTACGACAACGACGGCTGGAAAGACCTGCTGATGTCGGACGGCCACGTGTATCCCGAGGCGGACAAATACGCATGGGGCACAAGCTGGAAGCAGCGGCCCATGCTCTTCCACAACTTCGGCGGCAAAAAGTTTGAGCCGGTGCCTGCAGTCGAAGGCACGGGCCTGGCCGACGTGATTGCCGGGCGCGGCATGGCCGTGGGCGATCTGTTCAACGATGGCAAGCTCGATGCGGTGATCAATGTGATGGACGGCCACCCGGTGCTGCTGCGCAATGTGAGTCCGGACCACAACCACTGGCTGGAATGAAGCTCGTCGGAGGCCCGAAGAGTCCGCAGTGACGCCGTGGGTGCCACGGTCTACGTGACCGCCAATGGCATGAAGCAGCGCGGAGACGTGATGAGCGGTGGGCAGCTATCTGTCCTCCAACGACCCGCGGCCACATTTCGGGCTGGGGCAGGCAACCAACGATTGACGATGTCGAAATTCATTGGCCCAGCGGCAAGGTGGAACACTTCACCGTCGCCCGGCATCGATAGAATCGTACTCGCTGAAAGAAGGCTCCGGAAAGTAGCAGCCTTGCTGGAATGTAGAGTGGCGTTTACATCGCCCGCAGACACACCCGTGATAGTCTGCCGTTGTGCCCCCGGACACGACAACCGTTCAGCACTCGGACACTCTTCCCCAGTCAAAGCCCACGAGCCACGCTTCACGGCCTGGCATGCGGGCACGATTGCGCTGCTGGCGTTCGGCTATTCGGGCTACTACTTTTGCCGCTCAAATCTGTCTGTCGTCCTGCCCGATCTGATTCACGACCTGGCACAGCATGGCGTTTCGGTCAGCCAGGCGCAGGTGAGGCTTGGCTTCATCGCCTCGGCTGGAACCATGGCCTACGCCTTGGGCAAGTTCATCTCCGGCTCGCTGGCAGACTTGTTTGGCGGGAAACGTAACTTTGTCGGCGGCATGGCGGGCTCGATCGTCTTCACAATTCTGTTTGTTCTCAGCGGCGGATTTCCGCTCTTTACGCTGGCCTGGGTGGGCAACCGGCTGTTTCAATCCACGGGTTGGGTGGGGCTGGTGAAGGTTTCGTCGCGTTGGTTTCCCTATTCCACCTATGGCACGGTTATGGCGGTTTTGAGCCTCAGCTACCTCTTCGGCGATGCTGCCTGCCGCTGGATCATGGGCCAGCTCATGGCTTTCGGACTTGGCTGGCGCGGCGTATTCCTGGCAGGGGCCGGATCGCTCGCGTTGCTCTTGTTGGCGAACCTGGTCTTCCTGCGCGAGACGCCGGAGGAGCGCGGCCTGCCTGCTCCCGAAGCCAATCCGTTGAATGTCTATGCCGAAGACGAGCGCCAATCTGGCGAGGAGACCGTCGGCCTGCGCGCCATCCTACGACCGCTGCTGACCAGTTTCCCTTTTTGGATGGTGTGTCTTCTTTCGCTCGGCACAACCCTGCTGCGCGAAACATTCAACTTCTGGACGCCCACCTACTTCGTGCAGTTTGTTGGCCTTTCCGCAAGCGCGGCGGCCCAGCGCAGCGCACTCTTTCCCCTGTTTGGCGGCGTCAGCGTACTGGTGGCTGGGGTGCTGAGCGACAAGCTAGGACTGAATGGCCGCAGCCTTGTGCTGGTGGGCGGCATGGGAGCAACTACGGCATGCCTGGTAGTCCTGGCGCACACGCCCGGCCACGCGAGCCAATGGACACCCGTGTTTCTGGTTGCCCTTGTCGGATTTCTGCTCCTCGGGCCGTATTCCTACCTCGCCGGCGCCATGAGTCTGGACTTTGGCGGCAAGCGCGGCGCTGCGACTGCCGCGGGAATTATCGATGGTGTGGGCTACCTTGCCGGATGGCTCTCTGGCGATACAGTAGCGCGCGTGACAGTCGCTTTCGGCTGGAAAAATGCCTTTCTTGCGCTGGCAGGCGCGGCTTTTCTTACCGCAGTGGTAGCGCTGGTTCTGGCGAGCTACCAGCGATTTCACAGGCCGCAAGGCGCGGAGGCTTGAAGCTTGATGCAGCTTGTCAATTCGGTTGATGAGGTTTTCAAACTGCTGACAGCCGGCGGCGGCGAGGCTTATTTTGGAGAGCCGGTCACGGTGCTGGAACATAGCTTGCAAGCTGCCTGGTTTGTCCAGCGAAAAGGTGGCGACGAGAGGCTCGTGACTGCCGCCCTCTTGCACGACCTTGGCCACCTCATGCACACCGAAGGCGAAGATGCTGCCACGCGCGGGCTAGACACGAAGCACGAGGAGTTGGGGGCAGAGGCTCTGGCCGAACATCTGTCCGCTGCAGTCCTCGATCCCATTCGCCTGCACGTAGCGGCCAAACGGTATCTTTGCTTCGCCGAGCCGCGCTACCTCACCGCGCTCTCGCCTGCGTCGGTTGAGAGCCTCGCTCTGCAGGGGGGACCGATGAGCGCACAAGAGGCCGAAAGCTTTCTGGCTCTGCCGCATGCACGCGACGCCATCGCGCTGCGCCACGCCGACGATGCCGCCAAGGTGCGCGGACTTGCAGTGCCAGCGCTTGAAAGTTATCGCCCGCTTGTCGCCTCGCTTTGGCGCTGACAGAACCCTCCAATTTACAAAACCATGCCCGAAATGTTTCAATCAGATTATTGAAACAGGGGTGCTCCACAGGGGTGGGGCTGAGAAATACCCTCGAACCCGATCCGGATAATACCGGCGTGGGAAGTTTCCGAATCGAAGCGGCCTTCCTCCAATCGATGCGCGAGTCTCTCCTGTTTCATGCAGTTGAAGCAAGGGGAACTCATGCCAGCATCCTCGGCCGGATTCACGCGCCAACTCTCAAGTACAGCTCCGCCGAATAGGCGTCTTTTCCCGCCTGCATGCGGTTGGCTTGTGTTGGGACTGATCCTTTGCTGGTGTGGGCCTGGTGAATTCGCGTTTTCGCAGGCACAAACTTCACCTCCTTCAAATACTGCGCAATCTCCCGAAAGCCAGAAGCCGCAGCGCATAACCACGACGGTGCTGGTACACGGCGAGGTTAAAGACGATTACCTCTCCGGCGCCGCAACGGCAGCCAGCCTTGACGGCACCACGCTTGTGGAAACGCCGCTCTCGGTCTCGGTCGTCACGCGCGCGGTACTCAGCGACCAAGTGGCGCGCGTACTCTCGGATGTGGTCAAGAACGATGCTTCAATTGGCGAAGACTACGCACCCGTCGGCTACTACGGCGATTTTGAGATTCGTGGATTTCCCATCGATCTTGCCACCGGTCTCCAAATCAACGGCATGGCGATTGCCGGCGAACAGGACGTGCCGCTGGAAAACAAGGAGCGCGTCGAGTTTGTCAAAGGCATCGCCGGTGTCGAGAGCGGAGTGGCTTCGGCCGGCGGCCTGATCAACTACGTCACCAAGGAACCCGACGCCGCGCAGCACCCGGCCATCGACTTCGCTACAGATCATCGTGGCTCCGCATTTGGAGCGCTCGATGCAGGCCATATCTTCCACGCAAGATTTCAGCCAGGTATTCGCCTTAACGTGGCTGGCGAAGACATGCATACCTATGTGCAGCACGCGGACGGTTGGCGCGCCATGGGCGCAGCCGACAGTGAACTGCAATTCGGTCCGATGACTGCTCTCTTTGCCGATTTCGACTATCAGCACAAGGTGCAGCGCTCGGAAGCTGGATACCAACTGCTAGGCGGCACCATAGTTCCGACGCACGTTTTTCCCTCGGTCATGCTGGGCTATCAATCATGGTCCAAGCCCAACACATTCGATACATTCAATGCAGGTTCGCGGCTGGAACACACCTTCAATGCCAACTGGACGGCGCGGCTCGCTGGCTCCTACAGCCATTCGCTCATCGACGACAACGTGATCTGGCCCTACGGCCCAGCACTGGACGCGAACGGCAACTCGCTATGCCCGGATTCGCCGTACTACTTCTTCTGCCCTGACGGCAGCTATGAGGTATACGACTATCGCAGTCCCGGAGAGTTGCGGATCGATGCGGATGGCGACGCACTTGTGCAAGGCCACTTTACAACCGGCGCAATCTCGCACGATGTGGTGGCAGGAGGATCGCTCTTCCACCGATCCGTGGAGCTTTCGCCGACCATCGTCTACACCGCCCTGGGCGTGGAGAACATTTATCAACCCGACATCGCCTACGCGCCGGAAAGTCCATATCAGCAGGCCGGCCCCGCCACACTCGCCGACTTCAATCGCCAGGCCGCGGGCATCGTGCAGGACCGCATGCGGCTACCGGGCGGGGTTGCATTGCTGGCGGGCGGACGGTTCGTGCAGGTGAGCGATTTCAACTACACCAAGCCGCGCACTCTCTGGCTGCCGCAGTATGCTGCCACCTACGCACCCATGAAGGATCTGACCTTCTATGGCAATTATGGAGTGCTTCTTTCGCTCGGGCCCCAGGCGCCTTGGTGGGTCGACAATGCCAACCTGTTTCTGGACCCCTTCTTCACGCGTCAAACCGAGTTGGGCGTGAAGTACGAGCGACAAATCATGCTCACCGCGGCATTCTTCCGGATGCGGCAACCCTTCTTTTACCCGCGCGTCATTCAGACGACTGACGTGTTCTGCGCGGGCAGCGTGAATCCTGGCGATTTGTGTTTCGAGTCCGCGGGACACGAGACCCACAACGGCATCGAGTTGAATGCCCAGGGCAAGGCAACCAGCTGGATGCAACTGACCGCATCGGCCGAGGGGATGCGGGCAATCTCCAGAGACACGGGCACTCCCGCTTTTGACAACCGCCAAGTGATCAACGTGCCACATCTGCACACGGCTTTATTTGCTGACATGCTGCTGCCGCACATGCGCGGGCTGCACCTGACGCCCGGATGGAGTTACACGGGCCGCAAGGAAGCTACGCGCGACGACCAGGTCAGCGTCCCCTCCTACAACCTCTTCAACCTGGGCGCCCGCTACTCACCTGGCGGCGAAAGTGGTCACCTGACATTGCGCCTCTATGCTGACAACATCTTCGACAAGCGCTACTGGAAAGATACGGGCTCCAGCTACGGCGACACGTTCATCCACCAGGGCGCACCAGCGACGGTGCGGCTCTCCGCACATTACACCTTTTAAGCGTTGTCTTCGTTGGAACGAAAGAAGCTGCTTGTTATGAAAGCCACTGGAAAAACGCACGGCTTGGATGGATCACTGGTCGAGCCCGACTGGCCTCCTCTCACAGTGGATGAAGTGTCGCCGCTCCTGCGAAACTTTCCCGGCCGCGGCGGGCCTGTCGAGATTCTGTCGGTAAGCCCGAGGCCGTTTTCAGCCGCGAGCTTGGTGGCCACGCGCGGCGGCCATATCTTCATCAAGCGTCATCACCGATTGGTGCGCGATCGTGATGGATTGCTTGAAGAGCATCGATTCATGGCGCACCTGTTCGCGAGAGGTTTGGGTGTCCCGCGGGTCATTCCAGCGGGCACCGGAGAGACGGCGATTGAGAGCGGGGAGTGGACATACGAGGTGCATGAGACACCGGCCGGCGTTGATCTCTACGGAGACGCGATCTCATGGACTCCGTTTCGCTCTGCCTCGCACGCGCGCTCGGCAGGCCAAGCACTGGCCAAGCTTCATCTTGCATCGCAGGGCTTCTCCGCTCCTCAGCGCAAGCCGCGACCACTCGTCGCCAGCTTCTCGATCTTTGCCGAGTGTGACCCCGCCGCTGCGATGGAGCGCTATCTTGCCGCGCGGCCTGCTCTGGCTGATTATGCCGAGACACGCAGGAACTGCAGGAGTGCCTTGGAACTGCTTGTGCCGTTCCACGCCCAGTTGCTCCCATTCCTTCCGGCGCTCGCGCCTCTTTGGACACACAACGACCTGCATGCCTCAAATCTTTTCTGGAGCGATAGAAGCGGGAACGCAAAAGCTGTGGCAATCATCGACTTCGGCCTCGCCGACCGCACGAACGCCATCTACGACCTGGCGCATGCCATTGAGCGCAACATTGTGGAGTGGCTCGCTCTTGTGCAGGCACCCGCGAATGGGCAGGGCGTGCCTGTGCACCTCGATCATCTGCTCGCACTATTACAGGGATACGAATCAGTGCGACCGCTTTCTTCCGGAGAGGCTGCCGCGCTGGCACCGATGACGGCCCTCTGCCACGCCGAGTTTGCGCTCACGGAGACCGATTATTTTCTGAGGCGTTCTGCATTCGGAAGAGAAAGCGCGCATAGCCAGCGATGATTACCTGGTCGGACACGCAAGATGGTTTTGCGGCGCAGGCCGCAAGCTGATGGACGCATTGCGCGAATGGGCTGACGCGCACGAAACGGCACCGCATGGAGCGATAAAGTATGAGTTGGTCGACGATTGCCGACTATCTCGCCTCGAATTGGCTTGAGGTCGCAGGCCTGGTCACGACGACGTTGGGTATCTGGCTTACGACGCGTCGCACCCTGCTTTGCTGGCCGGTGGTACTGGCCGCAGACCTGATCTATTTGATTGTGTTTTATCGCGCGCAACTGCTCTCCGATGCTTCGCTGCAAGTTTTCTTTGTGGCCTTCACGCTTTACGGTTGGTGGCACTGGTGGCGCGGCGTCCGCGAGGAAGGCACGGTGCGCGTGGTCCGCTTGCGATGGCAAGCTTGCTGATCGGCTTGATTGCGGGAGCAGTTGGCAGCATTGTTCTCGGAGAATTGGCGAAGCGTCTGCATGCCGCATTGCCTTACCTCGATGCTACCCTTACAAGTTATAGCCTCGTCGCGAGTTGGTGGCAGGCGCGCAAGCATACCGCAAATTGGTGGCTTTGGATCGTGTGGACCTGGTGTATATCGGCGAGTATCTCTATAAGGATCTGCGGGCGACTGCGCTTCTCTACGCGGGTCTGGTAGC
>CAVQZQ010000102.1:0-7916 GCA_963718435.1 uncultured Acidobacteriota bacterium | reverse complement strand
ACGCATCGCTGATGAGCGCGGGCACTTTGCCGGCGGCCAGCTTCAGCTTGAAATCGCGCTCGAACTCGACGACGCGGAACTGGTCGGGAATGCCGAGGTTGAAGGTTGGATAACGGCGGTCGCTGGCCTCGAAGATGGGGCGCAGCAACGGTGCGTTGAGGAACAACCGCTGGCCCTCGGGCTCAGTGCCGGGGATCTCCGCATTCCCCTCGATTTCAAGGCCCTCACCATAATTGAAGAGCCCTTTGCCGCTGGCCGCGATATGTTCCCAGAGCGAACCGAACTGGGGCTCATCTTCGGGCATGGGCGCATCTGCACCGCCGAAGAGGGCGCGGCGGCCGGGTTGGGCCGATGTTGGAAAGTCGCGACGACGGCCGCCGTAGCCGGAGGTCCAAGCTGTGTTGAAGAACGGTGTGGGATTGATGCCGACGACCCAGCGGTGGCCGTCGGCCGAGACGTCAGAGTCGACATAGAAGTTGTCGCTCATGGCGTATTGGCCGATAAGAGCGTGGAGGTTGGGAGTGACTTTGAGGTGGGTCGCGGATTCTTCCTCGGCAGCCCAGCCATCGATCCCATAGCGGGCGAGAGAAGGATCGCCGTTGGCGCCGGCGACGTCGCCAAGGACTTCGTCCATAGGTACGGTTTTCACGCACGACCAGAAAACAGTGCTTGAGGCTCGGCAGCGGAGGGCGGTTGGCATTGGCTGCGGTATTGCTCGCGATGACGGTCTGCGTGAGGGCTTCAGCGGACGGAAGGGTTTCAAGGGGAATGACGCTGAGGCTGCCTAGTTCGAGAGAGCCGATGTATGTGGGCATCTTTGGATCGTGACCCTTGCCCGCGTTGGGTCCTGCGCCTTTGCCCTTGGTGTTGACGACGTAGAGTGTTTTGCCGTCGGGCGAAAGGGAGACGGCGAAAGGATTCCAACCTACGGGAATGTGTTCGATAACCTGGAGAGTAGTGGCATTGAGCACGCCAATTGCGTCGATGCCCGACTCAGCGACGTAGATGCGCCCGTCGTGGACTGCAAGACCGCTGGGCATCACGCCGCGCAGCGGGCGGCCTTCGGCGTCCTGGAATCGTGGCCCGGTGAAAGGAGAGAAGCCGTGGATTGGGCGAGTACCTTGGTGCCATCAGCAGTCACTTTGACAATGGCATCATCATGCGCCAGTGAGACGTAGACGGCGTTGCCTTCGACTGCAATGCCGGTGGGAGCAGCTCCACCGATGGTCTGGCCTCCCGCGCCGTCGGTGATCTTTGCGCCCAGACGCAGCTTCGCCGGTCACATCTGGATGCTTGCGGTCGCTTACATCGTAGGTCCACAAGGAAACTGCCCTTATGGACGGAGTTTTCGTCACCCAGGCCGGGAATCTGCTTGCCCTCGACAATCACGCCCTCGCGCGCAGCCTTGGACGGCTAGGCGAAAGGAGGGAAGTGCAGACCGGTGTGAATGGGGTCTTTGTCGTCAGCGCCGGGAACGGTCGAAGTATTCGAACAGCCCGGTGTTAGTGACGTAGAGGCGTGTGGCATCCGGCGATAGCGCGAGGCCGAAGGGATAGGAGCCGGTGGGAACTGCGGCGACGGGCCTCAGCGTAGGCGCGTCGAGAATCACGATGCGCCAGTTGCCCTGGTCGAGGGCGTAGAGCGTTTTGCCGTCGTTGGAAACCACGAGCGTAGCGGCGAAACTGCCGTTGACGTCCTCGCCTGCCAGAAGGCCGTCCAGTCGAGATTCGCCGGCGAGTCCCCAGTAGTCCGTGCGATAGGCGCGGGATTTTGCCGGAGTCCCCGGTAGCCTCATAGAGCAATGAGCCATCGGGCGAGTAGGCCAGGCCCGCATGCACCTCGATGGCGGGATCGTTGCTTTCGCCGGCGGGCATACGCCGCACCGTGGGGATGGCGTTGTTGGGCTGATCGACCACATTGAGCGCGAAAGGAAAGCCGATGGAGGGCACTGCGATTTGGGCGCCGTCCGGACGCACGGCCAACGCGAAGGGGTAGGGAGCTAGCGGAATCCAGTTGCCCGCGGGGTGAATCTCACGGCCGTTTGGCAGCACGGCGGTTACGTTCATCTGAGCAGAGAGAGGGGCGACGATGAGGAGCGCAGCACAAACGGAGGTCAGCCTTTTAACAGGAGCGGGGATCATGACTTCCAGTATGCACGGCCAACATGAATTTCTGGTTGCCGAAATCCTGGGGGCAATGCTTTGTGTTCGGGGGTGTCATGTTGAACGACCCGCGGCTTCAGGGTATGTCTAAGTTTGGCAGAGTTGACCGGCCCAATGGCGCACAGCTTCAGCGGCGAGCGGCTTGTCGGGGCATTCGTTGGCTGCAAGCTGCACGGCGAAGTTACCCATGGTGGAGCTCTCCGGTTCTCCGGCTTCAACGGGAAGCCCGGTGCGATCAGACGTGAGCGCGAGCAGGAGTTTGTTACGGCTTCCTCCGCCAAGAACGTGAATGCGATCGAGCTTGCGGTCCAGCATCTCTTCCAGATGAGTAAGCGCTGTCGCGTAGCGGCCGGCGAGGCTCTCAAAAATCAGGCGTGCAAAGGTAGGCTCGTTGCCTGCGATGTCAGGAATCGGATCGAGCCCGCGCTGTTTCAACTCGAGGTTGATGCGCTCGGGCATCTTGCCGTCGAGCAGCAGCGGTTCGGCGTCCACGTCGATGATCGCCGGGGTCTTGCAAGTAGCGGCGCTTTGGACCAGGTCTTCGATGTTCCAGGGGAGCCCTTGCTCGGCCCAGCTGTCCATGCATTGCTTGATGAGCCACATGCCGTTGACATTGGTGTGGAAGCAGAAGCCGCCCGACGCAGCACCTTGGTTGGTGTAGCGCGCGTGCATTGCTTCAGGCCGGGTGATTGGGGATGGTGACAGCGTGCCAACCAGGGACCACGTGCCGGAACAAATATACGCGGTGGAATCGAGGTTCGACGGAATGCCGGCAATCGCCGCTGCCGTGTCATGGCATGCGGGCACGATGAGTTCCGTTTCACGGAAGGCATCGAGCGAGGCGAGAGGCCCCTGCACGCGCCCCACGACGGTTCCAGCGGGGACGATGGGCGGAGCGGCGCTGAACGGGATGCCGAACAATTCAAAGAGATCGGGCCGCCAGTCGCCGGTCTCGAGATCGACAAGCCCGGTGTGGGTTGCGTTGGTGTATTCGGCCACGCGGCGGCCGCCTAGCCAGTGAAGAACATACTCCGGAATGCAGACCCAAGGTGCGCGGACATCGATGCTGGACGCAGAATCGGCGAGAAGCTGGTACAGGGTATTCAGTCGTAGCGGCTGGGCGCCCGTACGACGAAAGAGTTCTAACGGAGGCGCGATGAGTTCGACTTTTTCCTTGGTGGCAATGCTGCGTTCATCGCGATAGCAGAAGGGATCGCCGAGCGGCTTGCCGTCGGGCGCAAGGCGAACATAATCGACTGCCCAGCCGTCGACGGCAATCGAGGCAATGCCCTCTGGGGCAGCTTTGGCCGCTTGGCGCAATCCTTCTTCAAGGCCGGCAAGAATGTCACCCAAGGGCCAGAGCATCGAATCGCCGCGATGCACTGGGCCGTTTGGGAAACGATGAATTAACTCGATACACGGCTTGCCGCTGCTCCACCGAAGCAGCGAAACGCGACAGCTCTCGCCACCCAGGTCGATCGCGACCATCGCACGTTGATCGGCAGGCTGATCGCTTTGCGGAGTCACCGGAGAAATGCCTCGGTCAGTCCGCCATCGACGGGGATGAGATGGCCGGTTATGCAATGAGACTTTGGTCCGGCCAGGAAGAGAATCGCCTCAGCGCAATCGGCTGCGTTGACAGTCTGTTGGGTGAGCGTGTGAGTGGCGTTGAAGTCCGCAAGGAGGCAGCGCATCTCCTCATCGCTGAGCGACTCGTCGAAAGGGATCTGGTACTTGGCGAGTGAAGCCCGCACACGATCGCGCGGGAACATGTTGGATCCCTTGACAATGGTTGCCGGACTGACGCCGTTGACGCGCACCTTGGGAGCGAGACCTACCGCGAATTCGCGGAAAAGATGAGAGAGTGCCGCCTTGCTTACGTCGTAGGCTTCGCTGCCGCGTTTTGGTACGACGGCGTTGGCCGAACTGGTGAAGACAATGGAGCCATCGAGCCCTTGCTCGGCAAAGATTTCAGCAACTTCGTCAGCGAGCAGGTAGTTGGCGGTGATGTTGGCTTCGAGGGTGGCAGCCCACATGGCATCGGTGATGGTGCCGTCGGGCGAAGACGGGAACAGAGCCGCAGTGTTGATGAGAATGTCGATGCCGCCAAAGGCCCCCACGGTGGCGCTCATGGTTTCGCGGATGGCTTCACGGTGGCGAACATCCAATGCAGCGGAAGCGATGAATTCCGGAGACGTGAGAGCATTGAGCTCGTCGGCAACGCGCGCCACCGCGTCTTTGTCGCGATCGGCCAGCAGGACGTGCGCACCGCGCGCGGCGGCCTCGAGAGCCACTTCGCGGCCCACTCCGCTTCCGCCGCCGACGACCAAAACGATGCGCCGGCTCAGTTCCTTTTCAGGCGGCTGACGGCGGATCTTCGCTTCTTCCATAGCCCAGTATTCAATACGAAAAGCCTCGAGGGCCGGCAGAGCAACGTAATTGCTGTGGACCTTGAAACTTTGGGGTCCATGCCTTCGCCGCACTGGGGGAGCGTGCCGGTGACTTCGCCCTCGTTAAAGAGAGGCTCCTTCCATGACATGAATGGCGTTGGTGTAGAACTCCCCGGTAATGCGCGCCTCGGTCTTGTTCTTGCCGAAGCTGAACATGCCAATTCCGGGAATGAGCACAACGGTGGGGCTGGCATCGCGGATGGCAGGCGAGTCGGGGCAGCGAAGGAGTGGTAGTAGGCGCGGTATTGCTCGCGATATTCGTCGAGCGACGTCTGGATCTGCGTCTTCAACTTATCGATGCCCGCATCTGCAGCCCAGGGCACAAACAAGGGCCTGATTTTTGTACGAATAAAATGATCGGGGCAACTGGTGCCTAAAAAGGCCAGATCTTTAGCGTTTACGGAGTTGACGAATTGCAGGACGTCGGGAGAGTCAGAGAAGTTCGCAATCCACCGATTCTGCGCACTGACGCGACCGCGGAGGTAGGGCGCAATCTGAATGGCGAGCTCTTTGCGGTCTGAGCGTTCGGGGACGGCTTCGCCACCGAAGCGGACCGAGCTTTTGGCATGATCCTGGATGAACTGGCCAATCTGATCGATCATAGTGAGCGTGTTCGTGTAGCACTCGCGCTGTGTCTGGCCCCAAGTGAAAAGGCCATGCCCTCCGAGCACGATGCCGTCGCAGCCGGGGTTCTCATCAACCGCTTTGCGCATCATCAGGCCGAGCTCAAAGCCGGGACGCTGCCAGGGAATCCAGACGAGCGAATGGCCGAATTTGCGATTGAATTCCTCCATCTTTGACTTGCCGTTGGCTGAGGCCGCCAGCGCGATACCCCAGTCTGGGTGCAGGTGATCGACGTGCGGGAAGGGAAGAAAGCCGTGCAGAGGCGTGTCGATGGATGCGGCAATCGGATTGTTGCGGAAGGTGCAGAGCGCGTACATCGCCACCATGTCATCTTCGGTGTCAACGCCCTTATAGCTGCGCTCGGAAGCAAGCAGCTTTTCTTGATAAAGTGTGGCGAAGCCGGTGCGCTTGATGCTGCCCAGATCGCCGCCGGAGCCCTTAACCCACAGCACTTCGACTTGCTCGCCAGTGAGCGGGTCCGTTTGCATGATCTTCGAACTAGTGTTGCCGCCGGCAAAGTTCGTGATGCGGAGGTCGGAACCGAGGAGGTTGGAACGATAACGCAGGACTTCTGGCTCATCGAGGGAAGCAGCAAGCTGGAAGTTCCAACGGTCTTCAAGATATCTAAGTATCGGGGAAGCCATCGTCGCAGTCGAAGTCATTGACACCATCTAGGGGGAGTTTCAGGACTCAGAAAACGATAACACATGCCCAATCAATAGGAAAAGTATTTCGCATTCGAAAGAAGCATCCTTGACAGCTTCTGGTTTGCGCAGCGATCGGCATGGGTGATTCTTCCACGGATTTAGGAGAGCCTCAAGCCCCTGGCTCGGCCTGAACTAGTATTTCTTTCAAGTCATCGGTCGTTTCGGCAGAGCCGCCATCGAGGGTTTCCGGAGTCACTACGCGGTGGCGTACATAGTTGTACGGCGGCACAGTATAACCTCGCAGCAAGGCAATGCCCAACTGGATGAGCCGGTCGTAACTTTCCACTTCGTGGAAGACGGAACCGATGATGGGACTTCTGCCGGTCCTCAATTCTTCGAGCACTTCGGGGATGCAATCCTGACCAGCAATCGCAACATCTTCTTCGCGCCCAGTCTGGCGAATCCGCATCGAGGACGCCGAGGGCGCTGGAGTCGGTAGCGGCAGCCAGAAGGATGCGCTGGCCCTTGCGATGTGTGCGGTAGAAACTCAATCGTGGCCAGTCGGCTGGGCTCGCGCATGCCACGGCCTTCGACGCGAACGCAACGGTCGGGGGGGGAGATCCTTGATCCGCCCTCGGATGCCTTCGAACGCACCCGTAATGCGGCTTTGTACGAAGCTGCCGGCCTCAGAGAAGCCTACGCCCAAGACCCAGTCGGGCTTCCCTTTCCACTTGCGCAGTGCCGTACTGGCCGAGCAGGGAGCCGGCTTCAAAGCCTACCTCGAAGTTGTCGACGCCAAAGTAGGTGGAGCTGGGATGGGGCACGTCGATCGCGACCATGCGGGATTTCGCCCTCTTGAAGATGTGGGCCACGCGGGACGCCGCTTCTTCCTCCACCTGGAATTCGAGCACAAGATCAACGTGCTTATTTACGAATTCCGTGGCGTTGCGGATGGCGACTTCGGCATCCTGACGATTGTCGAGGGCGATCAACTCAACGCCTGCAGCTGCGGCGGCGGCCGCTACGCTCTCGGCGACGGCAACGGGAAACGGCATTTCGCCACTTTGCGCGGAAAACCCGAACCGCAGGCGACGGGGCCGGGAGACCAGCCGATATTGGCCGCTCTGCGACTGGGCTACGTAACCTCTATGCACCAGCGTCTTGAGGATGCGGTAGACGCTGGTCTTGGAGATATGGGTCTTCTGGAAGACGTCCTCAAGGGCGACCGGGGCGTTGTTCTGTTCGAGCAATTCGATCACGTCGAGCGCTTTGGACAGAATAGGGATCAGATACAGGCGTTTGATCTTCGTCTTGGGCAACCGTTGGTTTCTCCTACCGCGGTTTCAATAGCGAAACGCTGCATCAAGCATAACCTTTTTCAGGCGTAGCTGTTGACAGTCGAGCCGCGTCCGCCGCGCTGGAGACTGATGCGATCGACATATCCGCCTTCGCGAAGGGCCTCGAGGGGGGCGACAGGGAGTCCGCGGGCGTTCCGCCATTCGGCGCACAGCGGGCGCACATCACGCCAGAAGGCGCCGCGGAAAAGCTCTTCAGCCGCTACCAGGTCGAAGAATCCTGAAGCCTGGCTAACTCTTCGCGATCCACGAGCGCCGCTTTGAGCCAGAGTTCCTGGGCGGTGACGACGGTCTGGACGGTAGCTTCGATCTTGCCTTTCAAGTTGTGACTCTGGTCGATCATGAAGGCCACGGCATGGCGGCAGACCTTCGGAAAGACCGCTGTGAAGTTCATGGAAGATGCGGAAGATCTGGTAGGGGTCAATGGAGCCGAGGGTGAGATCGTCGTCGGCATAGCGTCGATCGTTGAAGTGGAAGCCGCCCAGCATGCCGGTGTGCAGCAGCCACGCTACAATCTGCTCGATGTTCTGCGTGGAGTAGTGATGACCGGTGTCGACCAGCACGCGCGCCTGCGGGCCGGCCTCACGAGCCAGATGGACGACATGCCCCAGTCGGCGATATCGGTATGGTAGAAAGCGGGCTCGAAAGGTTTGTACTCAATCAGCAGAATCTGATCCG
>CAVQZQ010000101.1:0-10651 GCA_963718435.1 uncultured Acidobacteriota bacterium | reverse complement strand
AACCTTGTGGCTCTTCAAAGCTGCAGGAGAAGGCGCAAAATGCAGACGCGCTCGCCACCACCGAAGACATCGTGATCGCGACGGACCAGGCTTTTACGATGCGCTGCCAGGCACAAGCCCTTCTCTCTGGCACAGCAGAATGTGAATGCGCGCCAGACCACTGATGCGCAGGTCGGCGCGATGACCAGGAACAAGCTCAAATCGACGCTGGATTTGAGCTTCGCGGATGTCAACTTCTCACAGGCGAAGTTGCTGCTCTTGAATGCGCAAGACAACGTCGACTCGACGATGGCGTCATTGGATTCAATCCTCGGACTCACAAGCGGGTCATATATGACCTGGTTGACGTCAATGACCTTTGAATGCGCCGCCGCCGGATGTCGAGCAGCTAACGCAATTACGTTGCAGCAAAGGCCAGACCTGCAGGCTCTGAACCTAAGACAGCAGTCAGCCGTCAAGTTCAGCCACGCCGAGCGCGACCAGATGCTGCCCAGCATCAGTGCCGCGGGAACCGTGGGAAGCGTGCCCATTCGGCCGGCGCAGTATTACACCTCGAACTGGTGGGGCGGCATTGGCGTCAACATCGATATCCCGATCTTCAACGGTTTTCTCTATTCCGCCCAGGCGAAGGGAGCTGCGAACCCCGCGCCCAGGCGGCCTCAGAACAAAGCCGGGATCTCCGCGATCGGATTGTCCGCGATGTGCGTACAGCGTGGCTCGCCGCAAATACCGCATATCAGCGCGTTGCTGTGACCGCGGAGCTTTTGAAGCAGGCTAACCAGGCACTGAGCCTGGCGCAAACACGCTATCAGCTCGGGCTCAGTTCAATCGTCGAGCTAAGTCAGGCGCAGTACCAGCAGACCGATGCGGCCATTGGAAATACGGACGCACAGTATCAGTACCGGCTTTCTCTTGCGACCCTCAACTATCAAATCGGAGCCAATCCGTAAGTCTGTCGGTTTACGCGCGGGCCGCCTTGTGACGTTATTCTTTCCCTATGTGCGGCCGATTCGCTCGCAAATCGACACAGCAGGTCCTTGCTGACTGGTTCGGCGTGGAACTGGAGGATATGCCGTGGTTCGCGCCCACCTACAACGCCGCTCCGCAGAGCATGCAACCCGTGGTGCGCTTGAATCGCGACTCGGGCCAGCGCGAAGTCGCCTTGCTGCGCTGGGGCCTGGTGCCGTATTGGGCCAGGGACGCCAAGCTCGCTTACAGCACGATCAACGCACGAGCCGAAGAAGTTGCGGCAAAGCCCGCCTTCAAGGAAGCGCTGAAGAAGCGACGCTGCCTGGTGCCCGCCGACGCCTTTTACGAGTGGCAGAAACTCGACGAGAAGACCAGGCGACCCCATGCCATTGCGCTCCGCAGCGGCGAACCCTACGCCTTTGCCGGGCTGTGGGAGCATTGGCAACCCAAAGAGGGCTCTCCGCTTGAGACCTTCACGATCATCACCACCGATCCCAATGAAGTAACGGAACCGCTGCACGATCGGATGCCGGTGATCCTGGAACCGCGCGACTACGACCGCTGGCTCGATGCAGCCGACCCGGCGCGGCCCCCGATTGACTTGCTCCGCCCCTACCCCGCCGAGAAGATGCTCGCCTGGCCCGTCAGCAACCGCGTGGGCAATGTCCGCAACGACGATCCCGAGTTGCTTGTGCACGAACAGGGGAAGTAGCTCCGCTCCAGATACTGCGAATTATCTTGACAATCACTTTGTTTCGAGGTTTCCTGTTTCCTAATCTAAAACCTCGCTAAGTTCAATGCAATATGTACCACTTAAGAACGAACCGGGGGCGGGGGGCGGAATCGATAACTAGCACCGCGACTTAGACTCGCATCCTCAGAGATTGGCTTCAGGGCCTGCGGATGCCGGTTCAAAGAGAACGTTGCCCAGAAGCGTATGGATGGCTGCATTGGCCTTTGTCCCCCGATGGCTGGTCAACCTCCAGGGCGTAACGCTTTACGGTTCCTCCGGAGCACGAATTACAAGGAGAACCTATGACAGACCAAATCCCTTCCAGCGTGAATCAGGCCGGCTTATCTGACAATGCGGCTGGCGGGCTGGCTTATGTCACGATCATTCCGGCCATCGTTTTTTTGATCGCGGCGCCTTACAACAGAAATTCCTACGTGCGTTTCCATTCCTGGCAATGCATCTTTTTAGCCATTGCGTATTTTGCCGTGGATGTGGTCATGATGATTCTCGGCAGAATGCCGTTTCTCGGCTGGTCGGCTTTGTTCCTCTGGCCGCTCGTGGCGCTTGGGTTTTTTATCATCTGGATCATTGTGCTGATCAAGGCGTTCAACGGGGAACGGTTCAAGCTGCCGATCATCGGTGATCTCGCTGAAAAGCAGGCTAACTCGTAACGCACCTGGGCCACAGTTATGGCGAGAACGGCTTCAAGTGAAGCTCTTCTTCGCAACCTGGACTTGAAGTTGCTCTGCGTTTTCGACCGCACAGCGACCTGCAGCCACCAGGCAAGTCTCCCCTATGGTTTGGAACTGAATCGTAAAGGAGCTACCGTGTCCGATTTCACTCCGTCTCAGCCGGTGCAATCCGGCCTTTCCAACACAGCTGCCGGCGCCTTGGCGTATGTCACCATCATCCCGGCAATTATCTTCCTGCTGATCGAGCCTTATAACAAGAACTCGTTCGTGCGATTCCATTCGTGGCAATCCATTTTTCTCGGAATCGCCGCTTTCGCCATCAACACCGTGCTGACGGTCATTCCAGTGATCGGGTGGATCCTCATCCCGTTTGTAGGTTTGGCGTTCCTCGGCGTCTGGGTGTTCGTTCTGCTCAAAGCGCTGAAAGGGGAGCGCTACCAGCTTCCCCTTATCGGCAAATTCGCCGACCAGCAAGCCGGGGTCTGACGCACTTCGCATCACCCCGTAATCGGCGCTGCAGATGCCTCAGCGCCGTTTGCCCTTTCTTCCTGGTCGCTTCTTTCCCTTCGAGGCCGGATGCGGGAGGTTCTTGCGTCTGCCTTTCTTGGGCTTCGGCAGAGATTTGACAGGCTTTTTTCCGGTCAGCGGCAAGCCTTCTTCGACGATTGAAAACTGGAGTCTCCGTTCCTGGGCGAGAATGCGGTCAAGGATCACCTGCACGCGATCCCCAGCACGGAAGCGGCGTCCCCAGCGCTCGCCGATAATCTCGTGCGTGTTTTCGCGCCAGGTGTAACGGTCGTCGCGCAGCGTGTCGATGGGGACCAGTCCCTCGACAAACAGGTCGGTCAGCTCGACGAAGAGGCCGAATTTGGCGGGGTTCAGCACCAACGCGGCAAACTCCTCGCCGACGCGGTCCTGCATGAATCGCACCTTCTTCCACTCCACCAGTTCGCGCTCGGCTTCGGCGGCGCGGCGCTCGGTCTGGCTGGTCTCCTCGGCGATCTGCGCAAGCTCAGGCTCGGGAATCGGCGGCTCGCCGGCGTATCTTCGGTCGTTGTGCGCGCTTCTTGCGCGCGATGAATGACGATGCCCTTGCCAGGCCTTCATTGGGATGCGTCCACGGCGAACCGTGGCGGTCCTGCGGCAACTTCGGCCGCGGCCGCGCACGCCGTCCCGCAGCAGCGCCTTCGTGATGCGATGCACGATCAGGTCCGGATAGCGGCGGATAGGCGAAGTGAAGTGCGTATAGCTTGGCGCGGCCAGCGCAAAGTGGCCCTCGTTGATCTCGGAGTAGCGGGCCTGGCTGAGCGAACGCAGCATGAGATAGCTGAGGATGCGCTCCTCGGGCTTGCCTTCGATGCGTGCGGCCAGCTTTTGATACATGCTTCGGCGTGACGGGGATATCTTCGGCGACTTCGTGAGTGCGCGGATTGCGTCCGCTGCGCTGCGCGTCGCGGCGCTCGCCACGCGTTTGCATGCGCTTGACCGGCAGAGCGCCGAGGCCGAGGGAGTAGCCAAAGCTGGCGGCCAGTTCTTCGAATTGCACAACGCGGCGCGGCTCCGGCTTTTCGTGGATGCGGTAGATCGAGGGCACGCCCAGGTCCTCAAGCCAGGTGGCCACGCACTCGTTCGCGGCCAGCATGAATTCTTCAATGAGCCGGTTGGCCCAGGTGCGCTCGGACTTGGTGACGCCGCGCATCTGGCCCTGCTCGTCAAACTCGATCACCGGCTCGGGCAAATCGAAGTCGATGCTGCCGCGTTCTTCGCGCCGCTTGTTCATCAGCACAGCCAGCTTGCGCATCCGCTCGAAGTCCGGCAACGAGCTCGGCGTAGCGCGCGCGGGTCTCAGCATCGCCTTCAAGAATTGCGTGGACCTCGGTGTAGGTCATGCGCGCGGCGGAACGGATCACGCCTTCGACGATTTCGTAGCTCTCGATGCGGCCCGTCGGCGTCGAGTTGCATGATGCAGCTCAGCACCAGCCGGTCTTCACCGGGACGCAGGCTGCAGATGTCGGTCGAGAGCTCCTGCGGAAGCATGGGAATGGCGCGATCGGGGAAGTAGACGCTGGTTCCGCGCAGTCGCGCTTCGAGATCGAGGTCGGTGCCGGCGCGGACATACTCGGCCACGTCTGCGATGTGCACTTGCAGTTCGTACCCGCCGCCATCGCGGCGTTCGCGCACCAGACACAGCATCGTCAAAGTCCCGAGCGGTTTCGCCGTCGATGGTCACAATCGGAAGCGCGCGAAAATCTTTACGGCGGCTGCGACCTCGGCGAGGTCGAGGTGCGCCACGCGGCGCGCCTCCGCCAGCACATTGTCAGGGAAGACGCGCGGCAACTGATGCTTGCGGATCATCATCTCGACGTCCACGCCGAAGTCATCCGGATCGCCCAGCACCTCAATCACGCGGCCCACGGGAGGCGTGTGGCGTGGGCCAACTGGTGATCTCAACATCGACCACCAGGCCTTCCAGATTGTCGTGGGCTGCATGGCTGCGGCTTCGGTGCCGAGCACTCGATGCGGCGTCGCGCCTTCCTCGGCGGGCGGCAACTCCTGTCCCGGAGGAATCAGGATCGGCTGCGTCATGCGCTCGTCGAAGGGAATGACGATGTTTGTGCCGGCTGACGATCGCCACGAGCAGTAGTGAAAGATGCCGACCACAGTGGGATTGCGGCGTTCGAGCACGCGGGCAATGCGGCCCAGGCGGCGGCCATCGGCGCGCGGCGGCTCCAGTTCCACCAGCACCTGATCGCCCTGCATGGCGCCGTTGATCTCGTTCGGCGGAATAAAGATATCGTCAACCACCCCTGAAGCCTGGCGGGCATTGGGACGCACAAAGCCGTAGCCGTCGCGGTGCAGGTCGAGACGTCCGGCGACAAGGTTGTCGCGTGCCAACCGGGCGCACGCGGAATGCTCCAGTGCTCGCGGTCGAGCTTGGTCAAATCGCCGCGCACGGTCAGCCGGGCAAGGTGCTCCAGCAGCAGGCGTCGCTCGCGTCCTCCGCCAAGGCCCAGCTCCCGCACCAGCTGCTTGTATCCGGCTTTGCTGCCGGGGGAGCGGGCGATACGCGCGATGAGTTCGCGATCAGTCATGGATTAAGAGTAGGGCATGACGGCGGCAGAGTGAGGTCTGTGCGTTTCCGGATCTCAAAACAGGGAACCGGAGCAACACACAATCTATGCGCCGCGCAGAGCCGGGCGATCGAGCCCTACTCGTACCGCAGCGCCACGGTTGGCTGGACGTGCGCTGCCCGAATCGCGGGAATCAGGATAGCGACGGTCGCGGTCGCAAGCATAACCACTGAAACGATGACGAACGTCGTCAGGTCCGCTCCGCTTATGCCGTAAAGCACGCTGGCAGCAAATCGCCCAACAACCAGAGCGATGATGAGCCCAATCGCAAGACCAATACAAGTCAAGGTGAGTCCTTGCCGCAGGACCATTCTCAAGACCTTGCGCGGCTTTGCGCCCAATGCCATGCGGATACCGATTTCGCGGGTCCGGCAACCCACCGAATAGCTCATCACCCCGTACAGGCCGATGGCCGCCAGGGTCAGACCAACCGCCCCGAAGATCCCGAGAAGCAACGCCGAGATGCGCGGCAGCAGAAGTGATTTGTCTACATGCTGCTGCATGGTTTCGATGTTGAACACCGCCATATTCGGATCAAGGGCGGCAATCTGTTCGCGCACCGTGCGAGCCATCGCGCCCGGACTCACAAAGGTTTTCACGATGATCGTGGTTCCGAATATGCTGTTGGCTTTTTCGGGAGCCGCGTTCAGAAAAAGAAAAACGCCATCGGCCGGCTTCTCTCCGATCGTGCGTGATTTCGAATCCCGCGTCACGCCAACCACTGTGTATTGGCCCTTGTCCTGATGAATTACGCGACCGATCGGGTCCTGGCCGGAAAACAGATGGGATGCCATGGTCTCGTTGATGATAGCCACATGCTGGTCGTCGGTCTGCGGAACAAAATCTCTGCCCCGCAGCAAGGGAATCATCATCGTTTTGAAGTATTCGCTGCCAACGTTGTTTACGTTTGCCAGGACGGTCTGCTTGGGGTGATCCTTGGTAGCATCTACGTCGAAGTTGTTGTTGGACCCGCCGATGCTGAGCGGCACGATCCCTACAAAACTCACCGATCGAACCCCCGGCAGCGCCGCCACCCGATCATGAAGCCTAGAAAGAAATTGCACAGTTTTGTCGTGCGAGTAGTTGTGCAGTTTAGGGTCCACCGTCATGATCAGGATGTTGTCGGACTTGAAGCCAATGTCGATCGATGAAGCGTTGCCAAGGCTCCGCAGAAACAGGCCGGCAGTGGCAAGGAGCACCAGCGAGAGCGAGACCTGCACCACCACCAGCGTGTTGCGCAAACCCGAACGGCCGACGCGCCCAAACACCGCCGGGCCATCCTTGAGAGCTCCTACCAGGTCGGGCCGTGAAGCACGCAGAGCCGGAACCAACCCGAACAGCAGTGCGGTGATCAGGGACAAGCCGAGAGTGAACAGGGCCACGCGCATGTCGACGTTGAAGTCGAAGACCACCGGAAAAGGCAATGGGAGCTGGAAATTGGAGATAGCTCGCGCCGCGGCCGCGGCCAGCGCGAAGCCAACACCCGCACCAGTCAGCGCCAGCAGCAAGCTTTCGAACAGCAGTTGCCGGACGAGTTGACGCCGTCCGGCGCCCATCGCGAGGCGAATTGCAATCTCCTTTTGCCGCCCTAGAGCGCGAGCCAGCATCAGGTTTGCGACATTGGCGCAGGCCACCAGCAGCACCAATCCGACCACGACCATCAGGACAGCCATGAGAGTGAATGCGGGAGTGGCGGAGCCGGCGATGAGTCCGCCTGCCGTTTGCAGAGTCAAACTCTGGTGATGCTTTTCATTTTTCCTATAGGTATCGTCGAGCCGCTTCTTGACGGTGTTGAGTTCCACCTCAGCTCTGGCGCGGCTGATTCCAGGCCTTAACCGGGCATCGAGCATCACCCATTGATTGTCACGTTTACTCCTGAAGCTTGCGTCGCTGGACAGATCCGGCATGATCTCCTCTGCCGCGGCAAGCGGAACCCAGAACGCAGATACGATGCCGCGATCAACGCCATAGAAGCCAGTCGGTGCAATCCCCACCACCGTATAACGCTGCCCGTTGAGTGCCACCTCACGATCCAGAATGTTCACGTCGCCGCCAAAGCGACGGCGCCAGAGATTACCGCTGAGCACCACCACGTGGCTGTGGCCCGCAAGGTCATCGCCCGGAAGGATGGGCCGGCCAAGCATCATCGGTACATCCAGCGTGGCAAAGAAGTTGCCGCTGACGGTCTGACCCCAGACTCGTTCCGGTTCTCCCTTGCCGCCGATGCTCGCGGGAATAAGAGGAAAGTGCGCCGCCACTCCCCCCTCGAAGATGTCGCCGGTTTGATCGCGGTAATCAATGTAGTCGGGATAGGAGAAGGATTCGCCTTCAGAGAACATCACCATCCGGCCAGGATCTTTGACCGGCAATAGACCCCAAAGCAGCCCATTTGCAACGCTGAAAACCGTGGCATTGGCCGCAAATCCCAACGCAATGGAAATGATGACTACGATAGAAAAGCCAGGAGCCCTGAGAAGGGTTCGAAACGCGTAGCGAAGATCCTGGAGAAGGTTCTCCATGAGCGGCCTCTAATGAATGAGATTTTCTGTAGTGAAGATACGCGCAATATTCCCGGAAAGTTCGATTGAAGCGAGAAATAGCTGTCCTCAGGGATTCTGGTTAGTCGTGCCCGACGCAAAGACCAACTACGGCACGTACCCCTCGCCGCGCAGCACCTTGCCCGGAAGCGCCAGTCATCTTGCCCTCCGCGATCACGGGGACCCATTGACCAGCACGTAGTCCATCCCTTCCGACAGCTGGTTGGGATCTTCGTATGTCGCCTTATCCGTGATGGTCGCCGGATCGAAGACCACCACGTCGGCCCACATGCCCTTCTTCAACACGCCGCGATCGGTCAGACGCATGCGCTGTGCGGGCAGCGCGGAGAACTTGCGGATCGCGTCCGGCAAGCGTCAGTTCGTGCTCCTCGCGCACATACTTGCGCAGAATCCGCGGGAAAGTACCATAGGCGCGGGGATGCGGATGCTCCTCGCCCAGTAGACCTTCCGGCGAAGTCCCCTGCGAATCGTTGTCGATCGAGACCCACGGCTGCTTCAGCGCCAGCATCACGTCCGGCTCGTCCATGCCGAACACGGCAACTTCGGTGAACGCCTTGTCCTTGATCAGCAGGTCGCAGAGCGCGTCGATAGCGTCCTCGTGCCATAGCGCCGCCACCTCCGACAGTCGTTTCCCTTGCAAGGGCACCAGCTCAGGATTCTGCACCACGGCAATCAGAACCGCCTCCGGCCCCGGAATCTCCTGCCACTCGTTGTCCCAGTCCTCGCCTGCCGAGTCCTTGCCGTGCAGCATGTCTTTGCGAATGCGCGCCCGCGTCGCCGGATCTTTCAGCCGCTCGACCAGTTTGGCATCGCCGCCATCGTGCGCCCACGGCGGAATGAAGGCCGAAAACGTGTTGAACCAGGCCGTATAAGCGTAGGTATTGGCGCTGATGTCCACGCCCGAGCGCCGCGCCGCTTCGATGCGCGCCACGATCTGCGGCATCTTACCCCAGTTTGCTTTTCCCGCCGCCTTCAGGTGCCAGATCTCCACCGGAATATGCGCCTCGCGGCCGATCCGCGCCGCCTCGTCAATCGACTCCAGCACCGCGTCGCCTTCGCTGCGCATGTGCGTGGCGTAGATGCCGCCATATTGCGCCGCCTCGCGTGGCCAGCGCGATCAGCTCATCCGTCTTTGCGTAGGGCGCAGGCGCGTATTGCAGCGCGGTCGACAGGCCCACCGCTCCATCGCGCATCGCGTCGCGCACCAGCGCCTGCATCTGCTCCAGCTGCGCCGGTGTGGGCTGCACGTCGGCATCGCCCAGCACCATGCGCCGCACCGAGTCGCGCCCACGTAGCTTGCCAGGTTGATGCCCATCCCCTGCTTTTCGATGCGCGCGAAGTACTCGCGCGAAGTGTCCGCCAGTCCGGCGTGATGTGCAAGTGCTCATAGCGTCGCGTGGTCGGCCGCCAGCATCGCGTCGTTCACCGGCGCGACCGAGTCGCCTTCACCCGTAATTTCCGTCGTGATGCCCTGGTAGATCTTCGATGGCAGCCGCGGATCGACCAGCATGGTCAGCTCCGACTGGCCCAGCATGTCGATGAATCCCGGCGCGACCACCCTGCCGCGCGCGTCAATCGGTGCGCTTTGCGGATGCGCCGCCCAGGTTGCCGATGGCCGCGATTCTGCCAGCGCGAATGCCGATGTCGCCCGAATACCAGGGCGAACCGGTGCCGTCGATGATGTGGCCGTTGGTGATGACTACGTCGAAGGGAGGGGCCTTAGGCTGAGTCTGGACCTGGGCCTTTATCGCCGAGGGTGCTGCCAGGGCTATCATCAACAGGCTCATCGCGGCGAAATTCGCTATGGTGTGCATTCGGCCCCCTTTGCGCGATTGTATGTCGCAGAAGAGACAGGGCAATCGCGTGAATTCAATTTGTTGACCAGACTGGTTCCGATTTCTATCGCGCCGGAGGCGCAACGGTCGTTAGCCCCGCGCTTCAGCGGGGGGGAAGGAGGACGCCAAAAGCCAGTTAGCCCCGTCGGAGCGGCGCAAACGGCGAAATTGTCGTCGAGTTATCGTTCATGCGATTCCCTGTCAGAAGGGATTCACCCCAATTTCCGGCCCCTGATTGTTGCTACAATTAACAACCAGCTGGTACCAAAGTTTTTGGCGCTCGAACATATGCCGCGCGACGGCTTAGAATAGCCGCAGTGATATGCTTGGGTCCGCCGAGCAGCATTTTGCATTCCGCGGAGACGCGAGTACTCGACGTCCCGCATACTCAGATTTTTGGGACCATGGATTGGCCCCTGCCTTGGCAACCCCCTAGTCCCACCAGGACAGAAAAGGAACTACCTTGAGCGCTATGTGGAAACCCAACCAGTCAGGACCGACGACCCCCAACCCAACTCCGGAGCCCTCTCGCCCTATGCCCCCATCTCCTTCGTTTGAACCCGCTCGCCCCGCCGCCACCCCCCAACCCTCCGGTGAACAGGCCGCCATTGGCAAAGGCCTCTACATCAAAGGTGAAATCACGGGCTCCGAATCGTTGTTCATCGACGGCAAGGTCGAGGGCAGCATCAACCTTCCCGGCAACCGCCTCACGGTGGGCCGCAATGGCCCGCCG
>CAVQZQ010000100.1:0-73822 GCA_963718435.1 uncultured Acidobacteriota bacterium | reverse complement strand
CTGCAACTGGTCCACGACGAGGCGGGGACGGTGTTCTGCGACGACACGATCAGCGACCCGCCCGTCAGGCACAAGATGTCTTATGTAGGTTATGAGGAGGACGCGGCACGGTGCGATACCGCTGCCCGGCGCGGCACGAGGGCTGGGAATGTCCCAGCGACGCCCGGTGCAACGCGGGGCGGGACTGGGGCCTGACGGTGCGGCTGCCGTGCGAGCTGGACCTGCGGCGTTTCCCGCCGATCCCGCGAGCGACGAAGGAATTCGAGCGCCTGTACCGGGGCCGGACGGCGGTGGAGCGGGTGAACGCTCGGCTGAAGCTCTTCTGGGGTGCGGACGACGGCAACGTGACGGGGTCGCGGCGGTTCCACGCCTTCGTCGGGGCCGTGATGGTGGTGCATCTGGTGTTCGCCACGCTGCTGGCCAAGGCCCCACGCTGGGAGGGGACGCTGTGCCAGACCCGGCTGGGGCCGGTGGCGGAGGCGCTGCCAAGCCGAGCCGGCCCCCGCCGGCGGCTAACAGCGCAATGCCTCATCAGCCGCCCGGCCGCCTTCGCGTCCCCCGCTAAAACGGAGTTTAACCATGATCGCCAAGATCGTCAGCGGCGGCCAGACCGGCGTGGACCGAGCCAGGCCCTCGACATTTGCGCTGGAGTTGGGCGTCCCTTGCGGCGGCTCATGCCCGGGGCCGCAAGGCCAAGGACGGCCGCATCCCCGACCGCTACCCCCTGACGGAGACGCCGAGCCGCACGGCTATCCGACGCGGACGCGGTGGAACGTCCGCGACTCCGACTTCACGCTGGTGCTGACCAAGGGGGAGCCGGCCGGCGGAACGCTGCTCACCGTCCGCGAGGCCCAGCGGCAGCGTCGGCCGCATACGGTGGTGGACCTGGCCGCCAAGGACCGGCTGGCCGATGAACTGACGCGGGTGCGAGGGATGCTGGTCGGCGTCCTCGTGCTGAACGTGGCCGGGCCGCGCGAGAGCGGCCGGCCCGGCGTCTACGACAAGGCGAAGGCGTTCCTACAACGTCTGCTGGGGAAGACCTGATGCCCACCTTACCGACCGTTGACGAGTCGCTCGACCGCCTGAGCCGCGCCGGCTGGTCGGTCGGCGACGCCGCGTTCGGCCCGAAACACGCCCCGGTCTGGCTCGTCTGCGGCAGCAACGGCGAGAACCGCGTCGAGGCGCGGCCCCAGCCGGGCGGAGGCGTACTGGCGGGCCTGCGTCCAGCGCGGGAGGTCGGGATGCCGGCGCCGGGCGTCGGCAGTCCTCAAGAGGGCCGCACCTGATGCCCCCGGCGACGACGGACATCCGAACCCCGCGGCTTGTGTTGCGTTGCATGTCCCCCGCCCTCCTGGAGGCCATGCTCCGCGGGCGCCCCCGGAGGACATGGAGGCGCTGATCGGGCTGCGTGCCGCGGCCTTGGGACGCGAACGCGGACCTGCTCCGCCTGCACCTGGGCGGCCTGCTCGCCGACCCCGGCTACGCGAACTGGTCGCTGCGCGATCGGGCTGTCGGCGACGGGCGGGGTCGGCCACGCCGGGTTCCACAGCGGCCCGCCGCCCCTACCTCGCGGAATTCGCCCCCGGCGGGGTGGAACTCGGCGTACGAGGTGTACCCGCCGTTCCGGCGGCGGGGCTATGCCCGCGAGGCGGCCGTCGGCCTCATCCGGTGGGCGAACGAATCTCACGGGGTCGGGCGGTTCGTGGGCTCCGTCGCCCCGTCCAACCTCGCGTCCCGCGCGTGCTCGCCTCGCTCGGGTTCGTCCGGGTCGGGGGCCATGAGGACGAGGTGGACGGTTACGAGGATGTAATGCTGCTGGCCGGGGATGCCCTGTCTCGGCTGCTCTCCGGCGACGTGCCCACGGCGGCGGCCGAGCCGACCGGAGCGGGGCCGGGCCGGCCGAACAAGGACGCCGACGATGCGGCGCGACTGACGACCGGGTCCGGCTGCTGCACGGCCCCTACCAGGCCCCGCGCCTGCACGTCGGCGACCGTGCGAGTTGCCTGTTCCGGGATTGCGACGTGGCCGTCACGGGCTGGACCGACGCCCCCATTTCCTGGCCCCGCTGCCTGCCCGTGGGCCGCAAGGGCCACCCGAGCCTGCTGGTCGATGAGGAACTGGCCCGCACCGTCCGCACGGAGGCCGCCACGGCGATCCGGTTCTGGTGGGGCGTGTCCGCGGGCGTCGCCTGGCGTGGCGGAAGGCCCTCGGCGTCGGGCTGATGGACAACCCCGGCAGCCGGAGGCTCATCCGGGCGGCGTCGGAGAAAGGCGCCGAAGCCCTACGCGGGGTTGAGCTGCCGCCGGAGCAGGTGGAGCGCAGCGCCGGACGGCCCTGGAACGGAACCTCGGGCGCAACCTCCGGCCGGGCTACCACGGCCGACGCTGGACCGACAAGGAGGCGGCTCTGCTGGGACGGCTGACCGACGCGGAAGTGGCGCGGCGGCACGGGCTGGCGCGTCGAGGCGGTGCGGCAGAAGCGGGAACGCCTGGGCATCCCCAACCCGGCCCGCGGGCGGGGCCGCTGGACGCCGGAGGAGGACGCCCTGGTGCGCGACCTGCCCCGCGCGGGAGGCGGCCCGGCGGACGGGGCGGAGCCTTCGGGCCGTGTCGGAACGGCGAATGGTTCTCGGCATGACACCCGGTTGGTAGCGCCGGCCTCACACTCCCTCGCCCTCTCGCCTCAGAACCCTCTCGCCGATGAGGACGGGCATCCACTCGCTCTTGGTCATCACCTGATAATAATGGCTCGCCGGTTCCACGAGCGGGTAGACGGCCGGCTCGCCCCGCTCATCCTTGACCAGCAGGCGCGGACACCCTCGCGGACTTTGAACCAGACGCCGTTGTCTAGCCTGGATGATGCACCGTGTGATGGAAAGATGAGCCTCACGCACTATCTAAGCTGTGCTAACCAAGCAGTTTAGAACCATGCGGAGGCTCAAGACCATGACAGCCGAACGGGAACCCCACCTTACCCTGTGGAACGTCGGTTCGCAACAGATTCACGTCGCCTTCGACGGCGGACGCGTCGTCTCCGACGCCGGACTGCTCGCCGTCCGCGCCCTGGAGAAGCCCCTGCGGGTCATCGCCGACCTGGCCGAGCGGCTCCCCGACCCCCGCTCCCCCAAGTTCATCCACCACTCCGCCGAGGCCCTCCTCACCCAGCAGATCTATCAACTCCTGGCCGGATACCCCGACGGCAACGACGCCCAAACCCTGCGCGACGACCCCCTCTTTCAGATCCTGGCCGACGTGTCCCCCGACCCCGAGCGGCCCCTGGCCGGCGCCTCCACCCTGACGCGCTTCCAGTACGCCTTCACCCGCCGCCAGGCGGAGCTGCCCCCGGAGGAACGCCCCGCCCTCCTGGAACAGCGCGCGGCCCAGACGGGGCGGATCAAAATCCTCAACGACTACCTGGTCGATCTGTTCATCCGCACCCGCCGCACGCCGCCGGCCGAGGTCGTGCTGGACATCGACGCCAGCGACGACCCGGTCCACGGCCGGCAGACGCTGTCGGGCTATCACGGCTACTTCGAGCAGCATCAATACTTCCCGCTGTTCGTGCTGGACGGGGTCAGCGGCTTCCCCCTGGCGGCCTGGCTGCGGCCGGGAACCGTCCACGCCAGTTGCGGGGCCGTGGAGGTGCTGGCCGGCCTGGTCGCCCGGCTCCGCGCCGCCTGGCCCGGCGTGACCATCCGGGTGCGGGCGGACAACGGCTTCGGCGTGCCGGCCGTCTATGACTTCTGCGAGCGTGAGGGGCTGTTGTATGCCATCGGCTACGCCAGCAATCCCGTGCTGCAACGAGCCACGGCCACGGCCCTGGCCGACGTGGAGTTGTACTACGCCTTTTACGGCCGGCGCGACCCGTTCGTGCAACGCTTCGAGGAGGTCCGCGACTACCAAGCGGAGAAGCTGGCCGCACGCCCGCCGCATCGTGGCCAAGGTGGAGCGGACGCCGCAGGGCAGCCAGCGACGCTTCGTGGTGACCAACCTGCCGGACCGTGCCGAGGCGGTCTACCGGGACTTCTACGTGCGTCGGGGGGCCGTGCCGGAGCAGCCGATCGGGGAGCTGAAGAACGGCCTGCGGGCGGAGCGGCTGTCGGCCTGTGGCTTCTGCGCCAACGCGTTCCGGCTGCTGTTGCACGTGGTCGCCTACGCCATCGTGGTGCTGTTCCGGGAGGCGACGGCGGCGGTCCCGGAGGCGGCGACGGCGTCGGTGGGGAGGGGTTGGCCGGCAGGGCGTAGTGGGCCAGAGTTGCGTGAGTGCGGGAAATTACCACAAAAACTGAAAGGGTCGTGGCATCCGACCCTTCGCAAATGCGGACCATCCAATGCAAGTTCGTTCAATGGTAACGAAAGGTTTCTCGCAATCAGGTCATTTCGTGCCATAGTTTCACCATGCACATTGTTCGCAAGACGAACCAGGAGTTGGTGATCGTTGACAGCAGCATCTGGCTTTCTATCTTTCTATTTTGCATAACTTTGTTATTCCTTTACCGGACGATCATTATCCGGGGCGGGACGGTCTACTATCTGGTCGTAGGTTTTGTCTTGCTTTGTTCCTTGCTGTTCTGGCGCAAGGAAGTCGTCAGCTTTGATCCCGGACGCCAGCAGGCCCTGTGGAATCGGCGGCGTCTTTTCCGTATTGCCTCCGGCACAATTCCGTTCAGCGACATCACCGGAATCGGCATGGAAACAACCTCTGCCAAAAACAATGTGCTCGTGTATCGCCTGGCCATTCTAACTCCGCAAGGGTCCGTGCCAATGTCTGACAATTACGCCGCCGATCTCCAAAACTACGAGAAACTGAGACGGGAGATCCTGGAGTTCCTGAAGCTTGACTCCGGCGAGATGAAGTCAACTCCCAACTCTGCTCTCTCCGGAAGTATCGATGAGGAGGCCTCCGTCCGTTCGCTTCTCAGGCAGGGCCGCAGAATTGACGCTATCCAACTCGTCCGCAGCACCCAGAAGATCAGTCTGGCTGAAGCAACCGACCATGTGAACGCCATCTACAATCAGATTAAAGCGGCGCAATAGGCCGCTTCATCCGCAGCGCAGAAATCCGGAAACGGGATGGATTGACACCAGGACAAGGTCGCTGGAATGAAGACCATCGTAGCAGCAGTGTCTATTCGTGCCGCAAAGCCTCCATGGGGTGCACCCCGGCGGCGCGGCGGGCGGGAATCCAACTGGCTCCGAGCGCGACGGCGAGCAGGATCAAGCTGCCGCATGCCAGCGTAGTCGGATCCAGGGCTGGATGCCGTAGAGCATGGACTTGACCAGCCGCATGAGAGCGAGCGCCACGGCCGTACCCGCAACCACGCCGATGACTGCGATCCAGGTGCTCTCGCGCAGAATCATGCCGCGCACCTGGGCAGGTTGCGCGCCGAGCGCGAGACGAATGCCAATTTCATTGGTGCGTTGCGCGACCGAATAGGCCATCACGCCATAAATTCCCACGCAAGCCAGGGCCAGCGCCAGGATGCCGAAGCCCGCGGTCAGTGCGGCGAAGATGCGCTCAATCTGCGTGCTGGCATCGATCTGCTCCTGCTGCGTGCGGATGTCGATCATGGGGAGGTCGCGGTCGACTTGTTGCACAGTACGGCGCAGTGCCGGCACCAGCGTTGCCGGTTCCATGGCGGTACGAATTTCATAGGTCATGCTGCCGACCTCCTTCTGCTGCACGAACGGCATAAAGAACTGGGGCGGCGGAAGATCGCGCAGATTCATGTAACGGGTGTCGGCGCAGATGCCCACGATCCGTACCCAATCGCCTTTGTCGTCTCCGACCTTGAACACTTTTCCGATGGGGTTCACATTCGGGAACCGCTTGCGCGCGAGGCTCTGGTTGATAACAGCCACTTTGGGAGATGTGGCCGTATCGTCGGGGCCAAAAGCACGCCCTGCAATCACTGGTATGCCCATGGTCGAGAAAAAGCTGTTCCCTACAAGATTGAAGTCCTCGGCCTGCTTTTTGTTTATATCGAAGCTTTCGCCCGGAAGCAGAAAAACGTAGTTGGAGACACCGTTGCCGATATAGACCGAGGAAGCAGCCGTGACCGCCTGCACGCCCGGGATGGATGCGAAGCCATCCTGGAGGCGCATATGCAATTGCACGTCTTTACCCGCGGTGTAGCGTTTGGCCGGCGGATTGACCGAGAACAGGATCAGGTGATCGGTTCGGAAGCCTACATCGACAGAATTGAGCGCGAAGAGTGTACGCAGGAATAGACCGGCACTGACCACCAGCAGCGTGGAGAGAGCGATCTGAAAGCCGACGATGGCTTTGCCGCCACGCCCCTTGCGGCGCCGCGTCAACGTCTGCGCGGATTCTTTCAAGGTGCTGCTGACCTCGGCGCGAGCCGCGGACCATGCAGGCGCGAGCCCAAAGAGCAAGCCGGTCGCGATGGTGATGGCGGCGGTAAAGCCAAAGACGATCCAATCGAAATGGATGTCGAACTCGCTGGCCTCCCAGGCATTGGTCAGCAGCCCCGGGATCGCGTTGCGGCCCAGGTAGCCCAAGATCAAGCCCATCAATCCGCCCATCGCGGCGAGCAGCAAGCTCTCTGTGAGCAACTGGCGAAGAATGCGAGCGCGACCCGCGCCAAGGGCGAGCCTTACACTCATCTCCCGCTGCCGCTGCGCTCCACGCGCCAGCATCAGGTTGGCGATGTTGGCACAGGCCAGCAAGAGCACGAAACCCGTCAATGCCATCAGCACATACACCGGCATCTGGAACACGCTGTCGATGAAGTGATCACCGCGGCTGCCGTCGAGAAGCAACAAGCTGGGGATGGCTTCGTCCGGTTTCACCGTCATCGTGCCGCGCACCGCTGCATCCAGTTGCGATGAAAGCACGGCTTGGGCCTGCGAATCCGTCACGCCGGGCAGTGCGCGGCCCATGACTTTTAACCACCATGTATCTGGATCTTCGAGAAGCGATCTCTTGCCTTTGGGATCGAGCACTGGCTGCATGCTCAGGGGCACAAACACGTCGGGCGAAACCTCGACATCATCGGCACCTGTAAATCCGCGAGGGTTAACGCCCACAATTGTCATCACCGTCTGATTGAGAGTGATGGTCTGGCCGAGCACTGACGGCGAGCGGGCGAACTCGCGCTCCCACAGTCCTTCGCTGATGAGGGCCACCGTCCCCCCGCCGTATTGAGCGTCATCGGAAGGCTGGATGGGGCGGCCGAGCTGAGGTTGGACGCCCAATTGGCCATAGTAGTTGCCCGAAACCATTTGCGCATGTACCTGTCGCGCGGTGCCGCGGATGGTAGCGTTCATGCGGTCCTCCTGGAAGGCGAAGAGGTCCTGCATTACCGTGTTGTGCGCGCGCAGCTCCCGGTAGACCGGATAGGAAAAGGAGGAACTGATCGATCCTCCGTCCGGCGTTGAGTCGAAGTCGCCCCACATGTTATGCACCGCACCGTGACCGTGGTCAGTCCAGCACAACATTCGCAGTTGCTTCGCATCGGGGACGTTGAGACGGTCGTAGAGCACTCCCTTGGCGGCGGAGAAGATGGTCGTATTGGCGCCGATGGCCAGGGCGAGAGACAACGCGGCGATCGCAGTGAATCCCGGACGCGCCCGGAGCAGGCGGGCGGCAAAGCGCAAGTCAGACCAGAGCTCGTCCCACAGGCGCAGGCCGAGCGATGCGCGCATGCCTTCCCTGTGAACCAGCGCGGGACCAAGAGCAATGCGTGCCTGGCGCGCGGCATCGGCAGGCGAGTAGCCAGCGCGAATGAGATCGGCGGTCAGACCTTCGAGGTGATTCGCGAGCTCTGCCTCCATCTCCGCTTCAAGCCGGTTGCGGCGAATCACCGCCCGTACAAACGAACGTGTCTGTGCGACGGCGCGGGAGATGAAGCGGCGGGGATTCATGCTTCCTCCGGAGCGGTGCTCAGAATGGTGCCAATGATCCCGGCCATGCGATTCCATTTGGCGGTTTCCGCGCCCAGCCGCTGGCGGCCCTCACGCGTGAGCTTGTAGAATTTCGCTTTCCGGTTGTTCTCGCTCTCGCCCCACTCGCTGGCGATGGCTCCCTGGTGTTCAAGCCTGTAGAGCGCCGGATAGAGCGATCCTTGCTGGATCACGAGTTCCTCGCCCGAAATCTGCTGGATGCGCAGGAGCACTCCGTAACCGTGCAAGGGTCCGAGCGAGACTGCCTTCAAAATGAGCAAGTCCAGTGTTCCCTGTAGAAGATCAATTTGTCCGTTCTGAACATCGCGCGCCATTGACTCTCCTCGGCAATCTAGGAAAGACACTAGGCTCGTTCTCCTAGATTGTCAAGGAGAGAATAAGGGGGAGAATTTCAGATGCGGTATGAGGGAAGCCGCGGCGGCAAGCCATGAGTGGCATCAGGTAGAGTGCGGGCGGCCCGCGGAAATGTCGGATACTTCAAAGGTTGTTCCGGCAAGCACACGACCGCCTTCGCAGCACTCCGATATTCGTATGGCTTACTCCTCGCGCATCAGGATCGTGGGGCTGACTGCCAGCGCCTTTTGGGCTGGAATCCATGCAGCGATCAGTCCCAGCAACAACATGGTCACAGCCACACCACCTAACACCACCGGATCTTTCGGCGCGGCCTGGTAGACGATGTAGGACAGCACCTTGGTGGCCAGAACGCCCAGCACAATTCCCGTCAAGGAGCCTACGGACAGCAGCACGAACGCCCGCCCCAGCGCCGCGCGCAGCACTTCCTTCCGCCGCGCTCCCAACGCCATGCGAATGCCAAGTTCGCGCAGCCGCTTGCTCACGGTATAGGAGGCCATGCCAAAGATTCCCGTCACCGCCAGCATCGCACCCAGCAGTCCCAGGACACCCAACGCGACCGTGGCTACCCGTGCCGCAAACAACGCCGAACTCATTTCCTGATTTAATGTCTTCACGGTAACCGGCAATCCGTTGTCGAGTCCGCGGAGCGCCGTTGCGAGCGCCTTGGAAATCTCTTGCGGATCGCGCTGCGATCTGACCAGCAGCCACGTTCCGCTGGATTGTTGCTGCAGAAATGAGAAGAACATGGCGGGCTGCGGATCCTCGGTCATGGTGCGGTATTTTCCGTCTTCGACTACGCCCACCACCTCCGCGCGCTTTCCATCATAGAACTTGAAATGCCCGCCGACCGCCTTATCCACCGACCCGAAAACTTTGATTGCAAACTGCCGATTCACCAGGGCAACGTTGGGCGCCTTGCTGTCGTCCCGCATCGACAGGTCGCGGCCCGCCAGCAGCCTTGTGCCCGCGGCTCCCATGTATCCCGGGGAAATATGGTAGTTCATGGCGTCCGCTGCCTGGTTGGACGGCCGGTAGTCGGTGGTGCTGTCGCTGAATACATAGGAGTCGCCACCGCCCAGACCGAGCATCAGGTGGTCGATATAACCAACATTGGTTACGCCGGGAATGGCCGCTGCTGCATCGAGCATGCGCCGCTGCATCTGCGGCATCTGCTCGTCGGTGTAGCCGGCCATATGCAGCTCGGTCCCCGCGATCATCACGTTCTGCGGGACAAAGCCAAAATTGGCGTTCATGGATCGCACCAGCCCGCGCACAGCTACCAGAGAAGACGTGACCAGCACCGCACAAATTGCAATCTGCACCGCGAGCAGAATGTCGCGTATCGTGAATCGCCGCAGCCCGCCTACGCTGGCCCCACCGGTGCGAATCACCTGCCATGGATCGGCCCGCAACACCTGACGCACCGGCACCATCCCGAAAAGCAGACCGCTCGCGAGCGCAAGCAGAAGTGCTACCACGTACGTGGCTGCATCGGGATTCACGGGGATGTTAATTGGAGTATCCGGGATGGGCTGCCACGCGCTGAGCAAGCGCAGGATCACGACACTGCCCGCGAGCCCAAGCGTTCCCCCTGCCAGCGAAACCAGCACAGCCTCGGTGAGCAATTGCCGCAGGATCAACCCACGCCGCGATCCCAGCGCCAGGCGCAGCGCCGTCTCCTTGGCGCGATCTGCCGCCCGCGCTGCAAACAGGCTTCCCAGGTTGGCGCACGCGGCCAACAGAATAAGCCCGGCCAGCAGCATGAGGCCCGCCATGAAGGCGCGGGCCGGACCGCCGAGCACGTCCCCAATCAGCCCCGGACGGGCCAACGTGAATTTGAGGCCGTCGTCGTCAGTCGGATAGGTCTTGGCCAGCACGGCCCCGATCGTATTCAGGTCCGCAGTCGCCTTTGCCGGCGTCACGCCCGGCCTCAAGCGACCCACCGCGAAAATGGAGTGATTGCCGCGCTGTACCAATTCGTCGTAGCCCTCGATGGTGGGCTGCTCGACCATGGGAATCCAGAAAGCCGGCGCAAAGAAAAGTTCGGTGCCGCGAAACCCCGGCGGCGCCACGCCAATGATGGTGAGTAGATGCTTGTTGATCTGCACCGTCCGCCCCACCACACCGGCATCCTCATGGAAATGCCCGCGCCAGTATGCGTAGCTCAACACCAGATACGGAGCACTGTTGGCGCCCTTCTCATCGTTGGCGTGATAGAAGCGTCCAAGATAGGGCTGAATTCCCAATGTGTCGAAGTAGTTTCCACTCGCCAGGTACGGCCATGCAATCGACGGACTTGCGCCACTATCCACGCCGACCGGGCCAACGATGGCGTAGGCTGCCACGCCCTCGAAGGTCCGATTCCGATTCTGCACATCGATGAAATCCGGATAAGACTGCGACGGAAACTGAAAGCGCTGCACTGTGAAGAGATTCTGCGCATTCGGTACGTTCACTGGCCGCAGCACCACCGCGTTCAGGACGCTGAACACAACCGCGTTTGCCCCGATGCCGAGTGCCAGCGTCAGGATCGCTGTCACTGTGAATCCCGGAGACTTGATCAACTTGCGAAACGCAATTCTCAGATCTTTTATCATCTCGGCCGTCCTTGAAGTGAATTACGGCTGCGATCGACACACAGTTCCCTTGAATTGCACGTCGTCTCTCTCTCCGTTTCACTTTGGAATTCAAAGCTGCAAGAACGGAACCGACCACGGTTGGCTATTCGCGCGTAGTTCCATCCCAATTCTTGCCGGGTTTCGTTCACGCGCGCATTTTAACCCCGAATTTGGAGAGCGTCTGTGACGATGCGGGCATGCGGCTGCTGGAGACACCTTCCACCTGACCAAGCGAGGTGAGTATACGCGACATCACAGCCCTACTTGAAGACTCGGGAGTATACTCGCGCGCGACATGAAAGCCCTTTGTTTTTCTTTTCTATCTCTCTGCCTTGGTGCGTCAATATTGGTTGGCTGCGGCGGCGGCTCAAACTCGGGATCCGGTGGAGGCGGCGGCACCACCCCTCCGGCGCTCACAGTCTCCTCCATCAGTCCGACAACCGCGCCTGCGGGCTCGAGTTCGTTGACGCTAACCGTCGTCGGAACCGGCTTTATTACGACGAGTGCTGTTGAGGTTGGGGGGGCTGCTGAATCGACCGCCTATGTAAGCGGCACAGAACTGACGGCAGTTGTGCCGGCGGCGCAGATGGCCTCTGGCGGGCAACTGGCGGTTATGGTGAAGAACGGGTCCGTGGACAGTGGATCCGGAGCGGCAATCAAGCTGGAAGTCGACAATCCCTCGCCGACGATCTCGGCAGTGTCGCCGTCTGTCGTGGAGGTTGGCACGGCGTCACCGGTGGTTACGATCACGGGCTCTGGGTTTGTGCCGACTACGGCGATTTATGTGAATGGAAGTGCCCGGGCAACCACATTCCTCAGCTCAACCCAGGTCAGCGCCGTGCTGGTTGCAGCGGATGTCTCCGCAGGCGCGACTCTTTCGCTGACCGCAGTAAATCCGAAGCCGAACGGTGGAACCTCGACCGCTGTCACCGTGATGGTCGTCGTCCCTAATCCAGTGCCAACGATTTCAAGCCTTAACCCGGCGGCAATAACGGTCGCATGCGGTTCCCCCGCGATCTCGGTAACGGGCACCGGGTTTGTGGCGGCGACAGTGGTGGAGGTGAATGGCAGCCCTCGGGCAACCAGCTTCAGCAGCGCCTCGCTGGTGAGCGTGACCTTGACGTCCTCTGATGTTTCAGCGACGGGGACCCTTTCGCTCACGGCTGTGAACCCTGCGCCGGGCGGCGGCTCTTCCGCGGCAGTTAGCCTCCCTGTCAACAATCCGCCGATTGGCCCCCTTCAGTTCAGCCCCACAGCGCTTCTCGTCGGAGCAACTTCGCCTACGACAGTCACTGTCACAGGCAGCACGTTTGTTCCAGCGTCGGTGATACAGGTGAACAAGCAGCCCCGCACCACTGCCTATATGAGCCCCAACACGCTGACATTTACGGCGACGGTGGCCGATCAGTCTGTATTGGGAACGCTACTGGTTACGGTAATCAACCCTGCACCCGGAGGCGGAACCTCCCCGGTCGGATATCTGCCTGTCTCTGGTCTTACGCCAACTCCGGCGATCATTTCTGTCAGTCCCAGCACGATCTACACCGATTCACCCGACACACCGATCACCGTGGTTGGTACAGGGTTTACGATGAATTCGACCATAGAGTGGAACGGGACGGCTATCTCGACGGGATTCGGCTATTCGTACCCTGGCGGCAGCTTATATGCGACCATTCCCGCGGCAGACTTCACCGCCTCTGGGACTGCCTCCGTTTCCGTGAATACTCCTACCTCAAGTCCGTCGCTGTCGAACGCCGTGACTGTCACAATCGCCGACCCGCCCGCTCCGACCCTGACCAACCTTTACCCGAACGCAGGACCCATCAATGCGGCTGCCTCGGTCACGTTGGCCGGCACTGGATTCGCCCCGCGTTCAACCGTTGCGGTCAATGGCGTGACGGTTCCCTCAACTATGTGAGCCCGTCGGAGATGCAAGTGGCGGTCCCCGCATCGAGCGTGGCATTGCCGGGGAATTTGAGTTTCACCGTGACAACCGGTGCGCCGGGGGGAGGAACGAGCGGTCCCCTTTTCTACACGTCTTTTATCGCGATTGCCAATAACGACATCGTGTACAACGCGATGGATGGCCTGCTGTATATTTCCGTGTCGTTATCAGGCGCCGGGGTCAACGGCAACTCGATTGCCGGCATGGATCCGCTAACCGGCAGCGTGATGAAGCAAATCTGGGTGGGAAGCAATCCCAACAAGCTCGCGCTCTCAACCGATGGGACACAGTTGTTCGTCGGACTCGACGGCGCCGGGGCGGTTGCGCAGGTCGATCTCACCAAGGGCCAGGTGGTAAACCAGTTTTCGCTCGGCGGCGGACCCGGGGTCTACAACCCTCCTTACACTGCAGCTCACCTGGCTGCAGTACCGGGATTGCCTAATTCTGTTGCGGTGGCCAGCTCCGGCTCCGTTTTCGGCGGAAACGGCGTCACGATTTACGATTCCGGCGTTGCAAGAACAAATGCTTCCGGGTTGAGCATCGGAACCGGACCATTGAGCTTCGGTTCGAGTTCATCGACGCTTTATGTCGCCGGTTCAGGGGTCCAACAGTTAACCGTTACCTCGACGGGGATCACCGCAGCCAAGTCATTATCGAGTTCGGCCTACAACATCACGGACATGCAATACGACAACGGGCGGCTTTATCTCTCGAATGGCCAGGTGTTGGATGCCTCCACGGGAGCACTGCTGGGGACGTACTACAGTTCTGCGAGCACGGCCGCTATGGGACCGGTCGTTTCTGATTCCACGTTGGGCCGGGCCTTTGTTGCTGTAACGAACTTCAGCCAGAGCGGCCAGGTGCTGGCTTTCGATGAAACCACCTTCAACCCCACCGGAAACATTCAGGTGAACGGCGTCGGCACGGCGGGTTATCCCACAAACTTCCAGAAAATTGTGCGCTGGGGACAGAATGGGATTGCGGTGAGCGCCGTTGCAAGCGCGTTCACGACCATCAATCAGATCTTCATTTTCCAGTCGCCTGTCGTGGAAGATCTCTCTGCATCGCCTGCAGACCTTTACGTCACGCTGACTGCGCCCGCTACGGCCACGACAGGGGCTGCAATCTCGTGGGTAGCGAAAATCACCAACGGCGGTCCCGACCAGGCACAGGGCGTGACGCTGAGCATGAACCTGGACTCCTCGCTGATCATCAACAGCATCACTGCCAGCCAAGGATCCTGCGGGACGGGAGTGGCGTTCACTTGCGATCTCGGCAGCCTTGCAATGGGGTCGAGCGCGACAGTCAGCGTGAGCGCAACGCCTACAACTTCGGGTACGCTCGCCGGATTCGCGAACGTCTCGTCGACGACCATCGATCCGCTGACAACCAACAATCAAGCCACCACCAGCACCGTCATATCGGGAAGCCTGTACGGAGCAGTGCCGTTGATCTCCGCGATCACGCCGAATTTCGTCCAGGCAGGATCGTCGGACTTCACTCTTACCGTAACCGGCGGCGGCTTCAACGAGGAGTCGATCGTCAACATTGGCGCAACCGCAATGCCCACAACATACGAGAGCGCGACTCAACTCATGGCGACGGTGAGCGCCTCTGAAATCGCGAACTATGGTTGGGCTGCGGTGACGGTTACGAATCCGTCTCCGGGCGGCGGAAGCTCACAGATCATCCCGCTCACCGTCTACGACCTATTGAACGTACCCGCAAACAGCGTTCTTTTCGATCCATATACCCAGAAGCTGTATGCAACGCTGCCGAGCGCCTCGACGACCCTGACCGGAAATTCCGTTGTTGCAATCGATCCGGTGACTGCTTCGGTTGGAACTCCCCTACTGATTGGTAGTGAACCAAATGTGATGGCCGAGACTGCCGACGGGAATTACCTCTATATCGGAGTCAGCGGGGCAAAGAGCCTGGCTCAGTTTGACCTGAATCATCAAAATCTACTGGCCACATTCTCGTTGTCGTCGGCAGCGACTGCGCTGGCGGTTATGCCGGGAACCGAAACGACGCTCGCCGTGGACATGGCAGGCTCGGACGGCATCTTCGATATCAACGGAACCACCGGCGCATTCCGCCACAACTTTGCGGGAGACAGTTTCCCCACGTTTGGAGACGCTTCGCATCTCTACACCTATGACAACTTCAGCACAGGTGCCGAATTCTACCGGTACAGTATCGATGTGAACGGCGCAACCCTGATCGATGGCACGACGTTGGATGGCATGGGAGGTTTCAGCGGATCCTTCGACCTTGCGAATGGGCTCATCTATGGTGCAAGCGGAGGAATCGCAAACCCCTCCACTACGCCGCCCTCGCAGATTGCCACACTCGCGCTTCCAGACTTCTACAACGAGGGCATCACGCCACCAGGAGTCGCGGTTGTAGCAGACCCCTCGACCCAGAAGGAATTCCTTATGCTTGAAACGACGCTGGGACCTGGGCGTATGGGCTGGTTCGTTACAACACTGTCCGCTATGTGCCGGAGGCTTCAATCATCATGCCGGCCTCGTTATCCGGTACCCTGGCAGGGTGGACGATGTTGCGATGGGGCCAGGATGGGCTGGCCCTGCTGTCGTCGGCGATGGACTACTCTACGAATCAGACCGTTGCTACGATCATGCTGCTGCGGGGACCGTTTGTCGCTCCCCAACTGCTGGATACGAATTCGGCGGCGCATCTGACCTCGAGTTCGGCCACATCGATAACCCATGGAACAGGCAACACGCAGTTGACTCTCACGGGATCGAACATCCTTCCGGGAGTTGCCGTGACCTGGAACGGAAATTATCGGTCAACGACGGTTGTAGATGCCACGCATATTACGATTGCCATTCCGGCGAGCGACCTGGCGAGCGCGGGGACGGCAACCCTGGTGGCGACGAACCCCGGAGCTCAGGGTTCGAACGCGCTGCAGGTCACAATTAACTAACTGGGGTTGGGTGGGGACGGCCGATAGTGATCGGACCGCCCCCTTGAACACCTGCGTGTGTGGCTCTCAATGCAATTCCGGGTGCGAGGCTACTGATTCGGCGTGGATCTCGACAGCTCCTTTGGCGAGGCCGGGAGTCGTGGCTGTGAGATGGATCACGCCTTCCTGCCTCGACGTGCGCACTACGACCAGGGCTCGACCGTGGAAAAGCTTGCACTGATTCCCCTGGTAAGACGCCGTGTCCTGCCCGTCGCCGTTGCCTACCGCAGCAATCACACCGGGCCCTTTGATCGCGAACTGCACTTGCCGGTCAGCGTTCGGATCGATTTGGCCCTTGCGATCGAGAGCCTCCAATGTGATGAACGACAGGTCCTCGCCATCGGCATGAAGAGTGGTGCGGTCCGCGGTCAGGCGCACGCGCGCGGGCTCGCCGGCGGTGATCGAGCACGCTCTCGGCAACGGGGTGATCGCGGCGGACCCCGACCGCCTTCAGCGTTCCCGGCGCATAGGGGACCGCAAATACTGCTTTGAATTGCTGCTCGCGGCCAGTGGGCTTTTCGCCGATCAACTTGCCATTGAGAAAGAGCTGCACCTTTTCTGCGCCGGAGTAGACTTCGACCTGCATCTCCTTGCCTTCCTGCCCCGGCCAGCTCCAACTCGGAAGGGTTGGATACACGGCCCATCCCATAGCGACGATCTTCTTTCCTTCCGGCTCGGGCAGGCGGACGGTGGCATAGACGCGATCGCCGCCGTTCCACAAGATGTCGCGATAGTAGGACTGCGGCTTGCGGAAGCCAGTCAGGTCGAGGTCGCCCGAGTCGGCAGCATGCCAGGGATAGCCGGGGAAAAGGAGTTTCGCGATTGGATTCGGTTTCGCATTTGTATCAGCCATTCCCTCAAATGGGTTCTTTCCGTCGGCTCCCATGTTGGACATCCCCTGCTGCATCATTTTGGCGACCTGATCCGCCATTGCAGCCTCTTGCGGAGTGAGTTCTGCCGGAGTTCCGATGCCTGACTCGCCAAGGTAGTCCATGGCCGTCCAGACAAACTCGCCGAGTGTGTAGGGGTACTGATGGGTCACGTCCCACTGCTCGAAAGCCGCGGCCGGCATCGACTCCGTTGTCATCATGATGCGGCCGGGAACCCGCTCATGATCCTTGGCCCGATTCTGCGCAAGGTTGTAGTTGTACCCGCCGATGTCGAGCACGGCAAAGACGGCATCTGTGCTGGGAGTGTAGGTGGCGCCAGGAAAGGCCTCGGTCACCGGGCGCGTGGAGTCGAGAGAACGTATCCGCGCAGCGAGCTTCTGAGCAATCGGCGCACCATCGGGCGTCCACGCCTCAGGGATCTCATTTCCTATGCCCCAGACGACGATGGATGGGTGATTGCGATCGCGCAACACCATCGAATCGACATCGCGCTGCCACCACTCGTTGAAGTCGCGAGCGTAATCGAATTTCACCCTGCTCCTGGTCCAGACGTCGAACGGCTCATCCAGGACCAGCAGGCCCAGGCGGTCGCATGCATCGAGAAGGCGGGGGACGGTGGGTTGTGAGCTGTGCGCACCGCGTTGAAGCCAGCAGCCTTGAGCTACTCGACCTTGCGCTCCTCTGCGCGATCGAATGCTGCGGCGCCGAGCGGTCCGTTGTCGTGGTGCACGCTGCCGCCGGCGAACTTGATGTTCTTGCCGTTCAGCAGAAAACCCTTATCCACCGACCAGGAAAGCGTGCGGATGCCGAAGGGGGTTACGACCTCATCGACAACGGTGCCGTTCTTGAGCACTTGCGTGACGGCGTGGTACAGGGCGGGAGATCCCGGTGACCACAGCGTGGGGTTGGAGACAGCGATCGTCTGGCTCATTTCGCCCTCGCTGCCGGGCGCGATGGTGACGGTTGATTGCGCGGCTCCCGGTCTGCTCGCCGCCGCTGTCCATGAGGGTTGTGCGCAGGGTGACTTCATCCTGTTCGGATGACTCGTTGACCACCTGCGTGCGCAGTGAGACCGTCGCCGCGCTCTAGAGGCTTCGGGCGTGGTGCGAAGACTCCCCAATGTGCGACGTGCGTGGGGTTCGTGACGACTACGCGCACGTGCTGGTAGATGCCGGAGCCGCTGTACCACCGGCTGTTGGGCTGCTCGGAGTTGTCTACCCTGACGGCGAGCACGTTGGCGGCGGAGAAGTCGAGATCCGGCGTCAGGTCGAACACGAAGCTGGTGTATCCATAGGGATGCATGCCGAGCTTGTGGCCATTGAGGTAGACGGTGGCGTTCTTATACACGCAATCGAACTCGACGCTGACTCGCTTCCCTTTCCATTCCGAAGGCGCGGTGAACGTCTTGCGATACCAGCCGATGCCGGCGGGGAAGAAACCGCCTCCGGAAGCGGATGGATTGTCTTTATCGGGCGCGCTTTCAATGCTCCAGTCATGCGGAAGATTGACGGTGCGCCACGAACCGTCTGCGAATGCGGGGCTTCGGCTCCGCTCGGGTCGCCCAGCAGGAATTTCCAGCCGGAGTCTGCCGCCAACACTTGCCGGGGCGTTTGGGCTGTTGCGTTCATGGGAATGGTCACAAGTGTTGTTAGGGCGGCGCAGATCGCGATGAGCCAGCAGACGAACGATTTCAAGAAGAGCCTCTTTCGTTTTGGGTCGGCACACAGGATGGCCTGTGCGACCGGGATTTCAAGTTGCACGCAGGCCTAGCAGGAGGACGCGGGTCGTTTCGCGGAATAAGCGGTCGATGGGTTGGCCGTACTCCAACTCGATGCGGCTTCCGAGCGAGGCCAGCCGCCGCTGCGCTCCCGCGATGGCATTGACCACGGCATGCATGGTGAGTTCAGGTTCAAGATCGGCGCGAAGGGAGCCGTCGGCGATCCCTTCGCGGATCAGCGTAGCGAATTGCTGGAATCCTTCAGGACTGATCTGCGCTTCGAGCGTGAGCAGGCGCTCGACGGGCCAGTGCCGCGCATACATCGCGTCGAATTGGGCAAGAAATCGTACTTTTGCCGGATGCGGGTCAGATCATCAGCCATCAGATCGAGCAGCGCAGTAATTCTGTCCAGCGCAGTTTTGGCGTTGGCTGTAGCTGCCTTGGCACGCTCGGCCAGGTTTGCCAGCACCTCTTCGAGGATTGCCCAGACGATGTCGTCCTTGTTGGAAAAATATTGATACATCGTCGAGGCGCGGAGTCCGCTGGCGGCAATGATCTCCGCCATCGTGACCTGGTCGATGCCATTTTTGTCGAACAGCTCCTCGGCCGCGTCCAGGATGCGGCGGCGCTGCCGCGCGCGGTGGACGTGGTAGGTGCGCGGGGATGGGCTGAGAGTCGGTGTCATCAGTGGAGTCAGACAATTTCGAATAGTTAATTCGAATTCGGCGTGTTAGTACGGATTAAGGTAAGCTCCCCGGCTGCTGGTGTCAACATGAAAAATCGGCGAGCGCTGAGGCTCTGGTGTATACCCAGGCTGCGATGAATGAGGAGCACGAAGCCGTGGAGTCGCAGTTTCCCAGGTCTGAAAGTCCAGACCTGGGGCACCCGCAAGAAAGTTGAAGCTCCTGCGACTTACGCGAGAGCCATCGAAATCAGCGGGCATATGGAACCGGAACGGGCGCTGGAGTACGCAGGGTTCATTCAGGAATCGATGAAGAAACTGCAGGGCGATCTGTGGAGTCATAGTTTCCCAGGTCTGAAAATCCAGACCTGGGGCACCCGCAAGAAAGTTGAAGCTCCTGCGGCTTACGCGAGAGCCATCGAAATCAGCGGGCATATGGAACCGGAACGGGCGCTGGAGTACGCAGGGTTCATTCAGGAATCGATGAAGAAGCTGTAGGGCGATCTGTGGAGTCATAGTTTCCCAGGTCTGAAAATCCAGACCTGGGGCACCCAGAATCAGTCATTGGGCGGATCGTGGATCGTGCGATGATGCAGTTGAATCAACTGCGTTTTGAGGAATGGGCCATGCAGACCTTCCTGCGCGAACTCCGATATCCATTTCGGCAACTCATCAAGAGTCCCGGCTTTTCGCTAACTGCCATCGCTATTCTTGCGCTCGGTATTGGGGCCACCACGGCGATCTTCTCGCTGGTCCAAGGCGTTTTGCTGCGCCCGCTTCCCTTCAGTGATCCTGACCGGCTGGTAATGCTGGGAGATCATGTCGGCCCCAGCACGGGCATCGGGGTGACGGCCCGCGAGATCAGTACCTATGCGGCCGCTACTTCGGCATTTTCATCGGTGGGCGGGATGACGGGCATAAGCTGCGAGCTCTCCGGCGGCGCCGTACCGGAGACGATTGACGCTTCTCGATCGACTGCGGGCGTCTTCACTACGCTCGGCGTTCAACCCACCCTGGGGCGGGTTTTTACCGCGCAGGAAGAGGATGCACATCAGCCGCTCGCCGTGATCGGCTACGGGCTGTGGCTGAATCGTTTTCACAGCGATCCGCACATCCTCGGGACCTCGATCACTCTGAACCGCAAGGCGTATTCGATTATTGGCGTGATGCCGCGCAGCTTTGAGTTTCCGCTGCAGAGTGGGCGACTGGATCGGCCTCAGCTCTGGATCCCGATGAGCCTCACGCCCGAGGAACTGTCTCTCGAGAACACCGGCAATTGGGGATACCAGATGGTTGCCCGCCTCAAGCCCGGTGTCACACTGCAGCAAGGCGCGGAGGACGCGAATCGCGTCGCGCAGGAGATCATGCGCGGCTTTCCCGCTGGCATGTCGGCTATTCATATACGGGGCGACGTATCGCTGATGCGTGAGCACGCCGTCGCCGATGCGGAGCCGTTGTTGCGGGTTTTGTTTTTGGCGGTCTTCATCGTGCTGCTGATTGCGTGCGCGAATGTTGCCGGCCTGCTGCTGGTCAGGGCTATCCGGCGGCGGCGCGAGTACGCGGTCCGGCTGGCGCTGGGCGCCCGATGGGAGTCATTGTGCGGGAATCCATCTTTGAAGGGCTACTGCTTAGTTTAGCCGGCGGCCTGGTGGGCCTCGGGTTTGTGGCGATTGCCATTCGCCTGGCTTTGCATGTTCTCCCCGAATCCATGCCGCGCATCGGCTCCATCTCGATCGACACCACGGTGGCTGGTTTCGCTTTGCTGCTGGCGCTGGCGACCGGGGCTCTTTGCAGTCTGCTCCGGCCTTCGCGGCGTTGCGAACCAACTTGATTCAGAGCCTCAAAGAAGGTGTCAGGACCGGCGCCGGCGCGACAAGCCATACCTGGCTGCGCTCCGCGCTCGTGGTCGCGGAGATCGCCATTGCGCTGGTGCTGCTCAACCTTTCCGGCGCATTTCTGCGCAGCTTCGAAAAGATGCGCGCCGTCGACCCTGGCTATCGTCCTGATCACGTGCTGGTCGCCAGTTATCAGCTTCCCATCAATCAATATGAAACCGACGCGTCCGCGGCAAGGTTCAATCGCGCCGTGCTCGACCGCCTCCGCGGCAAACCGGGGATCGTTGCTACTGGTATCACCAACAGCCTGCCGGCGACAGGATCGACCGGCATGGCCGCTTATACCATCGAGGGCCAGCGGGCGGAAGGCTGGAAGCTGAAATTCGCGGCGTTCGCGGCCACGAATGGAGACTACTTCAAGGCGATGGGCATTCCGCTGCTGGATGGCCGCACCTTTACCGAGAACGACCGCGCCAACATGCCTTTAGTTGTGATCGTGGACCAGTCGATGGCGAGGGATTGCTGGCCGGGTGAGCGTGCGGTGGGCAAGCGGATGCATGTCGGCAATCCGCGCAAAGGACTACCGTGGGCAACCGTGGTGGGCGTGGTGGCCGACACCAAGGGCGGTTTCGATCAGCCGAGCGGGGAGCAGTGGTATGTGCCTGCGGAGCAGCCCGCGACTCTGTACGGCTCCGATTACACGGGAATTTTGACTCTGCCGCCGGCGGATATATCGCGCTTCGTTCCGCATTGCCGCCTGAGCAGATGATTCAGACCCTGCGCTCGGCGGTCGCCGAGGTCGATCCGCTGCTCGCCCTGCAGCATGTGGAATCGATGAATGGTGTGATATCAGACATCGAGGCGCCGCGCCGTTTCAACACCGGCCTGATCACGGGCTTTGCCGTTGGCGCGCTGCTGCTGGCCATGACCGGGATTTATGCGGTGGTTGCTTTTTCTGTCTCGCTGCGCACGCAGGAGATTGCCATTCGCATGGCGCTGGGCGCTCAACGCGGCGGCATTGCGCGGCTGGTGTTGTTTCGGGCGCTAGATGGCTCTGCTGGGGTGCGGGCTGGGCGTTGCCGGGTCGCTGGCACTGTCGCGATTTGTCAGTTCCTTCCTCTTCGGCGTGAGCGCGACCGATCCAATGATTTACATCGCGGGTGTCGTGATCATGATGCTGATGGCATTGCTGGCGTCGGCGCTGCCCGCCGGGCGCGCAGCTTCGGCTGACCCGATCGATGCTTTGCGTTCGATATGAAGCGGGACTGCGGCGGAAGTCGGTTGCGCGACTAAAGAATCTCAGCGCCACCAGTCGGAGCGTATCTCTTCTCCGGGGACAACTCGGAAGGAACGCCCGGCGTAGGCGACCATAGCTTCACGTCCTGACAACAGAATAGATCTTTCGATCGGCTGTTTCCAGGGATGCAGCGCGAGATCGAACAGACCCCAGTGAATGGGCATCAGCAGACCGTGCCCGCCCAACGCGCGAAAGCTGCGGACCGCGCCTTCCGGACCCATGTGAATGTCGGCCCACAGGGGATCGAACGCGCCAATCTCAAGCATGCTGAGATCGAACGGCCCGAACGCTTCGCCGATCTCGCGGAAGCCCGGCCATTCTCCGGAATCCGCGCCGTAGTAAACGCTTGCTTCGGTCCGGCGAGGGCGAAGGATGCCCATAATGTCTCGAATCGGTTGAAAAGGCTGCGCCCGGAAAAGTGGCGCGCCGGCAGCGCCATGACCTGTCACGGGAGCCGACTTGAAATGTTATCATCCAGTTGAGGGTCGATGCATCTCTCTCAGATCGACACCGAGGCGGGCAGAATGCTCCCTACGCCCAGGGGCGCGATCCATCTCGTCTGCCGCATTGTTTCCATTCGCGCGAGTCGGCGAATGGTTCCTGCACCGAGATGATCATAGTGGTCGTGAGAGATGAGGATGGCGTCGATGGGGGCAAATCTTCGAGGGCAAGGGGCGGCGGGTAGAAACGCTTGGGGCCGGCCCATTGCGCGGGGGCCGCGCGTTGATCCCACACCGGATCGATGAGGACGCGGACACCATCGATTTCAACCAGCGATGTCGAATGACCCATCCAGGTGATGCGCAAGCCGGACACGGGGATTGTGGCGTAACACGCTCGTATCTGTGCGAAAGGGACCGGGCGGACTTTGCGGCGAACGGGCTGCAGCACCGAAGAAGAACTTCGGGCCCACCTTGAACATGATGGAGATGCCGCCGACGTGGGTAGGAACAGGATTCAGGAACTGTTTCCCGTCCCGCTCCGCAGGCTCAATGACATATTTATACGATCATGAAAGGTGGTCGGCGTTGCTGAAAACGGATGCCTGAAAGAGAAGACCGAACTATGCGGCGATGAGGAAGCGGCCTTCGCGCATGATCTGTTCTTCGCCCTGTCGGACTCGAGCCAGATGTTGAAGCCGAGGCCGACGACATCGATGTGGGTGCCGGAACGTCCAGGGCGCGCCGGTGTGCTCGCCGTAGGGATTGCCGAAGGCGATGTGGATGCCGGGAAATTTTTCGTCCTGGAGGATGTTGCCGATGACGCGCTCGATGCCGAGGTTGGTGCCGATGGCGAATTCGCCGACGCGGTCGGAGTTCTCGTCGGTGTGGGTGTAGGTCCAGAAGTCGCTTCGAGCTGCTTGTTTGCGCTGGAGCAGCTGACGATGCGGTTGCCGGCGATCTCGATGGTGAGCGGAGTGGATGCGAGCAGGCCGTAGCGTGCGCAGAGCCAGTCGCCGACAACGCCATCGACGACGAAGGTGCCGTTGACTTCGCCGGGCGAGGTGAAGCACTCGCCGCCGGGCAGGTTGCCCCACTTTTCAGGGGAGATGATGCCGGAAGTCTTGAACCACTTGTAGCCAGGATTCATGTCAGCGGTGATGTCGGTGCCGGCGGCTGTGGTGGCGCGGATGCGGCGTTGCGCAGCGGACACGATCTAGACACTTTTTGGCTCAGGCGATCGACGAGGTCGAAGTCGGCGCGCATGCCCTGGCACATGATTTCGGCAGTGATGTTGACCATGTGGGCGTGGCGCATGTGGCGGCGGTTGACGACGTCGGTCATCTGCATGCGCGAGTGGAGCTCGTTGGGCTGGACCTGGACGGCGAAGATGGAGACCTGCGAGGTTTCCATGTCGGCGAGCACGGGCGCGGGCATGTCGACGAGGGGGCGCGGGGCGAGGTCTTCGAGGATAAAGGCGTTCCAGGGGCAGCCGCGCTCGGCAAGCTGCGCGGCAAGGGCGGCGGCGATGGGCTCGGTGGCGTGGTCGGTGATGAGCGTGACCTTCTCCGCGGGGTCGATGCGGAGGCAGGTGGTGACGGCGGAGCGCGCGCCGGCACGAATTCAGCAGGATAAGCCAGGGAAAGAAGGTGGGCAGCGGTTTCGGTCATGCGTCGGGTTGGGTGCTCCCCTCAAAAAACCCCGCAATTCTGCGGGGTGTCTTCTATGAGGGTACCGGAAATTTCACGGGAATGAAATGGCAAGGCAGGAGGCGGTTGGAGCGGGAGGGGTTAGCGCATAGGTGATGGACGCAGCTATGTGAGCAGATTTCAGTACAAGAGAGCCGGGGGAAACTGGCACACTCAATATGAATGGCATCGACAGAAAGAGATACGGGTCCGGTTCGGATCTACCCGGATACGCGGCTCGATCCGCGGATTTGCGGCTGCATTTCTGGCCTTCAGTCTTCTCGGTTTGTTGGGCGTGCTACGCCTGCACATCGGGATTGCCGGACGGAGTGCGGGAGAACTGGTGGGATGGTTGGGCGTTGTGCTGTTTGCGGTGGGCTGCGCGGCGTATGTGTTCACGGCATCGATTGCTATGCTGCCCACCGCGATTGAGCAACGAAATCTTACCGGGACAAAGAGGCTGCGGTATGACGCGATTCGCGGCCGCAGCGAAGCCGTGTATGAGAATGCTGATGGAAGCCGGATTCGCCCCCTGAGGGTGATACCGAAGGACCCATTGCAGCCAATGCTCAAGTTTCAGCGAGTTTATATGTTCGATGAGGAGTTTTATGAGTGGTACAACCTGCTGCGTGAAGTGAGTGAGTGAAGCCGCAGGCGCATGCGGTTCTATATGATGTTCACGAACACAATGGGGAGAACAAATGAGCGATGAAGTACAGGGTTCCGGTTTGGGATCGTGGACGCGGCGGCGGTTTGTGCAACTGGGCGCGGCGAGCGCGGTAAGCCTCGGCGTTTTGAAGCTGGCGGATGGGGAGGAAGCGTCTGTTCACAAAACCATGATGGAGGTTCCGTTTGAAAAACGGAATCCGCGGATTGCCATGATCGGCGTGGGTGGGCGTGGAACTTCGCTGCTTGGAAATCTGCTGGCTGCGGATGCGCAGGTCGTCGCGATCTGCGACGTGGTAGAGGACAAGGCCGACCATGCTGCCGGGCTGGTGGTCGCGGCGGGACAAAAGAAGCCGGAGCTCTATACGAAGGGACCGCATCACTACGAAACGCTGGTGGCCAACAATGATGTTGACCTGGTGCTGGTGGCGACTCCGTGGAGCTGGCATGCGCCGATGGCGCTGGCGGCGATGAAGCACGGCAAGGACGTGGCCATCGAGGTGCCCGGCGTGACCACGATGGAGGATTGCTGGAAGATTGTCCGCACCTCGGAAGAGACGCGCAAACATTGCATGATGCTTGAGAACTGCTGCTACGGATATAACGAAACGCTGATTCTTCGGATGATTCACGGCGGCGAGTTCGGCGATTTGCTCTACGGCGAGGGAGCGTACATTCACGATCTGCGCGCGGAGCTGTTTTCAAATGCGGGCGAGGGATTGTGGCGGCGCACGAGCACACGCAGCGCAACGGGAACCTGTATCCGACGCATGGACTGGGACCGGTGGCGAATTATATGGGCGTGCAGCGCGGCGACCGCTTTGACTACATTGTCTCGATGAGTTCCCCGCAGCGGGGGCTGGATCAATACCGCAAGGATCACCTGAAGCCGGACGATCCGCGATGGGCGGAACACTACCTGACCGGCGACATGAATACTTCGCTGATCAAGACGTCGAAGGGGCTGACGATTACGGTCAAGCATGCTGTATCAACTCCGCACCCGTATGACCGCATCAATCTGATCGCGGGGACCAAGGGGCTGTTCCAGGACTATCCTCCGCGCATTTACTTCGACGGCATGAACAAGGACGAAGAGTTTGGAACCATCGACGCATGGAAGAAATATCAGCATCCTCTGTGGGAGAAGGAAGGCGAGATCGCGCAGAAGGTCGGCGGCCACGGCGGCATGGATTTCATCATGCTCTATCGGCTGCTTGAGTGCGTCCGCGGGGGACTTGCACCGGACTCGGATGTGTATGACTGCGCGTCGTGGTCAGCGGTGGCGCCGCTGAGTGTGGCATCCGTGAGCGGGGGAAGCGCGCCGGTGGAGTTTCCGGACTTTACGCGGGGGAAGTGGAAAAGAGCGCGCGGTGTCGGCGATCGCTACGCAGGCGTAGGGGCTAGCAAACTCCGTACTTCCCGCGCTGGTCGCACGATCCCACCCGAGCGGAGCTAGGATGGGGCACCCCGATTTGTGGAGATATGTAGGGTGGGCCACCCGCCTCAACGAAAGGTGATGAAGTGGAAACAGCCGCATTGCTGATAACGAACCAGGCCCTTCGTCATGCCAACATCTTACATCCCAGGTCTCAGAGGCGAGACCTGGGGCACCCAAGCTTGTGGTGGTCAGGCCTGGCCCACACGCCGATCCGCGACGCAGGGAAAGTTGGAGTGGGGAAATAAGCAACGCAGGTCGTTCGACTCCGATCGCCGCGGCGACCTCCGCTCAACTGAAGGCGATGAAGTGGAAGCAGCCGCATTGCTGATAACGAACGAGGCCCTTCGTCATGCCAACATCTTTCGTCCCAGGTCTCAGAGGCGAGACCTGGGGCACCCAAGCTTGTGGGTAGGGTGAGTGGAAGAAAAAAACAACTGCAGGTTCTTCGACTCGCTGCGCTCGCTCAGGATGACAGCACAAGTGGGGGGCGGGCTACAATCCAGCGGCGGTTTCCTTCGCCATGTAATCGACGACTGCTTTCAGGTCGCCTTTGGATTCTTCAAAGACCTTGAGCTGGCGGTCGGCGCCCGTGCCGGTGTGCAGGATCTTGCGCACGCCGTTGATGGCTTCGCGGCTGCCTAGTTCATCCACTACGGGATCGATGAGCACGAGATACTCCTCGATCAGATCGCGGAGCGGGCACTTCCTGCTGGCTTGCCGAAGTCGATGAGCTTGCCGTCGAGGCCGTAGCGGACGGCGCGGAATTTGTTCTCCATGAGCAGCGGGCGTGAGTATTGGCGGAAGTCCTGGTTGGCTGCGTGCAGCTTGTAAAGATAAGCCGCGGTGGCCTGGATGAGCGCGGCGATGGCGACGGTCTCTTCGGCGCGCAGAGGGATGTCGCAGGCGCGCACTTCGACGGTGTTGAAGAAGGGGTGCGGGCGAATGTCCCACCAGATTTTTTTGGCGTTGTCGATGCAGTTGGTGCGGACGAGAAGAGTGACGTAGTTTTCAAATTCGGAATAACTCGAAAACGCGTCGGGGATGCCGGTGCGGGGAAAATTTTCGAATACCTTGGCGCGGTAGCCCTTGTAGCCGGTGTTCAGGCCGAGCCAGAAAGGCGAGTTGGTGGCCAGCGCCATGATGTGCGGCAGAAAGTAGCGCATCGAGTTCATGATGCGAATGGCGGCTTCGCGGTCTTCGATGCCGACGTGCACGTGCAGGCCGAAGATGAGGTTGGCGCGGGCCACGAGTTGCAGATCCTTGACGACCTGGTGATAGCGCGGGTCGGGATAGATTTCTTGAGTGCGCCAGTCGGCGAAGGGATGGGTGGCGCCGGCGACAAGCTCGAGGTTGTGCTCCCGGGCCAGCTTGATCATCTCGCGGCGCAGTTCGTAGATGTCTTCGCGCGCCTCGTCGATGTTGCGGCAGACGCGCGTGCCGACCTCGACGACCGAGGTGTGCATCTCGGCCTTGACGCGTTCCTGGAGACGCAGCTTGCCCAGGGCCAGCATCTCGGTCTCGATGTGCGAGCGCAGGTCGCGCGTGACCGGGTCGATGGTCTGGTATTCCTCTTCAATGCCGAGCGAGAAGGATGGCCGCATGGGGGCTCCTGGGGACAAGCTTTGCGGCAATTGTATGACAGGGATCAGGGGTCAGGGATCAGGGATCAGAGAACGGGTGGCGGCTCGGGACTTTTGAGCCTCGCCACAAGAGCGCCATAAATATTGTTCGCCTTTTATTCGCCTTTTGGGTTAAGATGTTCGTGTAGGCGATGAACCTCTTTTCTCAACTTTCGGTTGAACCTACACATGAGGAGCTCTTCCCCGGGGCGGTGCTGATGCGTGGCCTCGCGCTGCCTGAGGATGTCGAGTTTTTTGCTGCGGTGGAGACCATTATCGCGGCAGCGCCGCTGCACCATGCCACCACTCCGAGCGGGCTGCCGATGTCGGTGATGGTGACGGACTGCGGGACGGAGCGCGCCTTCACTCGCCGATGGGACCCGGCGAACCCGGAGAAGCCGCACCGGGCGCGGATGTGGCCGTCGATTCCACGGCTGCTCTATGATTTCTCCCTTCGCTGCGCGGTTCGTTCGGGGTTTCCGCATTTTCAACCGGATATGTGCCACATCAATCGCTACCAGGCAGGCACGAAGCTTGGGCTGCATCAGGACCGGCACGAATTTGATTTGAACCAGCCCATCGTGTCCATCTCGCTGGGACTCGAGTGCATTTTTCTGCTGGGTGGCTTCGAGCGCACCGACAGGCCCAAGCGGATTTTGCTGGAGCATGGCGATGTGATCGTCTGGGGCGGACCCTCGCGCATGCGCTTCCATGGCGTACTGCCGCTGAAACCGGGCCATCACCAGATTACGGGGCCGTATCGCTACAATCTGACCTTCCGCAAGATTGCATGACCACCTCCTGCGCCACCTGCGGTGGGGCTGACGTCCAACTGCGGTGGGCCGGCGTCGCTTTGACCTTGAGGTGGCTAGATTGTTCAGGACGACAGAGTTCTTTGCTGAGGTCAGGATGACAGGGCTGTTTTGCTGAGATGTGGAGCTTCGGCCTTCTTTTTGCCCTTTGCGACCTTCTTCGCCGGTTTCTTCTTTGCGGATTTGGGGGCTTTCCAGGGAGCCGGATCGGCACCGAGGAAGGCGGACCAGCGGAGTTCGAGCACGTTGGGCGCGAGCTTTGCCTTGGCGATGGCGAGGTCAGCGACTTCTTTGACGATCCAATCGAAGTTGGCCTGGCCGACGGAGTGGAGATCAGCGTCGGGCGCGGGGTTCATGAAGTCGATGGCGTAGGGGATTCCGTTTTCCACGGCGAACTCCACGGTGTTGAGGTCGTAGCCGAGGGCGCGGCAGAGCGCGAGAGCGTCGTGCTGCACGCGGCGGAGAAGGCTGCGCGGGTAGGCCGGCGGGTGCTGCAGATAGCGCTCGGCATGGGGCCGGCGCGGGTCGTAGGGCATGATGTGGACCTTCTTCTGGCCCACGACGTAGCAGCGGAAATACTCATTGAAATCGACGGCCCTCTGGAACATCATGCACAGGTCGCGGGACTGGTCGTAGGCGTGGAAGAACTCCTCGCGATTGTGGATGTGATAGACGTCGCGCCAGCCGCCGCCGTCGACGGGCTTCATGAAGCCGTGCTCGCCGATGTAGGCAAAGACCGACTCCCAGTCAAGCGGATATTCGAGGTTGCGCATGGAGCGGTCAGTGGTTCCCTCGGGATGCTGCTTGTGGGGCAGGATGACCGTGGGAGGTACGGCCACGCCCAGCTTTTCAGCCAGCGAGTAGTTGAAAAACTTGTCGTCGGCCGACCACCAGAATGGATTGTTGATAACGATGGTTCCGTTGAGAGCGGCGTGCTTCAGATAGGCGCGATAGAACGGAATGTCGTGCGAGATGCGGTCCAGGATGACGGAGTAGCGCGGAGTTTTGCCGAGATGCACGGCGCCGGTCTCGACAAACTCAGCCTGAATGCCGTCAATGTTACGGGCATTGATGTGCTCGACAAGCGCTCCGGGAAAGCTGTTCTCCATGCCGAACAAGACGCCGATTTTTTTCATGCCGTAACCTCTCTGCATTGTGCGGGTAACGCGCAGACGCACATTGCCTCGCCAAGTCTGTGATTAGTTTACGGTAAGCGCTGGATTTGCCGGAGGGATTTGCAGGTGATGGAAATGACACTTGCAACCACAGATGGCTCGATCCGAGAGTCTCGCTGGTGTGTCGCACGCCACTGCAAAGGACGCGATGCCTGGAGTAGAGTGGCCTCGTCAGCAAGTGGAGGGCGTGTGGCATACCGGGTATTGACGATCAACAGAGAATTCGGAAGCGGCGGCGGACGGATCGCGCAAACCATTGCAAAATCGCTGGGATGGAAGCTTTTGGATCGCGACATTATTGACGCCATCGCTTATTCCGCGCACGTGGACAAGGACGTGGTGCAGCACTATGACGAGCACGTGGACTCGTGGATTCGTCGCATTAACCAGCAGGCGATGCGGAGCGCCGCTTTAGCGGCCGGGCTGGAGTTACGCGACGGAACGGTCTTTGACGCGGAGCAGATGGTAAAGATTACGCAGAAGATCCTGGAGCAGGCGTGGACGGAGGGCAATTGCGTGATCGTCGGCCGCGCCTCGCAGTGCGTGCTGCAACACAAGCCCGATGTATATCACGTGTTTGTGTACGCGCCGCTGAAGGAGCGGGTGCTGCGGCTTCGCGCGCGCCTGCCGAAGGGCGCGAACATTGAAGACCGGATCCGCACCATGGATGGAGAGCGCGCGAAATATCTGCAGCAATATTTCGGCAAGAGCTGGTGCAATCCACACCTGTATGACTTGATGATCTCCTCCTGCGCGGATGAGGACGCGACGGCGCGGGTGATTCAGTATGGGATGACGGGACGGGTGCAGGTTGAAGAAGTGGTCAGTGGTCACTGTTCATTAGTCAGTTGTCAGTGATCAGTTGTCAGTGATCAGTTGTCAGTAATCAGGGATCAGGGATCAGTAAAACGCTACGTGAGTTTCTTGAGCTGCGTGAGATGGTTGAGGTCGTGGCCGGCCATGGTTTCTACGATGGTGTGGAAGGTCATGGCGCCGCGCTCGGGGTGCGTAACGGGCTTGCTTGCGGCAGAGGGCAAAGCGCGCTTGATGACGAGCAGGTTCCAGTTGCGTAGAGCGGCGAAAGTTGCAAGAGCCTGTGCGGCCGGGATTTGCGAATAGGTGACGGCCCACTTCTCCTGATCGAAGGGTTGGATGACATGGTTGTCCTCTGCAAGGGTCTGACGCAAACGGAATCCGAAGGCGATTTCGCAGTCGGCGAGATGGCAGACGATCTCGGTGGGACTCCACTTGCCCGGTGCAGGCGCGGCGGCAGACTTGTCTGGTCCCATAATTTGTAGAAGGTTGGCGATTTCGTGGGCCGTTGAGGAGAGGATGACTTCAAGCGGACGTCCGTCAAGGAATTTGGCGTAGGGATTGAGTTCGCTCATGGGGGTAGTGTAGCCGAGTTAGTGGAGTTAGCGGCGGAGCTAGCGGTGTTAGCGGAGCTAGCGTGCCTGTTCCCTGTTCCCTGCTCTTCACAGGTATTCGCGCACCATGCGCTCCCAGGTGGGCCAGTCATGGGCGTTGTAGGAATCCCATATATAGAGCTTGTGGGGGATGCCCCTGTTGCTCATGATGCGGTCGAGGTTCTGGTTCTGGCCAAGGCACTGGTCGTCCCAGCCGGTGGCGAGAATGTAGCTGTTGCGCCGATAGTGATCGAAAAACCAAGGGTCGCCCAGGTTGGGTAGGTAGTGCGTGGGCAGGTTGAAGTAGCAGTCCTGGTCGTAGTAGCCGTGAAGGAAATTGGAGAGATCGAAGGCGCCAGACATCGAGAGCATCCCGGTGAAGACATCGGGATGGCGCAGGGCGATGTTCACGGCATGGTAGCCGCCGAAGCTGCAGCCAAGGGAAACGAAGTGGGGGTTCTGATTCTTGCTGCGGACCAGGGGCACGACCTCGTGGATAAGGTAGTCCTCATATTGCACGTGGCGGGCGATGCGCCAGCGCGGGGGCACGTCGCGGTTGTACCAGCTCTCCATGTCGACGGAGTCGACGCAGTAGATCTGCAGATGGCCGCCGTCGATTTTGCCGGAGAGGGCGCCGATGAGGCCGCGATCTTCAAACTCGTAGAAGCGGCCGCCGGAGGTGGGGAAAACGAGGACGGGCATACCGGCGTGGCCGAAGACGAGCAGTTCCATGTCGCGGCCGAGGCGGCTGGAATGCCATTTGTGGTATTCACGGTTCATGGGTATCTGCCTCAACCGAGGAGTTTGCCGGTTGGCATTTCTTCCTACTCTTGGCACAAGGACAAAGAACTATCGAGGGCGAAGCATTCAGCGGGATTGGGTTCTTGCTTTCCCAGGTCCGAGAATCCGGACCTGGGGCACCCAGGTCAATTCCCTTCCCGCTCAGTTCAATTCCCTTCGACCTTTTGGAGAAGCGTTGTTTTCTTGATACTGTAACAGCCACGGGCTGCTGCGTTTCTAGTGGCGATTGTGCGAGCGCACGAGCCCGAGCAAGCTAAGGGCCACGAGGATTGAATCTGGAGTCAGAAGCGAACACAGAGGCACAGGAGACCATGTCGGACGCCAATGCCGGTGGGCATCGGCGGCTTCGCGTGCATCGAGACCTGGCCAGCGGCTATCTACCTGAAAAGCGCGATCTGATTGTCTACCTGCCGCCGGGGTATGAGCAGGAACCGGAGCGGAATTATCCAGTGCTCTACCTGCACGACGGGCAAAATCTTTTCGACGGGCAAACCTCATTCATCAAGGGGCGCACATGGCAGCTGCGCGAACATGCGGACGCGGCCATCGAGGCCGGCGAAGTGGAGCCGCTGGTGATTGTGGGCATCTACAACACCGGCGACCGGCGGTTGGCGGAATATACACACGAACGCAGCGTGCAGATGGGCGGCGGCGAGGCAGAGGCCTATGGGCTGATGGTGACCCTGGAACTGATGCCCTGGGTTGCAGCGCATTACCGCGTGCAAGAGGATCGGGAAGGAACGGGAATCGGCGGGTCCTCGCTGGGCGGGCTGGTTACCCTGTACCTGGGGCTGCGGCACCCGGAGAAGTTCGGCAAGCTGGCGGCTCTTTCGCCCAGTGTGTGGTGGAATCACAAAAGCATCCTGGGTTATTTGAACGAGCGCGCACCGGAGATTTGGGAGCGGCCACGGCTTTGGCTGGACGTAGGAGACCGGGAGGGCACCCGTACCCTGCGCGACACCGAGCACCTGGCCAGGCGACTGGTCGCTAATGGCTGGCGGCAGGGCGAGACGATGCACTTTGAGCGCGTGGCGGGAGGAACCCACGATGAAGCAAGCTGGGCTACCCGCGTCCGCCCGATGCTGAAATTCCTGTTCCCGGCGCAGACCGACTGAGCGCTTCGGTGCTGAAAAAGTCCGCGTCAGATCAGGCGCGCATAAATATTCCACTCACTGTCCGGCTGGATCATGAGCTGGATCTGGCGGTTCTGAATGCTGCTGCGCGCCCGCTCGATCTTCTGCTTCACCTGGTCGGGATCGCGGGTGTAGAAGACAAATTCGCGCATGCCGCTGGTGGTGATGGCGGCGACGAAGATTGACTCGTTTGCCGTTTGCAACAGGCCACAAAGATTCTCTTCGATGGTGCTGAGTTCAGCATTCTCAATCGTGGAAGGCAGCCCGGACGGCTCGGGGTCGAGCAGGGGAACGGCGATCCCGACCTGGTGCTCATAGCCCTGAACGCCCTTGAAACCGCGATACGCGGCATTGGTGCGGACAAACATGGGGTTACCGTCGTGGTCCGCTTCCGCGACTCGCCAGTCTTCGCCGAGGGGCAGATTTTCCGGCTTAAGCGCCTTCTTCCCGTTGAATGGCCACATGGCGTGTGCCGCTCCATTGGTGAGGATTTTTGGCTTACGGTATTGAGTATGTCTTGACCGGGCCCGACGGGCCCCACGAATTTAGATGATTGAGTGGGCTGAGGGGAAACCTATTGTCGGCGCAATACTTGCTCCGCAGCCCGGTTTCGGCGATACTTAGGTGTTGAGTCTTGCGAGGCTGGGCGCAATCGCCTGGCCCTTTATTTGGCGGGCGCTTTACCACCCACGGACGAAGATCGAATCGTGGGAACCCTGGGGTTGGCGCTGGCCGGGATGACTCCCAAAGACCGCAACAGAGCACTGGATTTTGAAAGGAACCGTATCGCCGTGGTGATGATTCGTTTGGCGCGCGTTGGCGCACGCAAGCAGCCCTACTACCGCATCGTGGTCATTGAGAAGGACCGCGCCCGCAATGGCCGTTCGATTGAAGTGGTCGGCACCTATAACCCGCGCACCAATCCTGCCACGGTTGATCTGAAGCGTGAGCGCATCGCCTATTGGCGCGGCATGGGAGCGCAACTGTCGCCCATCGTGGCCAAGCTGGTTGAGAAGAATCCAGCCCCGGTTGCGGAGCCGGCGGTCGCCTAGTCAGCGATCAGACGTCCGAATCCGGATCGTTGATGGGTACTTGACATACCGACACTGACGGCGGCGGGCGCGTATGCTACTATTCGCGCATCGCTCCAAGACGTTTCTTTTTGGATGCATACGGTCAGAGGCAAGTGCATGACCCCAGTCGATATGGTAGCAGTAGATGAATTGGTCCGCGAGATTGCGCGGGCCTTGGTGGATGAACCGGAATCCGTAGAGGTACAAACCGTAAACCGGGACGAGAATACGATCCTGAGGCTCCGGGTTGCGCCACAGGACGTAGGCAAGGTCATCGGCAAACAAGGACGTACCGCGCGGTCGGTACGCACCATTCTGGGCGCGGTGAGCATGAAGCTGCATCACCGCTACACGCTCGACATCCTGGAAGAGGACGACGAAGCCTAGAATGTCCGGATCCCGGCCACCGGCACGTCGCCGGAGGCAGCAATGACCTCACCCGAAGCGGCTGAGGAATGGGTGTGGCTGGCTCTGATTCGCCGCCCGCAGGGACGCAAGGGCGAGGTCTTTGCCGACATTCTGACTGATTTTCCTGAAAAATTTGCTGAACGAAAGCGGCTTTGGCTGCTCCGCGGCACCCCTGGTGCAGACGGCGTCAAATCTGCGCCTGTCAAAGCGAATCCCGCTGCGCGCAATGTTGAACTGATTGCCCACTGGCTGCACAAAGGCGGCATTGTGCTGCATTTTGCCGGTGTGGACTCGATCTCGGCGGCTGAGGAGCTGGCGGGGTTGGTGGTCGCGATCCCGCGGGAGGAGCGAACGGTGCTGGGGGACGACGAAGTGTACATCGGCGACCTGATCGGCTGCACGCTGGTGGACGTAGGCGGGACCGGCCGATCCGGGGCCGGGCCTGTCGAAGTGGGCGAGATTGAGGATGTAGACCGGACCACGGGGCCGGTGGCGCTGCTTGTGGTGCGCGGCGCGGAGGGCGAAGTGCTTGTCCCGTTTGCGAAGAGCTACCTGCGGCGAGTGGATGTCAAGGGCGGACGCGTGGAGATGGCACTGCCGGATGGGCTGGTTGATCTGAATGCATCGGGCAACGCTTAGCTGTCAACAAGACTTCCGGAGCAAAAAGCCAGGGTTTAAAAAGGTCTGCGAGGCCGGCATGTTGTGCGCTGGTTTGCGCACCGCCGGCCTCGCAGAGACTCTGTAACACCCCACCTTGAACGCGGTTACGGAATGGTCACGCTGGTCATGTTGGACGGAGTGCTTTCAACTCCAGAGGCATCGACCGCCTTGACGACGTAGTTATAGGACTGACCGCTGACTGCAGTGGTATCGACGTATGTGAGCTGGGCCTGGGAACCTAAAAGCTGATACCCGGTGCCACCGCCAGTTGCACGATAAACGTGATATCCGACGGCAGGATCCTTGGGGCTAACGGGTGCCTGCCAGCTGAGACTCACTTCGTGAGGTTCCCCGGTGCCGCTGAGGCTGATGACCGGGGTGGGGTTGGTCGAGGAGTTGCTGACAATCTTGACCTGCCCTGTCACCGCTCCTGTTGTGGTTGGGTCGAATTGCAGATTCAGGGTTGCCGACTGACCCGCAGCGAGATTGAGCGGGAAAGTGATGCCGGACATGGTAAAACCTGTGCCGGTGATCGTGCCGGAGTTGATGGTCACGGAAGCCGTGCCCGTGGATGTGAAGGTGATTGACTGGGTTGCGGGCGAGTTCAGAAAGACGTTACCGAAGGCTATGCTGGTTGCGTTGACGCTGAGAGTTGAAGTACCGGTATTCAACTGCAAGACAAACGTTTTGGAGACTGTGCCCGCGGCGGCTGTTAGCGTAACTGCCTGGGCGGCGCTGACCGACGAGACAGTCGCCGTGAATGCGGCGCTGGTGGCGTTGGCCGGCACCGTCACCGAGGACGGCACCACGACCGACGTGCTGCTACTGGAAAGGCCGACGCTCAGGCCGCTGCTGCCCGCCGGGACGTTCAGCGTTACGGTGCAGGCATCCGTTCCGGCTCCGGTGAGGGATCCGCTGGCGCAGGAGAGAGTACTCAATACTCCCGGTGCCACCACTCCAGAGCCGCTCATATTGACCACGGCCGTTGGGTTGGTGGAGGAGTTGCTGTTGATTGTGAGTACGCCGGTGAACGTGCTGGCGTGGTCAGAGTAAAACTTCATGGTTAAGGTGACAGACTGACCGGGGTTGACTGTTACAGGCGCGGTCATTCCAGATGCCGTGAACAATGAGCCGACCACGGAAATGCTTGAGATGGTGACTGGAGCCGTGCCCGTGGAGGTCAAGACTACCGACTGCGAAGCCGTTTGCCCAACCGTCACGTTGCCATAGCTGATGCTCGTGGTGCTGAGGCCGAGTTTGGGCGTGGCGGCATTCAGCTGCACCGAGAAGGTTTTAGAGGCGCTGCCCGCGGCGGCCGTCAAGGTGACTGCTTGCGCGGAACTGACCGACGCAACAGTGGCCGTGAATGCGGCGCTGGTAGCATTCGCAGGCACCGTCACCGTGGAAGGCACAGTGAAAGACGTACTGCTGCTGGAAAGTCCTACGCTCAGCCCGCCGCTGCTCGCCGGGGTGTTCAGCGTTACCGTGCAGGCATCGGTTCCGGCTCCCGTATAAGAGCCAGTGCCGCAGGAGAGAGCGCTTAATGCTCCTGCTGACGCCACGCCAGAGCCGCTCATATTGACCACGGCCGTGGGGTTGGTGGAGGAGTTGCTGTTGATTGTCAGTACGCCGGTATAGGTGCTGACGTGGGGAGATGTGAATGTCATCGTCAACGTCGCGCTCTGGCCGGGATTCAGCGTCAAGGGAGCGGTAACTCCGGCTCCAGTGAAGAGAGATCCGACGATGGAGATGCCCGAGATGGTGACTGGAGCCGTCCCCGTGGAGGTCAACACTACAGGCCGCGAAGCCGTTTGTCCGACTGTTACGTTGCCATAGCTGATGGTCGTCGTACTGAGGCCAAGTGTGGGCGTGCCCGCCACACCCGACGCGCTCATATTCACCACCGCCGTGGGGCTGGTGGAAGAGTTGCTGGTAACTGTCAATACGCCGGTGAACGTGCTGACGTGAGGGGATGTGAACGTCATCGTCAGTGTCGCGGTCTGGCCCGGATTCAGCGTTAGGGGAGCGGCGACTCCAGATTCTGTAAACAGGGATCCGACCACGGAAATGGTTGAGATGGTGACTGGAGCGGTACCGGTGGAGGTCAAGGTCACGGTCCTCGAGGCAGTCTGTCCTGCTGACACATTGCCGAAGGCCAGGCTGTTCGTGCTGAGGACTAGCGACGGCGTGCTTTGCGCGAGCAAAGCGAACGGCAAGCAGCAGATTATTACTGCGAGCAGGGCGATGCGCGTGTAGTTGAGCCTGAAGGCCCGGTTGAATGAGGTTGAATCGAATCCATTGAATTTATTGGCCGATAATGAACGAACCTTAAATTTATTGAGCTCTGAAAGTCTAGTCACACACTCCACCTTCTCGGTGCGCGCCATGTTTCTGTGCACCCCGATTCCAATTGCCAAGTCTGTTTTTGGCTTAAATAAAGAATGGGGCCATCGAGGAGAAGCCGAAGTGATTTGTGTCACTAAAGTGCTATTCGCGTGTTACCTAAGTTGGTAGCTCCTGTAACTCTAAGTTAATTAAGTCATATAACTCTTCGAAACTCGACGAATGGCGAGAGTTATGCTCAATGCTATGGCGCAATCCGCAGAGATTATCGGCTTTTTTAGGGGAATTGGTAATGCCGAAAGAGGTTACCCAATTGGCTTTCATTTCTGCAGGGCTACGGGCTGAGTGGCCCGACTCGCTCTACTGAAATGCGAGCGGCTTCCAGGCGCCATTCTGCTTGAGGGCAAGTTGGAGAGGGCGGGGCGGACCCTTGGGCGGGACGGTGACTTCGATCCAAAGCTCATCACCACTTTTTAACGGCAGCGGGCTTTGCGCGTGCTCGGGAATATAGAAGTTGACGGGCTCATCGAGGCGCAGATCATCGCAGGACGCTTTTGGCCAGGCGGCAACCCACTGGCCGGCCGCATTCTCATCACTCTCGGGAAGGCGTATTACCACGAGCTTTTTGTTCTGGACGGTTAGCTTTGCGGGGAAATGAACGGCCTGCGGCGCGGCAATCGCGTACTTCAATCCTTCAGGAACGCCATTGATATCACGCGGGAAAGTGGCTTGTTTGGCCGAAGGCAGCGTGCTTTGGCAGCCGTCGACCATGAGCTGCGTGCTCAGGTAGCGGCCGCGCATGAACAGTTCCGGATCGAATGCGATGGTATGGGTCCAGACACGAGGGCAGGTCGAGCGTTGGTAGAAGTATTTGGCGGCGATCGACGAAACGAGCGCCAACTGCAGGACGAGCAGGGCGATTGATTTCGCAGAGATATTGATTCCCGCTAGCTTCACTGGGCCTCCTCGAGAACTGCGGCGGTCGAGTCCATGCGGTTCAAGAGGCCCCGGCGTATTTTTTCAAGCGCCCAGCCTCCGGCGAGGAATAGAACACCCATGCCGATCAGCCCCAGCGAGCGGCCGACCTTGTCGAAGATGTCGCTGAAGTAGAACCAGATGACAGTGATCGCGAAGCCTACGATTCCCAGGTTAACGAGGGCCTTGCTGGCCTGACGAACGCCCCACCAGATAAGGAAGACGCAGAATGCCGCGACCAACGCGTGCGCTGCGAAAATGGCCTCAGTACGGTTGTAGGAGCCGTGAGCAGTACCGTAGTTGTAGTACTCCTTCCAGGTGCGACTGCACCAGGGGAGCGCGAGGGACAAAGCAATTGCCACGGTCACCGGAAGCAGGCTCTTGCGCAAGCGGAAAAGCGAGAAGAGAAGTGGGAGCGCGGCGATTTCGTCCCAGCCCCAGACGCGGGTGTGGAGCGGCAGGAAGGTCTGGTTGCCGGACCAGGAACGCCAACTTTCTACCATTAGAAGGATCCCGATCAGCGCGGAAATGGCTGCGGCGGCAAACAGAATGCCTTGAACGACCCTGTGTTTTGAGCCGAGAAACACGGTGAGGTAGAGGACGGCCCAGACGATCAGGAATCGGCCGAGGTAGACGTCTTGTCCGATGTGGCCTTCGGCGGCAAACGAAAACTCCGAACCGATCCATGCCGGAAACAGGAGAAAAGTCAACGTCTGCTGGGCTTCGTCTTGCAGCAGCACCCAGCCTGCAAGGGCGGCGATGGCCCAGAGCAGAATCGCCGCGGGCCAATGCTCCTGGATGTTGAAGACTTGGCCGACAAGCGCGATCGCCGCGCCGGTCGAAATGGTGCCGACGGCATGCAGCGCGGTGGAGAGGCCGTGGTATCGCTCCCGCGTCGCAGCTCCGCCTATGTGGAAGACGGCGACCATGGCCATGACGAGGACATAGCGCGCCCCAGGTCCGATTTCGTCCCAGTGAGCGGAGACAAACAGCACCACGCCACATGCCAGGAGGATGGCGCCGAGAATGAGGGCGACAGTTCCCTGCCATCCCAAGCGGGCGGATCGTAGAGCGGGATGACTGTTCCGCGCCGACTCATAGGCGCGGATGCGCCTGGCCATTTCTGCGTCGAGGACTCCAGCGGTTTGCCAGCGGTTTAAGAGCGACTCAATGTCAGCCATGATGGATGGGCAACATTAAAGCACATTGCGGAGAAACTCTTCGGTGATCGACCCTGCATAATGATGAAGAGTGATCCTATGCGGTTTGAAATCATCACCATCTTTCCGGGGTTCTTTGCGGGAATTTTTGAGCACGGCATTGTGCGACGCGCGCAGGCTGAGGGGCGGGTGATGGTGGGCGTGCATGATTTGCGCACCTTTACGCATGACCGGCATCGGACAGTGGATGACCGACCGTTTGGCGGCGGCGAGGGCATGGTGCTGAAGCCGGGGCCGCTGGCTGAGGCGCTGGAATCTTTGGGGATCGAGCCAAAATCATCGCGAAGTTCGACGCATCAGGCAGATTCTTCTCCCACCCTTTCCGCAGAAGCAAGCGGAAAGGATGGGGCATCCGGTGTGACGGGCGATTCCGATCGACCTGCGTTCGCGTCGAGTAGGACGCGCGTGATTCTGCTTTCGGCGCAGGGACGGCCGTTTACGCAGGCGGTGGCGCGGGAACTGGCGACAGTGGAGCGCGTGGTGCTGATTTGCGGGCGGTATGAGGGAGTGGACGAGCGTATCAACGAGCTTTATTGCGATATGGAACTCTCAATCGGCGATTATGTTCTGAGCGGTGGCGAGCTAGCCGCGGCGGTGGTGGTGGACGCAGTGATGCGGCTGGTACCGGGCGTGCTGGGCAATGAAGCTTCAGGTGAGTTTGAGAGCTTTGGCGTAGCTGATGCGGAGATCACCAGCGATACCGAGGGGGTGCCGCGCTCGCAGCATGGCGCAGGAGGATTGCTGGATTACCCGCACTACACGCGGCCGGCCGAGTTTGGCGGGGTGGCTGCACCGGAAGTGCTGCTGAATGGAGACCACCGGCAGATACGCCGCTGGCGGCGGGAGCAGCAGTTGCGCAAGACGCTGGCCAATCGCCCCGATCTGCTGGAGGGCGCCGCGCTGAACGAAGAGGACCGGCGGCTGCTGGCGGCAATTCGCGCACGAGACAAATGAGAGGACCTGGTCATGCTTGCCATTGCCGCTTACGTGGAATTGGGACTCTGCTGGATTTTGTGGTCACTCGCTTTTGTGCGTCCGCAGAAACGGGCGGCCGGGCAGAAGAAGGCAGTGCGGGCACCCTCGTCGCGCTGGGGAATCTTGCTGGTGATGCTGAGTTTTGCGTGTATCTGGGCTTTCGTGCGGCCAACGGGTTTTGAGAAGTCCCCTGAATCGCTGATCGCTTCAATGATTCTTGGGCCGCCCTCGGTGGCGCTGGTCTGGATGGCGGCGAGACACCTGGACAAGCAGTGGCGATTTGAAGCGGCATTGAGCGAGGACCACACGCTGGTCACAACTGGACCTTACCGGTGGGTGCGCAATCCGATTTATGCGTCGATGCTGGGCATGTTGCTCGCGACGGGATTTGCGAAGACCTGGTGGCCGCTGCTGGTAGCCGGAGTGATTTTCTTCCTGATTGGAACCGAGATTCGGGTGCGCGCGGAGGAAGGTTTGCTTGCGGCCCGATTCGGGGAAGAGTACGCGCGCTACAGGGCAGCGACGGCAGCTTACATTCCTTTCATTCGCTGAGAGCGATGCCACGACAGAGCGGGATAGCGCCTCAGAACTTTTGCGCAGGAGCCGGCTGATCCGCTTGCACCCGGCCAACCGCGATGGAAGCAACGTAGAAGTTCTCGCCGCGAGTGGGGCTGCCGGCGAGACGGCGCAGCATAGCGAGTTGTCCAACATGGGTGAGCACGTCAGCCACCGGCCCTTGAAACAGCTTTTCTATCGGTGCCTGGAGAGGCTCTGCGGATGCCATGAATTCATCAAGAGCCTTTAGCGACGAGAAGAACCTCTTCTGCTCATCCGCCCAGGCCAGCGGCGGCGAGGTTTGCCAGTGCTCGCGGCCCCTGGCTATGCTGAGCGACCAATCCAGAACATCGCCCATGTGGGCCAAAATCAGCACAGGGTGTTTGCCCGCGCCATCAAAGCCGCAAAACTCCTCCGGCGCTCCGTCGAGCGCCCGTGCGGCCCGATAGGCGACCGTTGCCAGCGTATGCCGCAACAATTCTCGTTTCTCATCCATACCCCGAAAATATAGCGCAACTTGAACATGAAGGGCAGATTAGGCATGAAATGACGTTCTCTGATAAACTTAAGACTCTGAGTTCATCAGCAGGAAACTACGATGTCTATTCATCCCGTAATGCAGCGCCTGGCCGACAAGCTGAAGCGCACCGATTTGCCGGCGTTTGTGCCGGGCGACCAGATTCGCGTCCATGTGAAGATCAAGGAAGGCGATAAAGAGCGCTTGCAGGCGTTTGAAGGCCTCGTCATCTCCATCAACAATGGACCGCAGGGCACCTTCACGGTGCGCAAGATGAGCTTTGGCCAGGGCGTGGAGCGCATTTTCCCGTTCAATTCCAAAGTTGTCGACAAGATTGAGAAGATTCGCAGCTACAAGGTGCGTCGCGCCAAGCTGTTCTACATTCGCGGACTGCGCGGCAAGGCTGCGCGTCTGAAGGAAGTAGAGCGCGCGGCGAAAGCCTAAGCGAGCTCCGACTTCCGTCCAACCGCCCCGGCTTTATGCCGGGGTTGTTTTTTGCGCGATGTCTTTGGCCGGCCAAAACGCCCGCATGAACTTGCGGGCCTTTTTGCGGGCTGCGGCTATACCGTAACGGGCACGTCCGCGACCCCTGCCATGCCGAAGATCTTGCGATAGCGCTCGATCTCGGCCGGGGTCCCCATGGCTTTCGAGTAGTTGTCGGACAGCTTGACGGCTGGGCGTCCATCGACCTCGCTGAGCTTGCAGACCAGGCTCACAGGATCAAAGCTGTCGTCGCCGAGAGGATTACAGTTGCGAAAGTCGTTGGTGAGATAGGTGCCCCACCCTGCGCTGATGCGGATGCGGCGCTCGGGAATCCATTTGCTCTCGTCGTTGAAATCGCCGGCGCGCCGGAAGTCCGCGGGCGTGGCTCCGTTGCGTAGCGTGCCGCCGAAGTAGGCATGCAGGCCGAGGATAAGGTCAACATCCAACCCGTCCGATGCGATCAGGCGCTTGCTTCGCGGATCGCAACCACGCTGCTCGAGCCACCGAATGAACTCATCGCCTGCGATGAAAGGATCCTTGCTGTCGATGCGCTGGCCAGTCCAGCGGGTGACCCAACCGGGCGCATCGCGCAGGAACTGGGTGGTGCCAAACGTGTCGGGTAGCATGATCAGCAATTCGCCCTGGTAGGTCTGCTGCCACAGCTCAAGCATGCGATACTGCGCCGATTTCACCTGTTCTTCCGTATCGGCAAGCGCGGCCATGGCCATGGGCAGTTCGTGCGCGTTGGTGCCGATGGCTTCAAGATCGTGCGTGTAGGCAAGATACGTATTGGAACTGCCGACAAAGCCGGGTCCGAGGACGTCGCTCATGGCCTTGACGACATATTCCTGCCAGAGAAAGCTGTGGCGACGGCGAGTGCCGAAGTCGCTGACGTTGAGATCGGGGATGCCGCGAAGGCGTTCCATCTTCTCCCATAGGCGGGTCTTGGCGCGCGCGTAGAGGATGTCGAGTTCGAATTCAGAGAGGCGCTTGAGGTTGGCACGGGTCTTGAGCTCGTCGATGGCCGAAAGCGCATAGATTTCCCAAAGGGTGCTCTGCGTCCAAAGGCCTTCGAAGCGCAGCGAAATTTGCCGGTCCCCCACGGCGAGTTCGAAATCAGAGAGCCTGAAGTCGTTTTCGAGCCACTCAAGAAATGCAGGCTCAAAGATGCCGCGGCGACCATAAAAGGAGTTGCCCGCCAGCCAGATCAGTTCAGACTTGTGGAAGCGCAACTTCCGAGTGGCTTCCAACTGCTCACGCAACTCGTCGACATTCACGATCTCGCCCAGGGGCACGGACGAAGTCCTATTGAGCAAAGTAAAGGTGGCGCGAGTGGTGGGGAAATGCTTCCAGATGAACTGAAGCATGAGCAGCTTGTAGAAATCAGTGTCCAGCAGAGAGCGCGTAATGGGATCCAGTTCCCAGTTATGATCGTGCGCGCGCCTGGCAAGGTTGATGATCACCGTTTCATTACTTTAAAACACAGACGTCGAAACAGGTGCACCGGGTATTGGGCCAATTGACCCCCTACCGTGCGCCGCCTCGCCCCAGGCTTCGCGGCTTGTACGCTCAAGATGCGCGCCGAAGGAACGGACGATTGCCGCGTTACTCCCCAATTGCAGCGGCGATGGCGACGCGCTCGGGGTCGGGGAGCAGCGGCATGGCGCCGGGTTGGGAGGCCACCCACGCGCCCCAGCGGTTGCCGGCTTCGTTCAGCGTCTCAAGGCCTGCGCCACGCAACATATAGTGCGTCATGGCGGCGGTGAATGCGTCGCCGGCGCCGATAGTGTCGGCGATCTTTGTGGGGATTCCGGGGTGCTCGTGCCACTCGTCACGGGTGACCAGCAAACTGCCGCGAGGGCCGCGCGTGACCGCGACCATCTGCAGCGTCGGAAATTCGGCGAGCAGGCGTTCCGCGCTCTGCCGGAGGATGGCTACGGTTTGCTCACCCTCAATGGGCAATCCCAGGAGGGTGAGTACCTGTGGCACCTCAGCATCGTTCATTTTGACCACGGAAGCGAGCTCGAGTGACTCCTGCACTACTTCGCTGGAGTAGAAGGGCGGGCGCAGATTCACATCGAAGACGCGTATGCAACTGGCCGAGGTCTGCGCGGCCAGCGTCTGAATCGTCTGACGGGATTCGACGCTTCGTTGCGCCAACGAACCGAAGCAGATGGCATCGGCCCTGGTGGCCAATTGTACCCACTCGTCTGAAAGCTCCATCGAGTCCCACGCCGCGGGCTGATGGATGATGTATTGCGGCTGGCCGTCTTTAAGAGCCACTGTCACGCGGCCAGTCTCATGGACCGTGTCGACCTGGAGATGACTGGTGTCGGCGGGTAGCGGATCGAGCAAGTCGACCGCCTTGCGGCCCAGGTCGTCGCGTCCAATCCGGCTGAGGATTGCCGCGTGATTGCCGAGCCGCCCAGCCATGACTGTAAAGTTTGCCGGCGCGCCGCCCAGCAAGCCGATCGTCCCGGACTCATCGATGGGGATTCCTGCCAACCGTTGAGGCGTTTGCGGCAGGATGTCCCAAAGCAGTTCACCAATGCCCAGGATCAGATGCGGCTCTTTCACGGTCGTACTTCCCTTCTTGCGAGGCACAAATCACCGCCTCGGTGGGGGCCCGTTTGTCATGGCAAATGGCAGTGCGCATTTGCCCACGGAACAGCTTTCGCTCTGAAGGGCCTCGCCGTCAACAACTTCCGCGCGAAATATGTTTGGTATCTCGGTTCGCGGCGCTCAGCTCGCAGTTCCCTGCCGGCTCATTTGGATGGGCCGATGGGGTCGGCCGGCCCAGCGCCAGATCGAACAGTCCTCATGATTGGCTGAGGCGTACTCTCCGTCGGGCTGGTTGGCCATAATCGCGTGATCGGCAATGGCGTCCTTGCGCGATCGCTTGATTTGACCCAGAAACAGGCGCTTGAAACCCGGCTGGGCTTGAAGAACGCTCTCCTGCTCGTTATTCACATAGAGGAGATCCAATTGGGCTGGGCGGTCGGCGAAGCTTGATGCCATGTGCCGGAGCAGCCTCCGCATCACGGTCGCACCGAAGGGATTGAAGAGAAATGCGAGACAGGGGCCACGCGGAAACGTGAATTGCGCTGCATCGCCGCACACGATGCGCGCCGCGGTGCGCGTCCGATCGGCCTGCCGCCAGATGGTTAGATTACGGCACGCAATTCGCGCCAGGGTGGGATGCAGTTCGACGCCGACCACCGAGTGGAAGGGCATCTCGGCCGCCAGCAGCACTGCCCGGCCCATGCCTGCCCCTATGTCGATGAAGGTGAACTCCTCGAAGGCGACAGCAGGATGGGCCTTTTGCCAACGCTTGATAAGGGTCTGAAAGACCGAGGGCGCGACTCCGTAATAGGCGGTCGCGTGACGGTCGTGCAGGTGACCGCTTTTCAGATGGCGGCCTGCGATCAGGCCGCTGGTACGCACGCCGTTTTCGATGTCAAACGGATGGCGGGTGAAGCCATCGGCGACTCCCAGCCCGGGCAAGAGGCGCGGCCGCTTCCTTCTACTTCCCGAAGAGGTGGTGCCCTGCTTTGCGCTGTCCCAAGTCACGGTTGGACCTTAGCACATGATCCAAACCGCGTGTGGACAGCCCGGCAGAGTTACTCTCGCGGGAACATCCAGCTTGCGATCCGAATCGGCCCCGTGACAGGGGGTACCAAATCGCGGTAGGCTGAGGGATAGTCGCTCAGGACGCGATCAAGGAGCACTTTAACCTCGATGCCCATCCAAAGTACCTCAAAAATCTGGCACAACGGCAACCTGATTCCCTGGGAACAGGCCACCATCCACGTGATGAGCCACGTGATCCACTACGGATCCAGCGTATTCGAAGGCATCCGCTGCTACGCACAACCACAAGGGTCGGCGGTGTTCAGGCTGCCGGAGCACATGCAGCGCCTGCTGGATTCGGCCAAGATTTACCGCATGGATCTACCATTTGCCCTCGACGAGCTTTGCGCAGCCGTGGTCGACCTGATCGAAGCCAATGGCATTGCGCCGTGCTACGTCCGGCCTATTGCGCTGCGCGGGTATGGCGAGATCGGGGTCAACCCCAAGGGTTCGCCGATCGAGATTTACATGGCCAATTTTCCGTGGGGCAAGTATGTCGCCGGCACCGGGGGCGCGGATGTCTGCATCTCAAGCTGGAACCGGCTTGCGCCCAACACCATGCCCGCCCTAGCCAAGGCCGGGGCCAATTACATGAATTCGCAGTTGATCCGCATGGAAGCCGATATCAACGGCTACGCCGAGGGCATTGCCCTCGACGTGAACGGGCTGGTCAGCGAAGGGTCCGGCGAAAACGTCTTTGTGGTGCGTAACGGCGTGCTCTATACGCCGCCGCTGGCGAACTCAGCCCTGTCGGGCATCACGCGCGACAGCGTGCTGACTATTGCCCGCCACCTGGGACTCACGGTGATCGAACAGGCAATTCCGCGTGAGATGCTCTATATCGCCGATGAGGTGTTCTTCACCGGTACCGCTGCCGAAGTTTCGCCGATCCGGTCGATTGACCGCATCGTTGTTGGCGACGGCAAACCGGGCGAGATCACGCAGAAGATTGCCGACGAATTCTTCGCCATCGCAAACGGCCTGAAGCCGGACCGCTTCGGATGGCTGACGCCGGTGAAAGTGAACGCTACGGAGCCGGTCACGGTGTAGTTCTTTTTCGTTTTCGACTGAGGCGGCCCATAAAGGGCCGCCTCTGTTTTTGGTGGAAACGTGGGCACTCGCGAGAGATGGACGACGAAGCGCGTTAGCCTTCAAACGGACTGGCTTTCGGTTTTGTCTAGTCTATCCACCATGGTTCGCTCCGCCCCTACGGGGCTGAAGGGGTTTGGGCGGCTGCATTCCCAGCATTGCGCTGCGCTCCATGCTGGGCTATTTTCCGATGCTCCCCTCCGGGAGCAAATGCCAGCCGGTTTAGGGGTTTTGGAGGCTCCCGTCGGGAGCGAATGCCCCGCCGGTTTTGTGATTCGGATGCTCCCTCCGGGAGCAGGAGCAAATGCCAGCCGGTATAGGCGTTTTGGAGGCTCCCGTCGGGAGCGAATGCCCCGGCGGTTTGGGAGATTCGGATGCTCTCTCCCGGAGCCATTGCGAAGCCGGCCGTCAACAGTCGCGGCAGATGCAGGAGCAAACGTCTGGGAGGGTGTTCCTCTCCGCCGAGTATCATGAATGTAATGACTAAGGAAGACTTTCGCGCGTGAAACCCGACATGAAAGTACAGTTGGCGGGTTTGGAATTGCTGAACCCGATTGTCGCCGCCAGCGGCACCTTTGGCTACGGCATTGAATTTGAGGAAATTGTTTCGCTGGAGCGAATCGGCGGATTCGTAACCAAGGGCATCTCGCAGGAACCGATGGCAGGGCACCAACCGCCGCGCATCCTGCAGACGGCTGCCGGGATGCTGAACGCAATCGGGCTGCAGAATATCGGAGTTGAAGAGTTCGTTGCCCACAAGCTTCCGCCACTCGCGCGCTACCCAAAGTGCCAGTGCATCGTGAATGTTTTTGGCTTCACGGTGGGAGAATACATCGCGGTGATTAATCGGCTCAATCAGGCTGAGGGCATTGCCGCCTACGAACTGAATGTCTCGTGCCCGAATGTGCATATGGGCGGGATGTCTTTCGGCGCCGACGCGGGCTCGCTGGAGTACCTGGTCAAGCTGGCCAAGGCGGTGGCGAAACGGCCACTGATTGTGAAGCTCTCGCCCAATGTGACTTCAATTGCGCTGATGTCGAAGGTCGCCGCTGAGGCAGGCGCCGATGCGCTGAGCCTGGTGAATACCTTTCTCGCCATGTCAATCGATGTGGAGACGCGAAAGCCGCGGTTGAGCAACGTCACCGGCGGCCTGTCGGGGCCGGCGATCAAGCCGATCGCCCTGCGCATGGTGTACGAGGCCTCGCGCGCCGTCAGAGATTCCGGTCATTGGCATGGGCGGCATTGTGACTCCGGAAGATGTGGTGGAGTTTCTGCTGGCGGGGGCGACTGCGGTGCAGGTGGGCACGGCGAGCTATGCCGACCCGCGCGCCGTGGAGCGGATTGCGAGCGGCCTGGAGTCATGGTGCCGCAGCCACCACGTGGAAAATGTGACGAGCCTGACCGGCGCACTCGAGGTTCCGGCGGAACGTGCGAAGGCAGAGGTTGCGACTCCGGCGCAATAGGACTGTAATTGCGCCTTCCAAACCTGCTCCAGACTCCGCAAGCGAATCTTCCTCGTGCTTAGTGGCCACGGCACGCGTTCATCGGTACCAATGTAACGGGATGAACGGCGGACGGCCTATTTTGACTATCTTATGAATCTTCTTCACCCCGCAATTTCAGGATTGTGATCCAGCTCTCTCGTTGACTACGCGATACGAAGCACTGGACTTGCAGATGTGTGATACAGCGCACAGCCTGTCGTTATTGCTTCTGCGTAATGTGCCTTCATTCATCGGAAAACTGAGCGGTACTGCAAAACGAGCAGAACCACGAGGTTTTTTGGTGCTTGCACGACGAGCGAGGTAGGCATGGGCGATTCCATTTGGCAATCGATGGAGAAGAAGGGCTACAGCCGCAGAGAGTTTATGCAGTTCTGCGCGGCAGCCGCAACCGTCGCGGGTCTGGGACAAACCGGGGTAGCCCAGGTTGCTTCGGCTTTTGAGAAAAAAGAGAAGCCTGCGGTGGTCTGGCTGCACTTCCAGGAGTGCACCTGCTGCAGCGAATCGTTCATTCGCGCTTCGCACCCGATCGTGGTAGATGCGCTGCTTGACGTGCTTTCGCTCAATTATTCCGAGACGCTGATGGCGGCCTCCGGATTTCAGGCGGAGAAGAGCCTGAACGACACGATCGCGAACAACAAGGGCAAATACATCCTTCTCGTCGAGGGCGCGGTGCCGACCAAGGACGACGGCGTTTACTGCATGATGCGCGGCAAGACCGCGGAATCGATCCTGCAGACTGTCGCCGCAGATGCTGCCGCCGTTATGGCGTGGGGCGCCTGTGCTTCCTTCGGCGGAGTACAAGCCGCCAAGCCAAACCCGACGGGCGCGACGCCAATCTCAAAACTGGTGAACAAACCGGTGATCAACGTGCCCGGATGCCCGCCGATCGCCGACGTGATGATGAGCGTGGTGACGCACCTGCTGGTGCTGGGGCAGTTTCCGGCGCTCGATCAGCCAGGGCCGGCCGAAGGAATTCTATGGTCGGCGCGTGCATGACACCTGCTACCGCCGGCCCAACTATGATGCCGGGCTCTTTGTGGAGTCGTGGGACGACGAGAACGCGCGCAAGGGCTATTGCCTTTACAAGATGGGCTGCAAGGGCCCGGTGACTTATAACGCCTGCTCGGTGGTGAAGTGGAACGAAGGCACCAGCTATCCGATCCAGTCAGGCCACGGGTGCATCGGCTGCAGTGAAGAGGGCTTCTGGGACAACGGTCCGTTCTATCAGCACCTGGCTCGTTCCCGGGCTTCGGCATCGAGAGCACGGCCGACACGGTCGGCACGGCGGTGGGTCTGACGACGCTCGCCGGCGTCGCGGCGCACGCCGTTGTGACCAATATTCGCAAGCACAACGTTATTGCAGAAGTTCACGCAGAAGAGCAGAAGGAATCGTAAGCACCTATGGCACGCATTGTCGTCGATCCCGTAACTCGTATTGAAGGCCACCTGCGCATTGAAGCGGTGGTGGAGAACGGCGTCATCACCGACGCATTCAGCGCCGGCACCATGGTGCGGGGGCTGGAAAAGATCCTCATCGGCCGCGACCCGCGCGATGCATGGGCCATCACCGAGCGCGTCTGCGGCGTATGCACCACGGTCCATGCGCTGGCCAGCGTGCGCGCCGTCGAAGACGCGCTGGGCATCGCGGTGCCGCCCACTGCGGAACTGATCCGCAACATCATGCTGGCCACGCAGTACGTGCAGGATCACGTGATCCACTTCTATCACCTGCATGCGCTGGACTGGGTCGACATCGTCAACGCGCTCAAGGCCGATCCGAAGAAGGCTGCGGAGCTGGCGCAGTCGTTCTCGAAGTAGGACAAGAACACGCCCGCGCATTTCACCGATGTGCAGAACAAGATCAAGGCGTTTGCGGCGAGCGGGCTGGGGATCTTCGCCAATGGCTACTGGGGCCACCCGGCCTACAAGCTTCCGCCGGAAGCGAACCTGATGGCCGTGGCGCACTATCTTGACGCGCTCGAGTGGCAGAAGGAAATCGTCAAGATCCACGCGGTCTTCGGCGGCAAGAACCCGCACCCGAATTACCTGGTCGGCGGAGTTCCCTGCTCCATCGATGCCGATGAAGTGGCGGCCATCAACTCCGAGCGGCTGAACCTTGTGTCGCGCCTGATCGCGCAGGCCGATGAATTTGTGAACCAGGTCTACATCCCGGATCTGCTGGCCGTCGCCTCGTTCTACAAGGACTGGGCGAAGTATGGCGGCGGGCTGAAGAACTATCTCTGCTACGGCGAGTTTCCGACCAAGGGTTACGGGCAGACGGACTCGTTCAAGTATGCGCGCGGCGCGGTGCTCGGATCGCGATCTGTGCCACGGTGCATCCGGTCAATCGCGCGCGACTGCGCAGGAGATCAAGGAGTACATCGCGCACTCGTGGTACAGCTACGAGGGCGGCGACGCGGCCGGGCATCCATCCGTGGGCGGGCGAAACGAAGATCAACTACACCGGCCCCAAGCCTCCGTTTGAGACGCTGGCGGGCTACGACAAGTATTCGTTCCTGAAGACGCCGCGCTGGAAAGAAAACCCCATGGAAGTGGGACCGCTGGCGCGGCTGCTGGTCTCCTATGGCGCCGGGCACACCGATGTGAAGGAACTGGTCGGCATGACGCTGGGCAAGCTGAATGTGCCGGTGGCGCGCGCTGTTCTCCACGCTGGGCCGGACCGCTGCGCGCGGCGTGGATGCCGCGCTGGCGATGGTCTGGCTCAAGGATTCTTCGGACGAGCTGATGGATCGGGTGAAGACGCGCGAAGTCTCGACCTTCAACAGCGAGAAGTGGGAGCCGAAGACCTGGCCCGCGGACTGCGAAGGCGTGGGCCTGGTGGAAGCGCCGCGGGGCGCGCTGGCGCACTGGATCAAGATCAAGAACGGCAGATCGACAACTACCAGCTGGTGGTGCCGACCACGTGGAACGGCTCGCCGCGCGATGCCACAGGAGCAGCGATCCTCGTTTGAAGAATCGCTGATCGGCACGCCGGTGGCGAATATCGAGCAGCCGGTCGAGATCCTGCGCACGATCCATTCCTTTGACCCGTGCCTGGCCTGCGCCGTGCATCTGTACGATCCGCAGGGACGGCACCTTCACCAGGTTTCATTCGAGTGAGCCGATGAGCGCAACAGACTGTCGGTCAACGGCAAAGCAGTGCGAACACCGGTTGCTACCGCGCATCCGGTCGAGTACCGGCGCGTCTATGTGTGGGAGCTGCCGGTGCGCGCTCTACCACTGGATCAACGCGGTGGCGCTGGTGGCGCTCTGCATCACCGGCTACCTGATCGGCGCGCCGATTCGCGCGTTCTATGCGGTCGGAGGCGTACCAGCAGTATTGGTTCGGCTGGATGCGCTTCATCCACTTCGTCTGCGCCTTCGTTTACGTGTTCAACTTCGCTGGCGCGCATCTACTGGGGATTCGTCGGCAACAAGTACGCGAAGTGGAACAACTTCTTCCCGCTGAAGAAGTGCGCAGCGGCAGGAGATTGTCGACGTGATCAAGACCGACGTGCTGCAGACCAAGCTGCACGGCGCCATCTCGACGGGCCACAACTCGCTGGCGGCCTTCATCTACTTCTTCACGTTCCTGGCGTTCGTGGCGCAGTCGATCACCGGATTCGCGCTTTACTCCAGCATGAGCAATTCGTGGATGCCGCGGATGTTCACCTGGATCGTGCCGCTGATGGGCGGCGAGATGGGCGTGCGCTACTGGCACCATCTGCTTGCTGTGGTTCTTCGTCGCGTTCATCATCGTTCACGTCTATCTTGTCCTTCTATCACGACTACATCGAAGGCCGCGGCACCATCTCCTCGATCGTGGGCGGATGGAAGTTTGAGCGGGAGAAGAGTGACAGACTGAGAACATAGCGGACAACAAAACACTGGTGCTGGGGCTGGGCAACGTCCTCATGGGCGACGAAGGCGTCGGCGTTCACGTGGTCCGGGCCCTCGAGAAGCACACGCTTCCCTGCCGGATGTCGAATGCCTGGACGGCGGCACTGGCGGCTTCATGCTGCTGGAGCCGCTGCAGAATGCAGACCGCATCATTCTGATCGACGCGGCGGCCGACGGCAATCCCTTCGGCACCGTCACCCGCACCACGCCGCGTTTCTCGCGCGATTATCCGCCGACACTGACGGCGCATGATGTCGGCGTCAAGGACCTGCTGGACGTGTTCTATATGCAGGGCGGCGGCCGCGAAGTGGTTCTCTACGCCATCACCATCGATCCGCAACAGCCCATCTCGATGAGCCTTTCGGAACTTGGCGCCGAAGCTGCGGCACGTGCGGTGAAACAGATCCTGGCGGAGTTGGAAAGCGCCTGACGGACGCTGAACGCCTCCTGACCGATTTGTTGAGATCTTTATTTACCCCTTGAGGCCCCCTGGCTTCGGTAAGGGATGAGTTTTCCGCAAATCGTCGCAGCCAAATAAGTGACAATTCAATCCCGAAAATATTGCTGGTGCAACAATTCCGCACAACCAGTTCTTGTCCAATAAGGTAACCTATCCATGGTTACCTTTTCCCATAAAACCTCTAGAATCAGGCCTGCTTTTCTCTCATCACCACCATTAAAAGCGACCGAAGAGCGACCGAGCAGATTGCAGTATTTCTTTTCAAACTAAAGTCATCTTTAGCTTTATGCGCTGTGACGCTATGGTAACAAGTAAATAACACTTTAGTGACATTCGTCACAGCCACTGGTAACGCTTGCAGATAAACCTTGGTGCAACACACCCTCCGATTGTGCTCGAGGGATCACAGGCGCTGAGTGCAACGGTGCCTGAAGGACTTACTGAGGTATGCAGATGAATAACGTCTTTATTCGCCCTTCCCAGGGTGAGGAACTCGATGCAATACATACTTTCCCTTCGAGCCATGCGCCGCGGATCAAATCCGGTGGCGGGTACTGGCATGCGCCCATATTTGGGCTAACTCACCGGGCAAACGGTCTTTTGGCCTTGCTGCTCTGCTGTCTCGTTTTTTCCGGCTGCGGCGGTTCCTACGTTGTGAAGGGGGCAAGCACGGCAAGCACGGGAACCCTCAGCCCTTCGCCAAACAGCGTCGATTTCGGCACTGTGAGTGTCGGACAATCGGCAAACACGAAGATCGACGTGGTGAACCAGGGTACGGAGTCGGTCGAAATCTCTGAATTGACTTTGTCAGGGAGTTCCTTTCGTTGGACGGGCAAGGCACTCTCCCTGTACTCTCCCCGCTGGCAGCACGATGAGCTTCAAAGTGCACTTCAAGCCGAACTCGGACAGCACCTCGACGGGCGAGATCGCCATAACCAGCAACTCCACAACCAGCCCGACGGCCTCGGTTAAGTTGCACGGAGTCGGCAAGAAAACGGCAGCGTCCCCGACGATCACGTTGAGCGCGTTCTCATGCAACACCGTATCCATGACGGGTTCCGGGACGGATGCCTGCACGGTCACATTGAGCGGAGCGGCAGGGAGCGGCGGACAAAGCGTGGGCCTGACCAGCGACAATGCGGCGGTAAGTGTACCGGCCACGGTGACGGTGCCAGCCAATGCAACCACCGCCAACTTTAACGCAACTGTGTCGGCAGTGAGTTCGATGCAATCGGCCAATTTGACGGCGACTGTGAACAGCAGCTCATCGAGCGTCTCGCTGAAATTGAATGCAGCCATTCCAACTCTGACCGTCAGCGCAAGCAGCGTGAGCTTCGGAAGCGTTGCGGTCAACACCGCATCGATGAAGTCAGTTACATTGAGTTCACGGGCACCGGGCCAGTAACGATAAGCTCGGCCGCGTTGACGGGATCAGGCTTCACCATGTCGGGAGCTTCGTTCCCGGCAACTTTGAATCCCGGCCAGGCGGCGACGCTGAGTTTGCAGTTCGATCCTTCAATTGTGGGAGCGGCAACTGGACAACTCACCATCGCCAGCAATTCGTCAACCAGCCCCTCGGCTGTAATTAGCCTGAGCGGCACGGGAACGGCCAGCACCCCTGGGTTAAATTCATTCACTTGCAGCAGCGGGATCATGACAGGCGCAGGGACAGATGCCTGCACGGTCACGTTGAGCACGGCAGCAGGCAGCGGCGGCCAGAGTGTAAACCTCTCAAGCAGCGCCGGGACGGTGACAGTGCCGGCCTCGGTCACGGTACCGGCCAACGCGACCAGCGTTGGGTTCTCGGCGACTGTGGCCTCCTTCAGCTCCAGCCAGGCAGTAACACTGACGGCCAGCGCGTCCAGCTCAACAAAAACCTTCGCATTGCAGTTGAATGCGGGCACTCCGACACTGGGGATCAACTCGACGAATATCAACTTTGGGAATGTGATTGTCGGGCAGACCGCCAAGCAAGCCGTAACCCTCACCGCCACCGGTACCGGTGCTGTGACGATTTCGTCGATTTTGGTTGCCGGATCACTGTTCACGGCTTCGGGGATAACCGCCCCGGTCACCCTGAACCCAGGACAGACGACGACGTTGAGCCTGCAGTTCAATGCCGACCACGTCAGTTCGTTCACCGGGACGGTGACCATCGCGAGCAATTCATCTCAAGGAAATGTTGTGGTGAGTATGAGCGGCTCGGGTGTTGCGGCGCCCGGCACGTTAAGCGCCCTGACCTGCAGCAACGGGTCGATGTCGGCAGCAGGGACGGATGCCTGCACAGTAAGCTTGAGCGCGCCGGCGGGGAGCAGCGGATTGAATGTTGTTCTGTCCAGCAGCAATGCGACCGTCGCGGTGCCGGCCAGCGTCACGGTACCGGCCAACGCGACTAGCGCAAGCTTCAGCGCGACTGTTTCGTCCTTCACCTCGGCGCAGGCGGTTACACTCTCGGCCAATGCGGGCGGCATTACGAAGAGCTTTGGTCTTCAGTTGAACGTCGGCGGCACGTCCACCTTAAGCGTCAATGCAACCAGCCTGTCCTTCGGCAGCGTGGTACTCAACTCGCCGGCGACCCAATCTGTAACGCTGACATCAACCGGTACTACTTCGGTGACGGTGAACTCAGCATCATTGTCGGGCGCGGGCTTCTCAATCACCGGAGGCACTTTCCCGGTCACATTGAATCCCAACCAGTCAACCACAGTGAATATTCAGTTTGATCCGACCACGGCGGGAGCGGTGACTGGTCAGCTAACGATCACCAGCACCTCCTCAACCAACAGCACGGCAACGGTCAGCCTGAGCGGTACAGGCACTCCTCACGAAGTCAATCTGACCTGGAATGCGCCCAGTGGTTCCACCGATCCGGTCGCCGGGTATAACGTCTATCGTTCATCGGATGGCGGCAACAGCTATCAAGCGCTGGGCAGCCTTACAGCAAGTCAGACGTCATACGTTGACAGCACAGTGGCGAGTGGGACGGCCTACGATTACATCGTGAAAGCCTTCGACTCATCCCGGGTCGAGAGTGGTGCGTCGAACATGACAAGCGTGAATATTCCATAGGGCGCCGGGCTGGCATTTTGGGGCGGTTCGTTTAACGCACTTCGGGGGAGAAAGACCTTGGCGGGAATGCTCCAAGGTCTTCCTCCCCCGATTTTTTGCCAGATTTGCTCTACCCAGCTTAGCTTTGGCTTTCGCACAATTACCGCGAAGGCTGCCCTAGGTGGGGCTTCCGACGAGTTGCAGAATGTGATCAACAGCAGGGACCGCCTCATCGCGCTGTCCGGCGAAACAGGCGGCTCCGGCGACGGCGCGCTGAAATACTTCGACCAGATCCGGCAATTCCGCCAGGTAATGCGGGGTGTTCTTCAACAGCGTCAATACTGCTTCGCTATGGGGGAGCGAAGAGACTTTCCACGTGGACCCAGGCACATATTCAATCGAAAGAATCCAGCCGACGGGGGCCCGCGCATCTCCGACGGGAACATTGAACTCATGCGCAAGTACCGGAGACTGCTGGGGGCGGCCATTACGGAGCAAAAGTGGCCGCGGATAGGGGTGCACGAATCCCTGTGCATCAATCAGAGCAAACTCATCGGAGAAATAGGTGGCCCCGCGCCGCAGCAATTCAGCTACCAGCGACGACTTACCTGCATGTGTAGCGCCGGGCAGAAGCAATGCCCGCTGGTTGAAAACGACGGCGCCCGCATGAATGGCGCGCAGTGTGGTGAGGCGCTCGATCACGGCGTCGTCCAACACCTTGATGAGAGGCGACACCATGCCGATCGCACTCGAAGCCGACGCCACGACCAGGTCTCCGACGGATACCTCGAATTGCCCATCGATCTGAGTGACGCGAACAAAGATGTGGGGATCGTCTGCTGCAATATCCATTCTCGGCAAGGAGGGCAGAATGTACCGCTCCAGGACCGAGTGCGCCTCAAGAGACGGCGTCTCCACCTGGATATTGCAACCGTAAGCACGAACTCCAAAAACGCGAGTGCTGGACATAGGGACAACGCGGACCAAAGAGTTCGCGTGGCGAACTGCTGCTAATGCGCTCACGAGATCGCGCTTTAGCAGGAGTGCTGACGAAAACGCATGGTTCAGCAACTAGGGTAGCAGGTTCAAAGAGGCCGATTGTTTGCGGAAGTAAATCCGGATGGCACCCAAAAAAACGAGAGGACACCGAGATCGTTCTCGGTGTCCTCTGGTTAAGCAGGTCTAGGGCGAGGAAGCGGATCAGTCTTGAGCATTCGGCGGGCGGCTGATATGCGCACTGGGCCGGTTCACACTGTCTGTGGATCCGGTCGTGTCTGCATACGCACGCTGTTCGGTCATCGTCATCGAGACGACAAGCGGCAAGGCAATGGCGCCCAAAGTAGCGAGGACTGCGCGCCGGGAAGGCGTAAACGATGAACCAGCCACCGTTACGAGGTTCTGCTCTTGCAGCCGGAGAATGGCCGCTTCTGCGATATCCTCGGTGACCCCGGGGTTAAAGGAATGCTGCATATCCTCGGCCACCTTTGACAGTGTCGTCGGATTGCTGCACGCATCCCAGGCCGCGCCGGCCGTCGCATTAAGCGCGAAGACCTTCTCGTTCCTGGAATCAACGATAACTTTCGAGCCGTCAGGGAGTTGATTTACTTTCAAGCTATCTGACGTCGAACGCTCTACCTGAATCATGACCCCTCCTGTTTTTATCCAAGGCTAATGCTTATCTGAAATAGGATACAAATGAAGTATAGCGGGTTGCCCGCAACCTATTTACTTTCAATTAGTAACGAACAAGCGGCTTGTGGTAATCAGCGATCTAGGTACTTTTCGGTGAGTGCCAGCCAAGTTACAAGAAAAAACAAACGGAGCTAGCTCTAACACGCCCACCTGGAAGGCAAGTTTGAGTTGTTGATTCGCTCCGGAATGGAAGTCTAACTCGCGCAGTTACGATCGATTCGCGGTATATACTGAGAGAAAATCGGGCCCCTACAACGAATCCAAGGTAAAGATTGCAGTTTTGCGGCATAAATCTTGAGCAGACTGCGGAGCTATGGAAATATCCATCACTCTTCGAGATTGCTGGGGTGTGGCTCAGCTAAAATGATGACCCTGATGCCAGTTGATCGCGAATCCACTGAGCTTTTGCGATCGATTGTCCGGCGGCCTTCCGACGCTGGGCCGATCGAACCTCTCGCAGCGAAGATTCGTGACTGGAACTCATTTCTCAAAATGGCAAAAGAGCAGAAGGTGCTTCCGCTGCTCTACCTGCGACTCGGCGAGATGGGGTCCGCAGTGCCGCCCGCGGCACAGGAGCAACTGCGCACTGCATATCAGCGCAACATGTTTCACAGCCTGGCGAATGCGGCGGAACTGATCAGCGCGCTCAACGCATTTGACGAAGAGAAGATTCCAGCCATGCCATTTAAGGGCGTGGTGCTCGCAGCCTCTGCTTATCCTGACCTTTCGAGCCGTCCTGCAGGCGATCTCGATTTGCTCATCCACCACAAAGACCTGACTCGAGCAACTGAGGTTCTTCTGACCAGAGGATATGAGCTCAAAACACTGGTGGAAGCCGATGGAACGCCGGAGGCCTCAAACTCTTATGAGTACCATTTCGAGCGGAAATCAGACGGAATGGTGATGGAGCTTCGCTGGAGACTTGAGCTGACGCAGCCGCGGTTCCGGCGGAACCTCGGCATGGATTGGGTATGGCCGCAAAGACGAGTCACGATGCTTGCGGGCGCCGCAGTGCCGGACATGAATCCTGAAGTGACTCTGCTTGTTCTTTGCATGCATGGAAGCAAGCACGCCTGGTCGCGGCTTATCTGGATCTGGGACGTGGCGCAGCTACTGGAGTCGCATCCTGACCTCGATTGGGAAAAGGCTGTCCGAGAAGCGAAGCGCACAGGTCTATGGCGAGCACTTACACTGGGCGTTTTGCTGGCACATCAAATGACGGGCGCTCCGGTTCCCGATCCGATGCTGCGAGGGTTTGATTCGGATTCGACCGCGCATCGCATGGCGCTTCACTTTGAGGAAAACTTGTTTCGCGCGCCCGGCACCACGCCGCCAAGTTACCTGCCATACAGTGTTCAATTGCTCGGGTTTCAGGATCGGATGAGATTGATGACCTCATTGAATTTTCTTCGGCCCAACCAGAGAGATCGGGCATTTGTGCAACTGCCCAGAGGGCTTCAGGGCCTCTACTTTCTCATTCGGCCGTTCCGGATTCTGATGGAACGATCATCGCGGTAAAGTGTGAGCCGATCGACACAAACTGCCTGCTCAGTTTTCACAATCTCGAAGCGGACAGAATCGGTCCTAAATCGAATTTCTAAGGGACTTAGTTGACAATCTGCAGGGAAGAAAATACCTCGTCCGTAGAGAAATTACACGGGCGGACGGTGGGCGGCGGAAGCAATCTGCGCGGTGGATATCCTCTAAGTTGAACAATCCCATGAGGCTAGGCGTTTCCACAACCATCTCTCGATTTTGGCCCTGGGATTGCTCACAAGTGGCTAGACATTCATGTTCAACAGCACGTTCCATGGGCGCGGCCCCTTCAATACTGATGATTTGTAATTCTGTGTCTCGGCAATCCTTCAAGATCGGGGCGGCGTTCACCAGCGGGAACTCACTCCGCGTGGTTGAGGTATCTCTGCATCCATGCGGAGAACTCGTACCAGCGATCAACTCAAAAATAGTTAATCTGCGTTCGACCCTTCAAGCATTTTCCCCTACATTGTGCGCCAGAGCCACAAAAACTGACTCCTCGAGAGACGGGCCACATTCTCTCTTGAGAGACAGGAAAGCCAGACTCGCCCTGATTTGCGCGGAATTCATGTAAGCTGCGCACCTCAGTAAACTACGACGCTGCCGGGTCGGCGGTTGGCGCCACAACAAGAGGATATCCCTGTGTCCTGGGGAATACTGGGCCGCAGAGGCCTTGAAGTGTGAGGGTGCATCGAGATGGATCAGTGGTACCTCATTCGTCATCATTCTGAATCGAATCGTCATCAGGCTGGAGCATCAAACTTTCTTCAACGGACTGACAGCCTGGTCAGGAAATCCTATCATTCGCACAAAAATGGAAAGCTTTTCAGTCTTGGAAATATTAGCCTGGCAGCGATTTGTTGCCTGGCACTGTCGGGATGCGGATCCTACTTTGTACAAAACAGCTTGACAGGGGCATTGGTCACATCACCGGCCACTGTCTCTTTTGGTTCCGTGATGGTTGGTCGAGCCGTGAGCACAACCGTTGACGTTCTTAATAAAGGCGCGACGCCAATCGAACTCTCCGAACTGACGGTGAATGGAAAGGCGTTCTCTGCCAGCGGCAAGAGCAATCTCCCAGTCACACTCGCGGTGGGTGAAACCTATAGGTTGAATGTGAAATTTAATCCGGCCAGTGCAGGAGCGGCGGCGGGGCAACTGGTCATCACAAGCAATTCTTCAATCAGCCCGAAAGCGGCGGTCAGCCTGATCGGAACTGGGGTACCGAATGACACGGCAATCGCGCCTGCGTTGACTGCGATCTCCTGCAGCAACGCGACTATGACGGAATCAGCGACGCAAGCTTGCTCGGTGCAATTGAGCGCGGCCGCGACAACACCGTTTCTCGTTTCCCTCTCCAGCAACAAAACGGCAGTTGCGGTGCCGGCTTCGGTCACAGTTTCTCAGGGCGCGAGCAGTGCCGGATTCAACGCAACCTCATCGTCGGTTCAGAGCACCCAGGCAGTGAAATTGACGGCGACCGCAGGGGGCGTTTCTGAAGCGTTTGCAATGCAGGTGGCGGACGCTGCTCCACCGAGCAGTGGTCAGCCAGGCCTGACCATCAGTTCGACAAACGTGTCGTTTGGCCAGGTGGTACTGAGCAACACCGCGACACAAACTGTAACCTTGACGTCTTCAGGCTCAGCACCTGTTTCTATTAGTGCCGCGAAGCTAACGGGTAGCGGGTTCCAGATGTCAGGAGGCACCTTCCCGGCCACGTTGAATCCGGGCCAGACCGTAAATTTGAATCTGGAATTCGATCCGGCAGTGACGGGAAGCGAAACCGGCCAACTGGCCATTACAAGCAACTCCGCCGCCAACCCCGGGGTGACAGTCAACCTGAGTGGCACCGGCGTGCCGTCATCTCATGAGGTCAAACTGAGTTGGGATGCACCCGACGGTTCCTCCGAACCGGTCACCGGATATCATGTTTATCGATCATCCGGCAACAGTGGTTCATATAAGTTGCTGAATAGCTCAGCGGTTGCTGCAACGACATACGCCGATACTACGGTCCAGGGCGGACAAGCCTACGAGTACGTCGTGAAAAGCGTCGACGCGTCGGGAGACGAGAGCCCAGCGTCCAACAAGACCAACGTTTCGATTCCGTAGCAGGTCTTGGAAGACGGCTAAGGTTTCTGCGCGGACTTCACATCGAACTGGCGCCACGGGCCGTTGATTTCGACGGCCCGCGGCCTATCCGGCAATCACATCCTTGACCATGTCGACCACTTCATCTGCAATGGTGAGAGAGGCGGTTGCGGCTGGACTTGGGGCGTTCAACACGTGCAGGGCGCGCGCCTGACGTACGAAGTAGAAATCCTGTAAGAGCTCCCCAGAGGGCAGCAGGGCTTGTGCTCGAACACCCGCCCCACCTTGAATCAGATCGTCGACCTGAATCTCCGGAACAAGTCTCTGCAGCGATCGACAGAAAAGCGCCTTGCTGAACGAACGCTTAAACTCTTCCCAGCACATCGACGGATACCGCAAAAGAAAATTCCAGAAGCCTCTGTATGTCAGGGTCTCAACCAGGTCGCGCAGGTTGAAGTCGGTGTTCCGATAACCCTCGCGCGCAAAAGCCAGCACCGCATTGGGGCCAGCCTCGATGCCGCCGTGAATCATGCGCGTGAAATGCACGCCAAGAAATGGAAACTTCGGATCGGGTACGGGATAGATGAGATTCTGAACCAGGTATTGCCGCTCTGGTTTCAGCTTGAAATATTCTCCGCGAAACGGCACGATCTGGGTCTGGTCATGATTGCCGGCCATTCTGCTCAAGCGATCACAGTGCAGCCCTGCGCAATTAATTAGAAAGCCGGCTTCGTAGTCTCCACTGGTGGTGTGGATCCTCCAGCCATTTGCTTCCTTGAGCTGAGTGATTTCAGAGGAGAATCTGATCTCCCCGCCACGGGCACGAATTTCGCCGACCAGGGCCTCGGCGACCGCTGGAAAATCGACGATGCCTTCCTGGGGGACGCGGATCCCCGCGCGTCCAGCAGCATGTGGCTCAAACTCGCGAATCTCTTCGGGTCCGAGGAGTTGAAGGCCGGTCAATCCGTTGGCGGTGCCGCGTTCAAACAAGGAGTGAAGTCGGGGAATTTCCTCTTCTTCGGTTGCTACAACGATCTTGCCGCAGAGTTCGTAGGGAACGCTGTGCTGCGCGCAGAACTCCACCATTCTGCGAATTCCCTGCACCGCCAGACGCGCCTTGGCTGAGCCGGGCTTATAGTACAACCCACAATGCAAAACCCCGCTATTGTTCCCAGTCTGATGTCGGCCGGGGCCACTTTCTTTTTCGAGAAGCAGCAGTTTGGTGGCGGGGAATCGCTGCAGAAGCTGATACGCACTTGCCAGTCCAACAATTCCACCACCGATAATCGCGACTTTCATGCTTACCGATGAGTATACGGACTTTCGAAAAGAGGGCAAAGGAGCCTGGGGACCGATCGAGCCCGGCTCGGTCGAACTCAGTGCCTGCCCTCCGCGAGTCAAATCGCAAAAATACTCATCGGAGGCTGGAAAACGTGACGTGTTCTTGAAGAATCCTTCTGCTTTGCGAACTCGCGATTCCTGGGCTTCGAGTCGAATATTCTCCGAACTAGCGAAGGCGCGTGCATTGTTGACATGCTGCAGTGTTCTTGGTCTTATTGCCTAAGGGAGAACGAATCGCCGATGGATGAATTCGAATTTCACCATGTAGGTGTAGCCGTACGCAACTTAGAGGAAGCAATCCTGAATCATAAGAATCTGTTCCATTACAAACTCATCTCGGGCCCCTTCGACGATCCGGTCCAGAACGTCAAAGTTTGCTTCATGAGCCGCGGTGAAGGAGATACTGTAATCGAGCTTGTTGCTCCCTTAGGACGAAACTCACCCATCGACCTTACCCTCAAGAAGGGTGGGGGGACTTATCACGTTTGCTACCAGGTTCCCGACATTCGAACGGCCATCGACCGTCTCAGTGAGCAGGGATCTTTTCTTCTGAGTGGTCCGACGCCCGCGGTGGCCTTTGGCATGCGCGAAATCGCGTGGCTGATGACTGAGGTCAATCTTCTTGTCGAGTTGGTTCAAGCCTGATCGAGATGTGCCTGCTGCATTGAAACAATGCACCCATCCGCAGCGTGAAAGATTTGAATTGCAGGCAAGCTTCTCTGAGTACAGGCGAGTGCCGGCAGCGGTTTAGAATGCCTTGTAGACAATTGGCGGGGGCGGCTGGCTGAGCATGAAATTCATGACAAAAGCAACCAGGCCTAGCGCGCTGGCGTAAACGACACGCGCATAGCGACTGGTGAGAATCGGACCTCCAGAAGACCCGATGGACAAGAGCCAGGCACGCGACCACTCCCAGAATGCCAATACGACTGAGACGATCAGCCATGCCGCCAGCCAGGCACCGAGCCATTGCATGAACGTCAAGGCAGCAAAGACGCGGTCGATCTGGTCCCAACTTCCCCAGAACCAGAAAAGCGTGAGGGCGAACCAGGCGAAGTTCATTCCCCGGCCAAAAGCCACATAGACGGGATTCTTGGCCAGGCCTTTATAGCCCTTTCGGCTCATCATCCGCGTCAGGCCCAACTGCCACAGCTTATTGATCGACATGCCGCCACCGGTCAGGACGCCGAAGATAACGAACTCTGAGGTGCGTCCATGCCAGACACCGATCAGAAAGAAGGTCACGAAGAAACAGAAGACGCCCAGGAACGGCTCTGCCGCCTGCGATGGTATTCGCCGCATCAGCGCCACCAATAGCGGATTATAGACATATGTCTTGAGCCAATTGGATAATGTCATATGCCAGCGATTCCAAAACTCGAGAACCGAGGCGGCCGAGAATGGGCGATCGAAGTTCTCAGGTAGGCGCACTCGCATCAGACGCGCCAGGGCGATCACAATGTCGATGTAGCCGGAAAAGTTGGCGTAGAGAAAGAGCGGATAAGTCACGGCGAGTCGGAACGCGGCGTAGAGTTTTAAGTTAAGCGGCAAGGGTTGCGTGATCTGTGCCAGTGCGTCTTGCTGCACGATGTTGAAAACCATGGCCAGCACGTTGACCTTGAAGAAGCCGCGAACGATACGCTCCAGCTGAAATCCGATGATGCGCGGACCGAGTTCAACTGGGTCGCCGGCAAACTGGTCTCGGGCGAACTCGTCATAGCGCTGGATGGGGCCCGAGATGAAAGTCGTGAAATTAAGCATGTAAAGCAGATAAGGGCCAATCCCGATATGGCGCTTTTCTGCGCTCTCGCCAGTCTCGATCTGGAGGTGGAGTACGCGAAAGAAGATGTAAGAGAGGCCGAGGGTAAGGTAGGGAGTGTGCAAGAAAATGCGATCCGGCAAGAAAGTGTACTTCTTGAGCCATATATAGACGAAGATCACCGGAACAATAATCCACGACATGGACATGGCCCAGCCGCGCTCAAGCAGGACAAGCCCCACATAGCCGAGAAGAAGAAATCCTATCAAGGGGAAAAAGACAAGCGGATCATGCGACAGCCGACCAAGAAAAACGAGGCTGGCAAGCATCAGCACCATGGAGCGCCACGTACGTGAACGGTTGAAATTCGAGACCACTGCCGCAGCCAGGCCGAAAAACACAAACTGGAATGAAGCTGAATCCAAAGTTATTCGCCTTTCAACGATTTCGCCCAAAGGAGGCGACTACAGTTGCGGGAACAGGATTGCCCTTAGTTCCCCGCCGAATGCGTATGCATTCAGTGCTTGTTCACGGACGTGTAAATGCGGTAATCATAACGTGCATCCAGGTTCTTATTGAAGTGAATCCCGCTCATTGAGTTGCTCTGCATCCAGCGAAGACCTGGAGACCGGATGAAAGAAGCTGTGTGTCGAGCACACCAGCAATGACGTGCTGCCCTTGCGGAGATGGATGTCCGTCGGCGGTGTATATGAGGTAGTCGACATCCGGACGCGCGGTAAAGCTTGGCAATAAATCGACGGGCAAGATCTGATGTTTCGCTGCAATTTCGGACACCTTCGCCGGAAAAGCGTTCACGTCGACACCCGCCCACGGATGGCTGTTGGCCATGGCGATTTGAGCCTGCGTGGGAGAAATCATCATTACCATTGGCACCGAGGCGGCCTGCGCCTTTTTGCTCATATCTCCCAAGAGCACGTCCAGGTTGGAGAATCGCTTCTGCCACCTTGGCGAGAACGGTAACCGCAAAAAGTCGGCCTTGTCGCCGTAAGCCAGATATAAGTTGGCATAAGTAGCCTGGTCTTGATACATGAAGTGCTGCAGTATCAGGGCTGCGCGGCTTTCCTTCAATTCTACGAAGACTGTGTGCTTCAATGAGTCGATGCCGGTTGCAGGCTTCCCGTTTTGCTCCGCCGCTGGAGGTCCGTTCCTGCTTGCAAGTTCGCCGCCACTCATTTCCCTGTTGATTTCGCCTTCACCCGCGACCAATAAGAGAACATCGGGTTTAAGCGCGAGCGCCTCGTTCGTGCGGCGGTAGATATCCAACAACGAAACGTTTTGTACGCCCAGGTTCTGAAACTCGACGCTTCGCTTGCATTGCCGGGTTAGATCTTTGGCGACAAGGGTTGTGTAGGCGTCGCTATAGGGCGACCCGTAGCCATAGCTGAACGAGGCGCCGATCACCGCCACCCTGATTGTTCCGGGAGGCTTTGGACCGCAGGACTCCAGCGAACGATATCCGCATTCGTTATAAGAATTCTCTGACCATGGCCCCTCGGCAACCTTCGTTCTGGACTTGCAGTTTGGACTGAAACGAGCGTGGATAATCGGGTCGGAGACCAGGCAAGCGTCGCGTGTCTCTTCGGGCCATATCATTCGGCAGACACCTTCGCTAGCGATCAGCATCGTCAGGATCGTCAGAAGGCTGATCGCCGGCAAGAGGACAAAATCCCTCTTTGGCAGCCTTGCTTCCTTCTCGGATGCTGGAGTTTCACTCTTGCATTGGGTCATGCGAGCGAGTTCTCCGGCGCGATTGCAAATCCTCGGGAGACGACCTTCATCGGGGCAACCTCGGGCCAAGGTGCTTCAACGAGAAGTTCCCACCGGGTGAATCCGGATTCATCTTCAGAGACCTTGGTGAATCCGAGCTTTGCATAATGATCCTCTACTAATTTGTTCCGATCTGTAGGGCGATAGGTTCCGGACAATTTATGGATGCCGGCAAAGCGCGCATGGGCAAGAATCTCTCTGAGGACCATATGTTCGACGTTTCGACCAAGGACGCGGCAACTCATCAGCCATGTATCGATGTCCCATATGCCGGATTGAGCGGGTCGACAGATCACAACACTGATCATTCCATTGTCACCAAAGATGTCCGCGAGCCGGACCTGCAGCGTAAATACCCCGGAATCATTCTCCGCCTCTGCAACTTCAGGATCGGTATAGCGGCGCGTGGTCAGGTTGTACTGATTGGACTTGTTGATGAGTTGAACTATGCGGGCTCTTCCTGTTGCGTCGAAGGGCTGGAATGTGATGGTCATTTCCAGCGATGCCAGATAGGCGTCGACGCCGCCGACTTGTTTTTTGAGGGCAGCACGCTTGGCATTTTCCTGGTAGAAGCTTGCGCGTTTGAGATCTTCATTGGCTAATGCCACTGCTTCAAAGTAGCCCCCGGCGGCAAGAGTTCTGGCAAACCAGGCTGGATCGTCGGGCAACTCAGGCACCGAAACTTGCGGCAGCAGTTTACGGATCAGTCCCCGCTCAACAGGGTTGTCGTCAAGAAAAACCATGGAGTCCAATCCAAGAGACAATTCGTCGGCGATGGCCTGGATGTTGGTTGCCTTGTCGTTCCAGTTGGCCTGGAACACAGCAATATGATCGAGCTTGAGCAGCATTTCAGGGTGCTCTAGAAACGGCGTCCTTGCCACTTCATTCGAGTTCTTTGAAGAAACAGCAAGAATGATTCCGCGTCGACGCAGATCAAGCGCCAGGCGCTGCACTGCCAGATGTGCCTCACCTCGCGCATCGCCTTGCGCTATCTTGATGCCCTCAAGCCCATCGTCGCCGATTACTCCACCCCAAACAGTGTTATCGAGATCAAGAACCAGCACCTTGCCGCTCCTGCCGCGAATGGCTGCAATTGTTCGGGCCACATGGTCGGCGTACAGCGGTATGAATTTGTCGGAAAAAGAAAATTTGGCCATATTCCACAACTGCGTATCGTGCCAGTCGGCAAGACCAACGGTCTCGGCCAAACCCGCCACATCCAATAGCACGTCGCCAGAGTTGAGGACAAACGCAGCCAGTTCGCGGTTGATTTCGTTGATCAGGCTCTTGAGCGTTCCCGGAAGGGCTCGATCAAGGCTACCAAAGAGCAGTTCAGCGGGGGGAGCGAAGGTCTGAAAGATGCAAACGGCGTTTGAGTTGGCCTTGATCCCGTTCCGCAATGCCTGCAAGTAGCCCAGGACTCCCTCGACGGTTGCAGAGGCGGGCTCGGCTTCGCCGGGCGAGCACTTCAGCGGAAGTGCTCGATAGTCGAGTGCCAGCAGGACCGCGTCTGGATTGGAGCTATTGACCTTCGAATCGGGCGTCAGGGCTTCCTGTGCTACCTGATCGTAGGACGGCTGGATGGTTTCAAGCGCAATCCCATGCCTTGCAGCACTCGCCACCAACGCCGGTGCGATCATGTCGATCGTCGAATTGCTCAACATCGCCAGCCGAAAAGGAACAAGCGGATCGAGACGTACCCCCGCCGAGCGTACCTTTTCTATTGTTTTCGCCAGCTTCGTCAACTGATTAAGATCCATCGCACAAAGCGCGAGCTCTCGCAACTGGGGCCCCAGAGGATCCTCAGAGTCTGCAAGTGCTTTCAGCCGCGCGGAAAACTCTTTGGGAGCATGCGGCAACCATTGCAATTCCGTATAGAGCGAATTCATCGATGCCTCTTGTGTCACAACCACCGCTCGGGCACGGGGTACAGAAGACATGCATTAAATCTTGGCCTTGATAAGCGTCACAAGGTCGCCTACGTTTTCCAGTTTGCCGATCTCTGATGTAGAGAATTTAATTTTGAATGCTCTCTCGATCGTCAATAAGAGGCGAATATGGGTAAGGCTATCCCATCCATCCACGTCCTTCGCCGACAGGCTCGGAGTCAGGCTTATTGAATCCTCATCAAATACGTCTTGAAACACTTCGGACAATTGGGTGTAAATCTGTACTTCGTCCATTGGCGAGAACTCCTCGATGTATCTTACGGAATGAGAGCCAACACTGGAGAGAGAATCTGGGCCCACTATGTCCCTTTATCTCCGGTCATTTTCAGGCTCTTTGCAAATTTTTTCCCTGCCCTTAACATTGCGGGATGCTTCGAAAGAGTCTTATCTCTGAATTCGGAAAGCTCTCTTCGCAAAAAGACACTTGCCCGATACCTCACTCCTGGGCGCACGGACTTGGGGCGAGGTTGTGAGTGGTACTGGACTTCTATTTCTTTGGTCTGATTGGCATTTGCCTCGACCTCGAATCGAACAAGGTTCTCTTTCGGCCAGAACGGCACCGACTTTCCGTCCTCCAACACGGCGCGAATCGCGGAAATATCCGGCTCATCCTTCTCAAGCAGGAAGCGGTGCCGTTCATCGCGGGAGTTCTTCAGCCGGAAGTTCTTTGTGTAGAAATGGACGTCATCTGATTCGCGATCGCGCCGTCTGACCATGCAACTCTCTGCCAATTGCGAGGAAAGAGACGGCCAGGATAACCCAGGTTCGATCTTATGCAGCTCTCGCACGAACTCTTCCAACCTCGCGCATCCATCTCCGAGGTATTGATGATGTTCCACGAGAAGAGCAGGTTTGCCCAGGAATATGTCGAAAGCAAAGTCGATCAGGTTTTGCGGATAATGCCTCTGAAAGATCGGGAAACCAGAGAACCGTGTGACCGCCGGCCTGAGAAAGTCGGCCATCTTCAGTCCCCCCGTGACATAGTCCGTTGGAAAACAGGAGGTATTCACGGCCGCAAGATAATCATTTGCGTGCAACGCCGAAATTGCGGAGGTGGAAAACCGTCCCTGCGGGAACACCATCACGCGCTCGAATGGTAGCCTGGTACGCTCTTCGTGCTTCTCCATCCTTGCCAATGCCAGCCGCGCTTTATCTTCGAGGATTATGGGGTCGAGAGCAGCAAACTCCTTGTTTGTGTGGTCGCAGCCATGAACACAGATCGAGAGGTTTGCTTTCTTCTCTAACAGGCTCGCAGCCCACATCCGTGAGGTGCGGCGGTAATTCCATGGGATAAATGCGATCGAAGTTCCGTAGCCACTGCGGGACATCGAGCTCAGCAGCGTTTTGTAATCCAGCAACCCGTACCGATCCATAAGCAATGGATCATCAATGATGAATCGAGCAGTGGCCCTGGGAGCGTGCCAGCAAGCATCGCCGAAGCTTGAGCGAAGAAAGATGAGAAAAGGAATAATCTGATCGTAGTATTCTTCAATGCCATTGCTGCGGGAAAGCGGCTCATCAATGTCAGGCGTTTCAGATCCTGCAAGCAGAAAGATCTTGCATGACCCCTTTGTCTGGCATAAGAAAGCCGGACGATGGTTGGCAAGCATGATTGGCACGACGTCCGACGGGCGAGCATCCAATTCAAAAGCAGGATAAGAGGTGCGACGACTCACGGAAAAAGAGAGGCCTGCAAGCTGCCGGCTGAACAGTTGCCCTGCGCGCGGCATCTGGAATACTGCCTTTTGATCCACGCCCTCAGCAACTCGGCGGATAGCGCCGCCGGTGAGCCAGAAGAGCGACGCGTCGTGTTGCGCTATGTCGCCGCAGTGGAAGATGAACAGTGCAGCGCATTCTTTTTCGAAAAAGGCGCGGAGATGAGCGGGCTGCGTTGAAGACACATACAGCGCTGCCAGTGTTTCCGCACTCATCGCGAGACAGCAGCCGGGGACGTTTACATCCAGAAGCTGCCTGAGCGGGTCCGCTTTGTCGTCGATGAGAATCGACTTGGTCCGCACGCCCATCCATTCGGCAAACTTCCTGACACGCTGTTCCTCTGCCGAAGGTATTGTGAGCGACGCGATAATCAGCGGATTCATTTCAAACCTCAAGCAGCGGATAGTAGCATCAGTATCTGGCGTGGCATCGTAATACAAAGACGGCAAGGCGCCGTCCACCGAATTACCGCTGTTGTAAAGGGTGTACCCGGCGCAGCGAGTGAAGTTTTTATCGCGGCTTTACCGGTCTAAGTCCTGCGATGAAGGTCTCATAGGGAGTATCCATCGCCAACGGAACCGTCACAATTGCAAGCTGCTTGGCCCTTTCGTTGCCAACCATCGTGAAAGGGGAAACATTCGAGGTAATTACGGCGCACGTGGTGACGACCGCGCCCTCTCCTATCGTGAGAGTTCTGCCGGCCGATGCCGTCACCACGCAGCTTGCACCCAGGAACGCGTTCTTGCCAATCACGATCCGTCCCGGCCCCCTGGTGTGCGCAATCAGAATGGATCGAAGACAAACCTGCGCTCCCTCGCACAGTTCGATGCATTCCGGATATTCGTTTTCGACGTACACGTCATCACCGATGAAGACTCGGCCACTAATCTGAACGCCACGGAGTTTATGCAGGAAGGGGCGCAGCGTGGTAGCTCCAGGGAGAAACCTGGCCAGCAATCCTAAGATGCGATTGATGGTGCGTCTAAGTGCTGATTTCTTCTTGATCACAAGTCAAAATTATCAGATCGAATGTGCAGCGTCTATGTGCATGCGACTAAGGCCTTACTCTGCATTGTGCTATCGAATGCTATTTCGGTGGGACTGGGGGCGTTGAGCCGACCAATTGCGGATTCTTGTTGACCGATTTCAGGCCATCGGAATTGAGCTGATGGCATTCTTTGATGAGTCCTACCGCGCTCCAGGCCTTCAATTTGCACGAGAATCTGCGCTTGATGCCGAGGCCAAAAATCCATTTGAGAGTCCAGACACAGAATCTGCGATAGAGATAGAGCGGAACTCCTGCGAGATACCATCTTGTGTCCTGCGGAATTCCTCGTTCCCGGATATCGGCGCGTGCTTTGTCAAACCACCAAGCCAGGAAATACTCCTGGCAAACCCTTTTGCTCGGAACGGAGTGGAATACAACGGCCGAAGGCTCATACCAGAGACGCTCCCCTGCTTGCAGCACACGCGTACCAAACTCCGTGTCCTCATTTCGTATTTGGGAGCCGGGTTGAGGACCCAGATCGGTGCGAAAGTCACCGTATTTCGAAAACACTTCCCGACGAAACGCCATGTTGGTTCCAAACGGAGACTCGTGCAGTTCGCAGGGGTCAAGGCCAAGGTCGAACATCGCCAGCGGGGCCAGCGCATAGTGACCACTGGTATCGAGCCATGGTGGAGGCGTGAACGCCATCTCAGGCAGAATGCGCCCGCCGGCGCCTGCCCAATCAGTGCCGCTTAACCCGGCCGTGAGATTGTGCAGCCAATTCGGATCGACCTCAACATCATCATCCATAAAGGCGAGAACGTCCGAATTCGCCTGACGGATCGCCGAGTTGAGTGCATACGATTTGCCTGGATGAGCCTCGAATAAGTATCGAAAACGGTTCGGATATCTCTGGCAGTAACTCTCAATAACCGACCGGGTCTGATCATTGGAATTGTTATCGACAACCAGGACATCCCACTCGACGGAACTCGGCACGGCAGACAGGGAGACGCTTGCCAGGGCCTTCTGCAGGCTTTGGCAACGGTTGTAGGTGCACAAAATGGCGGTGATCTTCATCGCATTCAAAAACTGCATTCAATTTCTACTTCAGTTGCTTCCGACCCCTCTGACACATTCTGTTCTTTGGCTCTGTTGATGATTTTATCATCGATATCAGTAATATTCATAGCAACAAGTGGTGTGTAACCCAACAACTTCAATATTCTACGCATTAATCGAATATGGCGTATGTTCTAGCGTGGCCCAGATGGGCATCGTCGTAAACAGTTGGACCACAGATGTACTGATGTTATTCCTTCCAAAGAATGCTGGAATGGTTTCTTGAGACCGCTGAAAGAATCCTGTAATACAAGAGACATTTAAGCCGGCGATCGGATCGATGATGATGTCGACGCCCCGGCCGCCTGTGATCTCGCTGACCCGCCCGCCAACCGGCTCGCGCTGGCGATCGATGACGTGATGCGCGCCGAGTTCGCGGGCAAAACGGGCCTTCGCGTCGCTGCTGACCACGCCGATCACGTCGAGGCCCGCCGCTCTTCGCCAGATCGATCAGCGCATTGCCCATGCCGCCGGCGGCGGCAAAGATCAGCACTGTCTCGCCGCGCCGTGGCCGCAGCCCATCGTTGAAGATGTGATAGGCGACCTGATAATTGGCGAGCGCCGCCGCGGCGTCGAAATCGACAGTTTCCGGCAGGAGAAATGTCGCCGCCGCGGGCGCTGCGACGTATTCGGCATAATGGCCGCCGCGATGCGGCCGCTCGCGGGCCGTGGTGTAGACGCGCTGGCCGGCCTGCGATCGGTCACGCTGGGGCCGACCTTCTCGATGGTTCCGGCGAACTCGGTGCCGGGCGTCGCCGGCAGCGGCGGCATGACGCCGTAGGTGCCGGCGCGAATCAAACAATCCGGCATGCCGACGCCGATCGCGTGGGCCCGAATCAGCACTTCGCCGGGCAGGGGCTCCGGGATGGCAACGTCCAGGCATTGCATCACGCCGGGCGGACCGGGCTTATTGAATCCGATGAGCTTCATGATGGGCCCGCCGCGCGGCCAGATCAGGCACTAACTCGCCGCCGGCGCCGGCGCCGCCAAAAAGTTCTTCATCGTGTACCACAACAGCTGGCGGTTCTTGCTGAAGCCCTCGCTGTGCGCGGTGTTCGGCAGGATGACGTATTGGCGGTCGCCTTCCTTCGGCGCCATTGAGATATTGGATGCCTATTGCAAGATAAATAAACGCAAATGCCACATTAATAATGAGATAACACACCAGGATAAGCAGCCAGAATTTGGTCCAGCTCATTGTTATCAGTTTATGATAATTATCATAAGGGCGAAAGAATGGCAACCCTTTACGTTTGACATTGATAGAGCCGTCCTGTTTGATGAGAGGCTGGCTTTTGAGCACCGGCTGATAGCCGAAACCCAGGTCGTCCTCGGGATTGAATTTTCTTTTACGGATTGACATTTGTTAGTTACTATTGGTTGTAAAGGTTGTATTAGTTGTATTGGTTGCAGTGCCTGGCAATGATTTAAAAACCACTTCAACTAATATAACCACTTTAACCAATACAACTCCTTTTGATAAACTAAAAACCAAATTTATGATTCTGCGCTTGCTTTTAGAAAAAAGTATTTCCATATTTGTGGCACAGTGATGAA